>NZ_JAAAFV010000034.1:40791-77021 GCF_019352915.1 Pseudomonas sp. Xaverov 259 | reverse complement strand
CGCAGAAACCAATCGGCCAAGGTCGTCATAGGCGTAGGAAACAACCTTCTGCTCCGTCACCCATTCGAAGGGCTCATGCCCTTTGGCCCGATGAACCTGATAGTCCACCGCCACAATGCGGCCCAGCTCATAACGCAGAAACAGCGAGCGCCCCACACCGTTATCCAGCCGCTCAACCCGCCCCAAACGATCGTGAAAAACCCGCAACCGGTTGTCATACGCATCGCTGATGGCAACCAGCACGCCATCGTGGAAGTGATAAAAGCGCGACGCCTGAGCCAGCACCAGTTCATCGGGCACGTCACCCAAATAGATCGCCGCTTCGGCCAAGCTATTAGTAATCGCCGGTCGAGCGGCGGTAGGCAGCACAAACTCGGTACGGCGGTTCTCATGATCCGTCCACACCACCGAATCACCCGAAACCACTAACCGCTGCGCGAGCGAATGGCTCCAGCCAAACCCCAACCCGCAATCCACTTCCACCGCACTGGTGCGATACACCCGCGTCCACTCAAACGGCAAAACCCCATCCAACGAGCCATCAGTGAGTGTCAGCAATTCCTCGCCGGTAACCATCGACACCGGGCAACCATTGGTAACGGTTTTGTCCGACGCAGATGCAGCATCGCCATTCAGGTTCTTGCCCGAAGCCGGCACATCATCCACAGGTTCCTGGCGCACCAACGCGGTCTGCTGCGTCTTGCCGCGCACCGCCGGCACCGGGTTGGCAACCAACTGATCCCCAGCCTTCAGCGGCGCAACCGGCACGGTCTTGATCGGCGTCTGGCCACTGCCCAGCAAGATCGGCTTGGCGGCCTCGACATGCTCACCCAGGCGAGATTTACCGAATTGCCCGGCCAGTTGCTCCAACCACTCACGCGCACGCCGAGACTTGATGCCGCCCAGCACCTGGGCGCTCATGCGTATCGCAATCCCCATACCGCCCGTGGCCAGGGCCAGCATCAGGTTGATCAGCACGTCGGCGCTGATCTCACCCAGCAACTCGTTCATGTACGCGGGCGGCAACAACCGCATCCAACTGACCATGGCCGACAGGTAGATGAACAACAGCGGCTCATCGCTGAGCACCAACAGACCTTTCGCAAGCGCCTCGGCGCTCACATTCAGCAGCTGTTCAAACTCGGCCTGGGACAGATAACTCAGCAGCTTTTCAGCATTGTCCAGCGGGTGTGCAAGCCACTCAAACAGCTGCTTGAGGCTGTCCCAGAGTGAGTACAGCGCCTCGCCAAACCCCTTGGCGTAAGCCTGGTCCAGCAACAGATAACGTTTGAGGAAGTTTGCCTCGGAGTAGTCCTGCCACAGTGGTGCAAACGTGCCGCTCCACTCGCTGCGCAGCCAACCTTCCAGCGGCGCGATCACCGACTGATAGGAGGCGTACAACGCCTTGAAGTGTTCGGAGGAAACATTGGGGTAAAAATTGACCCGGTACTGCTGGTTGCGATCACACTCGGTGATTTCGAGAATGCCGCTGGGGCCGATGGTCTTGTGGATCGGCTCGCCCAGTGGGCCACCGTTGGGATCGACGCGTTGCAGCACCACCGGCGTATTGCCGATGGGCACAAAACGCGCGCTTTGGAACATATGCACCAGGGTCAACGTGCCGTTGGCCTGGCAGGTGGCGACAGTAGTGCTGGGAATGATCGAGCGGTCGATCGGCGCGACCAGCGCCACTTCATTGCCGACCTTGAACACCTGCTCGACATCCAGCGCCGAAAAGCTCAAGAAGCTCTGCGCCCAGCTGTCGTATGAATTCAGGCAACGCCGGAAATCGCCAAGCACGGACTCGACGTCGCGCGTCTTCGAATCCATGGCCGCCAGCACCAACAGGCCAATGGTCTGGCCGGTGGCGGCGATCAAAAGACAACCTTGTAAGTCGGAAAAACCATCTGCAATCCCTCGCACTGTGTGATCAGGCGAAGGACTTTGCAGAGATTTTCAGGACAACTCTGTAGAGCTTATCCGGCGTTCACGTGGGAAGTTTCAACGGCCTTCGTGCGCTCACGCCCAAGCACCAGGCTGCACAGCGCCGGCAGGAACAGCAGCGTTAACACGGTTCCTACCAGCACCCCGCCAATCAGCACGTAGGCCAGGGACGACCAGAACACCGACAGCGTCAACGGAATAAACGCCAACGCGGCGGCCAATGCGGTCAGGATCACCGGCCGCGCCCGGCGCACGGTGGCTTCGATAATCGCCTCGCGCACCGCCATGCCATGGTCCTGGTTCTGGCGGATCTGGTCGGTAAAAATCAGCGTGTTGCGCATCAAAATACCGCCAATCCCGATCAGGCCCAGAATCGCGTTAAAGCCGAACGGCTGGTTGAACAGCAGCAAGGTCGGTACCGCGCCAATCAAGCCCAGCGGCGCCGTGGCGAAGACCATGAACATCACGCCGAACGAGCGCACCTGGAACATGATCACCGTGAGGGTCAGTAAAATCATGATCGGGAACAGTGCCGCCAGCGCCACGTTGGCCTTGGCGCTTTCTTCCACCGGGCCGCCGATGTCGATCTGGTAACCGGCGGGTAGCTTGGCGATCAAGGGTTGCAGGTCTTTGTACACGGCCATTTCCACGTCGGGCGGTTGCACGCCGTCGATGATGTCGGCGCGCACTTCCACGGTGCTTGCACGGTTGCGCCGCTTGAGGATCGGCTCTTCCATCACCGCCTGAAAATGCCCGACCTGGGCCAGCGGCACCGAGGTGCCGGCGCTGTTGGTGAGGGTCATGTTGTTGAGGTTGCCGAGGTTCTCGCGCTGGTTGCCCTGGGCGCGCGCGACCACCGACACGGTGCGGTTGCCTTCGCGCACTTCGGTGATCGGGTTGCCGCTGAGCAAGGCGTTGAGCTGCGATTTGACCTCGTTGGGCGTGAAGCCCAGCAGGCGCAGGCGGTCTTGATCCAGCACCAGCCGATAGCCACTGGTGCGCTCGCCCCAGTCGAGGAAAGCGTCCTTGGTCAGTGTGTTGGCCGCCACGACGCGGCGCACGTCTTCGGACACCCCGCGCAGCACATCCAGGTTCGGCCCGGACACACGAAACACCACCGGAAACGGTACCGGCGGGCCAAACAGCAACTGTGTGACGCGCACCCGCGCTGCCGGGAATTCGCCGGCGGCAATGCGTTCACGCATGCGCAGTTTCAGTGCATCGCGGGCATGGGAATCCGGGGTTTGCACAATCAGCTTGGCAAACGCCGGGTCGGGCAGTTCGGGGTTCAGCGACAGGAAAAAGCGTGGTGCGCCGCCGCCTACATAGGTGTCGACCAGGCTGGTTTGCGGCTCTTGCAGCAAGGCTTTTTCCAGCTGCGCCGCCACCGCCTCGGTGCTTTTGAAGGCGCTGCCGGGCGGCATATACACCTCAAGGATCAGCTCGGAACGGTCGGAGTTGGGGAAAAACTGCTTCTTCACCACGCCCATGCCCAGCACGCACAGCACAAAGGCGCCGACCACCAGGCCAGTGACAAGCCAGCGTTGGCGCACGCAGGCTTGAACCAGGCTGCGCAGTTTCTGGTAATAACGCCCGGCGTAAATCGCGTCATGGCCGCCCGGCACCGCTTTGATCTGCGGCAGCAACTTCACGCCCAGGTACGGCGTAAACACCACGGCCACCAGCCAGGATGAAATCAGCGCAAAGCCGACGATCCAGAAGATATTGCCGGCATATTCCCCGGCGCCGGAGCGCGCAAACCCCACCGGCAGAAAGCCGATGATGGTCACCAACGTGCCGGTGAGCATCGGCGCCGCAGTGGAGCTCCAGGCAAACGTGGCGGCGTGAATCCGGTCAAAACCTTCTTCGAGTTTTACCACCATCATCTCGATGGCGATGATCGCGTCGTCCACCAGCAAACCCAGGGAAATAATCAGCGCGCCCAAGGTAATGCGGTCAAATTCGCGCCCGGTGAGCAGCATGATCACAAACACTACGGATAAGGTCAGCGGCACTGCGGCGGCCACCACCAGCCCGACGCGAAAGCCCAGGGCCAACAGGCTGATCACCATCACCACGGCCAGGGCGACGAAGAATTTGAGCATGAATTCATTCACCGCCAGGCTGATGTTTTTCGCCTGGTCGGAGACCTTGGCGAAGTTCACCCCCAGCGGCAGGTCCGCCTGGATCCTGGCTTCCTGGGCCTTGAGGCTTTTGTCCAGTTCCAGGCCGTTCCAGTGTTTCTCCATGATCACGCCAAGCATCAGCGCCGGGTCGCCCTGATGGCGGATGCGGTAGCTGGGCGGGTCTTCATAACCACGGCTCACGCTGGCCACATCGGCAATGCGCAACACGCGGCCGTTGACTTCCAGCGGTACGTTTTCGATCAGCGCCAGGCTGTCGAAGGCGCCGTCGATGCGGATATAGGCGCGGGCACCGGCGGTTTCGACAAAACCCGACGGCGCCACGGCGTTTTGCGCGGCGAGGGCGGCGAAGATCTGGTCGGGCTTGATGCCCAGCGTGGCCAGGCGCTCATAAGAGAACTCGACAAAAATTCGCTGCGCCTGCTCGCCGAGGATATTGACCTTCTTCACGCCCGGCAGGTTGAGCAAGCCCTGGCGCAGGTCTTCAGCCATCTGCACTTGCTGGCGATGGGGCAGATGCTCGGCTTCCAGCGCATACAGGGCGAAATACACATCGGAATATTCGTCATTGAAGAATGGCCCGATCACGCCTTTGGGCAGCTTCGCCGCTTCGTCGCTGAGCTTTTTGCGGGTCTGGTAGAACAGGTCCTGGATCTCGCTGGGGCGCGTGGACTCCTTGTAGGTCATGCGCATCGACACAAAACCGGGCTGGGCGATGGTCTCTACGCGGTCGTAGTAGTCCAGTTCCTGCAGGCGTTTTTCCAGGCGGTCGGCGACTTGTTCTTGCATCTCCTGCGCGGTGGCGCCGGGCCAAGCGGCGGTGATGGTCATGACCTTGACGGTAAACGACGGGTCTTCGGCGCGCCCCAGCTTGCCGAACGAGAAGATCCCGGCGGCGAGGATCGCAATGATCAGAAACAGCGTGACGGCGCGGTGTTTGACCGCCAGTTCGGAGAGGTTGATGCCGCGCATGCTCAGTGGTCCTGTTTACGGTTGAGGGCCAGCACTTGCGCGGGCAGCAGGCGTACCGCGTCGCCGTTGTGCAGCAGGTGCGCGCCGAGGGCGACGACGATTTGGCCGGGGGTTACGCCGCTGTCGAGCAGGGCGTCTTCCTGGCCAAGGCTGGCCACGTTGACGGGGGCGAAGCTGACCTTGTCGTCCGTGCCGATCACCCACACGCCGGTACCTTGCCCCGCATCCTGCAACGCGCCGATGGGCACGCTGGTTTGCTGGGCCTGGCCGTTGCCTTGCAGGCGCACGGTGATGGTCGAGCCGAGGGCGAAACGGTCGACGGCGCCATGCAGCACGTAGCGTGCGCGGTAGGTGCGGGTGGTGGGGTCGGCACTCGCCGACAGCTCGCGCAGGGTGGCGGTGACGGCCTGGTCCGGTGCGCCGAACGGGAAGGCCAGGGCTTTTTGCGCGGCTTGGTCACGCTGGTTTTCCGGCAGGTTGACGATGGCTTCGCGGGCGCCGTCATGGGCCAGGCGCGCCACGATCTGGCCTTCGGCGACCACCTGGCCGCGATCCACGCGCACATCGGTGATGATGCCGTCGCCGTCGGCCTTGAGCACCGAGTAAGTACGGCGGTTTTCAATCTGGCTGGCATCCGATTGCGCCGAGGCTAACTCGGCTTCGGCCACGCGCAGGTTGGTCGCCGACTGGTCGAAGATCTGCCGCGACACGGCGCCAGTACTGGCCAGGCGCTGGTAGCGGCTCTCGTCATCTCGGCGCTGGCGCAACTGCGCCTGGGCAGCGTTGACGCGGTTTTTGGCCGACCGCAGGGCCAGTTCGAAGTCGCCGATGTCCAGCACCAACAGGGTGTCACCACGGGTGACGTGCTGGCCGGGGTCGACCTTGCGCTCAATGACTTTGCCGCTGACCCGGAAGCCCAAATCGCTTTCGGTGCGCGCCGCGACCACGCCGGTGTAGGCGCTTTGCTGGGTGCCGGCGGCTTCTACCTTGGCGGCCAGAACGGGACGCGGCAGGGGCACTTCGGCGGCGGTGTCGGCCTTGCTGTTGCAACCGCCGAGGAGGATCAATAAAGCCAGGGGCGTGAGAAGACGCAGGGGAAGAGGGTGCATGACGGGCTCCAGGGGTGGCCAATGGACAAAAAATTATGGACATAATTTTTTACTCATATTATGGTCGAAATATAAATTAATCCAGCCCCCGGATATCTCCAATGTCGAACGCCCCGGCCCCGTCGCGAAGCCTGTTGTTTTTACTGGTGGCGCTCACCGCGCTCGGTGAAGTCTCGACCCAATTGCTTATCCCCGGCCTTGGCGCTATTGAGCAGGCGCTGGCGGCGCCAGCCGGTTCGGCGTTGATGGCGTTGTCGGCATTTGTCGCGGCCTTTGGCCTTGGGCAGTTGCTGTTCGGGCCGCTGTCGGACCGCATCGGCCGCCGTCCCGTGTTGCTGGGCGGGTTGGCGCTGTATGTGCTGGCCACCTTGTCGATGCTGTTGGTCAGCGACATTCAACAGTTCATCGCCGCCCGCGTGCTGCAAGGCCTAGGCGCCTGCGCCGCGTTGGTGTTGGCGCGCACGGTGGTGCGTGATGTGTGGAAGGCCGAAGCGGGGCCGGCGCTGGCGTTGACCATGATCGGCATGCTCTACGCCATCGTCGTGGCGCCGATGATCGGTGGCCTGCTGATCAAACTACTGGGCTGGCAGGCGCCGATCCTGCTGGCGCTGGTGATCGGCAGCGTGGTGCTGGTGTTGGCGCTGCTGTTCTTTCGCGAGAGCAATCACTTTCTGGACCCCAAGGCCGGGCATTGGCGCACCCTCGGCGGGCAATACCTGGATCTGCTCAAGGGCCGCCAATACCGTGCGTATGCGGTTGCGCTGGCCTGCACCTACGGCGCCATGTTTGCGGTGATCGCCGGTTCATCAGCGGTGTTTATCAACTTGCTGGGGTTCAGCAGTCTTGAGTACGGGCTTAATTTTGGCCTGATCGTGTCGATGCTGATCGTGGGCTCCACCTACACTCGACGCAATATCCTGCGCCTGGGGCCGCAACGGATTGTGTCGATGGGCGTGACGTTGGTCGCCGTCGGCGGCATTTCGGCGGTGGTGATTTATGAGCTGTTCGGCCTGTCGGCGCTGGGCCTGGATATTCCGGTGGCATTGGTCACCCTCGGCGGCGGTCTGGTGTTGCCGGGTTCGGTGACAGGCGGGGTGATGCCCAACGCCCATCGTGCGGGGTTGGCGGCGGGGTTGATGGGCTTTTCGCAGATGTTTGGCGCGACGTGCAGTGGCCTGTTGCTGAGCCATCTGCGCGATGGCAGTGCCACGCCGATGATCATGATCCAGGCGAGCTTTGCGGTTTTAGCGTTTGTGGCATTCCACCTGCTGCGCCAGCGCCGGGCGGTGCTGGCAGCGGCGTAGGTGATCGTTCCCACGCTCTGCGTGGGAATGCCGCCCCGGACGCTCCGCGTCCCGTTCTGGTAGTCGTGACGCAGAGCGTCACTGGATGCATTCCCACGCAGAGCGTGGGAACGATCAGCGGTCAGGCCATGTCGCTGTGTGCGAATTCCTCGCCGAGAAAATCAATCAACGTCCGCACCGACGGCAACAGCCCACGGCGCGACGGGAAAATCGCATGCACGATCCCGGTCCTCGGTGACCACCCGGGGATCAAGTCGACCAGCCGCCCGGCGGCAATGTCTTCGCGCACCACCACACTCGGTAGGTGCGCAATCCCCACCCCGGCACACACCGCGTGGCGCAACGCCAACAGGTCATCGGTGATCATCCGTGGGAAATGCCGGATCACCGCACTGGCACCGTTCTCGCCAAACAACTCCCACTGATATTCGCGCTGCGCCGAACCCCAATACACGCTCGGCAAACCGTTCAAATCCGCCGGCAATGGCGGGCTGGACAGGCGCGCCACAAACGCCGGGTTGCCCACCAGGCACTGCGTGCTGTTGCCGAGTACCTTCATCACCAGATCGGTGTCTTCCAAGGGCGGAAAGCGAATGCGCAGGGCAATGTCAAAGCCTTCGTGAATCACATCCACACGCCGGTTGGTGCTCTCCAGGTGCAACTCCACCAACGGGTATTTGAGCATATAGCGGGTCAGCATCGGCCCGACCCAGGAGTTGAGCAGGGCGGTGGGGCAGCTCAAGCGCACAATGCCCTGGGGCTCGGAACGGTTGCGCTCGATCACTTCGGCAGCGGCTTCGGCCTCCACCCGCATGGCCAGGCAGCGCTGGTAATAGACCTGGCCGATTTCGGTGAGCGAGCAATGCCGGCTGGTGCGGTTGATCAGGCGCACGCCCAGGCGCTCTTCAAGCTGGCTGATACGCCGGCTCAGCTTCGACTTGGGCATGTCCAGCGCGCGGCCAGCCGCGGCAAAACCACGATGCTCGACCACTTGGGTGAAGTAATAGAGGGTGTTGAGGTCTTCCACTATCGTTCTCCAAATAGAACGCTAAGGGTTATTTTTGCCGTCTAGCGCGGTAAAGGTAGCGGATTTAAGCTGTGTTCATGCACTGCTTTCACGCCTTTGGAGAAACGCCATGAAAAACATCATCGGTATCTACACCAGCCCACGCAGCCATTGGGTAGGCGACGGCTTTCCGGTTCGCACGCTGTTTTCCTACGACACCATGGGCAAACACATCAGCCCGTTCCTGTTGCTGGACCACGCCGGCCCGGCGGATTTCACCCCGACTCAAGCACGTCGTGGCGTAGGGCAGCACCCGCATCGCGGCTTTGAAACCGTGACCATCGTCTACAAAGGCGAAGTCGAGCACCGCGATTCCACCGGCGCTGGCGGCACCATTGGCCCAGGCGATGTGCAATGGATGACTGCGGCCAAAGGCATCCTGCATGAGGAGTTCCACTCCGAAGCGTTTGCCCAAAAAGGCGGCGCGCTGGAAATGGTGCAGTTGTGGGTCAACCTGCCGGCCAAGGACAAAATGACCGACGCCGGTTACCAGACCATCCTCGACGGCGATATCCCGGCGCTGCCCCTGGCCGATAACGCCGGCAGCCTGCGCCTGATTGCCGGGGAGTTTGCCGGCAAACAAGGCCCGGCCCGCACCTTCACGCCGATCGACGTGTGGGATGTGCGCCTCAACGCTGGCAAGGCCGTGACCCTCGACCTGCACGCCGGGCGCAACACCGCGCTGGTGGTGCTCAAAGGCACGGTGCAGGTCAATGGCCAGGAACTGGTGCGCGAAGGGCAGCTTGCATTGTTCGAACGCGACGGCGATCAACTCGCCCTGGAGTCCAACAACGAGGCGATGTTCCTGTTGCTCAGCGGTGAACCCATCGACGAACCCATCGTCGGCCACGGCCCGTTCGTGATGAACACCGAGCAAGAGATCCACCAGGCCTTTGCCGACTTCCAATCCGGCCAGTTCGGCCAGATGCATCACTGATTCACCCCGCAACACCCAACCCAGATGGCCAGGCCGGTTTACCGGCCAAGGATGGCTGTCGCCCATGGAAAAGAGGAAGCACTCATGACTACTCCCTACAAGCGTCTGGACAAGGACAACGCCGCCGTTCTGCTGGTTGATCATCAGGCTGGCCTGCTGTCTCTGGTGCGCGATATCGAACCGGACAAGTTCAAGAACAACGTGCTGGCCCTGGCCGACCTGGCCAAGTACTTCAAGCTGCCGACCATCCTCACCACCAGCTTCGAAACCGGCCCCAACGGCCCGCTGGTGCCGGAGCTGAAGGCACTGTTCCCGGACGCGCCGTACATTGCGCGCCCTGGCCAGATCAACGCCTGGGACAACGAAGATTTCGTCAAGGCGATCAAGGCCACCGGCAAGAAACAACTGATCATTGCCGGCGTAGTGACCGAGGTTTGCGTGGCGTTCCCGGCGCTGTCGGCTCTGGCGGAAGGGTTTGAGGTGTTTGTGGTGACGGATGCATCCGGCACCTTCAACGAGATCACCCGCCATTCGGCCTGGGACCGCATGTCGGCCAATGGCGCGCAACTGATGACCTGGTTCGGCCTGGCCTGTGAGCTGCACCGCGACTGGCGCAACGACATCGAAGGCCTGGGCACTTTGTTTGCCAACCATATCCCGGACTATCGCAACCTGTTCACCAGCTATAACGCGCTGACTGGCGCCAAATAAACGCAGACCTCAAGATTGCTACATAACCCCTGTGGGAGCGGGCTTGTGTGGGAGCTGGCTTGCCTGCGATGGCATCACCTCGGTTCATCAGTCATACCGAGGTGTCCGCATCGCAGGCAAGCCAGCTCCCACACAAAGCCTGTTCCCACATTTTGTTATTCAGTATTGCCGATTCATGCGATCTTCTCGCCATACACCCTGGAGTCGCCTGGATGCCCTCATTTATCGCTGATCACCCGATGCTGTGCGCCGTGGCGCTGATCTTTATCGACATCGCCGTGTGGCGGCTTATTTCCGTCAACCTCGCCAACTGGAAACTGGCGGCGCGCCTGGCGATCTTTGCGGTGTTCAGCGCCGTGCTGTTCAACGACGGCATGAACCCCATGCAGCTCGCGCCCTATGGTGACAACACCGCCTTGCACCTGGCCGCCACGGCGTTGCAGATCGGCTGGTGGCTGTTTGCCGCGCGGACCCTCACGGTGTTGCTCGGCACCGTGATGATGAACCGGGTAGGGCACGGCGGACGCTTGTTGCAAGACCTGCTGGGCGCGGTGATTTTTTTGATCGCCATCATCGCCGCCATGGCCTATGTGCTCGACCTGCCGGTCAAGGGCGTGCTCGCCACCTCCGGCGCGGTGGCGATCATCGTCGGCCTGGCCTTGCAAAGCACCTTGAGCGACGTGTTTTCCGGGATCGTGCTCAACACCACCAAGCCGTATCAGGTGGATGACTGGATCTCCATTGACGGCACCGAAGGGCGCGTCACCGACATCGACTGGCGCGCCACGCGCCTGCAAACCTCCCAGGGCAGCATGGCGGTAATCCCTAACTCCCTGGCAGCCAAGGCCAAGATCATCAACTTCTCACGCCCGGCGGACATGTTTGGCCTGGCGGTCAGCCTGCAAGTCAGCCCGCACGCGCGGCCGCAAACCGTGATCGAAGCGCTGGAGCGCGCGATGCAAGGCTGCCGGCCATTACTGGCCAAACCGGCGCCCAGCGTGGCGTTCAAGACTTCGGCCAGTGGCGGCGTGGAATACGAGATCAGCGGGTTCGTGCCGGCCATGGGCCAAAAGCGTGAAGTGCGTAACCAGCTTTACGATTTGGCATTCCGTCACCTGCAAGCGGCGGGCGTGGGTGTGCTGTCGGCCACCGAAAGCAGCGCGCCGCCGGTGATGTCCCAGGCACGGGCATTGCTGGAGCGTTCGTCGATATTCTCCACGCTGCGCCAGGAAGAAAAAGACACCTTCAGCCAGAACATGACCCTGCACACCTACCGCGCCGGCGAGATGATCCTGCCAGCGGGGGAGGTCAGCGACCATTTGTTTATCGTCGAATCCGGCGTGGTCTCGGTGATGTTGATCAAGGATGGCCACAAGTTCGAAGCCGGGCGCATGGGGCCGGGCGAGGTGATTGGCGAGTCGGGGATTTTGTCCGATCAAGCGACGCTGGCGGACTTCACCGCCAAGACCTTCTGCACGCTGTACCGCATCGAGAATGAATACCTCAAACCCTGCCTGGACGCGCGCCACGACATCAGTGAAGCGATGAAAGCGCTGTTGGATTTCCGCGTACACGCCGCCCAAGCCCTGACCCAGGACGCGCCGGTGGTGCCGGTCAAGAAGGGCTTTTTGCAATGGCTGCGTAATCGCGGGTTGTGAGGCCGTAACGCCATATCGTCGGGGTGTAACGCGATCTGAATGTGGGAGCGGGCTTGCTCGCGAATACGGTGGGTCAGTCACCTGTGCATCGACTGACACTACGCTTTCGCGAGCAAGCCCGCTCCCACATTCAGACTGAGTTGTTTCAGTTGGAAGGTGCGCACCGGGTTTGGCGCGCACTGCTGGTTGATCAATGGCTCAGATACACCGGGCTGTCGGTGGACAGCGAGGCTTTTACTGCGTGGGTCATGTCGGTAATCAACGCTTCTTCGCGGTCTTCACTCAGTGCTTTGAGGGTAATGGCAACCACTTCCTGCGGCGTGCTTTTCGGTGCTTGCACATCGGCCACCATGTCGGTGTCGATATAGGCCGGGTGCACACCGATCACCAACGTATTCTGCTCGCGCAGTTCGCCGCGCAAGCCATTGGTAAGGCCCCACTGCGCCGACTTGGAGGTGCTGTAGCCGCCGGAGCCGGGCGGGCTCAGCCAGCTCAGTACCGAGAGAATATTGATCAGCGCACCGCCACCTTGTTTGGCCAGGATCGGCGCAAACGCGCGGCTCAGGCGCAAGGTGCCGAAAGTGTTCACCTCAAAGTGCTGCTGCAGGTTCTCGATGCTGTCTTCGGCCAGCAACGAGCCGTACTTGAGCCAGCCCGCGTTGTTGATCAGCACACTCACATCGCCGCACTGCTCGGCGGCGCGCTGCACGCTGGCCGGGTCGGTAATGTCCAGGGCAATCGGCGTGCTGCCGGGGATATCCACACTGGCCGGGTCGCGTGCACCTGCATACACCTTGGCCGCACCGGCTGCCAGCAGCGCGGTGACAAACGCTTTGCCCAGGCCACGATTGGCACCGGTAACCAACACCACTTTTCCACGAATATCCATGATGCACTCCAGGCGACGAATTAGGTTTAATAATGAAACCGTTTTTATCCTGAGCCTGTTGGTCCTATAATGCAACCTAATATTTCAACATGCCCGGAGGCCCGACGATGAAACGCAAATGCCTGGAAGGCGACTGTTGCCCGGTTGCCCGCGCGCTCGACGTGGTGGGGGATTGGTGGACGCTGTTGATCATCCGCGATGCCTACGCCGGGGTGACGCGCTTCGGCGACTTCCAAAAACACCTGGGCGTGGCAAAAAACATCCTCGCCACGCGCCTCAAGGACATGGTCGAGCAAGGCCTGTTGCAAACCAGTGAAGTGGGCGCGCGCAGCGAATATCAACTCACCGACAAAGGCCGTGCGCTGATGCCGGTACTGGTGACCCTGGCGCAATGGGGCGAAACCTTCACGCAGCCGGCTGATGGCAGCACCCACTTGCTGGATGCGCGCTTGCTCAAGCCGCTGCGCAAGGTTGAGATTGTGTCCGAGGATGGCCGGGTGCTGGGTCTGGAAGACATCGTCACCCAGATGCCAACCGCATAACGACTGGGCCATTGTGGCGAGCAGGCTGTTATGGCAAACAGGCTTGTTGTGACAAACAGGCTTGTTGTGGCGAGCAGGCTTGCCCTGCGTTGGGCTGCGCAGCAGCCCCGGCTCTTTTTCTGCCTGACTCACCGTACCGCCTGGATTGGGGCGGCTTCTCCACCCAGCGCAGGGCAAGCCTGCTCGCCACAATAAGCAGGCTCGCCACAAAGGGTGCATGGCGACCTAAAACGCTCTCGGGCAAAGCCTCTAAGGCTTCAGGGGCATTTTCTTCAATACCGCTGTCGTTCAGCCCTTTACCGTGTGGCCATCGTCACTTGGCCTTACAACAAGGAACTGCAATGAGCCTGATTATTTCCATGGCGGCCTTCGCCCTCGCCACGTCCATCACCCCCGGCCCGGTCAATGTGGTGGCGCTCAGTTCGGGCGCACGCTTTGGTTTTGTCGCCAGCCAGAAACATGTATTCGGCGCCGCCGTGGGCTTTACCTTGCTGCTGGTGCTGATCGGCCTGGGCCTGCATGAAGTGCTGGTGCGCTGGCCGATTCTCACCCAGTTGATCCAATGGGGCGGGGTCGCCTTTTTGCTGTACATGGCCTGGAAACTCGCGGCCGATGATGGCCGGCTTGACGCCGAAGGCACTGCCACCGCGCCATCAATGCTTTACGGCGCGATCATGCAATGGCTCAACCCCAAGGCCTGGCTGGCCTGCGTGGCGGGTATGGGCTTGTTTGTGGCCGATGGCGATGCGCGCCAAGTGTGGTTATTTGCGGCGCTGTATTTGGTGATCTGCTACCTGTCGGTGGCGTGCTGGGCCTACGCCGGAACCTTCTTGCGACGCTACCTGAGCAACCCGCAAGGCGTGCGCCTGTTCAACCGCTCAATGGCCGCGTTGCTGGTGGCCAGTGTGGGTTATTTGCTGATGGCTTGAGCAAGTCGCGGTACTGCCCCGGCGTGGCGGCGAAATGCAGTTTGAAGGTGCGCTGAAAATGCGCCTGGTCGGCAAAGCCTGCGGCCAGGGCCACATCGGCGATCAGCTCGCCATTGCGCAATTGCGTGCGGGCAAACTGAATGCGCCGGTTGACCAGAAACGCATGGGGCGTGAGCCCGTAATACTGCTTGAACGCACGAATCAGGTACGACGGCGACAACTCGGCCGCCAGGCAAATATCTTCCAGCTTCAACGCTTCGGTGCAGTGCGCACGGATGTACTCGGCGGCGCGCTCCAGCTTGTGATTGACCTCACGCAGCGGCGTCAGCGACGGGTTCAGGCGCTGCTGCACCTCGGTGAAATAACTCACCAGCGCACTCTGTTTTTGCAGCAGCTCGGCCTGCTCATCCAGCAAAATCCCGTACAGCTCGATCAAGCCGTTGTACAACAGCGGGTCGCGGGTGTGCGGGGTATTGAACGGCCGATAACCCTGCTCGGTGCTGAAACCCAGCTGGTATTGCAGGTCCGTGAGCCACGGTGTGTCGAGGTAAAGCATGTGATACGACCAATGCTGGTCGTGGATCGGGTTGCAGGCATGCACATCGCCGGGGTTCATCAACACCACCGTGCCGGCGCTGATCTCGAAGGTCTGCGCGCCATAGTGGTAATAACTGCACCCGCTGGTGATGGCGCCGATGGAAAAGTGCTCGTGGGCGTGACGGGTGTAAGTGACCTTGCGCCCGTCGGCGATGGTGCGCGCCTCGATAAACGGCAAGCGCTCATCACGCCAGAAGCGCGGCGCGTGTGCAGGGTGAGGCGGGGTGTTCAGCGACATGGCGGTGGCTCCATCCCTTGAGACGAAGTGCGATCATTGCACAGAGCGCCGGGGTCGTCAGCTTCAAAGCTGTTTGGACAAAAACACCCGGCTGCTGCCTTCGGGCTGGCAGGGTATTTCACCAAACCGCACCCAACCCTGTTTCTCGTAAAAACCCGGCGCCTGGAAGCTTAAGGTGTACAGCACCGCATTCCGGCAACCCCGGCGCCGTGCTTCTTCTTCGAAGGCCTGCAGCAATTGGCTGCCCAGACCTGAGCCGCGCAGCGAGTCGGGCAAGTGAAACAGGTCGAGGAAGGCCATGCCCAGGGTGGTTTTGCCCGTGATGCCACCCAGGACCTGCTGGGTGTCCGGGTCTTTGAGCAACACCATCAACGGCCGACGATCATTGCCGCCAGTAACGGTCTCATTGAACGCGGCAAGGCCATCGCCCAGCAGGCGCTCGGCGTCGGGGTTGGGTTGGTCGCTGACTTCAATCATGCTCATGCGTTCCCGCTCCTCAAAGCCGCTGGCGCACCATGTGCAGCAGCCGCTCACCCACTTGATCAAACCCCTTGTTTTGCGCCACCACCTGCGCGCCTTCCATCAGCAGAGACAGCTCCTGCGCCAATGCTTGCGGTGCTTGCGCGCCCAATTGCTCACACAGCGTAGCGACCCGCGCAAATTGGCGCTGCTTGTGCGCCTCGATCAATTGGCGTGCCGGGTGATCCGGCTCGGGGATTTCGGCCAGGCTGTTGGTAAACGGGCAGCCGCGATAACCCGCGCGTTGCAGGTCATCCACGATAAACCCGGTAAAGCCCAGCAACTGCTCGCGGGGCGCGTCGGGGTATTGCTGCGCGAGGCTGTCGAGCACCTCGCTGTAGCTTTCGGTCAGGCGTTGCAGCCATTCCAGCACCAGCGCGTCTTTGTTTTCGAAATGCCGGTACACCGTCATCTTGGTCGAGGCGGCCAGCGCGGCAATCGCATCCACGCTCACACGGGTGATGCCCTGCTGCGCAAACAGGCTTTGCGCGGCCTCGACAATTCGCTCCCGGGGCGGCAGTTGAGGGGCTTGTTGCACACGCATGCAGAATCTCCGCTTGACAGCGATACCCATGAGTATCGCATGATACTAATCGGTATCTAGCGATACCGAGGAGTATCCATCATACCTGTTTGGAGCCACCCATGTACCTGTCCGAATACGCTGCCCAGGACGCCACCGGCCTGGCGCGCCTGATCCACGCCAAAGCCGTCAGCGCCGATGAAGTGCGCCGCGTCGCACTGCACGCCATGGCCACCCTCAACCCGCAGATTAATGCCCTGGTGGACACCTGGGACGACGAACCACCCGCAGCACCCGGCGCCTTTCACGGCGTGCCGATGTTGCTCAAGGATGTGGGCATCAGCGCCGCCGGGCGCCGCAACGAACTGGGCAGCACCCTGGCCCTGGGCTGCACTGCCGAGGCGGACTCCGAACTGATGACACGCTTTCGCCGCGCCGGCCTGCTGCCGCTGGGCCGCACCACCACACCGGAATTCGCGACCAGCACCACCACCGAAAGCCGCCTGTGCGGCCCCACGCGCAACCCCTGGCACCTGCAACGCAGCGCCGGCGGCTCCAGCGGTGGCTCGGCCGCTGCCGTGGCGGCAGGGTTGGTGCCGGTGGCCCATGCCACCGACGGCGGCGGCTCGATCCGCGTACCGGCGTCACTCTGCGGCCTGTTCGGCCTCAAACCCAGCCGCGGCCGCGTGCCCATGGGACCGGACGTCGACGAAGTATGGAGCGGCCTGGCCGTACACGGCGTGCTGACCCGCTCGGTACGCGACAGCGCGACCCTGCTGGACGCCATCCACGGCGCCGCGCCGGGCGACCCGTTCCAGATTGCGCCACCGCAGCACGGTTTTGTGGCGCTGTGCCAACGTGAACCCAAAGCCCTGCGCATCGCCCTGCAAACCCACCCACTCAATGGCCAGACGCTGCACCCGGCGGTGCAACAGACGCTGCTGAACACGGCGCTGCAGTTGCAAGCACTCGGTCACCACGTCG
Organism: Pseudomonas sp. Xaverov 259; assembly: GCF_019352915.1. NCBI lineage: Bacteria > Pseudomonadati > Pseudomonadota > Gammaproteobacteria > Pseudomonadales > Pseudomonadaceae > Pseudomonas > Pseudomonas sp. Xaverov 259. The sequence goes on along the minus strand of NZ_JAAAFV010000034.1, from coordinate 59,955 downwards.
AAGAAGTCCAGCCGGATATCGGCTTAAGCTGGGAAGCCTTCGTCGAACTCAACACCCGCTTCTGGTCCACCAACACCGCCGGCTGGATCGACGCCATCGCCGCCGCCACCGGGCGCGAAGCCAGCGCCCAGTACCTGGAACCCGCAACCTTGAGCCTGTATGCATTGGGCAAATCGCTGCACGCCACCGACCTGCTCGGCGCCCTGTGGGAGCGCAACCTCGTCGCCCGCCGCATGGGGCACCTGTTCCAACGCTACGACGTGCTGCTGTCACCCACACTGCCTGGGCTGGCGCCCGAAATCGGCGACTACAACCAAGGCCAGGAACAGCTCGATGGCCGAGGCTGGATGCAACGGGTGTTCGCTCATTCGCCCTTCACCACGCTGGCCAACGTGACCGGCAGCCCGGCGATGTCCGTGCCCTTGGGCATGCACGATGGGATGCCGATCGGCATGCAGTTTATGGGCGCGTTTGGTTGTGAAGGGTTGTTGCTGGCGTTGGCGGCGCAATTGGAGCAAGCGTCGCCCTGGGCGGCTCGACGGCCGAAGGTGTGGGCCGGGTTCGTCTAGCGCTTGGAGCACCCTCCACTGAGCCTCGTGCCGTCAGTGACTCACGCTTGCTGCCAGCCGCCCATGTTGTCGGCCTTGATTTCGAAATCGATGGCTTCGCGGTAAGCGTCGCCAAGATCAGCGTACAAACCCTTGCCGAGTGCTTGGGTAGGCTGCCAGGTTTGTGTCTGTGGATCGAACACTTCGGCATCGTCACCGGCGGTGTCATCCAGCTTGTTGCGCAATGGGGTGTCATTGTCAATCCGAGTGGCTTCGAGCCGCTCGACAGGGTGCCCGTACAGGCTTTGGAGGCGTTCAATTTCTTCTTGCGTTGGTCGGGATTTTGCTCTTTCAGACTGCTCTAGAAGGTGCTTCGTCAGTGCGTCGATGGCCTGACGTCCTTTCGGCGGCAGGATGCCGGGGAGTGAATCGGGTGTGGTCCAGTTTTCAGGCGATCCGTAGGTTGGTTTCTCGTTATCGGCCTTGCTGGCTTCATAGCGTTGATAGAACGAAGCAGTTGAAGCATGGATTGAAAGCATGAATGCACCTCTCTGATAATCAACAAAACATCAGCCAGAACCTGTTCCCGGCTGTGTGCATCGCAGACTACGGAGCAATAAACAGGCATTCAATAAGGTGATTTTTTGCGGATGTAACTGATCAAAACTGCTGGTGACTGCGCTCATGTAACGACGGGTGCGGTCTATAGGCCGCGTCTAAAGACCGCGTATGACGTTTCAATTTAGCTGTCAGAAAAGGCAATAGAGGCGCGCTTCTTACCTGTTGAAACACAGTTGCCCGTTCAACCATGGCTGACGGGCGTTAATCCCGTTACATAAACACGACAAGAAAGTTAACGGCCTAAAGGCCCATCACCATCTCATGCCACGCCATCCCACCATGCTCCGACGGCGAAGGCTGCACATAGCCGTAACCCATGCGCGTGTACAACGGCACATGCTGCTCCTTGCACATCAAATGAATCGTCTGCTTGCCCATCGCGCGCATGCGCTGCACAAACTCAGTCATCAGCAATGTGGAATACCCTTGGCCCTGCTGCGCCGGATCAACCACCACCGACATAATCACCACATTCGGCGCCTCGGCCGCGTGCCCCACCAACTCCTTGAACGCCTCATCCGACATCACCACCTGATGGGCGCAGCCACCATTGATAAACCCCACCACCGCGCCATCCGCCTCCAAAATCAAAAAGCCCTCGGGGTACTGCGCAATGCGCGTGGCGATCTTCTCCAGCGTCGCGGCTTCATCGCCTTCGTAGGCGCTGGTTTCGATTTCAAAGCAACGCGCGGCGTCGGCGGGCAGGGCGTTGCGGAAGGTGAGGGCGAGCATCGGCGTTTCCTGGGGCATTGAGCGAAAGGCTACATCATAAAGAAACATCCAGTGCCTGACACCGATTGTGGTGATGGCAAGCAAGCTCACTGTGGCGAGCGGGCTTGCCCCGCGTTGGGCTGCGAAGCAGCCCCAATCAGGATGTACTCGGTGTGTCAGGCATATTTAAATGACGGATTCGGGGCCGCTGTGCAGCCCAACGCGGGGCAAGCCCGCTCGCCACAGTAGCCGGGCTCCCCAACGGCCATTCCCGCCAATAGAAGAGGTGACGGTGAATCAGGCATCGCGCCTATCACCGTTTACCCCTTACACCCCAAAAATGGCTTCAATTTCGATATTAAGTTCCGGCGAAAACAGCTTGGAAACCTCCACCAGCGAGCTGGCTGGAAAATGCCCGTCATAGTGCTGCGCCAGCACCTTGCGCAGTTCACCCACCTGGCTAAAATCGGTGATGAATAGAGTCACTTTCAACAGGGAAGACATGTCGGTACCTTCCTCGGCGGCAACTGTTTTAATCTGCTCCAAAATGGCATTGGCCTGTTTCTCAAGGCTCTGGCCTTGAGCCTCGGTACCAAATGCAGTGAAGCCTGACAGATACAGCGTATTGTCATGTTTCACTGCGTGCGAGTAAGGCCCCACGGCAGGCGGAAGTGCTGCGTAAGTTTTACGTTGGATAGAAGTGCTTGGCATCTTAGTGTGTCCAAAGTGTTAGTGGATGGGTGATCTTGGAATGCCTGGCGTCATGTACTCGGTCAGGGCATATGCGAGTTGTAGATACTCTCAAAAGCCGTTAATACACAATAGTCACGTTTCTATACAGTTACTGCCTGATTCTCTATGTACCTAATATTGCTAATATTCTGCACTTGCTGCATGTGCCATAATTTCTTTTTGCAGCGTGTAAATAGCGGGCATACCCAATAGTCCTATACAGGAGGGTCGAGTGGGTGAAGAACTATCGTTTTTCAGCTGAAGAGGGGCGCGCCACGCTCAGGGAAGTACTGCTTGGGCTGCTGCCTGAAGCGGGCCGGTTCCCGACGCCCATAGAGGGTTTTGCGCTGCACCGCTACGAGCATCCCGACACCGCAAAGCCACATTTCTACAACCCGATACTGATCGTCGCCGTGCAGGGCAAGAAGTGGGTGCGTATCGGTATCAAAGACATTTCATTCGGCGAGCACACGTGTTTTATCGCCGGTGTGAACATGCCCGTCACCAGCTGCCTCGTCGAAGCGACCCCGCAAATGCCCTACCTGTCGATGTCCCTGGACCTCGACAGACACCTGATGGCCGCCCTGGCCGCTAAAACGCCACAGCCCAATGAATACAGCGCCGATACTGCCATGGGCGCAGCGGTACAAGCACTCAGCCCCGAACTGCTGGATGCATTTTTACGCATGCTGGAGTTACTCGAACAACCCGAGCAGGCCGAGGCATTGGGCGCGCTGATCTATCAAGAAATTCACTACCGCCTACTCACCACACCCTTCGGGCATCAACTTCGCCTTCTGAATACAGTCGGTTCTCAAACTAACAAGATTGATCAGGCAATCACGTGGCTGCGGGAAAACTACCGAGAAGTATTGCAGGTAGATCAATTGGCCGAAACACTCAATATGGCGCCTTCCACACTCTACAAATACTTCAAGGAAGTCACCTCGCTCAGCCCCCTGCAATATCAGAAACGCCTGCGCTTAGATGAAGCGCAGCGCCTGATGCTGGTTGAACATTACGATGTTATCCAGGCAGCCTTGGCGGTCGGCTATGAAAGTGCCAATCAATTTGGTCGAGAATACAAACGCCTGTTTGGCGAGCCGCCTAGAAAGAACGTTGTGAACATCAAGACCGGCAGGCAGTAACCGCCCCAAAAGCCAGAAAACCCGCCAAAGCGGGTTTCCTCACAGCTCACATCACATCAACTCACAGCAGGCAAATCAAACCCGCGCCGCTCCATCACCGTAAACACATCCGACACATCCTGGATCATGATCCGCGCGGTATTGGCGACGGTATTCACATCATGCTCGGCATAGTCGGACACATTGGAACAAGCCATCAGGTGCAGATAGGCGAGGGCAGCATTAAGACGCTCGCTGGCGCAGGCGTGGAGCTCGCTGAGCGGGGCGTCGCTGTCGATGATCAGGACAGGGTATTCGGTTGCGGTTTGGGACATGGGGGTGAAGCGGCGGGGCGGGTGTTGAGTAGTCATAAGGTTCGATTCTATTTTGGGTAAAAAGAACTGCCACCTTGCTGCTGCGAAACAGCCTGGGTGGCAACTGTGCGCGGGTTCGCAGACCAGGAAGAATCACCCCCGGCAGACCCGAAGGTCTCCCACGCACAGCCGCCATAAACAAGACGCAGGCGGCCTCCGCCTGAGGGTCTGATGACTGTGCAGGTAGATTCTATTTTGGTAGGGCTGCGAAACCCGGTCGCTGACCGAGGTCGGCGACGGGGCGAACTATAAGGTGTGGTTCGCCAGGGTGCAACTGAGAGGATGTATCAACCTCAGTCATTAACTTTTTCACCCCTAGGTCCGGGAGATTTGGCTAGTTTCACAGGGCAACGCAGCCATATGCGTTCGACCTGCTCAGTCGTTTGCAGCGGGAACCTCTGTAGGTCTGCGTGCATAGCTGGCAGAAATCTCCTGATTGGCTACTAGCGTTACCTGGTGCAAATAGCTTAGATCCGTCGAAGGTGAACAGCGGCAAACGGCCAGAAGTGGCCAGTGATAGAAAATAAATCTGTCCCCTTTTCGTGAATTGACGTAAATGCGAGGCCTACGCGTGAAACGCGTGAGCCTCTATAGCCCGCCTGTCAAACGGGGTTAACCCTTATTTTCCACTTAGAGGTCCTAGCGACCCCATCGGAGGAATACCCATAATAGGGATTCCAGGGCTTGGTTTTACGTTCGAAAGCCCCTCTACAAACCCTCCAACTTTATGCCCCGCATACCCGCCAATAACAGCTCCACCATTGCCGGCCAGTTTATTACCGACGGCACCACCAACTAGAGCTCCGATGACCTCTCCATCTCCCCCTCCACTTACAAGTATAATTTCATCATCCGTAAGTCTTCGCATAATTACCTCCAATGGATTAAAGCACTATTTTCTTTCTTTAACAGTAAAGTACTTTCTTGCAATTCTAAATATCTGGCTTGTTACAACCACAGTTAAAACCATCAATCCGCTTTGCATATCACTGTTAACGTCCATATTTCTTGCAATGATTGCTACGATGACTCCAAGAATAATCGAAAAAATAAACTCGGAAAAATTTCCCACTCGTCTACCACCTTTATATTACTGGAACCGTAGTAAATTCAGATTTAACTCTACACAAGCACGGAAGGTTATTAGAATGGTGTCGCTTTGCCTATGCTGATTTTCATCTTTTTTTCTGCTCAAATTTAAGCTGTTTGGATAAAATCCTACAACTGTACCTGTGGTCATTGCAGCAGCACAACTCAACGTCGCAGCGCTGCCCAGCGCTAGCTTGGATCCCTACGCATACCATCCCTCCTGCACCTGCGGCAGCCCCCCCCCATCGCCCAATAGCTCATGCAACTTTATCAGGCGTCAATTTGCGCATGTTCATTCATCTATTAGTGGCGCTTGAACAAATTAAGAAACCCTATGATAACATCTCGCAAATATTGAGATACCCTACATATATAGGGGGCGTCAGGGAAGGTCAGTCTCATAAACATCTCTCTAGATTCTATCCATAGTGGCGTACGCACATTGGGGCTTTATGTGTTGGCGCTGATTTTAAACTGACCTAGGCTCTGTACGAAAAGTATTATCGCAAGCACCGCATCGCACAGGCCAATGAGACCATCGCTGGAAAACTTGTTGCGAGCTTGTCAAAACGCGTCACGATGCGGCGGTTCTCCTTCAGCCAGCCAAACATGCGTTCGATGATGTTGCGCTGCCGGTATTTGGGGCGATCAAACAGTCTGGGCAAACCCGGCTTGGGTTTGCGCTTCATGCTGCACAACGGGATTACCGGTTGCATTCAATAACGACCAGTACCGGCGCAGGGCTTCAGCATCGTATCCTTTCTCGGCCAACAGCCATCGGCAGCGTTTGCGAGGACGGCCGCGCAAGCTTGGAATGTAAGCCTCATCCAGTAACGGTTGGGCATAGGCAATATCGCTGGTTTGTCCGCCTGACAGCAGGAAGCGCAGCGGCATGCCATTGGCGTTGCATAGCATGTGGATTTTGGTTGTCAGGCCGCCCCGACTGCATCCGAGCGCGTGATCTTGCAGTTCTTCAGCGCTTTGCAATCTTGGCCTCCTAGCTGTAATGGCAATGAATTTTACAGGAAACGATGTTTCGTGAGTTTTCGTACAGAACCTAGCAGTGCATTGGATAGTCGACCTGTTGCCTATAGCCACCTCATCCGTGAGGTCCGCTATCGGTCGACAGATCTCCTTGACCAAAGACAGCTTTTGGCCGATTGCCGACTGTAACGAAGGTCAGCAAACCGCTATCAGCAACATTACCGTTTTTGCCCTGCGCCCACTGAACGCACCCAACCTCCTCGGCATTGAGCCCATTTTTAGCTTGCTGAAACGTTTCATCAAGTTTATAAAAATGGCACAACTCCAAGAAAGGCTGCCTCCATGACCCCGCTCAAACTCTTTGTTGCCCTCAGCGCTCTGTCCGCTGCCTCCCACGCCATGGCCTGGGATTACGTTCTGCTCGACACCGACAAAGCCGCCCAGAGCTGGCAAATCACCAGCCAGCAACTCGGAATAAAAACCGACAAGCCCTTCAGCGTTACCCTGCGCACTTTGCACGGCGGTCGGCAGGAGGGCGTCAGCATCGTCGACATTGATAACGGCACGATGAAGCTCTCGGTAGTGCCGACTCGCGGCATGAACGTCTTGCAGGCCTCGGTCGGCGATGTGCGCATGGGCTGGGATTCTCCGGTCAAGGAAGTGGTCAATCCGTCCTTCATCGAACTCAATGGCCGCGGTGGTCTGGGCTGGTTGGAAGGTTTTAATGAACTGGTCGCCCGCTGCGGCTACGAATGGGTCGGCCACCCCGGCGTCGACAACGGCGAACTGCTGACCCTGCACGGCCGGGCCGCCAACATTCCTGCGAACAAAGTCACCCTGCATATCGACGAAAAACCACCGTACGCCATCACCCTGCGCGGCGAATTGAAAGAGCAGGCGTTCAAGAAGGTCGACTTCTCGGTCGCGACCGAACTGGTCACCGAACCCGCCAGCGTCGTGTTCGCCCTCAACGACACCCTGACCAACAACGGCGACTATCCGAAGGAATACCAGGCGCTGTATCACAGCAACTTCAGCACCCCGTTCCTGGAGCAGGGCGCTCGTTTCGCCGCGCCGGTGAAACAGGTGTCGCCGTTCAACGACAAGGCCAAGGGCGATCTGCCCGACTGGCAATCCTACCGCGCACCGACCAAGGACTACGACGAAACGGTTTACAACGTGGTGCCGTATGCCGATGCCAAGGGCGATACGTTGACCGTCTTGCATAACAAGGCCGGCAGCCTGGGCGTTGCGGTCGGCTTCAATACCCAGACATTGCCGGTGTTTTCCCTGTGGAAAAACACCGATACCCAAGGCCAGGGCTATGTCACGGGGCTGGAGCCGGGGACAAGTTTTTCCTACAACCGCCGTTATCAGCGGCCACTGAACCTGGTACCGACAATTGGGCCCAAGGAACACAAGCAGTTCCGCATCAGCTACAGCTTGTTAGCGGACAAGGCCGCGGTGGATAAGGCCTTGAAGCAAGTGAGCGAGATTCAGGATGGGCGGGAGACTGAAGTGCGGCAGACGCCGTTGGTTGATCTGAGCAAGGAGTGACACCGGCTGGGACATTGTCGGTCGAAGTGTTCGCGGATGATCCCATCGGCTTGTTCAAGGTCCGCCAGAGCGCACGCGACCTTGGGCAGTTGATGGGCTGCTTGTCATGATTCGGGCACTGCCCGCTCTTGGCCGATTTTGCTCAATTACGCCCCCCATCGACATCACTCAAACTGAACCCTTACGCACTTTCGATTATTGCGTAACCGCAAAACGAAACGCCTGTTCTTGCAGGCCCGCTTCGATCAAAGCAGCCAATTGTTGGGCCGCCGCAGTAGGCTCGCCGCCACCGCTGTGCAGCACATAACCAAGGCTAGGCACGGCGGGTAAGCCAGAAACCACACTCAGATGGCTCGGCAACCCAATGCGAGTACGCAACGTCACGCCCAACCCCGCAGCGACGGCTGCCCAGATACCCGCGACGCTGGGGCTGGTGAGGGCGATGCGCCAGGGTATTTGCGCGGCGTCCAGCGCCTGGGTGGCGGCGCTGCGGAGTACGCAAGGCGCGTCGAACATTATCAAGGGCAGTGGTGAGTCATCAGCGGCGGTCGGTAATGGCGTATCGCGCGGCCCGATCCAGTGCATCGGTGTTTCGCCCAGGCGCGTGGCATAGGGCGACATAGGCCCGGTGTCCCAGGTCAGGGCCAGGTCCAGGGCTGCACTTTCGACCAGGGTCAGCAGTTCGGCATTACGGGCGATCCTGACTTCGAGGCTCACCCTCGGGTAAGTCTGTACGAAGCGTCGCAGGATATCGCTCAGGAAATGTTCCCCGAAGTCCTCTTGAAGCCCCAGGCGCAGGGTTCCGGCGGTCTGGCTTTGATGCACGCTGTGGAAAATACTGTCGTTCAACTCCAGTAACCGGCGGGCGTGGCTCAGCAGTGATTCGCCTGCGGGGGTCAAGACCAGCCCGCGACCGGATTTAGCCAGTACTGGGGTGCCTATCTGCTCCTCAAGTTTCTTCAACTGAGCGCTCACGGCAGACGTCGACCGACCGAGACGATCCGCAGCTTTGGCAAAGCTGTTGAACTCCACACCCGTGACGAAGGTGCGCAATACATCAAGGTCGAAGGTTGGGCGGCGCATTCAATAGTCCACTAAATCTGGATGGTCGACGCTATTAAATCTGATATTCGGAAGGGTTGCGACTTGATAATTTTCATCCTTCAGAGTGGGACATCGGAGGGGGAAACATCATGAATGCATCGACGGTCACTGGGCGAGAAGCCCAGGGCAACTATCCGCAGAAGTTTGCCGAGCTGACCGACAACGTATTGTTCGGCGACATGTGGACGCGTACGCAGCTCAAGCCCCGTGAACGCAGTTTGGTGACGGTGGCTGCGCTGGTGGCGATGTACCGTCTGGAGCAACTGCCGTTTCATTTGCAACGTGCGCTGGATAACGGCGTGTGCGCCGACGAATTGGCCGAAGTCATCACCCACCTGGCGTTTTATTCAGGTTGGCCGACGGCCGCTTCGGCGCTGAATGTGCTGAGCGAAATGCAGGTTGGCCTTTCAGAGCGACAGGAGTAACCGTTGATGCCGTTCGCACGAATTTCACTGCACCGAGGCAAGTCGGCCGAGTATTTACAGGCGTTGTCTCAGGGGTTGCACGACGCGCTGGTCGAGAGCTTCGAAGTGCCGAAGACAGATCGCTTCCAGGTCATTCACCAACATGAGGTCGGCGAGCTGATATTCGATCCCCACTATCTGGGTGGGCCGCGTAGCCATGACTTTGTGCTGATCGCGATTACCGCCGGCCGTGCTCGAAGTGTTACGACTAAACAGCATTTTTACCGTGATCTGGTCGAGAAACTGGGGCGGGCGACGGGGCTCAACGCGGAAGATGTGATGGTGGTGATCACTACTACGGCCAGTGATGAGTGGTCGTTTGGAGGAGGGCGGGGCAACTAGGCTTTGAGTAAACCGGGGTCATACCCCAGTCAAATATGACCCCGCTTTTTTACGCTACAGCGTCGGCAGCCGATCCAACGCACAAGTACGTTCTATTTTCGACTCTATGGCCGTGGGCACGCGCACGCCCGTATCGACATTGAATATGTCGATGTAACAACAGCTCAACGAGCCCGGGACGTCGGCAATCCTCCCTTGATCACATAGCGTACACCTGAACCTAGGCTCGTCCAGATTGCTGGCGTAATGCCAAGGCCGCTACACCACACAAGATCAGTGCGATGCAGGACACATAGAATGCATCGCTGTAGGCCATCAGGTACGCCTCACGACGCACGGTATGGGCCAAGCTTTCAAGGACATGCTGTTGCGCGGGTAACAGTTGGTTGAATAGGAAGTCTTCGCTGTCTGCCATGCTGGCGCGCAGGCGTTCCTGCACGGAAAAGGAAAACAGCGTGATCGACTCTCCCACCCGCTCTGAGTGAAAGCGCTCGCGCATGGCGACGATTTGCGTCAGCCCTGCAGTACCCACGGCCCCGCCAAGGTTGCGCAGCATGGAAAACAATGCGGATGCGGAACCGGCTTCAGCTTTGGCCAGCCCGGAAACCGCCAGAACAGAAAGCGCCACCATGATCAGCGGCTGCCCGATACCCCGTACCACGGTGGATGGAATGATCACGTTGGCGGCGCTATCGACGTCCAGGTGCGCGCCGAGGTAGCAGCCCAGCGCCATGATGAAAAAGCCGCTGGCGACCATCAATTTCGGGCTGAGGCACCTCATCAAGCGCGGCATGAACGGAGCCAGCACCAATTGCACCATGCCGTAGGCTATCAGGCTGATGCCGATTTCCCGGGCGTTGTACCCCTGCAGTTGGGAAAGGTAATTGGGCACCAGGAACACCAGGCCGAAGGTAGCCCCGCCGAAAATGAACATCGCCGCACTGGCCACTCCGAAGTTGTAGCTCTTGAGCAGGCGCAGGTTGATGAATGAACGCCTGCCGTACAACTGCGACAGCACGAAGTACACCAGGGCGACGCCGGCGATCAGCGACACCCACACAATGAAATCGGAGCCGAACCAGTCCTTGCGACCACCTTCCTCCAGCACGATCTGCAAGCCCCCCAGGCCGACGATCATGGCCAGGATGCCGCCCCAGTCACCGCTTTTTAGCAGGCTCAACTGCATGGGCTTGGCATCGATGGACCATGCCACCGCCAGCAACAAGAGAATGCCCGGCGCCAGTTGCAGGTAAAAAATCCAGCGCCACGAATAAGCATCGGTCAACCAGCCACCAATGGATGGCCCGGCGGCCTGGGCAACGCTGTTGGACAAGGCGAACAAGGCCATGCCCATCGCGATCTTGCTGGGCGGGAGCTCGGTGATGATCAGCTGGAATGACAAAGGGATCAGCACCGCGCCGGCAGCACCCTGGATCACCCGAATGATGATCATCACTTCCAGGTTGGGCGCCCAGGAGCAAGCAATGGACGCCACCAAGAACACAAACGAGCCCGCCAACATCACCCGCCGCAGCGAGAACACCTGGACCAGCCAGGCCGTCAGAGGAATCATCACGATTTCCGCGACCAGGTAAGCCGTGGAGATCCACGAGCCCTCCTCGAAGGTTGCCCCCAGGGAACCCTCGATTTCAGGCAGCGCGGCGCTGGTCACATGCACGTTCATACCGGCCATGAAACAGCCGAAAAGCCCGCCGATCACCGCCACCCAGGCGCGAAAGGAGACGGTTTTTTCAACGGACTCAGTCATGCGTCGCGCCCTTTGTGCCAGGCCGGGTGTCAACGGTGGTGATCACCGACATGCCAGGCAGAATAGGCCCGCCCTCGTCATGTTCATCAATGACGATCTTCACCGGGAAGCGCTGCACGATCTTGGTGAAGTTGCCGGTGGCATTATCCGACGGCAACAGCGCGAACACGGCCCCGGAACCTGGCGAAAAGCTCACCACATGGCCCTTGAGCTTGCGTCCCGAATAGCTGTCCACGCTGATATCCACCGGTTGACCGGCGCGCATGTCGCGCAACTGGGTTTCCTTGTAGTTGGCCACCACATAGGCCTGCTGCAGGGGCACCACCGCCAGCAACGGCAAGCCCGGCGCGACGTATTGGCGAATACGCACTTTGCGCTGCCCCACGACCCCGTCGATGGGCGAGCGGATCAAGGTGTCTTCCAGCGCATGAGACGCCAGGCTCAACTGCGCCTCGGCCTGGCTGCGCCGGGCAATCTGTTGTTGCAGCGAGGCTTCGGCCAGTTGGCGCCGGCTAATGGCGACGGTCAACCTGGTTTGCTGTTGACGCTGCATGGCCTTGGCGATTTCCACCGCGGCGTTGGCCTGGGTGTAACTGGCAGCCGCCGTTTCCAGACGCTGGGCACTGGCCGCGTGTTCGCGCACCAGGCCCTGGTAGCGGCGCTGGTCAAGGCTCGCGCGGCGCAACTCGGCCGCCACGCTGCGGGTGTGGGCCTCAGCCTGGTTTACCCCGGCCTTTTGCTGAGCGATCAGGCTGTCGGTCACGTGCAGGTTGGCCTGTTGGGCCGCGACCGAGGCCTGGGCTTGCGCCAATTGCGCACGCGCCTGCGCCAACCGCGCCTGGTAATCGCGGTCCTCGATGCGCACCAGCACATCCCCGGCCTTGACGGGCTGGTCATCCTCCACCAGCACCTGGGCCACATACCCGGAGACCTTCGGGCTGATGGGAACCCAGTCGGTACGCACATAGGCATCATCGGTCTGTTCCAGGTAACGTCCAAGCGTCATCCAGTACACCCCGAACCCTACCGCCGCGATCGACAGCACAACGCATCCCAGCAGGATAAGGCTACGTTTGCGGCGTTGCTTGCGCGCATGCATGAGCTGCTCGTCCTGGACAGCGGTTTTTTCATCGACAGCGATATTCATGGCTGGGTACCGGAAAAATTGACGGAAGTGCGGCTGAGGGCAGCGGTCGCAGAGGCAGAAGACTGCCAACCGCCGCCAAGCGCGCGAAACAGGCCGATCTGGCGCTGCAACAGCTGGCCATCGGCATCGGCGAGCGTGGCCTGCAGGCGGATCAGCTCACGCTCGCTGTCCAGCACGTCGAGAAAGTCGATAGACCCGGCGTCGTAATTGAACTGGGCCAATGTGTAGGCTTGGCGACTGCTGGCAAGGGCCTGTTTCAACGCGGCGTGGCGCCGGCGCTCGCCGTCGTATAGGGCAAGCGCCTGGCGTACCTCCTTGAGGGCCTTGAGAACACTGGCCTCGAATTGCGCCACTTGCATGCGCTCCAACGCCCTGGCCTGGTTGACCCGCGCGCGATTGACACGCCAGTTTGGGAATTGCCAGGTAATCAGCGGCCCGACGCCAAACACCAGCGCGCTACTGTGTCCCAACTCATGGGGTGTGTTGGCGGATGAGGACACTGAAGCGCCAAAGGTCACCTTCGGATACAGGTCGGACTGGACGATATCCACTTGCAGCGTGGCCGCTTGCAGCGCGCGCTCGGCCTGACGTATATCGGGGCGGCGCGCCAGTAATTGCCAGCCATCACCCACCGGCAGCTCGGCATTGAGTTGCGGCACGACCTCACAGGTCGCCGCGCCAATGCCTTGTTCCAGGTCCGCCACGCCGGTCAGCATCGCCAGCTCGTACAGGGCAGCTTGCCGGTGTGCTTCCAACATCGGCAGCAGCGCCAGGGTTTCACCCTGTAGCGCCTGCATCCGGGTGTATTCGAGATCTGTCACCACACCGGCCTGACGTTGCCGGTCGATCAACGCCAAGCTGTGCCCGACCACATCCATCGAATGGCGCTGAATCCTGGTGCGCGCCCCCATGGCGCAGGCATTGACATAAGCGCGAGTGGTTTGCGCCACCACCGTGATGCGCAACAAGTCTTCGGCGTCCTGCGCCGCAGCCGCCTGGACCCGAGCCCGCTCGATACTGCGCTGAACCTGGCCCCAGATATCCACCTGATAAGCCAGTTCGAAGCCTGGGTTGAACGCCCACTGTGACGGAGCATGGCTGTCCGTGGCTTTGGCCAGGGTCTGGTCATCGGCTGTCTTGCCGTACTCGGCGCCCAGTGAGGCCTGGGTCGACGGCCAGCGCCCGGCATCGGCCTGCATGATCCCGGCCAACATCGCCTGCACATGGGACTGAGCTGCAGCCAGGTCGCGGTTATGCATCAATGCCTGCTGCACCAGCGCGTCAAGTTTCGGGTCGTTATACAGCTGCCACCAATGGTCGGGTAACGCTTGGGCCGAAACACCCTGCGGCAGGCGGCTCAGGGCATTAAAGCGCTCCGGCTGCGGCTGCACGGGTATATGGGCGACCCAAGAGGAACAACCCGCCAACAATACGACCGCCACACCCAGGAGTGAAAGACGACCATGCCATGCACAGAAAAAAGGCGGACCCATCGAAATAACCCAAAATGCCAAGTAGAGGCACAGGTTAAGAGAGCACCGGGCCGCGCATCTCCCGAGTTCCAGACAACCATCGTTTCGATTTGGACAATGTGCCTGTAGACCGCCTTATCGCAGGCACTCACGGGCCAGGCACGCGCAAAGACTTGGCCCTGCCTGGAGGCGGGGCCATGGACGATTGGGGTTGCGCGCTCGCCGGGGTGTCAGACCAGGCGGCAGGTGCTCGGGGTGTAGCCCATGGTGCGCTTGAACATTGCAGTAAACGCGCTCGGGCTCTGGTAACCGTGCTCCAATGCCACCTCCAGGATCGATACGCCGCAGGCCAGCCGTTGCATGCTGAGTAGCAGCCGAGTGCGCTTGCGCCACTCCCCGTAACTCATGCCCAACTCTTTCTGGAACAGCCGCGCCAGGGTGCGCGAACTCATATTGAGCTGCACCGCCCAACTCTCCAGTGTCGACTCCTGTGAAGGGTTGTCGATAAACTCGGCACACAGCGACTTGAGCCTTGGCTCATCAGGGATCGGCACATGTGCCAGCACCCTCTGCGCAATGTCGAGCTCCGAGAAAATCAGCTCGACAATCTGCACATGGCGCAACAGAGCGGGTTCCGTGTCATGTTCATCGGCCGCGGCGATGATCAACTCCCGCAGCAACGGCGAAACCTTGAGAACGTGGCATTCCTCCGTCAACGCCCGGTGTGCGCCCGGCGAGATCAACAGGGTGCGCATGCGCACCTCGCCGGTCATGCGGATCTGGTGCTCCGCCCTCGCAGGGACCCAGAGCGCATGCCCGGAAGGCACCACCCAAGTGGTCCCGACCACAGATACCAGCATCACACCGTTAATGGCATAAACCAGTTGACCTTCTTCATGCCGATGCGAAGCCACTATGTCGCCATGACCATAGTCACCAGCGAGCGCCGCCAATGCGGTGTGCGCGATCATCTCAGGAAGGTACCGCGGTCAGGCAAGTCCACGGTATTTAAATGTCGATATTTGCTGGACGGGTCCTTGAGCATCATGACGGTTTTTCCTTTTTTCGACAGTTACGACAATTGCGACAGTTTCGACAGTGCGCAGCCGAAGCTGCCGTTAACGCTTGCTCGCAGGATAAAACACTAAACGAAACAGACAAAAGCCAATTGCAAATCATCTCAAAAAAATCATGCTTTTCAGCATAAAAAACTAATAAATATGATTTTATTGGCTATTTAACTGTCTTGTATAACATTAACTGCAATCAAGGGCGCCAGCAAAGCCCTCGCAAAAAAGGCGCTTTACGACCGAGCTTAGCGTCGGCTCAGCACAGCCTCTCGCGCACAGCCCGCAACACCGCTTCGATGTGCCAGGTCTCGACGCCGATGGCGACTGCTTCGCCGGCATCAAACACCAGCTCGATTTGGGTGGCTATGCCTTGTTCGAAAAGCAGTCGCTGCGCGTCTTCAAGAAGCCTGCGTTTACCGGTGAGCCAATGTCGTTTGCCCGTCAGCAACGCAAGGGTTTGCGGGTAGGTACACTGCAGTTTTCGACGCAAATTGACCAGCGCCGCTTTGTCGCTTCGATCATTTGCCGGGGTCAGTACATACGTGTTGCCCGATGCTGCTTCCAGGTCGTATTTGTCTTGCAGGTATTCATCGACGCTCCAGCTGACGACCGTCTCATGCTCGCCCGTCATGACGTTGATCAAGTGCGCGTTAACCCCTACGTAGCAGAACTGCGTCATGCCGTGGATGACGTAATCCTCACTGTTACTGCGAATAACCCAGTAATCACCGTTGGCGGAAAGCTCACATGACTGGATAACAAAACGCTCAGGTTTGCCATCTCTCATGACGCCGTCAAACAGGCCAAGCACTATTTCACAGGCCTGCTCTGCGGTTATCAAGGCGCTGATCGCTGTCACGCTTTGCCCAATCCAAGCAATGAACGCAGCCAGCCTGCCGACTTCCGTTCATAGAAGGGGGCGGTTTGTTTGAGGAAGTAATCGCTAAGGCCTGGTTCCCCTTCGTGAACGCAATAGAGGTCAACGGGTTCGCCATCCGGAGCGCTATCCCCGGCAACGTTACCGGCTTCGCGCATGACCCGTTCAATATCACCATCCGCTTCAATACCAATGATTAGATGAGGCTTTTGATCGGACGACGCGTCATGCATCAACGCCAGAAATGCACGCTTTACGTTGCGATGTTTGGCGAGTAATTGCGTGAGCGAGTTAACCATCTTCGACGGATAGTGCGACGGCTGCCCGAGCAGCACATTGGTGTCTTTTTCTACTGTGCGCTGCACCGGCTGTTGGCCTATCCCGTCAGAGAGCAGATGGCGCACTTCCTCCGGGAAAAACTCTTTCCCGTAAGGAGACTTTGGGTTGAGGAAAAGAGCGGTGCCCAAGGTGATTTCAAACAGCGATCTGGCCGGGATCGCTATGTAGGATTCTTGGCTATCTATGGATTTTTGGAGGGTTTGCAACGAAGAAAAAAACGGGATGACAGCGCTGCCGTCAGGTTTTTGCCAATTCGCGATGCTGATGTTGCTACCAGACTCTATGTTCACTTGACCTTCGCCAGTGCCGGCAGTGCCGAGGACGTAGACAGTGGAGTTCAACAACGTCTTGAAAAAGTCTGGACGATGGGCCGGTTCATCCGCCGCCAGTTTGAGTGATTTTTCGAGGTCGTTTTCTTGCTGGGTATCCATGATGTCCATTGGCAGTTCCATCAAAACAGACAAAAAGTGAGCGGCAAAGAGCGCGCAGTTTTTTACGTCACTGTGAAAACAGGAAGCACAGGAGACTAACAAGTTTGAAGCATACGTAGAGAAACCCGGGGCGGTTTTTCAAGGAGAATTCCTCCGTATCAGCGCTGGATGAAGAAAAACGCAGTTGGCCTCGAACGGCTGCTTCTGGCCGATCACTGACTTTCTGATTGGAAAGGCCGAGCTGGAAGGGCTGATAGGCAGCTAGTACGCTTGAGTCCCTCTAATGATAGGAACCTGACATGGGACATGATTCCTCGTTGCAGATCGAACGCGCCGCTTATGAGGAGTTTGTCCGGCTTTGGAGTCAAGGAAGCTTCGAGCATCAGCGACTGGGCCAAGCGTTTTACAACCACTTCAATCTACACAAACTCACCGATCAGGCCGGATTACACAGTCTATATGAGGCCGACGGTGATAAAGCCTCACGCTTGATCTTGAGGCTTTTCTACCTTCACTGAGTGGCAGCTATCGCCCAAAGCGGACCGTCGAGACAATGAAGTCTTGGCTTGCTGCCCGTTGACGGAGTAGGAGGTTGACGTAAAATCGCCGCCCCCAAAAAATAGCGCGTATGGCGAGAAGGAGCTTAGATGCAGCGGGTGATGATTATTGGTCAACCTGGGTCGGGCAAAAGCACTTTGGCGCGTGAGCTTGGTCTGCGCACGGGCTTACCTGTCGTTCATATCGACACTATCCACTGGCAGCCAGGGTGGGTTGAACGAAGCCGGGACGAGAAAACGCGCCTTTGTTCCGAGGTCGAGGCTCGTGATCGCTGGATATTCGAAGGCGGCCATTCCGTTACTTGGAAGAATCGGGTAGCGCGCGCAGATCTTTTGATCTGGATTGATCGTTCGGCGACGCTTCGATTTTGGCGTGTGCTGCTAAGAACGCTGCTCCAGCGCGGCAGCTCTCGGCCCGATTTGCCGGACAACTGCCCCGAACTGCTGGCGAATCTGCCAGAGTTTTTGAGATTTATGTGGCGGACGAAAAAAACAGCGCGAGTGAATATGCAGCAGCTGGTGGCGACAGCGCCATCAACATGCCGCGTCGTTCGCCTGCGCTCTAATCGAGATACCAGCGTGTTTCTTTCGAGCATTGCCTATTTGAACGGTCAGATTCCACGAGATTGATCGACGGCTGACGGCTGCGGTATGGAAACTATCGATTGCGAGCGGCTGCTTCTGACCAGGAGCCGTCCATCGCCAACGACTGCTTTTGGGCCAGCGACCGCCCAGCCCTTGCTCAAGAACCCGGGCCACGTTCTCGAAAAGCTTCCAGTCGGCTTTTTCTGATACTTCAATTGTCGCCATGCTTCACCTCACCACCAGCAGTTCCTGATTCTGGTGGCTACTGCGTATGGCCGCAACGTGTCGATAGTCGTCGTCAGGATTCGGCGGCCTTTGGCCGATAGGTGCGTGTCGTGGGGGGCTGGTTAGCGTCGGAAGTTATCCTTTGCCACGTGGCTTTTGATCACCGCCCGACTGAGTTTTTGACGGTGAGCGTCGCAATCGTTATTCCTTTTCCCGCTCTGCAATATCTCTCAGCGGATAGATCACTTCATGGGTATCCAGATTTCGAATCTCGGATTCGATAGTAATGGTCGAGACCTGACGCCCCGGAGGCCCATTGATGTCGTCGCGAGTGGTGAAGTCCACGACATATCGCTGGCCTGCACGGAACTCCACATCGCGAGCAGCGAAGCCGCACTTCGCGCCACCGGTACCCAAGGCATTCATAGATACCCAACACCAGCTCAACGAGTGTTTGCCCGGGGGCAAGCGCAGTGCCTGCTTGCCGGAAACGTCGAGGATCGAGCGCCGCCCGGCCCCCTCTAGCAGTTGGTCGTCCACATGCGTGGCCAGCAACAGGCGATGGAATTTTACTCCCAGTCCGCGAAAGCGGGTGGTGGCGAAATACACCACCGGCGCATTGGCCGCGTTATTGGACAGGTCATATGGCGTCATTAAGTCCGGCACCCAATCGCCTTGGTAATCCTTGTAGTGGTAGTTGGAACAAGCGGTTGTGAGACCGGCAATCAGCAGAACAGCCGGGAGTTTGAGATACGACAGAAATGACGACGAGCGCATTATTCTTCCTTGTTTAACGAGCCGGTTAGGATACCGCATTGCGAATGCCAGCCAATACTTGAGCGAATCAGGAAACTCATTGCCTATCAGCTTCGAGCCAGCGGAGGTAAAGGGCAGGCTGCTTTTGGCTGCCAGCAGTCATTCGAGCGTCCAGTACGTAGGCATGCACTTAGAGTGAAGTAGTCCGTTTCTGAAACGTTAAAAACACCCCTATACACGTCTTACCTCCGCTGTGGCGCCTTCTTATAGTCCTGCGCCTCAGT
>NZ_JAAAFV010000034.1:0-40781 GCF_019352915.1 Pseudomonas sp. Xaverov 259 | reverse complement strand
TCCATTGCTTAAACTAAGCCTGGCGCTTGATCCGTATACACACACCAAGTTCGACACCCTCAACCAGCACATCCGCAACACGGTGGTGTTGCCGGGGCAATTGGTGATCATCGGGGATAGCCGAACCGCCGCTTGCACCGCTGAAGAAGCACAGCTGATGCGATCGGCGCAAAATATAAAGCTCGCCCTGTTGGCGTACTCCGCAACCGACCAGTTCCTGATCAAAAACTATGATCAGGTGCAGGCTATCTTGAGCTATTCGTCCCTTGGCATCGGCAGTGCCAGCAGTGCATGGAGCAAGCATTTGGCGCAAGTTGAGAAGACTCTTATGGAAATCGAGGATTTGCATAAGCAGTATTTGAGCAAAGGCACCACTGGGGCGAGGGAGGAGTTTTTGGTTAAACGAAGGGCGCTGTTTGCCAGGTTGGACAGCCAAATCTCGGGCATGGCGCGCTTTGGTACGGGGTTGAGAAACGAAGGATCGATTAAAAAGATGTTGGGGATCTCCAGTAAAAGCTACTGGCACCACGGAGAAATTCGTGGGTATGAGGAAAGGGTCAAGCGTTTGGCCAAGGCCTCGCAAATATTGAAGAAAGGGACTTACATTGGCATCGCGTTGGATGTTGGAGCGACGGCATTGGAGATAACGGAGGCGTGTTCCACAGGGCGTGAGCAAGCGTGTACGCAGGCGAAGTATGTTGAAGGGGGTAAGTTGGTGTTGGGGGTGGGTGGCGCATCTGTGGGCGGGGCGTTTGGGGCGCCTATCGGTGTCGGCGCCTGCATGATTGTTTTTGGCATACCCACAGCAGGTGCCGGAGCGTTGGCATGTGCCATTGTCGGCGGTGCCGCAGGTGGATTTGCTGCAGGGAAAGCCGGAAGCTTCCTGGGAGAAGGCACAGGGAAGTTTCTCTATAGGGCGGTGGGGGATTAAATGGTCTTTGAATATATCGGCATGTGCGCTGGGGTCGTCATGATATTGAGCTTACCTCTGGTTTTTTGTGCCATGTTCAAAAAGCTCGACGCTGCAGAGCGCTACGTGGAGGGCAGTGCTTACATCACTGTGCACAGGGATATTTTTCGTCATGCACCCTTTGATGGAAGGCCCCAGCGGCTGGTGGCTATGGCTATCATCATTGTTATTCCAAGAATATTTCAGTGGAGGCGTTTAGTACGGGTTGAGGACGTTGAAAGAATCCCGCGATATCTCAAGTACTGGATGGTCATGCCGACACTGATTGCTTTCATATCCGTTACCGTCATGTGTATCAGTTGGCTATTGATATCACGCTAATTCCCCTGGGTTGTGGCGGCTCTCTGTCGCCTCCGGGGGCGCTCGGAAGCGGACTGGCGGAAAGCGCAGGCAAGTTTATCTACAAGACTGTGAGTAATTAAATGGCTTGGCTATATCTGGGCATGTGCTCCCTCATCCTCATGATGCTCAGCATTCCGCTCACTTTTTACGTGATGTTCAAAAAGCTCGATGCCGCAGAGCACTACGTGCAACACAGCGACTATGTAGTCGGGTACAGGCATATTTTCCGTAATGCTCATTTTGAGGGGCGGCACGTGCGTGTAGTCGCCATGGCTATCATCATTCTTATCCCTAAAGTGTTTCAGTGGCGGCATTTGGTACAGGTTGCGGACGTTGAAAAAATCCCACGACGTCTCAAGTTCTGGATGGTCATGCCGCCACTCGTAGCGGTTGTATCCATCATAGGAATGGCTATCAGCTGGTTCTTCATAGAAAACTAACCGCCCCACATTCCTGAACCTGGGCACCTAATGCCAGGCTCTCTATACTGGCCGTCCCAGGTTGCTAGTTCGAGCGCAGACTATGCCCGTCACACCCAATCAAAATTCCCCAATCATTTTGGTCCAGGCTCAAGAAAGTGACTTGGATGATCTGGTAGCCATTCGAATTGAGGCCATGCGCGAAAGCCTGGAGCGTGTTGGGCGATTTGATCCAGTGCGCGCGCGCGAGCGGTTTGTTAGCGGTTTTGAAGCTCACAACACACGCCACATCGAGGTAGCTGGCGAGCAGGTTGGTTTCGTAGTGGTCAAGCATCACCACAATGAACTCTTGCTCGACCATTTGTATGTAAGGCCGGGCGCGCAAGGATCAGGTGTAGGGTCTGCGGTGCTCAGTCAAATTTTCAAAGAGGCGGATGCAGCTGCGCTCCCCATTAAAGTGGGTGCTCTCAAAGACAGTGCGTCGAATCGCTTTTACATCCGCCATGGTTTCCAATTCATCGAAAGCAGTGAATTCGACCATTATTATGTTCGCCAGAGTGTTCCGGCGATTGGCCCAGCTTGCTAGCTGGACGCCTGATTGACGGCTAACACCCCCTTCGCCCTCGACCGCCAAGCAAACCCCACCACCATCAACAACCCCAACCCAGCCATCCCCGCCCCCGCCAGCGAAATCGCCGGATAGCCCCACCCGGCATTAATCACCACACCGCCCAACGCCGCCCCAATCGCATTGCCAAAATTAAACGCCCCAATATTCACCGCCGACGCCAGGTTAGGCGCGTCCTTGGCCGCCTCCATCACCCGCATCTGCAACGGCGGCACCAGGGCAAAGCTGGCCACGCCCCATATCAAGATGGCCACCGCCGCCGGCAACGGCCAGCGCATCAGCACGGTGAACGCCAGCAACACCACAATCAGCACGCTCAGCGACACGATCAAGGTGCGGTCTATCGAGCGATCCGCAGCCTTGCCGCCCCACAGGTTGCCGAGGGTCAGGCCAACGCCGAACAGCACGAGCATGGCGGTGATGTAGGCGGTGGAGGCGTGGGTTTCGCTGCTGAGAATCGGCGCGATGTAGGTGAACACGGTAAACATGGCGCCCGAGCCGATGACGGTGAGGGCCAGTGCGCCCAGCACCGGGCCGCGGCCCAGTACGCGGATTTCGGCCATCACGCTGACGTGTGGCGGCGCCTTGAGGTTGGGCAGGGCGAACCACAGTGCGGCCATGGCGACAACGCCGAGGCCGGTAATGCCCCAGAAGGCGGTGCGCCAGCCGAACAGTTCGCCGAACCAGGCGGCCAGCGGCACGCCGCCAATGGTCGCGAGGGTGAGGCCCATAAACATCGCGGCCACCGCGCCGGCGCGTTTCTCCGGGGCGACCACGCTGGCGGCGACCACGGAGCCCACGCCAAAGAATGCGCCGTGGTTCAGTGAGGTCACGACCCTGGCGATCATCAGGCTGTAATAGTCGGTGGCCAGGGCGGACATCAGGTTGCCCAGGGTGAAAATCGCCATCAGCCCGATCAGCAGGTAGCGCCGGGGGATCTTGCCGGTGGTCAGGGTCATCAGCGGCGCGCCGAGCAGCACGCCCATGGCGTAAGCACTGACCAACAGGCCTGCGGCAGGAATCGAGACGCCGAGGTCGGCGGCGATGCCCGGCAACATGCCCATGGGGGCGAATTCGGTGACGCCGATGCCAAAGGCACCCATGGCGAGTGCAACGAGGGGTGGATTGATACGCATGGAAGGCTCCTTATCTATGCCGCCAATGCTACGATCCAGCCTTTGAAGGCGGTAGATGGCGTTTTTGGCAATCACCTTTGCGTAAGAGGCACAAATGGACTTCAACGGCAGGTCAGGTGAGATGTTGGTGTTCGCCAGCGTGGCGCAGGAGGGCAGCCTGTCGGCGGCTGCGCGCGTGTTGGGGCTTACGCCGTCGGCGGTCAGCCGGATCATCGCGCGCGCCGAGCAACGCCTTGGCACGCGGCTGCTGTTGCGCACCACGCGGGCGATCACCTTTACCGCCGAGGGCGAGGCGTTCCTGCGCGGGGCGCGGCGTATCCTGGCCGATATGGACGAGGTGGAAGAAGCGATTGCCGACCAGGGCGTTCCGAAGGGCCGGTTGCGGGTCAGCGCCGCCCTGGGCCATGGGCGCATGACGATCGTGCCCTTGGTGGCCGCCTTCAGTGCGCGTTACCCGAACATCGTGGTCGACCTGACCCTGGGCGACGAAGTGGTCGACATTCTCGGCGGCCAGGCTGACGTGGCGATACGCTTTGGCCATCTGCCCGACAGCCCGCTGACCGCGCGCAGGCTCGGCGACACCGGCCAGGTGGTGGTGGCCTCGCCCGAGTACCTGCAGCGCCACGGCACCCCGCAGCAACCCGAAGACCTGCTGCGGCACAATTGCCTGCGTTTCAACTTTCGGCGTGCCGAACCCCACTGGCCGTTTAGGCGCGACGGCCAGGGGTTTTCTCTCAAGGTGAGCGGCAACATCGAATGCAGCAGTGGTGAAGCGCTGGCACAGCTTGCGCGTGTGGGGGCCGGTATTGCGCGTATCGGCGAGTTCACCGTCAGCGAAGACCTGCGGCGCGGCGAGCTGATACCGCTGCTGCAAGCCTGGAACCCCGGCGACGTTGAGCCGATTCACGCGGTGTTCGTCGGCGGCGCGGCCATGCCGGCGCGAGTGCGGTTGTTTGTGGACTTTTTGCTCGAGCATCATCAGCTATAAGCTCCGGCTTGCGGGCACTGTGAGGCGCGGAAATATGAACCGTTCTCGTGCGCATAATCTGTTGCTGCGCCGGTTTATAACTACTTGTATCCTTGCCCGCGAAACAGGGCGAATGGCTGCCGCTGGTGCCCAGGTCCACTGTCCGCTGTTATGGAAAACCGTGCTTGCCAAAGGTAGCAATGTGAAGCGTGATACCCACCTGGTTGTGCTTTTGCTGGCCGTTATCGGTTGCTCCCTGGGGTCATTGACGGTCTGGAAGGTGTTTGCCTCTCGAGATCGCGCCCTGCAGGAGGTGGACGTCCATGGCCTGAACCTTACCCAGGCGCTGTCGACTTATTCCGAAGGCATCGTGCGCCAAAGTGCGTTGCTGTTGCTCGGGCTTGTCGAGCGTCTGGAGACTGAGGGTAGCGGGCCTGCGCAGATTCAGCGGCTGAGTACGTTGATCAACCGCCAGCAGCCGCTGATGCCACAGCTCAGTGGTGTCACGATCTACGATCAACAGGGGCGCTGGTTGATGTCCTCCAACCGGCCGATTCCTGCGGGCGCCAACAGCACTGATCGCGCCTATTTCATTCATCACCGTGACGATCCTTCCCGCGAGATCTTTATCGGCCCGCCGATTGTCAGCCGGTCGAATCAGGAATGGGTGATGACCATCAGCCGGCGTTTCAATGATGCGCAGGGTACTTTTGCCGGTGTTGTGGCGGTGACCTTGGGCATCGAAAACTTCCTGCGCTTGTTTGGCAAGATCGACGTCGGGCAGGACGGCGCGATCGGCTTGTCGCATACCGACGGTACGCTGCTGGCGCGCTATCCGTTTCGCGAACAGGACATGGGGCGCAATTTTTCCACGTCGCCCATCTATGCCAAGTACCTGGTTGATCAGTCGGTCGGTACTGCGTCGTTTACTTCCAGCCTGGACGGCGTGGAGCGGCTTTACGCCTTCCGCCAGAGTGACCGGCTGCCGCTGATCACCACGGTGGCGCTGGGCAAGCGCGAAGCCCTCGCCGCGTGGCGCACCGAGGCACTGCTGTCGGCGGTGGTGGTGGCGGGGTTGCTGGGGCTTACCGGTCTTATCGGCTGGTTTTTGATCCTGGATATCCGTCGGCGCACCGAGGCGGAAGATCAGTTGCGTGAAACCCAGCAGCAGTTGCTCGCCTCCAACGGGCAGCTTGAGTTGCTAGCGATGAAGGATGCCCTCACGGGTTTGGCCAATCGCCGCTGCTTTGATGAGAGCCTCGCCAGGGAGGCGCTGCGCGCCAAGCGTGAGGGCACGACGTTGGCATTGCTGATGATCGATATCGACTACTTCAAGCGCTTTAACGACGCCTACGGGCATGTGGCGGGGGACGCCTGCCTGCAGACGGTTAGCAGGATTTTCGAGGCGTGCGTAAGGCGGCCGTCAGACCTGGTGGCGCGGTACGGCGGCGAAGAGATGGGAATTATCATGCCGGACACCGACAGGGACGGCGCCGCCGTGGTGGCCCTGCTGATTCTCGACCTGTTGAAGCAAGAAAACATCCTGCACAGCACCAGCCCGTTCGGGCGGTTGACGGCGAGCATCGGCATTGCGACTGCAACAGGTGTTCAGCTGGAGGATTTACAAGGGTTGATTGAGGTGGCGGATCAGGCGTTGTATCGCGCCAAGGCGGCGGGGCGGAACCAGTGTATGACGGGGCACTGGTGACAGGGGTTCACAATCGAACCCCTGTTGAACGAGACCAGCCCGCTTCAGTCAGCTAACTCAAACCCCACTTACCAACTTGCCACCGTCCATCCGGCGCTTGTACGCACTGTCCCGACTCGCCAGCCAGAAGTACAACGGTGACGTCACCACCAGCCCCACCACCCAGGACAAATCCGCCCCGTTGATGTGCTCGGAAATCGGCCCCACATACAGCGGCGTGTTCATGAACGGAATCTGCACTGCAATCCCGATCGCATACGCCAGCAGCGCCTGTGGGTTGTACTTGCCGTAGATGCCGCCATCCACGCGGAAGATCGAGGCAATGTCGTACTTGCCTTTGTGAATCGCGTAGAAGTCGATCAGGTTGATCGCCGTCCACGGCACCAGAACCACCAGCAGCACCAGTACCATGTCGACAAAATGGCCGATAAAGTCTTTGGAGGCGAACACGGCGGCGATGGCGCAGGCGGCCAGCACCAGCGTGGAGATCACCGCACGGCTTTTGGCGGTGGGGATCCAGCGGTAGGCGAAGGTCTGGATCAGGGTGATGATCGACAGCACGGCGCCGTAGAGGTTGAGGGCGTTGTGGCTGATCACGCTGAGCAGGAACAGCACCAGCATCAGCGGGCCGATGGCGCCGGTGGCGAGTTTGACCGCCTCCATGGTGTCCATTCCGACCGGGGTGGCGAGCACG
Source organism: Pseudomonas sp. Xaverov 259 (assembly GCF_019352915.1). Lineage (NCBI taxonomy): Bacteria > Pseudomonadati > Pseudomonadota > Gammaproteobacteria > Pseudomonadales > Pseudomonadaceae > Pseudomonas > Pseudomonas sp. Xaverov 259. The sequence goes on along the minus strand of NZ_JAAAFV010000034.1, from coordinate 33,917 downwards.
GCGACGGCGCCGAAGATAAAGGCCAGGCTGGAGCCAAGGGCGGAGCCCAGGTAGGTGGTCCAGAAGGTCGACGCCACGGGTACGTCGGCCGGCAGGTAGCGCGAGTAGTCGGACACGTAGGGCGCAAAGGCGATCTGCCACAGTGCAGCCAGGGACACAGTCGCCAACCAGCCAGAGATATTGAAGCTGCCACGGGTCAGAAAATCAGTGGTCTGCACGTGAGTGAAGATGTAGCCGAAGCCCAGCACGATACCGGCACCGAGCACCCAGGTGCCGATGCGGTTGAGCACGTGGATAAAGCGGTAGCCGATGATGCCGATGATGCCGGAACCAATCGCACCAATCACGATGCCCACGGGCACCGGCACGCTGTCGACCACGCCGTGCAGGGATTTACCCGCCAGCACGATGTTGGAGGCGAAAAAGCCGATGTACATGACGCCGGCGATCACCACCACCAGCAAGGCGCCGAGGGAGCCGAACTGCGCGCGGCTCTGGATCATTTGCGGGATGCCCATTTGCGGGCCCTGGGCTGAGTGCAGCGCCATCAGCACGCCGCCGACCAAATGGCCAACGAGGATGGCGACGATGCCCCATACCAGGTTCAAGTGGAACAGCTGCACACCCAGCGCGCCGGTAACGATCGGCAACGGCGCGATGTTGCCGCCGAACCACAGGGTGAACAGGTCTCTTACCTTTCCATGGCGGTCTTCGGGGGGCACGTATCCGATCGTGTGTTTTTCGATAAGCGGGGCGGAGGATGTTGCAGTGCTGACCATGACGAGCTCCAAGGCAAGGTGAGTACGTTGACGTACTTCGCTGTGCGCAGCCAAGGCGGCGCTTTGTTGTTGGAGTGATCATCTGCAAAGGGCGCTGGGAGGTAAATTAGTAAGTTTGTTGCTATAGACCTTAAAAAATATAGCTCATCGGATTTTTTGCTCCGGTATGTTGCATGGTCTTGAATCAGTGTGAAAAAGCCGATTTTCACGCACTTGTTTGGGGCGAAGTCCCACGTTTCTGGAGGTCCCGATGGCTGCCTATAACCTGCGCCAGCTCAGATATTTTGTCACCACGGCCGAGTGCGGCAGTGTCGCCGAGGCGTCACGTAAGCTGTATATCGCCCAGCCGTCGGTTTCCACAGCGATCAAACAGCTCGAAGACAGCTTTGGCGTGCAGCTGTTTATCCGCCATCACGCCCAGGGCGTTTCGCTGACGCCCAGCGGCGCAAGGTTTTATCGCAAGGCGCTGGAATTGCTGCGGGTGGCCCATGAGTTCGAGCAAAACGCCCTGGCCGACAATGATGTGGTGGCGGGGCAGATCGATATCGGCTGCTTTGAGACGGTAGCGCCGTTGTACTTGCCGCGCTTGATCGCGGGGTTCAAGGCGCTCTGGCCGGGGGTGGAAATCCGCATTCGCGACGGCGAGCAGCAAGAACTGGTGCAGGCGCTGACGGCGGGTAGTATCGATGTGGCGATGCTGTTTGAGCACGACCTGGGCGGCACTATCGAAACCACGCCGTTGATGCCGCCGCAGCAGCCGTATGCGCTGTTGCCGGCCGATCACCGCTTTGCGCAACAAGCCAAGGTGTCGCTGGCGGACCTGGTGCTGGAACCCATGATTTTGCTGGATGTGCTGCCGAGCCGGACGTACTTCGTGAGCATCTTTGAAGAGCGTGGGTTAACGCCGAATATCGTGTTCAGCTCGCCGTCCATCGAGATGGTGCGCGGCATGGTGGGGCGCGGGTTTGGGTTTTCGATTCTGGTGACCAAGCCGTTTACCGAGTACACCTACGATGGGCAGAAGGTGGTGTGTGTGCCGCTGGCAGAAACGGTCACCGGCTCGGGGTTATCCGCCGTCTGGCTGCGGCGTGCGCCGTTGACCAAGCCGGTGCAGTTGTTTGTGGATTACTGCCGCGAAGAGCTCGCAAGGCTCCTTGGCTAAACTTGAAATACCATTTGATAAACACTGAAAATCAACTGTGGGAGCTGTGTGGCTCGTGCGAATGTGTTTGGCTTAGATGCGCATCAAGCCGAGCCTGCACAGCCATATGCCCAGGGCTCAGCACGCAACTGAGCCCGTGGCTGCTGGCTTAGTTGCACGGATTGTGAGGTTTACTCCACACCGACTGCGAGCTTGAAAAAAGGCTCTAACTTCAATGAGGCACTTTGGCTCTCGGAGCCCTGCCGGTCACTCCTGATTTCATTACGATAGGACACGTACCCCCACTGTGGCACCGATACGTCGGAGTCGGGTTTATTATCGCTTTTACCGATACCCGCTTGCTGCAGCGCCTGCTCGATGGCCTTCACCAACGCCTGTATTTTTCCCATGTGCTCGGGGCTATAGGTGCCATCAGTGCGATCTGGTTTGGCGTAGAGCGTGAACTGTGCGCCCTGGGATATTCGTGTGTCTCTCGGGTCGACACGGTTAACATCTGTGGCTTTCCAGCTATTGATCGGGCTGTCTTCTGAACTGATCAGTTTGCTGATGACGTCGAAGGCCTTGGGCATATCCTTTTGTGCGACGCTGATGTGAAACTTGTCGCCCACAGATGTTTGTTCTTCTTTTGCGGGTGTGCGTACGAACTTGATAAATGGGTACTTCTTCGCTATAGGCGCGTGGTTTTTGACGCGCCACCCCTGGAAGATTTCACCGTTGGATTGCTGGGCTACCTCATAGGTCGGCGCGCCATGGTTCGGTTTGAAGCGAACATTGGCGTGTTGCGCGACGTCTGCCTGACTCATGTTCTCCAAGCCGCCGGTATTGAAAGGATTTCCCAAGTTCTGCAGCCCGTTTCTGATGCCTGAGCTGATATAAGGTATATGGGCGGGTTCTGCTCGCATGAGGTTTACCTTCATCGTAAAGAGCGAGTAGTACTTGACTACTCCAGGTCTGGTACGTTTCGTACAAACGCGAAAAGTTGACACCTGTGTGGCGCTCAATACCCAATGAGTTCCCCTAAGCATTCGCAGAATTAGCGGCCTGAACACACAATAGAAAATGTGCGAGCTGCGCAACCTGCGCCTTACTCCGCCGGGCTGTAGACGCCATCAGCCTGGTCGGGTTTGACGAGGATTTCGAGTTTGGTCACTTCACCGTCGCCAGCTTCATTCGGGATATTGGTGTAAGTGACTTCGGGCGGTTTGACGTAAATGTGGGAGCTGGCTTGCCTGCGATAGCGATGGGTCAGCCTCAAATGTGCCACCTGATACACCGCCATCGCGGGCAAGCCCGGCTCCCACAGTTGAACTGTGGTGTTTGGTAGAGAGGTGGCTCAGGCGCGGATTGAGTCGAGCATGCGCGCCAGCATGGCATCACACCCAGCCAACTGTTCGAGGCTCACAAACTCATCCGGCTTATGCCCCTGGTCCATACTCCCCGGCCCGCACACCACCGTGGGTATGCCCACCGCATCAAACAACCCACCCTCAGTGCCAAACGCCACGGTGCCGAAATCCCGCGAGCCACTGAACGCTGCAATCAACTCCGCTGCCTGGCTGCGTTCATCGGTCACCAACCCCGGATACGCCGACAACTCGGTAAACCGAATCGCGCTCTGTTTACTCACCGCCTGCATACGCGGCAGCACCTGTTGCATGGCATAGGCTTGCAGCTCCTCAGCCACTTCACCCGGGTCCATCGACGGCAGCGCGCGTACTTCAAAATCAAAGCGGCAATCGGCGGGCACGATATTCAACGCCTTGCCGCCCGTAATCACCCCGGTCTGCACCGTGCTGAACGGCGGGTCAAACCGCGGGTCCTGTTGCTCGCGCAGGCGCTGGCCAATGCGCCCCAGCTCGCCAATCAACTCGGCGGCATGCTCAATCGCATTCACGCCATAGGGCGCATACGCCGAATGGCAGGCCTCGCCGTGCACATCACAGCGCATTGCCAGTTTGCCCTTGTGGCCGAGCACGGGTTTCAGCTCGGTCGGCTCGCCGATAATGCACAGCATCGGTTTGACCGGCCGTTGCTCCAGTACTGCGAGCAGCGAGCGCACACCCAGGCAACCGACTTCTTCGTCGTAAGACAGGGCGATATGCACCGGGATACGCAAATTGGCCTTTACCAGCTCAGGCACCAACGCCAGCACACAGGCGATATAACCCTTCATATCCGCCGTGCCGCGGCCAAACAGCTTGCCGTCGCGCTCGGTCAATTCAAACGGCGGTACAGTCCAGGGTTGGCCGTCCACCGGCACCACATCGGTGTGCCCCGACAGCACAATGCCCGGCAGTTGCAGCGGGCCGATGCTGGCGAACAGGTTGGCCTTGCTGCGTGCCTCGTTGTAGACCAGCTCGCACGCCACGCCGAAGCCTGCGAGGTAGTCGCGCACGAACTCGATCAACTGCAGGTTGGACTCGCGGCTGGTGGTATCAAAGCCCACCAGCGTTTGCAGCAGTTCGCGGCTGCGGCTCATCGCTCGTCTCCGGCCACGCCGTAGCCCGGTGAGCGGTCGGGGGCGAGGGCGCGGTCGATGTAATCCTGCACTTGCGGGCGGTAGGCGTCCCAGAGCGTTTGCAGCTCGGCGATGGGCTGCTCATCGGCCCAGTCCACGCGCAGGTTGATGATCGGCCAGGTCAGCTCGCCAACCACCACCAGCGCGGCGGAATGCACCGGCCCGGCTTCGCCACCGGCTTCGATGGCGGCGTGCATCGCCGCCAGCAAGCGATCGGCGAGCTGGCCTTCGGCGTGTTCGAAGGCGTGTACCATCGCCTCGATCACCGCACGGTCGGCGAGCATATTGCCCGCCGCCACACACTGTTCGCCCGACACGGCATGGTGGGTGCCAAGGGTTTCGCTGCCGCTGAAATGCACGCTGCGGCCCAGGTGATCAATCGCCGTCAGTTGTCGGTATTGGCTGTAGCCGTTGCTTGTCAGGGCTTTGTCGACGGCGGCCGCCGGGTCGAGGCCTTGTTCCAGCAGGTCGAGCACGTCCGGGCCGAGGGCCGGCAACGTGATGTTCTGGGTCGACACTGCGCCCACACCGGGCCGCAGCCATGGGCAGCGGGCGCCCACGGCGATGCTCGAGGAGCTGATGGCGATGCCGAGCTGGCCGGTGTCCGCGCAACGGGCGACGATTGAAAAGGTCATGGGCAGCTCCTTATTCGGGGATCACGGCGATCACATCAATTTCCATCAGCCACTGTGGCTGGCCCAGGGCCGAGACCACCAGCCCGGTGGAGATCGGGAACACGCCCTTGAGCCACTTGCCGACTTCCTGGTACACCGGCTCACGGTAGCGCGGGTCGATCAGGTAAGTAGTGGTTTTTACAATATGGCTCAGGTCGGAACCGGCTTCTTCGAGCAGTTGCTTGACGTTTTTCATCGCTTGCTCTGCCTGGGCGCGCGGGTCGCCAAGGCCAATCAGCTTGCCGTCGAAATCGGTGCCCACCTGGCCGCGCACATACACGGTGTTGCCGGCACGCACGGCCTGGCACAGGTCGTTGTCCAGGCTCTGGTTAGGGTAGGTTTCCTTGGTGTTGAACATGCGGATGCGAGTATGAGTAGGCATCAAAAAAACTCCGAAAAAAGTGCTCAGGCAATGACAGGCGATTTTTGCGCAACCGGTGCGGGCTCACGGTATTCAAGGTATTGGCGCTGGATGGCGATGTGGTCGGCCACGTACTTGGCGTCATGCCAAACGCCCCAGATAAACGACGAACCCCGGCGCGACTGCCACGGCAAACCGAGGAAGTAGATGCCCGACTCGCTGGCCACACCGCGCTGGTGCTGCGGCTTGCCGGCGGCGTCAAACGCATCGACTTTCAGCCAGCTGTAGTCCACGGCAAACCCGGTGGCCCAGATGATCGAAGTGATACCGGCCTTGGCCAGGTCCAGTTCCAGGATCGGGTTTTTGATGCACTCGGCATCCGCGAACACGCGGCGCGCTTCGGGTTCCAGCGGCAGGTCGAGGCCATTGCGCTCGATGTAGGCGTCCGCCGCATCCAGCAAGGCCAGGTAGTTCTCATCGCCACGGGCCAGGTTTTCAACTAGGTTGGCTTGGAAGCGCGCGACGCTACCGTCGAAGGCTTGGGTGAGGCCAACCAGGGTCATGCCTTGCTGTGCCAGCTCACGAAAGTCGATGGTCTTGCCGCCGTGGGCGCCACTCACGGCAATGGTCACGTGCTCGCGGCCGGGCTTCATTGCGGCCTGGTCCCACTCGCCCAACACGCCCAGCCACCAGCAGAAATCGCGGTTGCGATAGGCACGCGGCGGGCGGTCGTGGGCACCGACCGACAGGTACACCTGGCGCCCGGAGCGCTGCAGCTCATCGGCAATTTGCACGCCGGATGAACCGGCGCCCACCACCAGCACGGCGCCGGCGGGCAGTTGTGCGGGGTTGCGGTAGTCGGCGGAGTGGATCTGGTGCAGCGCGCTGTCTTCAGGCGCGATGGCCGGGATCACCGGCTTCTGGAACGGCCCGGTGGCGGCGACCACGCGGTTGGCTTCGATCACGCCTTCGCTGGTGTGCACGGTAAAGCCTGGGCGGCCGACGTTACGCACCACGGACGTCACGTCCACGCCGGTGCGGATCGGCGCGTTGAACTTGCGGGCATAGGCTTCGAAGTAATCGGCCACGCGTTCTTTTGGCGCGAAACCGTCGGCGGCGACGTCGTCAAATGCCAGGCCAGGGAAGCGGTCATGCCAGGCCGGGCCGTTGGCGACCAGCGAATCCCAGCGCCCGGTGCGCCAGCGCTCGGCGATACGGCTGCGCTCCAGCACCAGGTGCGGCACGCCTTGCTTGCTCAGGTGCTCGCTCATGGCCACACCGGCCTGACCGGCTCCCACTACCAGCGTGTCTGTTTTTGTTATGGCTTGAGTCATGTGTCTGTCCTTGCGTAATGCAGTTGGATTCAGCTTGGGCATGGCTTCAAGGCTAGGGGGAGGGCGATTTTTAATAAAATATTATTAAGCTTTGGAGTGAGCATAAATATCGGATGCAAGCTCACCCTAACGGGTGATTTCGAGGACGCGGCGGGTGTGTGACCATCCTTGCAGTTCTTTGAGCGAGGCTTCGACGTGGAAAACGACCGGCTTTCTTCTGCGCAATGGTTTGAACAGATGGCCCAGGTGACCGATAACATCGGGCAATCGGGGTTCGCTGCCGCCTTGTTCGATGCCCTCGGGTATGTGCAGCCGATACAGGCCACGACGCTGTATTTTTACCCGCGTGGCGGCATGCCCAGTGCCCTGTTCGAGTTGGACGGGCCGTGGTTGCCGCAAGGTAATGTGCGTCAGTACTTGTCGGGTTTTTACTTGCTGGACCCGTTTTACGACGCCTGCGTGGAAGACGTCAGCTCAGGCTGTTATGCCTTGGCCGACGTTGCGCCTGACCACTTTGAGCTGAGCGAATACTTCCAGTCGTTCTACCGGCACTCTCAGCTTGAAGACGAGCTCAATTACATCCTGCAATCGAGTAAAGGCTCCAGCCTGGCGGTGTCCCTGGCGTTTACGCAAAAGCTCGACGCCGCCACCACCGCACAATTCAAGCGCATAGCCCCTTGGGTATTGGCCGTGCTGGGCAAGCATTTTGTCGGCCTGGATGCCCAAGGGGCACGCTTCGAAAACCTGTTGGAGCAACGCATTCACGCAGCGCTGAACAACTTCGGCTCGTCGATCCTGACCGAGCGTGAATGCCGCATTGCTCAACTGATTTTGCGCGGGCATTCCACCCGCTCGCTGGCCGAGCGCCTTGAGGTGTCTGAAGACACCATCAAGTCCCACCGCAAACACATCTACACCAAGCTCGATATCGGCACGCAGTCGGAACTGTTTGCGTTGTTTATCGACTCGCTCGCCGAAGCCCAGGGCGTGCTGAGCAAAGACCCGCTTGAAAGTTACATGAGCAAGCACCGCTGAGCGGCCTTGCTAGCCCTTGCGTCACGACCAATAAGAGAGAAAAGCCATGAATCTACCCGCCCAAATCAACCGTCGCACCGAGGATTACCAGCAGTCTGATGCGGCCCACCATATCCATGGGTTTGTCGACCAGAAGGCGCTGAACGCCGAAGGCCCGCGTGTGATGGTGCGCGGCGAGGGTTTGTACCTGTGGGACAGCGAAGGCAAGCGTTACCTGGACGGCATGTCCGGCCTGTGGTGTACCCAACTGGGCTATGGCCGCCGCGATCTGACCGCCGCCGCCGCCGCGCAGATGGACCAGCTGGCGTACTACAACATGTTCTTTCACACCACTCACCCGGCGGTGATCGAGCTGTCGGAGCTGTTGTTCAGCCTGTTGCCGGGGCATTACAGCCACGTGATCTACACCAACTCTGGCTCCGAGGCCAACGAGGTGTTGATCCGTACCGTGCGCCGTTATTGGCAAGTGGTCGGTCAGCCGCAGAAGAAAATCATGATCGGCCGTTGGAACGGCTATCACGGCTCAACCCTGGCTGCGTCTGCGCTGGGCGGCATGAAGTTCATGCACGACATGGGCGGCATGATTCCCGACGTCGCACACATTGACGAGCCGTATTGGTTTGCCCATGGCGGCGAGCTGACACCGGCCGAATTTGGCCGTCGTTGCGCGCTGCAACTGGAAGAAAAGATTCTGGAGCTGGGCGCCGAAAACGTCGCCGGTTTTATCGCCGAGCCGTTCCAGGGCGCGGGCGGCATGATCTTCCCACCAGAAAGCTACTGGCCCGAAATCCAGCGTATTTGCCGCCAATACGATGTGCTGCTGTGCGCCGATGAGGTGATTGGTGGTTTTGGCCGTACCGGCGAGTGGTTCGCCCACCAACATTTCGGCTTTGAACCGGACACCTTGTCGATTGCCAAGGGCCTGACCTCCGGCTACTTGCCCATGGGTGGCCTGGTGCTGAGCAAGCGCATCGCCGAGGCGCTGGTGGAGCAGGGCGGTGTGTTCGCCCACGGGCTGACCTATTCCGGCCACCCGGTGGCGGCGGCGGTGGCACTGGCCAACCTCAAGGCGCTGCGCGATGAAGGCATCGTGCGCCAGGTCAAGGACGATACCGGGCCGTACTTGCAGCAATTGCTGCACGAGGTGTTCGGCAACCACCCAATGGTCGGTGAGATCCAGGGCACGGGCCTGCTCGGGGCGTTGCAGTTCGTCGAAGACAAGGCCACGCGCAAACGCTTCGCCAACGAAAACGACCTGGCCTGGCAGTGCCGCACCTTTGGCTTCGAAGAGGGCGTGATCATCCGCTCGACCCTGGGCCGCATGATCATGGCGCCGGCCCTGGTGGCCACGCGTGCAGAGCTGGATGAGCTGGTCGACAAGACCCGCATTGCAGTAGACCGCACCGCACGGATCGCGGGAAAACTCTGAAGTGACCTGCCCATCACCCCAGGTGCGGGGTGGCGGGCAACCTCCATCAGACACGGCTTGAACGGCAGCGAGCTCATCGACTGCCGCGATGGCCTGCATCCCTCTTTCCAGGAGTCACCCATGAATACAATAACAAGCGTGGCCGAAACTCCCTCCCATCACACTTCACCCAAAACCGCTTCAACGCGCCGCTTTCGCCAGCCGCTCGGGCTGGTCGGGCTGGTGCTGTTCGGCCTGGCCTACATGGTGCCGCTGGCGGTGTTTACCACCTATGGGCTGGTCACGCAGATGACCAAGGGGCACTTGCCGACCGCCTATATGCTGACCCTGGCGGCCATGCTGCTGACCGCCTATAGCTATGGGCGCATGGTTCAGGCGCATCCGTTTTCCGGCTCGGTTTACTCCTATACACGCAAGGCGTTCGGTGCGTATTTCGGATTTATAGCCGGTTGGACCTTGCTACTCGACTACATCTTTTTGCCGCTGCTCAGTTATTTGTTGATCGGCATCTACATGTCCGAGTACTTCCCAGGTGTGCCCACCGCCGTGTGGGTGCTCGGCTCGATTGCGCTGGTGACCACGCTGAACCTGGTGGGCATCGAGTCCATCACTCGGGTCAACTGGGTCCTCATCGTGGCCCAGTTGGTGTTCATCGTGGTGTTCGTGGCGCTGTCGGTGCACAACCTCAACGGGCAGGCGGCGCCCGTTTCATTGCTGGCGCCATTCCATCATGAAGGTTTCAGCGCCCCGTTGATCATGGCCGGTGCGGCGGTGCTGTGTTTGTCGTTCCTGGGCTTCGATGCGGTGTCGACCATGGCCGAGGAAACACCCAACCCGCGCCGCACCATTCCGTTGGCGATCATGGTGGTGTCGCTGTTTGGCGGCTTGCTGTTTTTGCTGGTGTCGTATTTCGCGCAAATGGTCTTCCCGGAATGGAACACCTTCGCCGACCCGGATTCGGCCTCGGTGGATGTGATGCGCCGGGTCGGTGGCGAGGTGCTGGTGACGGCGTTTACCGCCACTTATGTGGCCGGCTGTTTCGCCTCGGCGATGGTCTCCCAGGCCAGTGTGTCGCGGGTGTTGTTCGCCATGGGCCGTGACGGCGCGCTGCCTCGCGTGCTCGGCAAGCTGGTGACGAAAAAACGCGTGCCGGCCACCGCGATTGTGCTGGTCAGCCTGTTCTCGTTGATTGCGCTGTTTATCACCCTGGACACGGTGGCCAACATGATCAGCTTTGGCGCGCTGTTCGCGTTCTCGGCGGTGAACCTGGCGGTGATCAAGCATTACGTGGTCGACCAGCAATTACGCGGCACCAGGAACTACCTGCTGTATGCCGCACTGCCGGCGCTGGGGTTCCTTAGCACTATTTGGCTGTGGACCAGCCTGTCGAGCCTGTCCTTCACCATCGGCCTGTGCTGGATGGGGGTTGGCCTGATTTGTTTGCTGGGCATCACGCGCGGTTTGCGCGTGAAGATGCCCGAATTGCAGATCGCAGAATAAAACCTTCACCTGTCCATCCACCTTGATTGGGAGTACACCGTGTTCGACCTTAATTACTGGCAACAACGCGTTGCCCGCCAGACCTTCATCGACACCGCCTTGATCGGTGGCCGGCCCGTGAGCGCAGCCAGCGGGGCGACTTTTGATGCAATCAACCCAGCCACCCATCAGTTGCTGGCGCGTGTGGCCGCCTGTGGTGACGCAGAAGTAGACCTCGCCGTGCGCAGCGCCCGCCAGGCCTTCGACACCGGCCCTTGGCGGCGTATGCCGCCGGTGGAACGCAAGAGAATCCTGATCAGGCTCTCCGAGCTGCTGATGACTCACCGCGAAGAGCTGGCGCTCCTGGATTCGCTGAACATGGGCAAGCCGGTGATGGATGCCTACAACATTGATGTGCCCGGCGCCGCGAATGTATTCGCCTGGTACGGTGAGGCGCTGGACAAACTCTACGATCAAGTCGCGCCCACCGCGCACAACGCACTGGCGACCATCACCCGTGAAGCATTGGGCGTCGTTGCGGCGGTGGTGCCGTGGAATTTCCCACTCGACATGGCGGCCTGGAAGCTCGCACCGGCGTTGGCGGCCGGCAACAGCGTGGTGCTCAAACCGGCCGAGCAGTCGCCCTTTTCGGCCTTGCGCCTGGCGCAACTGGCCCTGGAAGCGGGTCTCCCGCAAGGGGTTTTGAATGTGGTGCCGGGCCTCGGCGAAACTGCCGGCAAGGCGCTGGGGCTGCACCCTGACGTGGATTGCCTGGTGTTCACCGGCTCCACGCAAGTCGGCAAGTATTTTATGCAGTACTCGGCGCAGTCCAACTTGAAGCAGGTATGGCTGGAGTGTGGCGGCAAGAGCGCGAACCTGGTGTTTGACGACTGCCAGGACCTGGACCTGGCGGCCGAGAAAGCCGCTTTCGGGATCTTCTTCAACCAGGGCGAAGTGTGCTCGGCCAACTCGCGGCTGTATGTGCAGCGCTCTATCCATGACGAGTTCGTTGAGCGTGTGATTGCCAAGGCGCGTGCCTGGATGCCGGGTGATCCACTGGACCCTGGCAGCGCTGCCGGTGCGATTGTCGACAGTGAGCAAACCGCCCGCATCATGGGGGCGATCCATCAGGCCCAGGGCGAGGGCGCCAGGCTGCTGGCGGGTGGCGAGCAGGTGATCATCAATGGCTCCTCCAACTTCATCCAGCCGACGATTTTCAGCGAGGTGACCGGCAACATGCAGATCTCGCGCGATGAAGTGTTTGGCCCGGTGTTGGCGATCAGCGCCTTTGACACCGAAGAGCAAGCGATACAGCAGGCCAATGACAGCGTCTACGGGCTGGCGGCCTCGGTATGGAGTGATAACCTCAACCGTGCGCATCGGGTGGCGCGTGCTTTGAATGTCGGCACCGTCTCGGTCAACACCGTCGATGCCCTGGATGTCGCGGTGCCGTTCGGCGGTGGCAAGCAATCCGGGTTCGGGCGCGATTTGTCACTGCACTCATTCGACAAGTACACGCAGCTGAAAACCACCTGGTTTGCGTTGCGATAGCCAACCTTGTCAGCCGGTCGTGTATTCAAAGGTGCACGGGCGGCACGGATGCAGGCAAACTGGCGCGTCACTCAGAGGCTTGTTATCACCATGGTCAATATCCGCGTTATGCAAGCCGGCGACTACGACGCCGTACTCCAACTGATGCAAAACACGCCTGGCATTTCCCTGCGTGACGCCGACTCCCGCGAGGCCACAGAGCGCTACCTGGCCCGCAACCCACAGATGAGTTTTGTCGCCGAAGCCGAAGGCCGCGTGATCGCCTGCGTGATGTGCGGCCATGATGGCAGGCGCGGCTACCTGCAACACCTGCTGGTGCTACCGGACTACCGCCGCCAAGGCATCGCCCAAGCGTTGGTCGAGCGCTGCCTCACTGCGCTGGAGCAACTGGGCATCCACAAATGCCACCTCGACGTGTTCAAGACCAACACCCATGCCGCCGAGTATTGGCAAGGCCAGGGCTGGAAGTTACGCACGGATATCGACCGTTATTCATTCACCCGTGAGGGCAATGAAAACGCCTAGAACTCCCCGGAATACTTGACCGCCGCCGCCGCGCGCGAAGGCACTTTCAAGCTGCGTAGCAACGACGACACATGGATGCGCACGGTGAACGGCGAGATCGCCAGGGCCTTGGCGATTTCCTTGTTGGTCTTGCCTTGGGCGATCAGGCGCAGCACTTCCTGCTGGCGCGCGGTGAGATTGTGGGTGCCCAGCGGCAGCAGGCCGGAGGGAGAGAACTTGACCAGCACTTCGCCTTCGCGGATCGCCAACAGGGCCTGGCCGATTTCATCGGGGGTGATGTTCTTGCCGATAAAGCCATCGGCGCCCAGGGCCATGACCTGATCGATCAGCGCCGGGTCATCGACCATCGACACCACGATCAAGGTGGTGCGCCGCAGTTGCTGACGCAGGTCGGCCAGTTGGTTCATGCTGGTCAGTCCCGGGAAGCGCAGGTCGAGGATCAGCGTGTCGATATCGCCACCCTCGCGGATCAGCGCCTGCACCGCGTCGAGGTCGCCGGCTTCTTGTACCGCGGCCTCGGGCAACAGGCGCTGCACGGTGCGCAGCATGCCTTCGCGAAACATCGGGTGGTCGTCGGCTATGATGATTCGGCCGGTCATGGCGTGCTCCTTCCTGGGGCATGGATGTGCGTTGGCATGCTACTTTAGCACCGCGTCACAGGCACGCCTGTGACGCATAAAGGATAGATCGAATGCCGCACAAGGACGTCCCCCATGAGTCATGAGACCAATTCCGAACTCGACCAGGCCAACCTGCGCATCGTGGTGGCCGCCATTGCTATCGTCTACATCGGCGCGCTGGGCTTTTTGCCGGGCCAGTCGGTCGACACCTACTTGCCGGTGATCCTGTATATCGTCGCGTTCCTGCTGGTCTCCATTGTGTTGCGCCAGGTGATCGCGCGCTGGCCTGGGCATTACCCGGCGCGGCGGATTTTCGGCATGATCCACGACTACACCGGCACCTCCTTCGGGCTGGTGGTGGGCGGTGAACCGGCGTTGCCACTGTATGCGGTGATGGTGTGGGTCAACCTGGGCAATGGCATGCGCTACGGTTCGCGCTACCTGGCGATTGCCACGGGCCTGGCGTTGCTCGCGCTGCTGATCGTGTACCGGCTGACGCCCCTGTGGCAGGCGCAGCCGTTCATGGTGCTGATGCTGATGATCACCAGCACGGTGATCCCGGTGTACGCGCATATTTTGCTTGAGCGCACGCGCAAGGCTTCCGAAGAAGCCATCGCCGCCAACCTGGAAAAATCGCGCTTCCTGGCTCAGGCCAGCCACGACCTGCGCCAGCCTATCCATTCCATCGGCCTGTTCACCGCCTGTTTGCGTGAAGCGCAGTTGGGCGAAGCTGAGCAGCGCTTGGTGGACAATATCGACCGTTCGCTGCTCAACGTGTCGCAGCTGTTCCGTTCGATTCTCGACCTTTACACCCTCGACAACGGCCGGCTGTTGCCCAAGTACCAGGTGATTCATCTGGGTGAGTTCCTCACCGACCTGGTGCGCCAACACGCCGAGGCGGCGCATTGGGCCGGGGTGGAACTGCGCCTGCGGCCGTGTGCGTATTGGGTGCAGGTCGACCCCGCGATGCTGGCGACGATGGTGCAAAACCTGCTCTCCAATTGCTTCAAATACGGCGCCCAACGGCCCGTGCTGATCGGCGTGCGCGTGCGCGACGGCGGCTTGTCGGTGGAGGTGCATGACCAGGGGCGCGGTATCGCCGAGGAGCACCAGGCAAAGGTCTTCGAGGAGTTTTATCGGGTGCGCCAACTGCGTGACAAGGATGTCGAAGGCGTGGGCCTGGGGTTGTCCATCGTCAAGCGCCTGGGGCAATTGATGGGGGTGCAGGTGAGCCTGCGATCACGGGTGGGCCATGGCACTTCAGTGAGCCTGCATGGCCTGGCATTGGCGACGGCGCCACGCCAACCGGTTGCGCGCGACGACGCGCGCCAGGCCGGCCTGCTGACGGGTTTGAAAGTCTGCCTGGTGGAAGATGACCACAACGTGCTGCTGGCCACCCAGGCCTTGCTGGAACGCTGGGGTTGCGAGGTGCAGGCCGAGTCCAGCGGGCAGGGCCTGGCCAGCGACTGCGACATCATCGTCGCCGACTACGACCTGGGCAACCACGCCACCGGCATCGAGTGCATCGACGCCCTGCGCCAGCAACGCGGCTGGGCGGTACCGGCGCTGATCCTCACCGGCCACGACGTGGAGAAAATCCAGGCGGCCTTGCACGACCGCCAGATCGCGATTCTCTCCAAACCGGTGCGGCCTGCAGAGCTGCGCGGCACGCTGCGTGACCTCAGCCAATCGGGCGTTACTGGTTAAACGGCGTCAAGCCATTGCCCCGAGCACCCTTGGGCTGGCAGTAGGCGGCAGGCTTCATCAGGCCAAAGCTGGCCACGGCAAACATGCCACCGCTGGCGCCGCTGGGCACGGAGCAGTTGTAATCGCCGGAGGCGGCGCTGGCGATGTAGTAGGTGGTCATGGAGTCGCTGCGGACATTGGAGATACGCTTGACCGGTTCACCGAGGTTGGTTTCCGACAGTGTCTTGAGATGGTCTTCGCTGGGCTTGACGTTGCTGCAACCGGCGACGCCGATGATCAGGGCGCCGAGCAGGGTGAGACGGGTAATGGGGGCATGCAGTTTCATGATGCTTCTTCCTTGGGATTGTTAGGGTTTTTCCAACGCGCAACGCACCCTCACGCAACAGGTGTGCGGTGCCAGGGAGAGCGTTGGAAGTGCCGGGGAATATAGCGCCGCCGGGTAAAGGGGTCGATTAGCACACGTGTACTAATGGCACGATGAGGTCATGGACGGAGAGAGCAATGCTAGAGATCAAACGCGCCACCCCAGCGGACGCCCAGGCGGCGTTCGCCATTCGCCTGTTGGCCATCCGCAGCCAATGCATCGGCGCCTACACCGCCGAGCAAATGGCGCTGTGGACCCGTGGCCGCGCTGAAGACGGTTACGACACACTGATGGACAAGCCGTTTTACCTGGGCTGGGTCAATGACGTACCGGTCGCCACCGGCATGCTCGATCTGGACAACAACGAAGTGGGTGCGCTGTTTGTGCTGCCGGCGTTTACTGGCCGTGGTTACGGCAAGACCATGCTGGATCACCTGGAAAAGCTCGCGCGGGAACTGGCGATTGAAGAGGTCGTGCTGGACGCGACGTTGAATGCGGCGAGCTTCTACCGGGCCTGCGGGTATATGGGTGAGGAGCAGGCGGTGTATCACTCGCCTTCGGGGTTGGCGTTGGCGTGTATCCCAATGGTAAAACGGCTGTGACCCTTCCTGCATTTGAGCTTTGTCGCTGGGGGGGGTTGTGTCTGTCGCGATACCCCTGCGAACTGAGACCCAAGCAACACAGCCGATCCCCTGTGGGAGCTGTCGAGCTTTAGCAAGGCTGCGAAAGCGGTGGGTCAGGCAGCTTATGTTTCGCCTGTGCCGCCGCCTTCGCAGCCTCGCTGGGGCTCGACAGCTCCCACATTTGAGCGTCGTCGCTGAGTGAATCTGCGTTCGACGCGATGGCCCTGCAAACCGAGACCTAACCAACACAGCCGATCCCCTGTGGGAGCTGTCGAGCTTTAGCGAGGCTGCGAAGGCGGTGGGTCAGGCAGCTTATGTTTCGCCAGTGCCGCCGCCTTTGCAGCCTCGCCGGGGCTCGACAGCTCCCACATTTGAGCGTCGTCGCTGAATGAATCTGCGTTCGACGCGATGGCCCTGCAAACCGAGACCTAACCAACACAGCCGATCCCCTGTGGGAGCTGTCGAGCTTTAGCGAGGCTGCGAAAGCGGTGGGTCAGGCAGCTTATGTTTCGCCTGTGCCGCCGCCTTCGCAGCCTCGCTGGGGCTCGACAGCTCCCACATTTGATCTATATCGCTGGAAAAATCCGCGTTCGACGCGATGGCCCTGCAAACCGAGACCTAACCAACACAGCCGATCCCCTGTGGGAGCTGTCGAGCTTTAGCGAGGCTGCGAAAGCGGTGGGTCAGGCAACTTATGTATCGACTGTGCCGCCGCCTTCGCAGCCTCGCCGGGGCTCGACAGCTCCCACATTTGAATTGCTTCGCTGGCGGGATTTGTGCCTGCCGCGATGGCCCTGCGAACTGAGACCTAACCAACACAGCCGATTCCCTGTGGGAGCTGTCGAGCTTTAGCGAGGCTGCGAAAGCGGTGGCTCAGGCAGCTTATGTTTCGCCAGTGCCGCCGCCTTCGCAGCCTCGCTGGGGCTCGACAGCTCCCACCGTTGATTTCATTCTGCGCCGAAGGCTGTGCGCAGTGTTTGAATAACCTGTTCCACGGTGGGACCTTGGGCGGGCGGCGGTGTAAGGCTCTCGCCAAGTTCGCGCCATACGAACAGCGTCAGCTCAGCCCCATCGGTCAGCCCTTGTTCCTTTGAACCAAAACCTTGCAGCAGCCGATAGCGCTCATCCCGCCAAAACGCCTGCTCCACCCAGTCATGCACTGGGATAAAGTGAAAGTGCAGCGGGAAGCCCGGCATGTGTCCGTAGCGGCTGATATACAGCCACTTCGGCCGCAGTTGCGTCTCCATCACCCGTTGGGTTTTGGCGAGCATGCCACCCAGCTCGGCTAGCGCGGCCTCGGGCATAGCAGCCAGGGAGTCGATCGGCGCTTTGGCGCCCAGCATCAGGTAGCCCGGCAGCTTTGAGGTCAGATGATGATTGAGCAACCAGTGCTCGGTTTCATGAAGGATGAAGGCGGGGTCGATCTGCATGCGCATGCGTCCATGAGAGCCGGGCGGGCAGGATAACAAGCATGGGCGGCTGTATCTTACAAAAGCTGGCGATCTGTGTCTGTCGCTGCGGGTGCCAGGGGGATAGTGTCGTGCCACGTTAACTGACGACCGAGCCCCCCATGGAACTGACCGCTGTCCCGTTTGGCACCACCGACTGGTCCACCGTCGAGCCCGAACTTCACCCAGGCATTACCGGGAGTGCCCTGTGGCGAACCTGCAACTTCGGCACCACCCGCGTGCGTATGGTCGAGTACACCTCCGGTTACCTGGCCGATCACTGGTGCTGGCGCGGGCATGTATTGCTGTGTCTTGAAGGGGAGTTGCACACCGAGTTGGAAGACGGCCGCCAGTTCACGCTGACGGCCGGGATGAGTTACCAGGTAGGCAATGACATGGAAGGCCATCGCTCATCCACCCGCAGTGGTGCGAAGCTGTTTATTGTGGATTGAGGCGCACGATCAGCTTGCCGAAATTGCGCCCCTCCAGCAGCCCGATAAACGCTTCAGGTGCCTGGGCCAGGCCGTCGATGACGTCCTCGCGAAATTTCAGTGTGCCCTCGGCGATCCACTGCGCAGCTTCCTGCAAGAACCTGTTTTGTTGTTGGTCGACAAATTCAGTCTGGATAAACCCGCGCACGGTCAGGCTCTTGGCGAGGATGTCATGCATCGTCGCCGGCAGTCGGTCGGCCTGTGCGTGCTGTATCGCGCCGTCGTTGTAGTGGGCGATCAACCCGCACACCGGAATCCGCGCGAAGTCGTTGAGCAGTGGGCGTACCGCGTCCCACACCGGCCCGGCGACGTTCTCGAAGTACACATCAATGCCGTCCGGGCAGGCCTTGGCCAGTTGTCCGGCAAAGTCCGGGGCGCGATGGTCGATGACTGCATCAAAGCCCAGTTCATCCTTCACGAAAGCGCACTTGTCGGCGCCGCCGGCAATCCCCACGGCGCGGGCACCCTGCAGCCGAGCGATCTGGCCGACCACCGAGCCGACTGCGCCACTGGCCGCTGCCACCACGACGGTATCGCCCGGTTTTGGCTTACCGATATTCAGCAGCCCGGCGTAGGCGGTAAACCCCGGCATGCCGAGTACACCGAGCGCAGTGGTGGGATGGGCGACGCTGGGGTCGAGGCGGCGCAAGTCCTGGCCGTTGGATAAGGCAAAACGCTGCCAACCGGCGTAGGCCAGAACAATATCGCCTTCGTGCCAGTCGCTGTGACGCGACTGTTTGATGCGCGCGACGGTGCCACCCACCATCACCTCGCCAATGCCCACCGGCTCGGCATAGGATTTGGCCGCGCTCATGCGCCAGCGCATATAGGGGTCGAGGGACAGGTAGAGATTTTCCAGCAACACTTCGCCGTCGGCGGGTTCGGGGACAGGTGAGTGTTCCAGGCGGAAGTCGCTGATTTTCGGGCGCCCGTCGGGGCGTGCGGCCAAAACGATGCGTGTGTTTTCGGTGTGGTTCATGGCGTATTACTCACTGATTGAACAGGCTGAGCAGCGTAGCCATCGGCAAGCTATCAAGGTAGGCTCATACCAAATGATTCAGAGTTATGCCAAACATGATATCCGATGCCTTCGAACCGTATTTGCTGCGCACTTTCGTTGCGGTGTGCCACCACGGTAGCCTCAGTGGCGCCGCCCAGCAGGCGGGCAGGGCGCAATCGGCCCTGAGTGCGCAGATTCGCCGTCTGGAAGAGGTGCTTGGGCAACGCCTGCTGCGCCGCACCGGGCGTGGCGTGGTGCCAACTACTGAGGGCGAGCTGTTGCTCAGCTACGCCACACGCATCCTGGCCCTGGGTGAAACGGTCGCCACACGCCTGAAGGAGCGTACGGTGATGGGCACTGTGCGCGTGGGCTTGTCCGAAGACGTGGCGGTCACCACCTTGCCGGCGGCGTTGGGCCGTCTGCGCCGCACCTGCCCGCATATGCACATGGAAATCACCGTGGACCACGGCGACGCTTTAGCGCAGCGCTGGCACGACGGCCTGTTGGATGTGGCTATTGGCGTCAGCTCGGTATTCGCCGCCGACCCGGTGCGTACCTGGAATGTGCCGCTTTATTGGGTGTGCGCGATTGACGATGAAGTCGATCCGGCACTGCCTCTGGACGTGATCGTGTACGCCGAGCCATGCGCGTGGCGACGCTTGATGTTCGACGCATTACTGGCGGCCGGTCGCGACTTTCGCGTGACCGTCACCAGCCCGAACGTCGGTGTGATCAGCGC
This sequence comes from Pseudomonas sp. Xaverov 259, assembly GCF_019352915.1. Classification (NCBI taxonomy): domain Bacteria; kingdom Pseudomonadati; phylum Pseudomonadota; class Gammaproteobacteria; order Pseudomonadales; family Pseudomonadaceae; genus Pseudomonas; species Pseudomonas sp. Xaverov 259. The sequence continues at coordinate 14,078 of NZ_JAAAFV010000034.1, read as the reverse complement.
GGCTGTCGAAAACGGGCTGGGCGTTGCCCTGTTGCCCGCCGACAATATCAACCCGCACACCATGCGCGTGATTGCGCTGGCGCCCGCAAGCAACGCCGCGTTGAGCGTCAACTACGGGCTGTTCGCGGTGCCGCGCCAGACTGAAAGCATCCGTGCCACGGTCGAATTGCTCAGTGAGGGGTTTCATTTGATGACGCAACCGAGGGTGAAGGGTCTCAGCCTTTGCGATACACCGCCCCCAGCTCGCGTGCCAGGCCTATAAAGTTCTGCAACGGCGCCGACGGATTAAACGTGCGCCGCACCAGCGTAATCGGCGCCAGCAGCTTGGGGCGGGCATCCTTGATCCGGCAATACACCACGCTGTCGCGGTGCACATCGCGCATCGACGCCGGCACCACGGAGATGCCTTCACCGGCCGCGACCAGGCTGACGTTGGTCAGCATGCGTTCCACCTCAAAGGCGATTTTGGGTTCGAAACCGGCGTTCTGGCTGGCGGTGATCAGGTTGGCGTACATGCCCGGCGCGCCGGGGCGGCGGACCAGGATAAAGCGTTCGTCTTTGAGCGCAGCAATGGGGATGGCGCTGTCGGCGGCGGCCAGCAACGGATGGCCGGTGGGCAGGACCAGCAGCATTTCTTCGTTGAGCAGGCGGTGGAAGGTCAGGCTTTGATGGGTGCTGACCGGCGCGCGCAGGATGCCGACGTCGATGCGTTTTTCGATGGCGTCTTCAGTCAGCTCCCGGGCGCTGCCTTCGTTTATCGACAGCTCTACCGCCGGGTAGCGCTCGCGGTAGGCGCGGATGATGCGTGGGATCAGTGCGTGGGCGGCGGCCGAACTGGTGAAACCGATGGCCAGCGTGCCCTCGATACCTTGGGCCACGCGAGAGGCCTTGAGTGCGCCATGCTCGACACGCGCCAGAATGGCTTGGGCTTCTTCAAGAAACACCCGGCCGCCGGCCGTCAGGTCCACGCCCTTGGGGTGGCGCTTGAACAGATCGAACCCCAGCTCCTGCTCCAGGGCGCGAATCTGCTGGCTCAGGGGCGGTTGTTGCATGTTCAGGCGTGCAGCGGCACGGGTGAAATGTCGCTCTTCGGCCACCATGATGAAATAGCGTAAATGGCGAAGTTCCATGGTGGCCTATCCCGTGACAAGACGCAGTGGTGGGTGGCCGCAAGCGGCCCGGCCGTCAATATGCCCAAAGCCTGGGGCCACCACAATCGGTTCAGCGCTTGCTGTCGGCCAGCTTGTCGAAGGCCTGGTCGAGATGGGTTTCGGCGCCTTTGAGCTTTTCACGCCGCTCCTTGAGCCACTGCTGATCTGCCTGCAGCGTCTTGCGCGCCTCCACCAGCATGCGCTTGACCTCTTGGGGCTGCGGGCCGCCGGTGCCTTTGCGCGTCTGCACCATATTGGTGGGCGACAGCGCCGCTCTAAAACCTGCTTCATCGAGCGGCAGGGTATTGGGCGTCCATTTGTACTTGTCCGCTGCCTGGCTATACAGCTTCTGCGCGTCGGCATAGGCGAAGGTCTTCGGCGTGGTGCCGTTGCTGCGCGCTTCGGTGACGATCAGCGAGGCAAAGCTGTGGCCGATGCGGAACGGCACTTTGTACTGGCGCTCAAGCGTGTCGGCCAGCTCCATCGAGGTGGTCCATTCCGACTCCAGTTCTTCGAGCGCGCGCTGCGGGTTGATCTGCAGCGCGTCGAGCACCGCGTCGAGGCTGTGGAACATTTCCTGGGTCGAGCGGAACACGCCCAGCGAGTCGAAGGCGAACTTGTAGTCGGTCATGCCGGTGGTGACGTTATGCGCGCGCAAGGTCACGGCCTGGGCCAGCCCCACCACGTCCGAGGCACTCTCACGCGCGCGCATCAGCAAGCCCGGGTTGCGTTTTTGCGGCATGGCGCTGCTGGTGTAGGTGGCTTCTTCATCGAGCAGCAACCAGGGGCGGATCTGATGGTATTGGGTGTGGATATCGCCAATCATCGCGCCCACACGGATGGCGGACGATGCCGCCATATTGGCGGCCTCGATGGGAATGTCATAGGTCGAGACCTGGCTGGAATCCAGCGAGTTCTCGCGCACGCCATCAAAGCCCAGCAGCTCGGCCAGGCGCTCGCGGTTCAGCGGATACGCCGAGTTCGCCAGTACGGCGGTGCCCATCGGGCTCTGGTTAAGGCGTGCATACAGTTCGCGGATGCGCTGGCCGTCGCGGTCGAACGCGGCTTCAAACGCCAACAGGTAATGCGCATAGCTGATGGGCATGGCCTGCACGCCGTTGGTGTAGGCGGGCACCAGGGTGTCGACGTTTTTGTCGGCGATGTTCAGCAGGCGTTGGCGTGTGGCGTTGAGCGCTTCGCTGTAGGCCAGCACCTGGCTGCGCAGGGCGGCCAGGCGGTAGGTGGCGAGCATGTCCTGGCGGCTGCGGCCGGAGTGGATCAACGAGGCTTCGGGACCGATCTTGTCGGTCATGATTTTTTCCAGTTGCAGCACATCACTGGGGCGCGTGCCGCCGGGCTGGTCGGCCTGGGCGATGGCGTAGCGCACACCGCCGGCGATCTTTTGGCCCATCTCGGGTTTGACGATGCCTTCTTCGGTGAGCATCACGATCGAGGCTTTGTTGATGCGGTTGAGCCAGGCGAATTGGGTCTGGGTCGGGTCGCCTTTGGCTTTGTGCTCGGTTTGCGAGCTGTCGGGCGTGGCGCCGACCTTGGCCGCCTGGGCCGCGCATTGTTCAGTGGTGGTGCAGGGCAGCTCGCCGGTGTTGGCGGCATAGGCGCTGAGGCTGTTGAACAGAGCGAGGGTCACGGCGAGGGAAAGCAAGCTTTTCACCGCACGTTGGGGGGATGTGTTGTTCACAGAGACACCTGATTTATTGTTGGAGTTATGGGCCGTCGTTGCGGCGCAATCAGGCTAGCGGGTGTTGGGGTAGATTGAAAATATATAGAAAGTGTTGATGGCAGAGGTTTTAGATATGGGGTGTGAGAGGGGTAAGTTGTGTCTTGAAGGCTTGTTGTGGTTAGAAGACTTGTTGTGGTTAGAAGACTTGCTGTGGCTAAAAGGCTGTTGTGGCGAGCAGGCTTGCCCTGCGTTGGGCTGCGCAGCAGCCCCAATAGGGCTACTGCGTTTAATCAGCAAGAATGCGGCGTCTGGTTTTAGGGCCGCTTCGCGCCCCAGCGCAGGGCAAGCCTGCTCGCCACAACAAGCAGGCTTGCCACAACAATCCTGCTTGCCCCAGAGCCTCTTGCTAGCCACAGCAAGTCGGGCTCTCCCCACGGGCGGTTCAGTGCATCTTGCTGTGGTCCATGTCACCCATGTCGGTCAGCGCTCGGGCAGGGGCTGTTACTTCAACAGTCTGCTTCTCGCCCTTGGCGTTTTCCACTGTCAAGGTCAGCGGCACCTGGTCGCCTTGCTTGATCTGGCCGGTGAGGCCCATGAGCATCACGTGGTAGCCCTCCGGGTCGAGCTTGATCGCTTTGCCGGCAGGCAGGGCCACCGAATCCACCGGGCCCATGCGCATCACGTCGTCCTTCATGCTCATCTCATGAATCTGCACGTCCTTGGCCACAGGTGACTTCACGCTGAGCAGTTTGCTGTCGCTGTCGGCGGTGACGGTCATGAACGCGCCGCTGGAGGTCTGGCCGGCCACGGTTGCGCGTACCCACGCGTCGCTGACCTGTACCTGGGCGCTGGCGTGCGCCGCGAGGCCCAGCAAGGTGAGGCCGAATGTCAGGCGCTTGAGGGTTTGAACGGCAGTCATTAGCAGACCTCCATGACGGTGAGCAGGTCTTCTGCGCACTCTTTAGCGGTAAGGGATGCCGACAGGCCCAGGCGCAGGTTGCCACGGGTGTCGAACACGAAACTGGTGGAGGTGTGGGACAGGGTGTAGGTGTCCCCGGCCGGGATCTTTTCATAAAAGATCCCGAACTCCTTGGCGGCCACGGCGATTTCTTCCGGGGTGCCATACAGCGCCTCGAAGCTGGGGTCGAAGGCCTTGACGTAGCGGTCGAGCAATTCGGGGGTGTCGCGCTCGGGGTCGAGGGTGATAAACACCACTTGCATGATCTTGCCATCGCGGCCCATCAGCTTCTTGGCCTGGGCGGCGCGGGCCAGGGTGGTGGGGCACACGGCCGGGCACTGGGTGAAGCCGAAGAACACCACTGGCATCAGGCCACGGTACGAGCTCAGGGTGACGGTTTCGCCGTCGGTGTTCTTGAGCTTGAAGGTGCGGCCCATAATCTTGTCACTGAGGTCCTTGCCGTACTTGAAGTTCAGCTTGGGGCTGTAGTCACAGCCGCCCAGCAGGCTGCCCAGGCCCAGCAGGCCCATACCGGTCAGCACTTTGCGGCGGGTGAATAACGTACTCATCAACTGTGCATCCTGTGAAACGCCTGCATTGCTCTGGATCGACAGTTCAGGCTTTGAAAAGGAGTAATGATGCGGGCGCACAGTCTACCAACCCCGGCCAGCCCACGTAATCTGCGACGTTCTGCCACAGGGGCGCGTGGCGCTTCATCCTTTTGCGGCTTCGGTGGTAGAGTCGCCGCCATGAAATTGAGCCACCCCGACCGTTCGCTGATCGCCTGGGCCCTGTACTTCTGCGTGCTGATGAACCTGTTCGTCTGCGGTTTGGGGCACGGACAGATGATGGGCTTGCAGCTCAATGGCATCGGCGGTGCGTTCTGTTCGGTGGACGGTAGCCAAGCGCCACTTTCCGACAAAGGGTTAGGAAACACCGCCTCTAGCAACATCTCGAACTACTTTGCCTGCCCGGTGTGCGCGGCCGTGACCGTGGCCATCGTGTTCATGATCGGCCTGGCCTGGCTGCTCGGCCTGGGGCAAACCCCGCGCCCGGCCCATGAACGGCGCAATAAAGCCCCTCCACGCTATTCCTGGCCGTCGGCCAACCCTCGCGCTTCCCCCGCTTTCTGACGTGTGCCTTGGGCTTCCTGTGATCAGGAGGCGTTCTATCGTCACGACTGTGAGTGCGTTTCATGAACCCACCATTGCCAGCAGGCGCCAGCCGCCTGGTCAGCAAGGCATCCCGGCGTTTGCGCGCCGAACCCTTGCGCCCCGAATACCCGAGCAATTCGCGCTGTTTCGTGCACCTGGATGCACGCTTGTTGCCGTACTGGCACACCTTGTTCGATATCTGCCCGGCGCTGCTCAAGCTCGACCCGCCGGAGGGCTTGAACCTGTTTCGCAGCTTCATGACCTGGGCCTACCGCCACCAGGTTGCTCAGGATTGGACCTATCACCTGAACGTGTGCCGCTGGCTCTTGGCGTCCTCGTATCGATCGCAGATAGACGACGAGCCGATTGAGGCCTTTATGGCGGCCGCGGCGGCACGTTGGATCAATGCCGATGAAAGCCAGGCCCAGGGCGTGGTCCTGGCCTGGCGAGACTCAAGGGTGTTTGATTGGAAGAGTGGCGCGTTGGCGGGCGTTGAGCATCAGCTACTGCCCGACCCGACAGGCGACTTTGCCTGGTGCCCGCTGGCCAAAAACGGTTTCAGCGGTTGGTTGCCGGTGCCGTAAGACCCTAAGAGCGTCCCAAAATATCGTAGGAAACGGCCTGATGTTTCGCGAGGGCATCCTCATCAATTCTATTTTTTTGCCGGAAATGCCATCTTCACGGTCCATGTGATGCACAGACTAATAAGAGGCCGCGATGACGAAAACTTCTGATGAGATGCCCAATTCCTTCTGCGCGAGCGAGCGCTACGACCCGCTCAGCCGGGCGTTGCATTGGCTGATGGCAATCGTGTTTAGCTGGAGTTATTGCTCGGCGGTTGTCCACTATCTGTCCTCCGATTCTGCGCTGGACAAGCTGCTATGGCCGTATCACAAATCGGCGGGCCTGCTTCTGCTGGTGCTGCTGATACTGCGAGCCGGCTGGACCCTGCTGAGCCGGCACAACCGCCCACCGAGCGTGAACCGTGCGGCTTCTGTCGGGCATACTGCGTTGTATGCGCTGATGTTCCTGATCCCCTTTATCGGGCTGGTGCGCCAGTACGGCTCCGGCCGTGAATTTTCGGCGTTTGGCGTGCCGATCATGGCGGGTTTCGAGGGCGAGAAAATCCAGTGGATGATTGACCTGGGACGCAACTTTCATAGCTTGCTGGGCTGGACAATGCTGGTGTTGATCGTGGGGCATATCGGCATGGTAATCGTGCATTACCTGTGCGGTAACCCACAGGTGTTGCGGCGCATGACGGGCAACACCCGCAAGATATGGCGCTAGATCAACGGCCTTTTTTGGGGGCTTTTTTCTGGGGTTTCTTCGCGCCTTGCTGCTGTGTTGACGAGCCGCTGGAGGAAGCCTTTTCCTTCGGCGGCGTCTGTGCTTTTTTGTTGCTGTCCGCCGGGCTGCTGGGGTACGAGCCTGGAGGCAGGGCCGAGCCTGGGATGGCGTCGCCAAAGGCTGCGTAGGCGGGTGTTGCCAACCATCCGGTCAGGCAAATCACTAACACGATCTTGCAGGAAATACCGGTCTTCATGACGAGAATCCTTTTCCATGCTTCACCTGTCAAAAGCGTCCCTTCCTCTAAATCCAAAGGGAGGCATTAATTGGGAGTGCAGGTGATCTGGCAAAGTTTGGATTTTTTTCGCCGCCACGACGAAAGGCCGTGCACCGATATTTTTAATGAACCCTCACGCCGATCCCTTGACCTAATGCATACGACCTCAGGAGGTGATGCATGCAAATAGACTATATCTGGATCGTGCTGGCGGTAATTTTGCTGGTGTTGGAGCTGTGGGCAATCAACATCGTGTTGCGCAGCACCGGCGGCTGGGAGACCAAGGGGTTATGGTTGATCATTCTGATTTTTGTGCCGCTGTTCGGGCTGATAGCGTGGGCCATGTTCGGGCCAAAACGTGAGATGGCCCAGCACCATAAATAAATAGCACCATAAATAAATAGCACCGTAAACACTGAACACAAGCCACACAGCAAACAGGCGCCTACGGGCGCCTGTTTGCGTTCAAGTCTGGCAGTTAACCTGCGACGGCCTTGGCAATCGCCTCGTTGAATGCCGGCAAATCATCCGGTGTGCGCGAGGTGATCAAGGTCCAGCCGTTGGCCTTGCACTCCTTGACTTGGGCATCGACCACACCTGCAGCGCCGGCATTTTCGAGGTCGATGCGCACGCTTTTGTACGCGGTAAGGGTCTTGCCCTTGATCACGCCGGCATCGATCAGTGCCCATGGGCCGTGGCAGATGGCGGCAACGGTTTTGCCGGCCTTGGCGAAGTCGCTGATCAACTTCAGCGCAGCTGCGTCCTGGCGCAGGGTGTCGGCATTCACGGTGCCGCCGGGAATTACCAGCGCGTCGAAGTCGCTGCTCAGCACCTGCGACAGCTTGACCTCGGATTCCACGGTCTGGTCTTTCTCCGTGTCGCCGACAAAGGTCTGTACGGTGCCACCTTTGCTGGAGCCATGCGTCACCGTCGCGCCATAGCCGCGCAGTGCTTGCAGCGGCTTGAGCAGTTCATCGCGCTCGATGCCGGTGTTGGAGGTGATGATAAGGATGTTCTTGCCGTTGAGTTGTGAGCTCATGGTCGAGTCTCTCCTGCTGGATGAATTAAACACGCTGTGTGGGAGAGTGGATCGAGCGTGGACGGCAAAGGTTTAAATTAATTTGGACTTATTTCGTGGATGGTTTTTGTAGATGGTTTTCGTGGAAGTCTGGCCTGCAAAAACCTTGAACTATCGAAAAGCGCCGGCCTCTGCTGCATAAGTGCCTGCTGCTTTTTGCCGGCCTTCAATTGTCTGGAGATTCACCATGACCGACCCCAAGACTGTCGACAAAACCCCGGAACCCATCAGCTCCGAAGACGCCCAGAAAGGCCGTCAACCACCTGCCAAGGGGCAGACGCTGGAACAGACAAATCCGAAGACCGAAACCGTGGACAAAGTGTTGACGCCCACGTCGATCAAGGACACCGAACGCCAGACTTACGCCATCAACGAGCAGGCCGCCAAGGCCGAGCGCAAGCTGGGCCACTGAGCATGGCCCGGTCGATCACGGCGTCTGAACTGGGCATTGAACTGGCGCCCGACGATGACGCCAGCCTGTTCAAATGGTTTGTCGCCAGCTTTCTGATGGGCAAGCGTATTCAGGCGCCCATTGCGGCGCAGGCTTACAAGGTGATCGTGGAGCAAGAGGGCCGCGACACTGCACGCAAGTTGCAACATTGCACGTCGCGTGAACTGGTTTCGATGCTCGGGCGTGCCCATTACGTGCGTTACGACGAAAGCACGGCGCAGCGTCTGCTGGACCTCAGCGCCAAGTTGAATGCCGAGTACGCGGGCAAGATCAGCCACATGCGCAGCGCCAGCGATGACCGCCAGGCATTCGAAAAACGCCTGGCCGAATTCGACGGCGTGGGCCCCAAGACCATCGAGATTTTCATGCGTGACGCGGCCAAGGTTCTGTTTTGATGGCGCCGCTCTACGTGGGCTGCGCGGGCTGGAGCTTGCCGCGCGAACACTGGCCGGCCTTTACGGGCGAGGGCACGCATTTGCAGCGCTATGCATCGCGATTCAATGCGGTGGAAATCAACAGCTCCTTTTACCGGCCGCACCAGCCCAACACCTACAAGCGCTGGGCGCAGTCGGTGCCGCCGGGGTTTCGGTTTTCGGTCAAGGCGCCCAAGTTCATCACCCATGAACTGCGCTTGCAGCACTGCGAGACGGCACTGGATGAGTTCCTGGAACAGTGCTTGCGCTTGGGTGAAAAACTCGGCTGCCTGCTGATTCAATTGCCGCCTTCGCTGCGTTATGAACCCAGTGTGGCGTTAAGTTTTTTCACTGCATTGCGCCAGCGTTTTGCCGGTGCCGTGGTGCTTGAACCACGCCACGCCAGCTGGCTTGAGGCGCAGGCGTTGCTGGTGGACCTGCAGATAGGCCGCGTGACCGCCGACCCAGCGGTGCTCGATGCCAGCGCAGGTTGGCAGGGCGTGCAGTACTGGCGCCTGCATGGCTCGCCGCGCATCTACCACAGTGCCTATGGCCCGCAACGGGTGCAGGCGCTGGCTGAACAGCTGCGTCAATGTGCCGAATCAGGCATGCCTGCCTGGTGCATCTTCGACAACACCGCCAGCGGCCACGCCGTGACCGATGGCTTGTTGCTACTCGACCTCTACCCGCAGCACTTCCAAGCCTAATTGCTCATACGCCTCGACACTGGGCACATGCCATTCGGTAATCAGCGTATGAATGCGGTTACACGGCGCCACCACAAAGGGTTCCACCGCGCCGAGCTTGTCCGCGAGGGTCACGGCCACCACGTGGGAAGCGCTGTCGAGCAGGGCTTGCTTGACCGCCACTTCATCAAAATGCAGCGAGCTGATGCCCACTTGCGGGTGCAGCGCGCAGACGCCGGTAAACAGCAAATCGGCCTTGATGCTCTGGATCAGGCGCACGGCGTCCTGGCCGCTGGTGGACAGGGTGGCGGGGTTGAGTTGGCCGCCGGCGAGGATCACTTTGACCTCGGGATGATCGGCCAAGGCGATGGCGATCATTGGCGACGGGGTGACCACGGTCAGGCGGATCGAACGCGGCAAGGACTGCGCGATCTGCAGCGTGGTCGAGCCGGAATCGAACAGTACGATCTGGCCGTCTTGCACCAGGTCGGCGGCCAGTCGGGCAAGGTGACGCTTGATCTCGTTGGTTTCGCCGACACGGGTGAAAAAGTCCTTGCCGGTGTCTTTGGGCCGGGGCAGGGCGCCGCCGTGCACGCGTTGCAGCAGCCCGGCGGCGGCGAGTTCGCCGAGGTCGCGGCGGATGGTGTCCTGGGACACGGCAAAGTGTTCGACCAATTCGGATGCGGTAACTTTGCCATCGCGTTCCAGCAGCAGCAAAATCTTCTGTTTGCGCAACGAAGGCAGGTCAATGGCTTGATGGGTGTTGTGCATGGTTATGCGTCTTTATGCGGGTTTGTGCGAGATTAGTCGCCCGCCAATCTAAACGCAATGGCTGGTTGCCAAGCCGATGGGCGGTTACTCTCCAGGCTCAGTTCAGGGAGAGGTGACCTAGATGCCGATGATCACAACCATCGAAGATTTACGCAGGCTCGCGCAAAAACGTGTCCCACGGATGTTCTACGATTACGCCGACTCCGGCTCCTGGACTGAAAGCACTTACCGCGCGAATCAAAGCGATTTTGCCCGCATCCAGTTTCGCCAGCGCGTGGCGCGCAATATCGATGAGCGTTCAATCCGCACCACTATGATCGGCCAGGACATGGCCATGCCCGTGGCCCTGGCACCCACCGGGCTGGCGGGCATGCAGCATGCCGACGGCGAGATCCTTACCGCCCGCGCCGCCGCCGCGTTCGGCCTGCGTTATACCTTGTCGACCATGAGCATTTGTTCGCTGGAAGACATTGCCGCCCACGTCGGCAAACCGTTCTGGTTCCAGTTGTATGTGATGCGTGACCGCGCGTTTATGGAGCAGTTGATCGAGCGCGCCAAGGCCGCCGGTGTGGATGCGCTGGTGCTGACTCTGGATTTGCAGATCCTGGGCCAACGCCATAAGGACTTGATCAACGGCTTGTCGGCCCCGCCCAAACTGACCGTGCCGAATATTCTCAACATGCTGACAAAACCGCGTTGGGTGGCGGGCATGCTCGGCACCAAGCGCCATGGCTTCGGCAATATCGTCGGGCATGTCAAAGGCGTGGCCGATATCAGTTCGCTGTCATCCTGGATCGGCCAGCAATTCGACCCGCGCCTGAGCTGGGACGATGTGGAGTGGATCAAAAAATGCTGGGGCGGCAAGCTGATTATCAAGGGCATCCTGGATGTGGAAGATGCGCGGCTGGCCGCCCATTGCGGTGCGGATGCGTTAGTGGTGAGCAACCACGGTGGCCGCCAGCTTGATGGCGCACCGTCGAGCATCAGCCAATTGGCGGCGATTGCAACGGCTGTGGGCGAGCAGATTGAAGTGTGGCTCGATGGCGGCATTCGCTCCGGCCAGGACGTGCTCAAGGCCATGGCACTCGGCGCCAAAGGCACCATGATCGGCCGCGCGCATTTATATGGGTTGGGCGCGCTGGGTGAAGTCGGTGTGACCAAGGCACTTGACATCATCGCCCGCGAGTTGGATGTGTCGATGGCACTGTGTGGCTATAACGATATACGCGATGTGAATCGCGAGATTTTGCTGCCGGGTAGCTTTCCCACAGGGGTTTACTGAGCAAAAAAATCGTAAAAAAGTAAAAAGAGTTGTCCACGAAAACCGTGGGTATCTCTGTGGATAACTTTGCGAAGGCCCGGCAGGGTTGGCGATTTAACCTTCGGTTAATATTTGATCAGAATTTGTTTTGGGCCAGTATGGGCAGGGTTGGCGCTTGACAGCCAAGCGCGAACCCAGTGCCGAAAAGTGGCGTTACGAGTCGCCGTCGCCACCTGTGGAGTGCTTGACTATCGTTGCTGGCGTCTTGGCGCGCATCAGCTTATCGAGTGCCTGGCCATAACTGCGGCCGGCCAGGCTCATGCTGTTGTTATGGGTGGCGCCGGGTACGAGCAGCAACCGTTTGGGCTGCTGGGCGGCTTCAAACAACTGCTGGCTGAAACGCGGTGGCACGTATTGGTCGGCCAGGCCGTGCACCACCAGCAACGGCATGTGCACGTCGGCGATCTTGTCGATGGAATCGAATTTCTGCGACAGCAACCAACGCACCGGCAACGAGGTATTGGCCACGGCGGTGGCTGCATCTCCCAGCGAGGTGAAGGTGGACTCGATCACCAGCCCGCGCACCGGAACCGGCGTTTGCTTGCTCAGCTCAACTGCCAGGTCGATAGCCACGGCGCCGCCCAGTGAGTGCCCGTAGATCAGGCGTTTGCCTGGGTCGGGCTGCAAGGTTTGAAAACGCTCCCAGGCGATACGCGCGTCTTCGTAGACCGAGGTTTCCGACGGCAAATCACCGTGGCTTTGGCCAAAACCGCGATAGTCGATGGCCAGCACCGAAAAACCCAGCGCGTGCAGCTGTTCGATGCGAAACAACTGCCCGGTGAGGTTCCAGCGCACGCCGTGCAGGTAGAGGATCGCCGGCGCATCCTTGTTGTCGGCCGGGTACCACCAACCATGCAGGTTCTGCCCCGATTTGAAACTGGCCGGCTTGATATCGAATTCCTGCACCGCTTTGGGCAGGCCGGTGTACCAGCTGGCGGTGCCCGGCTCGATGCGAAACACCAGCTCGCGCTCCTTGTGTTGCAGCACGGCGCACCCCACCGGCAGGCCGACAATCAGGATGGCCATGCACAGCAGGGGAAACCAGCGCAGGCCCAGGCGGGACAGAAAACGAGAGGACATGAAGGTTCCAGGACAAAGGTGAAGCAGGCGTTTTACCAGATGGCGTGTGCGCTCAGGCATTAATTCGACGGCCGTAGAGGGGGATTGCTTGCAAAGTGTTGCAGCCTTGAACAACCGCTGCTCGGGTTGTTAGGGTGGGCGGCCGAACAGGAGAGCACAGACATGGATTTTACCGGCAAAACGGCAATTATCACCGGCGGTGCGCGCGGGCTGGGTCTCAGTTATGCACGGGCGCTCGCCCAAGGCGGCGCGCGCGTGGTGATCAGTGATATCGGCGCCGACAAGCTGGGCGCCGGCACCGATGCGTCAGTGGTGCACGCAGCGGCCGCCGCCTTGCAGGCCGAAGGGCTGGCGGTGCTCGGGCATGGCGGCGACCTGTCTACGGACGAGGGCTGCCAGCAACTCATCCGCTTCACGATCGAGGCTTACGGCCAGCTCGATATCCTGATCCATAACGCCGGTTGGGTGGGTTACCAGAGCATCGCCGACCTCGACGCCGCCTTCCTCCAGCGCGCCATGGACATCAACCTCTACGCGCCGCTGTGGTTGTGCAAGCACGCCTGGCCGCACCTGCTGCGCTCGGCGGCGCCGCGCATCATCCTGACCACCTCCGACCGCGCCATGTACGTTCAATATGAGCAAACCGGGCTGGTGGCCTACAGCGCCGGCAAGATGGCGCAATTGGGCATCATGAACGCCCTGAGCCATGAAGGCGCCGAGGCCGGCATCAAGGTCAACGCGATCTCGCCAGTGGCCAAGACGCGCATGTGGGGCGTAACCGACGAACCGGATGAACTCAAGCCAGAGTGGGTGACGCCGGGCGTGGTGTTTCTGGCCTCTGGGCAGTGCCAGGACACGGGCTACATCCTGCGCGCCAGCAATGGTCAATTCACTGCCACGCGCTTTACGGAAAACCCAGGCGTGGAGTACCCGCGTAATCTTGCGCGCATCAAGGCGGCCAATGCGCAAGAGGTCGCTGCTGCGTGGTCGCGCATCAAGCAGCCGCCTCTGTAAGCAGGCCGCTTGACGCTGACATTGCTGGCGCGACATGCTCCCGGCTTCTATGAACAAAGGCCCGACCATGGACAACAGCCCCATTCGCATCACTGCTGAAGAGACGCTCTCAGACAGCTGGTACAACTTGAAAAAGTACAGCTTCGACCTGCGCCGCCAGGACGGCAGCTGGCAGGCCCAGACCCGTGAGGTGTATGACCGGGGTAATGGCGCGACCATTTTGTTGTACAACCGTGGGCAGCGCACGGTGCTGTTGATCCGGCAGTTTCGCATGCCTACGTATGTCAACGATTACCCCGGTTACTTGATCGAAGCGGCCGCCGGGTTGCTGGACAATGCCAGCCCTGAAGAACGTATTCGCCTGGAAGCTGAGGAAGAGACTGGGTATCGCGTGGGGCATGTGGAAAAAATCTACGCGGCGTTTATGAGTCCAGGCTCGGTGACTGAGCGTATTCACTTTTTTATCGGTGAGTATTCGCAGGCGGATCAGATTGGTACGGGGGGCGGGCTGGAGGAGGAGGGTGAGGATATCGAAGTGCTGGAGCTGGGGTTTGAGCAGGCGCTGGCGATGGTGAGCAGTGGGGAGATTGTTGATGGCAAGACCATCATGCTGTTGCAGCATCTGGAATTGCGGATGCTTAAAGATGGCTGGTGATTGAGTATATATCCGTTGCTGCGGTAATGGCGGCTTAGGGTTCCGCCCTGACGGCGGGTCACTTTTTGAAGGACCAAAAAGGTAACCAAAAAGTCCTC
>NZ_JAAAFV010000005.1:0-138262 GCF_019352915.1 Pseudomonas sp. Xaverov 259 | reverse complement strand
CGGCTAACCCGGCGTCCTGCCGGGTTACCCACGGATTCAAGCCTGCGTTCGGCCATCGTGGTTAACGGGGCGCCTCAGATCAAGATCAAGATCTACAGCACGGCGGCCTGAAAGCCGACCTGAGTGGTTGAATCAAAAGCCAGATCAAGTGCAAAGCAACAGCCTGTCTACCTGATGCAACGCGGGCTAAATGTGGGAGCGGGCTTGCTCGCGAATGCGGTGGGTCAGTCAATTCATCTGTAACTGACCCACCGTATTCGCGAGCAAGCCCGCTCCCACAGGGATCGCATGGTTTTCTACACCTTGAACTGGTCCATCAACTTCATCTGCTGGGTCGCCAGCGCATTCAGTTGGCTGCTGATGGCCGCCGATTCGGTGGCCTGGCCGGTGAGGGTTTCGGTCACGGTGCGGATCGCCGAGACGTTGCGGTTGACCTCTTCGGCCACGGCGCTCTGTTGTTCGGCGGCGCTGGCGATCTGCAGGTTCATGTCGCTGATCACCGTCACCGCATCGCTGATCTTGCCCAGCGCCTGCACCGCTTGATGGATCTGCCCGGCATTGCTCTGGGCCTGCTGTTGGCTGGAATGCATGGTCGCCACCACGCCACGGGTGCCGCTCTGGATGCGCTCGATCACCAGGCGAATTTCCTCCACCGAGTCCTGAGTCCGTTTGGCCAGGTTGCGCACCTCGTCGGCCACCACCGCAAACCCGCGCCCGCTTTCGCCGGCGCGTGCGGCTTCGATGGCGGCGTTCAGCGCCAGCAGGTTGGTCTGCTCGGCAATGCTGCGGATCACTTCCAGCACCGAGCCGATCTGTTCGCTGTTGACCGCCAGCGCTTCAACTTCGGTCACGGCCTTGCTGACTTCTTCGGCCAGGGTGGTGATGTCGCGGGTGCTCTGCTCAATGATCGACATGCCGTCACGCGCCGACTGGTCTGCACCGCGTGCGGCGCTGGCAGCGTTGGAGGCGCTGTTGGCCACATCATGGGCGGTGGCGCTCATCTCGTTGGAGGCGGTGGCGACCTGGTCGATCTCGCGGAACTGCACCTGCATGCCTTCGCTGGTCTGGCGGGCGATGGCTGAGGACTGGTCTGCCGTGCCACGTGCTTCAGTGATGCTCTGCTTGATCTGCGCAATGGTCGGTTGCAGCTTGTCGAGGAAGCGGTTGAACCAGTTCGCCAACTCGCCCAGTTCGTCCTTCTTGGCGTAGGCCAGGCGCTGGGTGAGGTCGCCTTCGCCGCTGGCGATGTTTTTGAGCATCGCCGCCACGGTGTTGATCGGGCGGGTCACGCCGGTGGCGGTCAGCCAGATCAGCAGCAGGCCGAGCAGGGCAGCGGCGGCGCCGACCAGCAGGGCCTTGAGCGTGCCCGAGGCCTGGGCTTTGTCGAGCACGTCTTGCAGTTTCAAGGTGTCGGCCAGCATCACGTTCTTGGGCAGTTTGATCACGATGCCCCAGGCCTTGGCGTCAGCAATCGGTTTGACCGGGTACACGGCGCGGATCGTATCATCTTGCTCACGGATCGTGCGTGTATCGTTGGCCAGCAGTTGCACGATTTCCTTGCCTTCCCCGCCGATGGTGTCGATCAGGTTTTTGCCGACTTTGTCCGGCTGGCCGCTGTACGCTGCAATCAAGCCGGTGCTGGACAGAATCTCCAGGTGCGCCGCGCCGTCGAACAGTTCTTTTTGCGCCGCGTCCGTCATCGCCTGCAGCGTATTGAGCGCCAGGTCGATACCGACCACACCGATGACTTTGCCGTCGACGATCAGCGGCAGCGAAATAGTGGTCATCAGCACCTGCTTGCCAGCCACTTCATCGGAATACGGGTCGAGCAGGCACACCGTGCGCGTGTCCCGTGGGCAGGTGTACCAGATGTTGTAGGGCGTGCCACTGAGGTTGAGGGTGGTTTTGGTCAGGTCATCCTCGACCATCACGGTGTTCAATCCTTCGCCGCCAGCGCGGCTCCAGTAGCTGGAGAAACGGCCTTTTTCATTGGAGACGCGGGTTTTGTCGTTGACGAAGTCGCTGTCTTTGCCATCCAGGCCATTGGGTTCGAATGACAGCCAGATGCCCAGCACCTTGCTGTTGCGCTCAAAGGCGGTTTTGACACTCTGGTTGAGCTCTTCTCGCAATGCGCCGGGTTCCAGCGCTCGCTTGTTGGCGAGGGCACGCAGGTCTTTGACGTGATCGGCCAGCGCGGTTATCACTACCAGGCTTTCGCCAAAGGTTTTCTGCAGTTGCACGGCTTGTTCCCCGGCCTTGGCCTGCAACAGGTTCTGCACACTGTTGGTGAGCATTCGCGAGCTTGAATCGCTGACCAAGTGGTTGTTCTGGTCGGCCTCGTAGAGGTTGATGCCGACAATCAGCGCGATCACCCCTATGAGGCAAAGGCCCGACAGCAGCACGATTTTCAAGCGGATGGAGAGGGTGTCGAACATAGGTTCACTCGCGATAGGACTTGTTGAAATGCAAGCAGGGCGAGCCAAGTCCATTCGGCGCTATGTCCGGAACATCGGCGTAACTGGATGTTTCATGAGGGAAAGGCGATGAGCGGTAGGAAAAGGACTACGCGCCGCGTTATACGGGGGCTGCAAGCCGTTCCGGACGAGACCAGATCCACAGGTTACCCAGGCTCATCCCGGCAATCGCCAGGTAGATCGGCCAGCCGTGATCGAGCATCACCAGCATCAGCACGGCACACAGCAGCATGCTCACGGTGGCACTGACTTTGGCGCGGCGCGCGATGATCTTGCCATTGCGCCAGTTGAACAGAATAGGGCCGAACAGCCGGTGGTTTTCCAGCCAGGCGCTTAGGCGCGGCGAGCTTTTAGTCGCAGCCCAGGCGGCCAGCAGGATGAATTCGGTGGTGGGCAAACCCGGTATGACAATCGCCACCAACCCAATGCCCAGGCTGACGTAGGCCAGCAGGCCGAAGAGCAGCTGGGCGATTTTTGAGGTGGATTGGGTTTTACCGGTCATGGGTCGGGTGATCACAAAAATCAGTTTGAAATGAGTTCCAAATGTGGGAGCGGGCTTGCTCGCGAATACGGTGTGTCAGTCAATAAATTTATTAGCTGAACGACCGCTTTCGCGAGCAAGCCCGCTCCCACATTTGATTGCATTTCAATTCAAGTGTTACGCCAGTTCAGGGGCGCTAGCGTACGCCTGTTCCAGCAGCACGGTGAAGCGCACAAACGCATCGATTGCACCTTTCTCCGCCGCCGCTTCTTCTTCAGCGCTGAATTCCAGGCCGTCGAGGGTGCGGGTGAAGCTTTTCCAGCCTTCAGCGCGGCCACCGGCCGGCTCGCCCAGGTGACGGGCACCGAAGGTTTCGCTCAGGCCCAGGCCCACGGCGCGCTTGATCAGGAACGCAGCGCCCAGCTTGGAGCCTTCGGATACGAACAACCAGCCCAGGGCTTCGGCTTTGCTCGGGTTTTTCACGGCGCCGGCAACCTGTGCAGGCACGTCGGTTTCCAGGTCGGCCAGGTCCAGCTTGGCGGCGTCGGCACGGCAGCGTGCGGCCAGGTCCGGGACAATCTTGATCAGCTCGGGGTCGTTGTACAGCGCCACCAGTTCCGACTGGAACAGGTACTGCGCCACCACAAAACGGGCGAAATTGGCTGGGGTTTCAAACGGCGCATGGGCTTTGACCAGCGCGTCGAGCTTGGTGTGTGGCGAGTGGGTGATCTGGTTCAGGCGCTGGGAGCGCAGGCTTGGGCGTTCTGCGGTAGGAGAAGCGGTCATCGAAAAAATCCTTGAGAAGGGGAGCGCCTGGGTGCTCTAAAGAGAGCTGTTATCAACTAGACGAACAAGAAGACGCGGCACAGTAAAAAAACCTCACCTCGCCGCTGATAAAGGGCGGCGAGGTGAGAGCGGCGGTCAGATGTCCCAGATCAGGTTGATCGCGAAGTTGCGACCCGGCTGGGTCAGGCGGTCGAGGTTGGCGGGCGCGGTCACGCCGGCTTCGCCGACGCCGTCGTAGCTGCGCACGTCATCCCAGTTCCAGTACTTCTTGTCGGTGAGGTTGTAGAGGCCGCCGTTGATGGTCACGTCGTTGGTGACTTTGTAGAAACCGGTGAGGTCGACGATGCCAAAGCCTGGGGTCTTGAACGGAGCGCTGGTGCTGCCGTCCGGTGCGTGGAAGGTGGTGCTGTCGACACGGTTCTGTTTCTTCACCAGCGTCCAGCTGACCAGCGCGCCGTATTGCTCTTGCTCGTAGCCCAGGCCGAATACGCCCTTAAGCGGGTTGACGCTGTTGAGCGGCTCGCCGTTGTCGTCGTTGCGGCCGTAGGTGTAGCCCACCGAACCTTGGGTGTAGAGGCCCTGCGGCGCACCGAACGCGTCGAGGTTCAGGCGGCCTTTGGCCTCAATCCCCTTGATGGTGGCGTGCTTGATGTTGTTGGCTTCGAAGGTTTGGATATCGCCGCCGGCGACCGAGGCGTCTTCGTCGATAAAGTCGCGGTACTTGTTGTAGAACACCGCGATGTCGAAGGAGCCTTCATCAAACTGGCCACGAATCCCGGTCTCGATGCCCTTGCTGGTTTCCGGCTTGAGGTTCGGGTTTGGTTCGACCGTGTAGCCCAGGTTGAGGTTTTCAAAGCGGCCATAAAGCGCCTTGGCCGACGGGGTGCGGAAGCCTTCGGCGTATTGGCCGAACCAGGTGTACTGATCGGTCAGCGCATAGGTCAGGCCGAATTTTGGCGTTACGCGGTGCCAGGTTTTTTCTTTGTCACTGACCGGGTAGGCGCCGGTCGGGTTCACGGTGTTGAGGAATTCCTGGGTCAGCTTGGGCTTGAGCCGGGTGTAGTCATAACGCACGGCAGGCAGGAAGGTCCATTTGTCCCAGGTGATCTGGTCCTGGGCGAACAGCGAGTAGGTGTTGATGGTCGGGTCCGGGAAGTCGCTGGACTTCTTCACGCTGTCGCCGGCAGACGGGCTGGGCGCGCCGATCGCCGTGCAGCCTGAGCCGACGGCGAGGCAGTAGGCCGAGCCTTCGCGTGAGCCGCTGACTTTCTGCTGCTTGAGGGTGGTGCCGTAGGTGACCTGGTGATCGGTTTCACCGAGGCTGAACGCCTTGTCCAGCTGGGCGTCGAAGACCCACTGTTTTTCTTCATAGAGGGTGTCACGGGTGCGCATGACGCGGCGCGATGGCTGGTAGATTTCAGCGGTGCTTTGGTCGGTTTTGGCGATCTGGTAGTTGAGGCTGGTCTTGATCTGATCGGCAATCGGCGAGTCGAGGGCGAAGCGGTTTTCGATGCCGAAGCGCTCACGGGTGATGGTGTCGTTACCCGAACGCCCACGGTAGAAATTAAAGCCGCGCCCGCCGACGAAGGGGCCGCCCACAGCGTTCTTCAGATTGACGTCGCGATCATCCTTGAACTTCTCGTAGGTCAATCCCAGCCGATTGTCATCGCCATAATTCCAGCCCATTTTGGCCAGGATATTGGTGGTGCGCGCATCTTCCGGGTTGGCGCCGGTGCGGGCCAGGCCGGTGGCGTTGTTGCCGTCGTAGGACTCCATTTCATGGCCATTGCGCTGGCTCAGATGCAGCAAACCGTCGAAGTCCTGCACGCGGCCGGCGACGGTGCCGGAGGTCAGCCAGCTGTCGTCGGCGGAGCTGTAGCCGGTTTTGAGGCGGGCGCCGACGTCCTGGCCGGGCTTGATGATGTCGTCCGGGTCGAGGGTGAAGTAGCTCACCGCGCCGCCGATGGCGCTGCTGCCGTACAGGGCAGAAGCCGGGCCGCGCAGGATCTCCACGCGCTTGACGATTTCCGGGTCGACGTAGTTGCGGCGGGTCTTGGCGTAAGGGCCGTTGAAGAAGTTGTCCGGCACTTCCACGCCGTCCACCTGAGTGAGGATGCGGTCGCCGTCGATGCCACGGATGTTGTAGCCGGCGTTGCTGGCGCGGGTACCTGCGCCGCCGACCGACACGTTGGGCTCGTAACGCACCAGTTCACGGATGGTGTTGACGTTCTGGCGGTCCAGCTCTTCACGCGCATGCACAGTGACGGTGCTTGGCACGCTGTTGACGTCCTGCTCACTGCGGGTGGCGCTGATGGTCACCTGTTGCAGGTTGAGCGTGCTGCCGGCCGGGCGCTTTTCCAGCACGATGTTGTTATTGCCCAACTTGCGGTAGCTCAGGTTGGTGCCCAGCAACAGCCGGTCCAGGGCTTTTTCCGGCGAGAGTGCGCCGCTCACGCCGGGGGACGACACACCCTGGCCCAGTTCTGCCGGCAGGCCGACTTGCCAGCCGGTCACGCTGGTAAAGGCATTCAACGCCGACACCAATGGCTGCTGTTCGATACTGAAGCTGTAATTGCCGTGGCTGCGCGCGGCAGGTTCGGCGGCAGTCGCGGCCATCACCGGCGCGCTGGCCAGCAGGATGGCGGCGGTTAGCAGCGACAGGACGGGCGATGAGGACCGGCGGTTGAAACGAGAGGACATCGAGAGCGCTCCGGGGATACGAATCTTATAGTTGCGAACCGAATCAAATAGGAATCAGTTGCATTGGCTATAACGAGACGAACCACCGGTGATTATCGAGTAAAAATAATTCTCATTTAGTTCAAGATGACCAGCGCCGGGTATTCCGAGAGCTTGGCCGAGGTGATGTGTGCCAGCGAGCGCACCACATCCAGCGGTTGGTCGAGGCGGTAATTGCCAGTGACGGCAACGCTTGCAAGCTTGTCGTTGGTGTTGACGATCCAACCGGGGTAATAGCGACGCAACTCGGCGAGCACTTCGCTCATAGGGCAGTTTTCGAATACCAGGCGACCCTGCACCCACGCCAAGTCTTTACTGGCATCCAGCTTTGCCGGTTGGCCGAAGCCTTTGGGGCCGATGCGGATACTCTCACCGGCGCTCAGGCGCACGCGTGCATCGTCGAAGGTGTTGCTCAAGTCGACGTCGCCGCGCTGCACCTGCACCTGGGCTTCGCCATTGAGGTAGCGCACGGCGAAGTCGGTGTCGCGCACGCTGGCGCGTACGGGACCGGCGTCAATCTCCAGCGGCAGGCCACGGCTGGGCGCCACTTCAAAAAAAGCTTCGCCCTGGAACAGTCGGGCGACGCGCTGGTGGTCCTTGATACTGCTGGAAAACGCCGAGTTGGTGTTGAGCAACACTTTTGAGCCGTCATCCAATTGCAGGCGCTGACGTTCACCGACGACGGTGAGGTGGTCCGCTTGCAGGCGCACCGGCAGGTTGCTGAAGCTGAACAGGCCGATCAGCAGCACAGCGGCGGTAGCCAGGGGTTTCCAATGCGGCTTGATACGCCGCCACGCGCTGGGTTTGCGCGGCACTGCCAGGGCCACGGCGGCGCTGTGTACCGGCGCGCCGCCCCAGGCGGCCTGGGCCTTGCTGAAGGCGAGCAGGTGCGCCGGGTCGCTGGCAAGCCACGCATCGAACTCGGCTTGTTGCCCGGGTTGCGGGCATTGCAAGGCGATCAGCCAATCGAGGGCTTGGTCCATGGCCGTGTCTTGCAGCACCTCATGAGCCAGCTCATGGGGGCGCAGTTTATTCGGGTCCGTCACGGTGTTCCTCGGGTCTTCGCCACGTTCTATTCATCGTTCCTGCAGGCAGTGTCGACACTTCTGTCGGGTGAAGCTTAAGGCTGATCCAGCCGTTCGGCCACTCCTACACAGATAGCCATGATCAATTTCAGTTCCTTTTGCACCGTGCTCAAGGACACCTGCAACTGATCGGCGATCTCCTGGTAGCTGCAGCCATGCAGCCGGCTGAGGATGAAAATCTGCTGCTGGCGGGCACTCAACTGGCCAAGGCTGACGCTCAGGTGTTCGAGCAATTGCTCGGCCTGGGTGGCGTCTTCAGGCGTGCTGATCGGCGCGACGACGCTCTGCAGCACGTCCAATGGCACGTCTTCTTGCAGTGTGCGGGCCTGGATGCGCCGCGAGCGCAGGTGGTCCAGCGCCAGATTGCGCGCGGTTTGGTAGACGAAGGGTTCGAGGTGGTCGATGGGCCGCTCGCTGAGCGCCCGCGTGACGCGCAGGTAGGTTTCCTGCAACAGGTCCTCGGCGGTGCTGTGGTTATTCACCATCCGCTGCAGAGTGCGTAGCAGAATCACCCGTTGGGTGAGAAAGACTTGGTTGAAGCGAGATTGGCTCACAGTGATACCAGACCGGTTTGCAGTTAATGATAATGCTTATCATCAACTCAAATGGCAAGTGGCACTTTGAGATGCTGCGTCGACTCCTGGCTGCTCGTTCCCACGCTCCGCGTGGGAATGCATCCTGTGACGCTCCGCGTCGCCACTTATGCAGCGGGACGCGGAGCGTCCGAGGCAGCATTCCCACGCAGAGCGTGGGAACGATCTGGGATCCGGGAAATTACTCGGCGTTGCAGAGCGCCAGGCAGTTATCCAGCATACGGTTGGAGAAGCCCCACTCGTTGTCGTACCACGCCAGCACTTTGAGCAACTTGCCACTGACCTTGGTGTGATTGGCATCGAA
Organism: Pseudomonas sp. Xaverov 259; assembly: GCF_019352915.1. NCBI lineage: Bacteria > Pseudomonadati > Pseudomonadota > Gammaproteobacteria > Pseudomonadales > Pseudomonadaceae > Pseudomonas > Pseudomonas sp. Xaverov 259. Next base: position 129,800 of record NZ_JAAAFV010000005.1, on the reverse strand, counting down.
AATCGACGACAGCGGGTTGTGGTTAAAGTCACTCGAAACCAGCGGCAGCGTGTTGTAGCCGAGGATTTTCGAGTGCTGGCTGGCGTCTTTGAGCAGCGCATTGACCTGCTCGGCCGTGGCCTCTTTTTTCAGTGTCACGGTGAGGTCCACCAACGACACGTTGATTACCGGCACACGCACGGCCATGCCGGTCAGCTTGCCCGCCAGTTCCGGCAGTACCAGGCCGACCGCTTCGGCGGCGCCGGTCTTGCTCGGGATCATGTTCTGGGTGGCCGAACGCGCGCGGTACGGGTCGGTGTGGTACACGTCGGTCAGGTTCTGGTCATTGGTGTAGGCGTGAATGGTGGTCATCAGGCCGCTTTCGATGCCCAGTTCGCGGTGCAGCACCTGAGCCACAGGCGCCAGGCAGTTGGTGGTGCATGAAGCGTTGGAGATGATCTGGTGGGATTGACGCAAAATGTCATGGTTTACCCCGTAAACCACGGTGGCGTCGGCGCCTTTGGCCGGGGCCGAGATGATCACCTTGCGCGCACCGGCGGTAATATGGGCGGCCGCCTTGTCGCGGTCGGTGAACAGACCGGTGCATTCGAACACCACATCGATCTTGTGCGCAGCCCATGGCAAGTCGGCCGGGTTGCGAATGGCACTGACGGCGATCCGGTCACCATTGACGGTCAGGCTTTCCTGATCGTGGGCGACCTCTGCTTCGAAAGTGCCATGCACGGTGTCGTATTTGAGCAGGTGGGCATTGATCGAGCTGTCGCCCAGATCATTGATGGCGACGATCTGCAAATCCTGGCGATAGCCTTGGGTATACAGTGCGCGCAGGACATTACGGCCGATACGGCCAAAACCATTGATTGCGATACGAAGAGTCATTGGAAAGTGCCTGTCGTCGATTTGTTGTAAGAATTACAAGATTATTCGCATAAAAATAGAAAACAAGCCTTTTTAGTGGCAATATTTTGTTCAATCTACAACGAGTGACCTGAATCAACTGGTCCGATGATGCAAACGACACCCTGCCATCCCATGAGCTGCGGGCGTTTGATCAGCATAGACACTCAGGTCGCCACATCCGTTAGCCTGGAGTTCTACACATGCATCCCCGCGTTATTGAGGTCACCGAACGGCTTATCGCCCGCAGTCGTGCAACCCGCGAGGCTTACCTTGCGCTCATTCGCGGCGCGGCCAGCGACGGCCCGATGCGCGGTAAGCTGCAATGCGCCAACTTTGCCCACGGCGTGGCCGGCTGCGGCACTGAAGATAAAAATAGTCTGCGCATGATGAATGCCGCCAACGTGGCAATTGTTTCCTCATATAACGACATGCTCTCGGCGCACCAGCCGTACGAACATTTCCCTGAACAAATCAAGAAAGCCCTGCGCGAAGTCGGCTCGGTCGGCCAGTTCGCCGGTGGCACGCCCGCCATGTGCGACGGCGTGACCCAAGGCGAGCCTGGCATGGAGCTGAGCCTGCTGAGCCGCGAAGTGATTGCCATGTCGACGGCGGTAGCGCTGTCCCACAACATGTTCGACGCCGCGCTGATGCTGGGCATCTGCGACAAAATCGTGCCGGGCCTGATGATGGGCGCGTTGCGCTACGGCCATCTACCGATGATCTTCGTACCGGGCGGCCCTATGCCGTCGGGCATCTCCAACAAGCAGAAAGCCGACGTGCGCCAGCGTTACGCCGAAGGCAAGGCCAGCCGCGAAGAGCTGCTGGAATCGGAGATGAAGTCCTACCACAGCCCCGGCACCTGCACCTTCTACGGCACCGCCAATACCAACCAGTTGCTGATGGAAGTGATGGGCCTGCACCTGCCGGGCGCTTCGTTCGTCAACCCGTACACGCCGCTGCGCGATGCGCTGACCCGTGAAGCCGCGCATCAGGTCACGCGCCTGACCAAGGCCAGCGGCGACTTCACGCCGATTGGCGAAATCGTCGACGAGAAGTCCATCGTCAACTCCATCGTCGCCCTCAATGCGACCGGGGGTTCCACCAACCACACCCTGCACATGCCGGCCATCGCCATGTCGGCGGGCATCATCCTCACCTGGCAGGACATGGCCGACCTCTCCGAAGTGGTGCCGACCCTGTCCCACGTGTATCCAAACGGCAAGGCCGACATCAACCACTTCCAGGCAGCGGGCGGCATGTCGTTCCTCATCCGCGAACTGCTCGAAGCCGGCTTGCTTCATGAGGATGTGAACACCGTGGCGGGCAAGGGCCTGAGCCGCTACACCCAGGAACCGTTCCTGGTCGACGGCGAACTGATCTGGCGCGACGGCCCGATCGAAAGCCTCGACGAAACCATCCTGCGCCCCGTAGCCCGTGCATTCTCGCCCGAAGGCGGCTTGCGCGTGATGGAAGGCAACCTCGGCCGTGGCGTGATGAAGGTCTCGGCGGTGGCGCCTGAGCATCAGATCGTCGAAGCACCGGCGGTGGTGTTCCAGGATCAGCAGGATTTGGCCGATGCGTTCAAGGCCGGCCAGCTGGAAAAAGACTTTGTCGCGGTGATGCGCTTCCAGGGGCCGCGCTCCAACGGCATGCCCGAACTGCACAAGATGACGCCGTTCCTCGGCGTGTTGCAGGACCGTGGCTTTAAAGTCGCGTTGGTAACAGACGGGCGTATGTCCGGCGCCTCGGGTAAGATCCCCGCCGCGATTCACGTCAACCCCGAAGCCCAGAGCGGCGGGCCGCTGGCGCGGGTCAAAGATGGCGATATCATTCGCGTCGATGGCGTAAAAGGCACCTTGGAGCTTAAGGTGGACGCCGAAGAATTTGCAGCGCGCACGCCTGCCACGGGCCTGTTGGGCAACAACGTGGGGGCCGGTCGCGAGCTGTTTGCATTTATGCGCTTGGCCGCAAGCTCCGCAGAGCAGGGCGCCAGCGCCTTTACCTCTGCCTTGGAGACGCTTAAGTGAAGCTTGCGCTGGTCGGTGACATCGGTGGTACCAACGCCCGTTTTGCGTTGTGGCGGGATCAGGAACTGCATTCGATCCGCGTGCACGCCACCGCGGATCACCACAGCCCTGAGGAAGCCATCAAGGTTTACCTCAAGGAAGAAGGCCTGGAAATCGGGGACATCGGCGCGGTGTGCCTGTCGGTGGCCGGGCCGGTGAGTGGCGATGAATTTAAATTCACCAACAATCACTGGCGGCTGAGCAAAACTGCGTTTTGCAAAACCTTGCAGGTCGATGAGTTGCTGCTGGTCAATGACTTCACGGCCATGGCCCTGGGCATGACGCGGCTCAAACCCGATGAGTTTCGCGTGGTCTGCCAAGGCACGCCGGAGCCGTTGCGCCCCGCCGTGGTGATCGGCCCGGGCACTGGCCTGGGCGTGGGCACCTTGCTGGACTTGGGCGAAGGCCGTTATGCGGCGCTGCCGGGGGAGGGCGGCCATGTCGACCTGCCGCTGAGCAGCCCGCGTGAAACCCAGTTGTGGCAGCACATCTACAGCGAGATTGGCCACGTCAGCGCCGAGACCGCTTTGAGCGGCGGCGGCCTGCCCCGTGTGTACCGCGCCATTTGTGCGGTCGACGGGCACACGCCGGTGCTGGACACGCCCGAAGCCATTACGGCAGCGGGCCTGGCCGGCGACCCGGTGGCCATGGACGTGTTGAACCAGTTCAGTATCTGGCTGGGCCGTGTGGCCGGTAACAACGTGCTGACCACCGGTGGGCGTGGTGGTGTGTACATCGTGGGCGGGGTGATTCCACGGTTTGCCGACTTCTTTATCAACAGTGGTTTTGCCAAAAGTTTCAGCGACAAGGGCTGCATGAGCGACTACTTCAAAGGCATTCCTGTGTGGTTGGTGACGGCGCCGTATTCCGGGTTGACCGGGGCCGGTGTAGCGCTTGAACAGGCTTTTGCGTAGGGGCTGATGGCCCCTTCGCGAGCAAGCCCGCTCCCACATTCGACTGCATTCCAAAGTTGAAACCCGGTCAAATGTGGGAGCGGGCTTGCTCGCGAAAGCGGCCTCAGGGGCAACAAATGACTTAAGCTTGGCCATAACAACAAGGAGGACCCCGTGAGCGTAATCAGTAAATCGATTCTCCTCGTCGACGACGACCAGGAAATCCGCGAATTGCTGCAGACCTACCTCAGTCGCGCCGGCTTCCAGGTGCGTGGCGTGCCGGATGGCGCGGGGTTCCGTCAGGCGATGAACGAGGCGCCATGCGACCTGGTTATCCTTGATGTGATGTTGCCGGACGAAGACGGTTTCAGCCTCTGCCGCTGGATTCGCCAGCACCCGCGCCAGGCGCAGGTGCCGATCATCATGCTCACCGCCAGTTCCGACGAAGCCGACCGCGTGATCGGCCTGGAGCTGGGCGCCGACGACTATATCGGCAAGCCCTTCAGCCCCCGCGAGCTGCAAGCGCGGATCAAAGCCTTGCTGCGCCGCGCCCAGTTTGGCCAGGAGCGCACGGGCGGCGGCGACGTTCTGGTGTTCGATGAATGGCGCCTGGACATGATCAGCCATCGCCTGTTTCATGTGGACGGCGAAGAGGTGATTCTCTCCGGCGCCGACTTTGCCTTGCTCAAGCTGTTTCTCGATCACCCCCAACAGATTCTCGACCGCGACACCATCGGCAACGCCACCCGTGGCCGCGACCTGATGCCGCTGGACCGTATCGTCGACATGGCGGTGAGCCGGCTGCGCCAACGCCTGCGCGATACCGAAAAACCTCCAAGGCTGATCCGCACGGTGCGTGGCAGCGGTTATCAACTGGCAGCCAGCGTGGTTGCCGGCAATGCCCACTGAGCCGCTGACCGAGCGCCGCCGGCGCTTTCCGGTGCCGCGCTCACTGCTGGGGCGCATGTTACTGCTGACCTTGCTGGTGGTGCTGTTTGCCCAGGCGCTGTCCAGCGTGATCTGGGTTTCGCAGTTGCGCGCCACCCAGCTCGAAGGCCTGGTGACCAGCGCGCGCAGCCTGGCGCATTCGATGACGGCCAGCGTGAGTTATTTCCGTTCGCTGCCGGTTGCCTATCGCCCGTTGGTGCTCGACCAACTGCGCAGCATGGGCGGCACGCGTTTTGTGGTAACCCTCAACGACCGCCCACTGGACATGCAGATTTTGCCGCAAACCCCGCGCAAGCAAGCGGTGCTGCAGGCTGTGGACGAAGTGCTGCGCCAGACCCTGGGCAGCGACGTGCTTATCTCGGTGGAATTCGTCAGTGCCGAAGACCTGCGTATTTTCAACGCGGGCCTCAAGCTCGATGAGCTGCCGCGTTCCTGGGCGCATTACGCCCTGACCCTGGAGCCGGTGAACCCGCCGGTGCTGGTCACACAGATCCAGCTGGCACCCGGCGAATGGTTGTACATCGCCTCGCTGCTGCCCGAGCCCTACACCAGTTTGGAAGAGCAAGGCCTGCCGTCGCAGCAAGTGTGGTTTATCGTGCTGACCAGCGGTTTCCTGTTGCTGTTTATCGGCCTGTTGGTGCACTGGCAAAGCCGGCCGCTCAAGCGCCTGGCCCGCGCAGCGCGGGACATGTCCTTGGGCGCCGATGTAGAGCCGGTGGCCGAAGGCGGCGGCAGTGAAGTGGTGGAGGTCGGCCGTGCATTTAATGCCATGCGCGAACGTATCAGCCGCTACCTCACCGAGCGCAGCCAACTGTTCAGCGCGATTTCCCACGATTTACGCACGCCGATCACGCGCCTGCGCCTGCGCGTGGAGTTGCTCGAAGACGAAAACCTGCAAGCCAAATTCGGCCGCGACCTGGATGAGTTGGAATTGCTGGTCAAGGGCGCGCTGCAATGCGTCAAAGACACCGACATCCACGAGAACATCGAGCCGGTCGACCTCAATCACGTGCTCGACTGCCTGGTGGAGCCGTACCTGGCGCCGAACGGTAACGGCCGCATCACTCAGCACGGCCGGGCGCTGACCCCCTATCCGGGCAAACCGCTGGCGCTCAAGCGCTGCATCGGCAACCTGATCGACAACGCCTTGAAATACGGGCAGAACGCGCATTTGCATATCGAGGACGATGGCGTGGAGTTCATCCTGCATGTGGATGACGAAGGCCCGGGCGTACCGGAGCAGCGTTTGGAACAGGTCTTCGAGCCGCACTTTCGCCTCGCCGGCCAGCAGCAGGGTTATGGCTTGGGCCTGGGCATCGCGCGCAACATTGCCCACAGCCATGGTGGGGAAGTGAGTTTGCAGAATTTGCGCGAAGGGGGTTTGCGGGTGACCCTCCAGTTGCCTCGAACTCTGGACTAATGTGGGAGCTGGCTTGCCTGCGATGCAGGCACCCTGTTCTTTCAGTTAGACCGCGGTGATGCTATCGCAGGCAAGCCAGCTCCCACACAAGCCCGCTCCCACATTTTGATCTCGGTTGAGTCAGATACTCTGGCGCAGCCGGGCCAGATCCCGCAGCGGCGGTGCCCCGAACAACCGGCTGTATTCCCGGCTGAACTGCGACGGGCTCTCATAACCCACCCGATACCCCGCTGCCGACGCTTCCAGCCCTTCGGCAATCATCAATCGCCGCGCTTCCTGCAGGCGCAGTTGCTTCTGGTATTGCAGCGGACTCATCGCCGTAATTGCCTTGAAGCGATGGTGCAAGGTCGAAACACTGAGGTTCACTTCCTTGGCCAGGTCGTCAATGCGCAGCGGTTGTTCGAAGTTGCCATTCAACCATTTGATGGCCTGGCTCACGCGATGGCTCTGACTGTTGGCCACGGCGATTTCATACAACCGATAACCCTGCGGGCCACGTAACAATCGATAGAGAATTTCGCGATTGATGAGCGGCGCGAGCATGGCGATGTCTTTGGGTGTGTCCAGCAGGCGCGCCAGGCGCAGCACGGCGTCCAGCAGTTGATTGTCGATGCGGTCAACGTACATGCCACGCGATGTCGGCCGCGAGGGCACGCCCATCGGGCCCGCCTCGGCGATCAGCGCGGTGAGCTGGGCCGGGTCGATGTTGATGCGCACCGACAGGTTGGGGTCTTGCGGCGTGGCGTCAATGATCCGCCCGGCGACCGGCATCGCCACCGAGAACACCAGATAATTAAGCGGGTCGTAGGCAAAGATTTCGTCGGCCAGGCGCACTTCCTTGCTGCCGCTGGCCAGGATGCACAAGGCGGGTTCGACCAGCACCGGCATGAAATCGCGGGGCGTGTTGTGGCGGTTCAGATACAGCGAGGTAATTGCCGTGCCGTAGGAGCCATCTTCCCAGGTATGACGGTGAACAATGCTGGCCAGCTCGGCGCGTTGTTTTTCCATCTCGGCATCGAGGGGCATTGGCTTGGTTTCGGGCGACGACATAAGGCGTCCTCTACTGACTGCGTGGGTGGGCCAAGCTTAGCGGCGGCTTTTCAAAAAGTGTTACGTCGATTCTGCACAATCCTTGCCTGATCCTGCGACAGGGCCTGAATCAGGCAAGTGCAGGGCCTGTCATCTGCCTGAAACACGGAGTATGCGCATGGAATAAATCCTGGGGGCCAGACGTCTTATCTACGCTTCTCGCAGGATTGTGCAATAAGCCTGCAGGAATCGACTAACTGCGCCCACCTTCGCGCCGCTATCTTTGATCCTGTGGCAACACGCCCTCACAGTGCTTGCCGAGCATCACTTCTCAACGGGAGAGTCGAACATGTCCACCCCCATTCCCGCGAGCCATATGGCCTTTATCCGTGCCCGTACCGGGTGCAGCACCGAACTCGGTGCACGCTTGAGCAGTTTGATCGAACCGGGCCGTCAGGCTCAGGGTTGCCTGCAATTCTCGTTGCAGCATTCCCAGATCGACCCCGATGTATGGCTGGTCTCGGGCTTCTGGAGCAGCGAGCAGGCGATGAGCGCCTACTTCAGTTCCCCTGCCTTGATGATCTTTACTGAGCTGTTGAACGACATGGTAGTGCGCAGCATGGACTTCCAGACCTTCACCGACGCATCCGCCGCACACGCCTACGGTGAGTACCTGCAACTGGCCGGTTAGCGGTTAGAATGGCTGACTTTCCATTGGCCAGGACCTGCAACATGGCACGTAAACAATTTGCCCACCACGAAGCCGTTTCCGCCGTAGTACCGGGTGAAGGGGGCTACAGCGCTGCCGTCGCCGTCAAGGCACTCGATGGCATGGGCGCCCCGCAGTTTCACAAGATCCTGGATGGCCAGAAGTTCAAGACCGCCTCCGACGCCGACGATGCAGCGACGCTGCAACTTGAATGTTTGGTTGATGTGGACGAGGAAGGTCAGTTGGCTTGGGCAACAGCCGCAAACTGAAGCCGAACACTTTATATCGCTCATCAAAAATCAAATGTGGGAGCCGGGCTTGCCCGCGATAGCGGTGTGTCAGCCACCTGATGAGTTGGCTGTCACGCCCTCATCGCGGGCAAGCCCGGCTCCCACAGGGTTCTGTTGTGTTTGTTGGGCAAGTATTCCAATCAGCGCGGGCGATACATCTTGAACAACGCCTCCGGCCCCAGCTGGAAGTAATCCGCCGGGCCACCGCCGCGCAAAATCGGCTCAGCGGCCGCCGTGTCGTAAACCCCATCCTTGAGCAGCCACTTGGCAATGTGCACGGCAACGACCTCACCGAGCACCAGCCAGCTCGGCACCAGTTCTTTATCAGCACGCTGCAGCTGAATGATCTGCGTCACCTTGCATTCAAACGACACCGGGCTTTCGCCCACCCGTGGCACCGCGACGATTTTTGAGGCCACCGGTGTCAGGCCGGCCAACTCGAATTCATTCACGTCCGGCGAAACAGCCGCGCAACTCTGGTTCATCTGCTCGGCCAGCGGGCGGGTTGCCAGGTTCCAGACAAACTCGCCGGTCTGTTCGATGTTGTTCAGGCTGTCTTTGCGCCCGACACTGGAAAACCCAATGATCGGCGGAATGTAGTTGAACGCGTTAAAGAAACTGTAGGGCGCCAGGTTCAGGCGACCCTCGCCGTCGTGTGACGAAATCCAGCCAATCGGCCGTGGCCCGACAATGGCATTGAACGGATCATGGGGCAGGCCGTGGCCGTTGGCGGGTTCGTAGAAATGGATATCGTCGGACATGGCCCAGGGTTCCTGCTACGGAGTTAGAGAGGCGTCATTTTGCACGCAATTATGCAATCAACGAAAACCAAATGTGGGAGCGGGCTTGCCCGCGATGGCGGTGTGTCAGTCAATGAATCCAAGACTGATAAACCGTAATCGCAGGCAAGCCAGCTCCCACATTTTTTTACCGCGCCAAACTTTTAGTCCGTGGTGATGCGCGAGTGTTTACGCGTGTCTTTCATGGTCACGTAAACCACCAGCGACACCGCGATACACGCGGTCACATACCAGTAGTAACCCGTCTCCATGCCGATGTTCTTGAACCACAGCGCAATCACTTCAGCCGTGCCGCCGAAGATCGATACGGTCAGCGCATACGGCAAGCCCACGCCCAGCGCACGGATCTCGGTGGGGAAAAGCTCGGCTTTCACCACCGCGTTGATCGAGGTATAGCCACTGACGATGATCAGCGCCGCCATGATCAGGAAGAACGCACCCCACCAGCTTTGGACGGTGTGCAGGGTGGTGAGGATCGGCACGGTGAACAGCGTGCCGAGGATGCCGAAGGCGATCAGGATCGGCCGGCGACCAACCTTGTCCGACAGGCCGCCAACCAGCGGTTGCAGGCACATGAACAGGAACAGTGTGGCCGCCGAAATGGTGGTGGAGTCGGAGATGCTCATGCCGACCGTGTTCACCAGGTATTTCTGCATGTAGGTGGTGTAGGTGTAGAAGGCCAGGGTGCCGCCCATGGTCAGGCCGACCACGGTCATCACTTCCTTGGGATGACGCATCAAGGTGCGCATTGCGCTTTCCTTGGCTTTTTCCTTCTTGGTGAACGACTCGGTTTCTTCCATGCCGCGACGCAGGAACAACGCGACCACCGCGCACAGGGCGCCGATGGCGAACGGGATGCGCCAGCCCCAGGCATACAGCTGCTCGGTGGTCAGGGTTTGTTGCAGCACGATCAATACCGCCAGCGCGATGAGCTGGCCGGAGATCAGGGTCACGTACTGGAAGCTGGAGAAGAAGCCGCGACGCTCCTTGGTCGCCATCTCACTCAGGTAAGTGGCCGAGGTGCCGTACTCGCCACCGACCGACAGGCCCTGCAGCAAACGTGCGAACACCAGCAGGATCGGCGCGCCGATACCGATGGTGTCGTAGCCCGGCGTCAGCGCGATCAGCAGCGAGCCAAAGCACATCAGCAATACCGAGAACATCAGCGCAGCCTTGCGCCCTTTGTAGTCGGCATACAGGCCCATCAGCCAGCCACCGATCGGGCGCATGATAAAGCCCACGGCAAAGATGGCAGCGGTGTTCATCAACTGTGCGGTGGAGTCGCCGGCGGGGAAGAAGGTCTTGGCGAAGTACAGCGAGAAAGCGGCGTAGACGTACCAGTCGTACCACTCGACCATATTGCCGACGGAGCCACTGAAGATCGATTTGATGCGGCTGGAAGTGGTGCGCTCTTTAGCCGGCACAGCCGCCGACCCCAGAGGCAGGGCGTTGGAGTTATCCATTGAAGGATCCTTCATCTAGTTGTTTTTATGAAGCCGCACGAACGCAGCCTGGTTGGGGCTATAGCAGGAGCTGTGCCAAACAGATAAAGGCCCGGAATAGAAGGGTTACAAGATTTTTTTGAGCGGAAAGTCGCTGATGATTCTTGGGTGATGAGCGGAAAACCGCTTATGGCTTGATTGATCGTTCCCACGCTCTGCTTGATCGTTCCCGCGCTCTGCGTGGGAACGCAGCACGGGACGCTCCGCGTCCGCTCGTCAGGTCGTGACGCGGAGCGTCACAAGAGACGTTCCCACGCAGAGCGTGGGAACGAGCTTGTTAGAGGAAAGTATCCCGCACCAACCCATGCCGCTGCATCTTTTCATTCAAGGTGCGACGCGGCAGTTGCAGTTCGGCCAGCACCGCCTTGATATCGCCTTTGTGCCGCGTCAACGCAGCCTTGAGGCAATGCGCTTCGAAAGCTTCCTGCTGCGCCGCCAGGGATTGCCCGGCCTCGATGCCTTCCGGCTCCGGTTCACCCAGGCCCAACACCTGGCGCTCGGCGACGTTGGCCAGCTCGCGCACATTGCCCGGCCAGTCATGGCTGAGCAGGCGCCCCAGTTGCGCGCCGCTCAACGGTTCGACGCTGCGGCCCAGGCGCTCGCCAGCACTTTGGGCAAAGTGGTCGAACAATAGCGGAATATCTTCACGACGCTCGCGCAACGGCGGCAGGCGCAGTTGCGCGACGTTCAAACGGTAAGCCAGGTCTTCGCGAAAACGCCCGGCGCGGGCCTCTTCGAGCAAGTCGGGCTTGGTGGCGGCAATGATGCGCAAGTCCACATGGATACTTTGGTTGGAACCCAGGCGCTCCAGCTTCTGTTCCTGCAATACCCGCAACAGTTTGACTTGCTGGGCCAGCGGCATGCTTTCGATTTCATCCAGGAACAGCGTGCCGCCGTGGGCATATTCCAGCTTGCCGATGCGTTTGCCTTGGGCGCCGGTGAACGCGCCGCTTTCGTGGCCAAACAGCTCGGCTTCAAACAGCTGCTCGGGGATCGCCGCGCAGTTGAGCGCGACAAAGGGCTTTTTGGCCCGTGGGCCAAAATCATGCAGGCAGCGGGCGACCAATTCCTTGCCACTGCCGGTTTCGCCACGAATCAGCACATTGACCGGCAAGCTGGCCAGGTCCAGCACCTGGCGGCGCAGGGTCTGTAAACCACGCGACACGCCGAGCAGGCTCGATTCCAACTGCGCTCGATGGTCGGCCTGTTGATGCAGGCGACGGTTTTCCAGGATCAGCCCGCGTTTGTCCAAGGCGCGGCGCAGGCTGTTGAGCAGTGCGTCCGGGCTGAAGGGCTTTTCCAGAAAGTCGTAGGCACCGTCGCGCATGGCTTCCACGGCCATCGGCACGTCGCCATGCCCGGTGAGCAAGATCACCGGCAAGTCGGCGTCGCGCCGCTGCACTTCGGCCAGCAGCTCCAGGCCGCTGAGGCCGGGCATGCGCACATCGCTCAAGATCACCCCGGGAAAATCCTTGGGCAGTTGCGCCAGGCATTCTTCGGCGCGGCTGAACAGCTGCACCGCAAACCCCGACAGGCTCAACCATTGCTCGACGGCGGTGCGAATACTCGCCTCGTCATCCACCACAATCACCGCGTTCAACATAGGTCGGGCGTCTCCAGCGCGATAGGCAAAGTCAGGGTAAATACCGCGCCGTCGCCACGGTTGCCGGCGAGCAGGCGCCCGCCCAGTTCATGCACGATGGCATAGGACACGGCCAACCCCAAGCCAAGCCCGTCGCCCACAGGCTTGGTGGTGAAGAAGGGATCGAACACGTTGTTCAAATGGGCTTCGGCAATCCCGCCACCGCTGTCGCTGACGGTCAGTTGCCACAGTTGCTGGTCGGCGTGCAGGCGGATTTCCAGGCGTTTACGCGGTTTGTCGGCCATGGCGTCCAGCGCATTGCGTAGCAGGTTGATCAGCACTTGTTCCAGGCGGATCGCGTCACCGCGTACCCAGGCGGGGCGGCTCAGGTCCAGCACCACACCAATGGCTTCGTCGCGCAGGCGGGCGTCGAGCAGGTGCAAGGATTGGTCGACCACCGTGGCCAAGTCCAGCCGTTCACGCAGGCCGCTGGGGCTCTTGCGGGCGAAGGTTTTAAGGTGGCCGGTGAGCGCCGCCATGCGCGTGAGCATGTCGTCCAGCGGGGTGAGCGCTTTATAGGCATCGTCCACGCGGCCGTGATCGAGCAGCAGGCGCAAGGTCGCCAATTGCATGCGTTGGGTGGTCAGCGGCTGATTGATTTCATGGGCGAGAGCGGCGGACATTTGGCCCAACGCCGCCAGCTTGGCCGACTGCACCAGGCCATCCTGAGCGGTGCGCAGCGCCTGGGTGCGTTCTTCGACAAGCTGTTCCAGCTCTTCGCGGCTGCGCTGGCGCAAACGGGCCAGGCGCCAGCGTTGGTTCAGGAACAGCACCAGGAACACCAGCGCCAGCCATGAACCGGCGGCGGCAAGGCCGGCATTACGTTGATCTTCAAAGGCGAACTGCGGTTTGCGCAGCAGGTGCAAGGTCCAGCCCTCGGCCTTGAGCGGCAGGGACTCCCAGATGTAATTGGCGTTGCCGTCGGGGCCGTTGACACGCATCAGGTGGCTGTTTTCGTCAAAGCGCTGCAGCGTCTGCGTGCCCAGCGGCTGCAGCTGTTTCTTGTCGTATTGGCGAGTCGCCTTGAGTTCGGCAAGGTCACTGGCCGACAAAGGGCGCAAGTTGCGATAACGCCAGCCTGGCTGATTGGCAATAAACACGATGCCCCGCGCATCGCTGACCAGTAGCAGGTCGTTGCCCTGAGCCCATTCGCGCTCAAGTTCGGGGAACTCCAGCTTCACCACCATGGCGCCGAGGAACTGTTCGTGCTCATCGACCACGGCGCTGGAGAGGAAATAACCCGGAATACCGGTGGTCACCCCCACCGCATAAAAACGCCCGGTGCCCTGGCTCAAGGTCTGGCTGAAATAGGGGCGAAACGCGTAGTTGTGCCCGACATAACTGCTGGGCAGGTTCCAGTTGCTGGCGGCCACGGCCAGGCCGTTACGGTCCATCAGTTCGAGGGTGGAAGACTGTGCGGCGCCGTTGATGCGTTCCAGCTTGCGGTTGAGCAGGTCCTGGGTGGCGGTGTCCAGCGGGGCTTTGAGGGCGCTGATCATTTCCGAATCCAGCGCCAGTACGGCGGGCAGGGCGCGGTAACGTTCGATCAGGGTGTGCAAGGAATTGGCATACAGCGCCAGTTGCTGATTGGCGCGAGCGGCATCATCCACCAAGGCCTGGCGTTCGGCATGGCGGGTGGCCAAGGCAGCGGCCAGCACGGCGCCGGCGATGATCAACAGCGAGTAGAAAGTCAGGCGCAGAGGGCGTGGGATCACGATCATACGGTGATGAACAGGCGCGGTAAGGGGCAAGCACCATAGCATGAGCGGCCGCAAACTTGTGGCAAGTGGAATTTCTGTGGGAGCTGGCTTGCCTGCGATGGTTTCACCTCGGTGTAACTGACAAACCGCGGTGCGGCCATCGCAGGCAAGCCAGCTCCCACATGACCGCGTACACAATAAAAAAAGCGACTGGGCCGTGGGGCCGCAGTCGCCTTTTTCCTTGCGGGGAAGCGCTTACTGCACTTCTACCGCCAGGCTTTCACTGATCTTTTTCTGCCAGATGGCAGGACCGGTGATGTGTACGGATTCGCCCTTGCTGTCCACCGCAACGGTGACCGGCATGTCTTTGACGTCGAACTCGTAGATCGCTTCCATGCCCAATTCGGCAAACGCGACCACGCGCGACTTCTTGATGGCTTGCGCCACCAGGTAAGCAGCACCGCCCACGGCCATCAGGTACACGGCCTTGTGGTCCTTGATCGCTTCGATCGCAGTAGGGCCGCGCTCGGATTTGCCGATCATGCCCAACAGGCCGGTTTGCTCGAGGATCTGACGGGTGAATTTGTCCATCCGCGTGGCCGTGGTCGGGCCAGCCGGGCCAACCACTTCTTCGCGCACCGGATCAACCGGGCCGACGTAGTAGATAAAGCGACCCTTGAGGTCCACCGGCAGGGTTTCGCCCTTGTTGAGCATCTCGACCATGCGCTTGTGCGCAGCGTCGCGGCCGGTGAGCATCTTGCCGTTGAGCAACACGGTTTCGCCAGGCTTCCAGCTTTGTACTTCTTCCGGGGTCAGGGTGTCGAGGTTGACGCGGCGGGCCGACGGGCCGGCTTCCCAGACGATTTCCGGGTAAGCGTCCAGCGATGGTGCTTCCAGCGACGCCGGGCCTGAACCGTCGAGCACAAAGTGTGCGTGACGGGTGGCGGCGCAGTTGGGGATCATGCACACCGGCAGCGAGGCTGCGTGGGTCGGGTAGTCCATGATTTTCACGTCGAGCACGGTGGTCAGGCCACCCAGGCCCTGGGCGCCGATGCCCAGTTGGTTGACCTTCTCGAACAGCTCCAGACGCATTTCTTCGATACGGTTCTGCGGGCCGCGCTTTTTCAGCTCGTGGATGTCGATGGATTCCATCAACACTTCCTTGGCCATTACCGCCGCTTTCTCGGCGGTGCCGCCAATGCCGATGCCGAGCATGCCCGGAGGGCACCAGCCGGCGCCCATGGTCGGAACGGTCTTGAGCACCCAGTCGACGATCGAGTCGGACGGGTTGAGCATGGCCATTTTCGACTTGTTCTCGGAACCGCCGCCCTTGGCTGCCACGTCCACTTCCACGGTGTTACCCGGGACGATGGAGTAGTGGATCACAGCCGGGGTGTTGTCCTTGGTGTTTTTACGGCTGCCTGCCGGGTCGGCCAGGATGGAGGCCCGCAGGACGTTTTCCGGCAGGTTGTAAGCCTGGCGCACGCCCTGGTTGATCATGTCGTCCAGACTCATGGTCGCGCCGTCCCAACGCACGTCCATGCCTACGCGCACGAACACGGTGACGATACCGGTGTCCTGGCAGATCGGGCGATGGCCGGTGGCGCACATGCGCGAGTTGATCAGGATCTGGGCGATGGAGTCACGGGCTGCCGGCGATTCTTCGCGCAGGTAGGCTTCGTGCATGGCCTGGATGAAATCAACGGGGTGGTAATAGGAAATGAATTGCAGGGCGTCGGCAACGCTCTGAATCAGGTCGTCTTGCTTGATCACGGTCATGAGTCGCGCTCCTCTATAAGGGAACATTCAATAAAGGTGGCTTCAGTGTTGCATCGGTCGGCTGAAACCACCTTTCCAAGGCACGCCAATGGTGCAGGCGCGACGCTAAAAAGGCGCGGCAGTATAACCCGACGCGGTGGCCGATACACCCGACTATGGTCAAACTGTCGCAGGCATGATTCCCTGTGCGGGTCCCTTCTGATTGAGCCTTTATATGCCTGAACTGCACGTCGGCGAACGCCACTGGTCGGTAGCCACCGGCAGCAACCTGCTGGATGCCTTGAACCAGGCGGGTGTGGCCGTGCCTTACAGTTGCCGGGCGGGCAGTTGCCATGCGTGCCTGGTGCGTTGCCGTGGTGAGGTGGGTGATAAGCAGCCTGATGCCCTGAGCCCGGCGCAGCGTCAGGACGGTTGGCGTCTGGCCTGTCAGTGTGAGGTTGTCGCAGATTTACAGGTTGAAGCATTCGACCCACTGCACGATGGTTTGCCCGCGCAAGTGGTGGGTGTCGACTGGTTGAACGCCGATGTACTGCGCCTGCGTCTGCAACCCGAACGTGGCCTGCGCTATCGCGCCGGGCAACATCTGGTGCTGTGGGCAGGGCAAGTAGCGCGCCCGTATTCGTTGGCCAGCTTGCCCCAGGAAGACCCGTTTCTGGAGTTTCACCTCGATTGCCGCCAGCCGGGCGAATTCAGCGATATTGCCCGGCAGCTACAGGTGGGCGACAGCCTGCGCCTCGGCGAATTACGCGGTGGGGCACTGCAATACGATCCTGACTGGCAGTCGCGGCCACTTTGGCTGCTGGCGTCGGGCACCGGCCTCGGGCCGTTATGGGGCGTGCTGCGCGAGGCGCTACGGCAGGATCACCAAGGCGCCATCCGCGTGATTCACCTGGCCCATGATGCCGATGGGCATTATCTGGCCGAACCCTTGGCGCAATTGGCTGCGCAGCACGCGAACCTGACTGTGGAGCTGTGGACGGCGGCTGAGTCGGCCCAGGCATTGGCGCAACTGCGGCTTGTTTCGCGGCAAACTCTGGCCTTACTCTGCGGGCACCCCGCCAATGTCGAAGCGTTTTCCAAACGCCTGTTCCTGGCGGGGTTGCCGCGCAATCAACTGCTGGCCGATGTGTTCCTGCCGCGTGGTTGAGCGCTGACTTTTCCAGCCGCGAGATTCGCCATGACCGACGCCATCCTGCTGCAACGCGAAGGCGGGCTGCTGACCCTGCAGCTCAATCGCCCTGACAAGAAAAATGCCCTGACCCGCGCCATGTATACGCAACTGGCCGAGGCGCTGGAGCAGGCTGATGCGGACTCAGATATCCGTGCGGTGCTGATCCAGGGCAGCAATGCGTGTTTTACCGCCGGCAACGACATCGCCGACTTCCTCGAACAGCCGCCCAGTGATCTGGACAGCCCGCCGTTTCACTTCATGAAAAGCCTGCTCAACTGCCGCAAGCCGGTGATCGCGGCAGTGGCGGGTGCGGCGGTTGGTATCGGTACGACCCTGTTGCTGCATTGCGACCTGGTGTATATCAGCCGCGATGCACGCTTGCGCATGCCTTTCGTCAACCTGGGGCTGTGCCCGGAATTTGGCTCCAGCCTGATCCTGCCTCGGCTGTTGGGGCATGCGAAAGCGGCTGAATTGTTGCTGTTGGGCGAAGGCTTTACCGGCGAGCAGGCGGCGGCGTGGGGGATTGCGACTGAGGCGATGGGTAGCGGTGAAGCGGCGCTGGCCAAGGCTCGGGAGGTCGCGCAGCGTTTTGAAACCCTGGCGCCGGGAGCGGTGCAGGTCAGCAAACAGTTGATGAAAAGTGTCGACCGTGAACAGTTGCGGCAGGTGATCGAGGAAGAGGGGGCTTTGTTTGTGCAGCGTTTGAAGTCGCCGGAGGCGATTGCGGCGTTGTCGGGGTTCATCACCCGGCGCTGATGAGGCTATCGCAGGCAAGCCAGCTCCCACATTGGAATGCGGTCAAGTGTGGGAGCAGGCTTGCCTGCGCTGAGGCCCTTTGATTCCACACATTCCCAGGCCTTTAAATACAAAAAGCCCCGCCATTCACATGGCAGGGCTTTTGTTTTTCAGCGTGTCAATCAGTACTGCGGGTCGCCCACGTGCAGGATCTTCATGCCATTGGTGCCACCGGTAGTGTGGTAGCTGTCGCCCTTGGTCAGGATGACCCAGTCGCCTTTCTCTACGACGCCACGCTTGACCAGTTCGTCGATCGCCTTCTGGCTCACTTCGTTAGGGGCCAACGAAGCCGGATCGAACGGGATGGTATACACGCCACGGAACAACGCCGCACGGGCCTGGGCTTCGCGGTGTGGGGTGAACGCGTAGATCGGTACCGACGAACGGATACGCGACATGATCAACGGGGTGTAGCCACTTTCGGTCAGGGCAATGATCGCCTTGACGCCCGGGAAGTGGTTGGCGGTGTACATGGCAGCCAGGGCGATGCTCTGGTCGCAGCTTTCGAACACTTTGCCGATACGGTGGCTGGAGGTCTTGCTGGTCGGGTGCTTTTCGGCACCGACGCAGATACGCGCCATGGCCTGTACGGCTTCCAGCGGGTAAGGGCCGGCAGCACTTTCAGCCGAGAGCATCACGGCATCGGTGTAGTCGAGTACGGCGTTGGCCACGTCGGACACTTCGGCACGGGTCGGCATCGGGTTCTGGATCATCGACTCCATCATTTGGGTCGCCACGATCACGGCCTTGTTGTGGCGGCGTGCGTGCAGGATGATCTTCTTCTGGATACCGATCAGCTCGGCGTCACCGATTTCCACGCCCAGGTCGCCACGGGCAACCATCACGGCGTCGGATGCATTGATCAGGGCGTCGAGGGTTTCGTCATCGGCCACGGCTTCGGCGCGTTCGATCTTCGCCACCAGCCAGGCGGTGCCGCCGGCTTCGTCGCGCAGTTTTCGGGCGTATTCCATGTCGGCGGCGTCGCGCGGGAAGGACACGGCGAGGTAGTCCACTTCCATTTCGGCGGCGAGCTTGATGTCGGCCTTGTCTTTTTCAGTCAGGGCTGGCGCCGTAAGGCCACCGCCGCGACGGTTGATGCCTTTGTGATCGGACAGCGGGCCACCGATGATCACGGTGCAGTTCAGCTCTGTCGAGGAGGCCGTGTCGACGCGCATGACCACGCGGCCGTCATCGAGCAGCAGTTCGTCGCCGACGCCGCAGTCCTTGACCAGATCCGGGTAGTCGATACCGACGACTTCCTGATTGCCTTCGGTCAGCGAATGGCTGGTGGAGAAGGTGAACTTGTCACCGATCTTCAGCTCAATGCGCTTGTTGGCGAATTTGGCGATACGGATTTTCGGGCCTTGCAGGTCACCCAGCAGGGCCACGAAGCGGCCGTGCTTGGCGGCCAGGTCACGCACCAGCTTGGCGCGAGCCTTGTGCTCGTCCGGGGTGCCGTGGGAGAAGTTCAGACGGGCAACGTCCAAACCAGCCAGAATCAGCTGTTCGAGGACTTCCGGCGAGTTACTGGCCGGGCCAAGGGTGGCGACGATTTTGGTACGACGGACGGACATGCACAGACTCCTGAGTTCAAGCGCTGGGGAAGGCTACTATGCTCTTTGGTTGTAGTCATTGTTCGTTTGCACTACTTATCGAAGATTCGCTTGTTTTCGCTCCAATTGAATAGATGAACACCCTTGAAGATTTTCGACGCGGGGTCGATACACTGCACAAGACAGGAGAACCCCCATGCGAATTTTGCTCATTGCTGCCCTGGCCGTCAGTGTTGTCGGCTGTACCCGTTGGTCGATGGACCATCATTTGAACAACGCTTACCGCGCCTATGGGGTGGGTGATTGCGAGCGCGTGACCCTGGAATTGTCCCAGGTGGACCGCGAGAGCCGTACCCGTCGGTATGTGCAACCGGAAGTTTCGATGCTGCGCGGGCAATGCCTGGAGCGCCAGAAGCTGTTTGTCGATGCGGTGCAAACCTACCAGTTCATCATCAATCAATACCCGTCCAGCGAGTATGCCTACCGCGCCCGCGCCCGGCTCGACACCCTGCAGCAACTGGGGCATTACTCCGGCGCGAGTGTCGCGCAGCCACGACCCGCATCACTTTGATGATATTTATCATTCCATAGCTGGCCCGTCGCCAGTCTTAAGCTATTCTTTGAATGTCTGTTTGTACAAGTTTATGTTCAAACGGATGAGTTGCTTGGGATTGGCAGCAGTAGGGCGATCAAGCGCACGCTGATTTCGCACCAATTTCCAGGGAGAGCGAACATTCAGTGTTCGTTCCGAATAACTGGCGCGGCCACTGATATGGCCAATGGATGGCGATTTCATCATGTTTACCGACCGAAGGATTCAGCGGCATCAGTTGTCTGGTTTCTTGAAAGTGTTCAACCGGCTTACGGATAAGCCTATTGGCTACTTAGGGAATCTATCCGAAGATGGGCTGATGTTGATCAGCCAATTACCCATGATGGTTGATGTAGCATTTGAACTGCGTTTGAAAATCCCCATGGCAGACGGCGAGTTCCAGGCCATTGACCTCACGGCGATGTGCTTGTGGAGCCACGAAGATGTCAATCCGCAGCACTATGACTCAGGGTTTCGCGTGGTCGAAGCGCCTGAGGCTTATGGGCAATTGATCAGTGCCCTGTGCCACTACTTCAGCTTTGATCCTCTGCAGGCTTCCGCCTAGGCCTGGCGCGCTGTCGACCCGGCTCGGATGGGGTTAGCCGAGCGTGTGGTCGTGTGCTTGAGTCATAAAACACCGGCCTTTTTCCAGTTCAGATAACGCGTCACCAAGGCGGCCCCCAGCCCCGAAGGTGGCGTATCGAGCACCGATAAACCGTGGGCACTCAAGCGCTCATGCAGATCGTTTCTCTTGTTGAGATAGTCGACAGTCCCGCTGTAGGCCAGCGCTTCAGGCAAGGTTTGCACCGGGGCCTGGCGCAGTTGGTCGAGTACGTCTTCGCGCAGGCTGGCGACCAGCACCCGGTGTTGCCGGCTGATGCGCTTAACCGCTGCGAGTAATTCCTCATCATCTTCATCGCGAAGATTGGTCACCACGATCACTAATGCCCGACGTTTTTGCCGGGCCAGTAATTGGCTGGCGGCGGCCGCATAGTCGGCAGTGCGTCGGGTGGTATCGAGGTCGTAAACGGCATTGAGCAATACGTTCAGTTGGCCGCTGCCCTTGACGGGCGCCAGGTAGCGTGGCTGGTCGCAGGCAAAGGTGCACAGGCCCACGGCATCGCCTTGGCGCAAGGCAACGTAACTGAGCAACAGGCAGGCATTGAGGGCGTGGTCGAAGTGAGCGAGCTCCGAGTCCTGGCTGCGCATGCGCCGGCCACAATCGAGCATGAACACTATCTGCTGGTCGCGTTCGTCCTGATATTCCCGCGCGATGGGCGTGCGCTGGCGCGCGGTGGCCTTCCAGTCGATCTGCCGCAGGCTGTCGCCTTCGCGAAACTCGCGCAACTGATGAAACTCCAGCCCCAACCCGCGCCGTTGGTGTTGCCGAACCCCCAACTGGCTCAACCAATTGTCCACGCCCAACACCTGTGCGCCGTACAAACGGGCGAAGTCCGGGTACACACGGGTTGTATCGCGGGCCTCTACAAACCGCCTCGCAGACCACAGCCCCAGAGAGCTGGGCAGGTGAACCTCGCAGTGACTGAAAGTAAAGTGCCCACGCCGCAAGGGCCGCAATCGATAGCCCAGTTCGCTTCGCTGGCCTGGGAGCAGTTCGATGGCCTGCGGCATATGCTCCACGCTCAGCCCGTCGGGTGCGTGGTCGAATACCTGCACGGTCAGCGGCTGCGGGTAGTCATGTTCAAGGGTCAGGCGTACCTCACCCCAACGGCCCAGGGCCAGGCTGCCGGGCATCTGCCGTTGCACCCGTGGGCACGGAAGGCGCCGCAGGCGCAGGGCGTCCAGCAGCGCCAACAGAAACAGCGCCAGCAGCAGGCCCCACGCCACCTTATGCAGCGTGTCGGGCACCTTGAGCTGCAGGGCCGTAGCCGTACCCAAGAGGGTGTTCAAACCCAAGAGGACACCGAGCCAGATCAGCAGCAGACGAGTTGGCTTCATGGCCGGGTCATTGCCGAGGTGCCGGAATCTGGTCCAGCAGTTGCTTGAGCACCTGGTCCACTTCCAACCCGTCAATGTCCAATTCGGGAGCGATACGCACCCGATGGCGCAGCACCGCCAAGGCGCAGCCCTTGATATCGTCCGGGGTGACGAACTCGCCGCCGCGCAGCAGGGCCCGGGCGCGGGCACCGCGTACCAGAGCGATGGAGGCGCGCGGCCCTGCACCGATCGTCAGCCCTGGCCAACTGCGAGTGGCGCGGGCCAGGCGCACGGCGTAGTCGAGTACTTGCTCATCCAGCGGCAGTTCGCTGGCAATTTGCTGCAGCTGCAACACGTCCTCTGCCTGCAGCACCGTGCGCAGTGGCTGCACATCCAGCATGTCGGCCCTGGAAGAACGGGTAACTTCGCGCACCATCTCCAGTTCCTGCTGCGCATCGGGGTAGTCCATGCGCACTTTGAGCATGAACCGGTCCAGTTCGGCCTCGGGCAGGGGATAGGTGCCCTCCTGTTCGATGGGGTTCTGGGTTGCCAGCACCATGAACGGTTGGCCAATGGGCAGCGCCTCGCCCTCGAGGGTGACTTGGCGCTCCTGCATGGCTTCAAGCAGGGCGGCCTGGGTCTTGGCGGGCGCGCGGTTGATCTCATCGGCCAGTAACAGGTGGGTGAACAGCGGCCCCTTGCGCAGCTTGAACTGCTCACTGTGCAGGTCGTACACGGCGTGGCCGGTGACATCGCTGGGCATCAGGTCCGGAGTGAACTGGATACGTGCAAAGTCACCACCAAAACAGCGGGCCAGCGCGCGAACCAACAGGGTTTTGCCCAGGCCTGGCACACCTTCGAGCAGTATGTGGCCGCCGGCGATCAAGGCGGTGAGTACGTCGTCGATCACCTGGTCCTGGCCAATCACCGCCTTACGCAGTTCAACACGCAGAGCCTGTGCCTGCTGGCTGGCCTTGTGAAGGCTTTCGGCAGTCGGGGCGGTAGCCGTTGGAAATTCGCTCATAGGGCATTCCTGAGAGTTTGCAGGCTCGCCACCTGACGGCTGAAATCGGCGCTGGTGAGCCGTTTTGCCGGGAGTGGGTCGAGGGCCTGGCGGATGACGTGGGAGGGTTGGCGCGTCAGGCGTTCGAGGACCTGCCACTGTGCGTCGCTGTCGAGCTGTTCAAAACCTGGGTGGCGCCGTCGTGCAGCCCGCTGGATATCACGCTGCAAGGCGTGCAGCAGCGTGCCATGGCCACTGCGGCGCAGCAGGAAGTCGGCACTGGCCTTCAAGTGTTCCTGTAACTGGCGACGGGCCTTGGGGGCGGGCGCCTGGGTCGGCCCCTGACGCATGCCAGCGTGCCAGAGTGCCAGGGCAATCAGTGCGCAGAGCGCCACCAGTGCCTGGGGGAAGTTGCGCATTAACAGGGTAAGCAGGTCGTCCACGTCGCTGTTGAACAGCAGCGTTACCTCCGTCCCCCGGTTGAGATACCACAACAGCCAGGCGTTATCGTGTTTGCCGATGCCTGGGGTTTTCCACAGGTCGCTGTCGGTCACAACCGTTACGCTGCCTTGCCCGAAGTTGCGTTGCATCAAATGGCTGGATTTGGCGCTGTTGGCGGAAAACTGTGCCAGGTGCTTGGGGTCGGTGAGGCTGAAGGTGGTATAGAAGCTGAAATAGGCCGGGGCGGTCTCATTGTCGACGTAGAGTTTGGTCAGGTCCGGTACTTTCTTTTTGCGTGGGGAAGCAAGCTCGTCAAGGCCCACGCTGAGTGTTTGGTGGAAGTCCAGTCGATCCAGCAGCAGGTCGCCGCTCTTGCCGGTTTCCTCATCCCAAAGCGCTTCGGCAACCAGCAGCAGATGGCCGCCGGATTTTGCCCAGTCCAGCAGTTGCTCAGCCTGGCGTGGGGTCATGTTGCTGCGCTCGCCCAGCAACACCAGGCTATGTCCTATGGCTGGCAGGTCGGCCAGGTGTTCAAGGCTGTAGGCGTGTTCCACTGCCAGACCCTGCTGGCGCAGGAAGTATTCGGCCGCAAGGTAGGGGTTGGCCGTGGCTTGTGGGGACGGGCCGCGATCGACTATTTCGTCGTAGGGAATCGCTTTGTGCCAAACGTAAAGGCCACCGGCCCCAAGCAGGCAGGCCAGTAGCAGCCCGACCCATAGCAGGGGGCGCTTCATTGGGCGACTCCGGTATTGAACAAGGCGCGCCAATCGCGGCACAGTTGCTGGTGTACCAACGCCGGCGGAAGGCGGTGGCCATAGGCGAGGTTTTGCCAGTGGTGTGTCAGTGCGTCACTGAAGGCCTGCAGTTGTGGTTGTTGCAGCAGGTGGATGCGCTCCAGAACCTGGCCTTCGGTATCGGCGCTTTTCAGGGGCAGGTTGAAGTCGTGCAGCAGCCGGTTGAGCAGCCCGCGATACAGCAGACCGAGGGCTTCCCTGGGGTGGGTGGGCCACAGTTGTTCGGCGGTGCTGGCGATGTCGTCAGGCAAGGTGTCGCTGCCCAACGCCAGGCCGAATAATTGCGCCGGGGCCGCCTTGGCGGTTTTGGCTTTGGCGGGGCCGCGTCGACTGACAAAGGTGTGCAGCCACTCCCTATAGCGCCAGACCACCAGCGCCAGGCCAGCCGCCAACAGGCTCCAGAGCAGAACCTCCAGGCCGAGGGCGGCGTTTCTGAAGGTATCGCTGTTGAATCTGTCCAGTAGCGCCTGAAGCCAGGCCGGAAGTTTACCGTCACCCTTTACCTTGGGTTTCGCGACGTTTTTTTCGTCACCAAAACGATAGCGTGTGACGGTTTCCGGGTTCTTGAACGGGGGGCTGTCCAGCAGCGTCTTGATCGATTGGCTGGCGGCCTGGGTGGTGACCTGCTTGGCCGGCTCGGGTTCGTCCGCCATGGCCGGGTGGCTGAATGGTACGAGTATCAGCACAGCCACCAGCAGCAACGGTGCGACGCTGGTCAGGCGTTGGCGTAACCGGCGGAACACCAGTTCAAGGTCCCAGGCTTCCAGCACGGTGCGGCGGTTGAGGTACAGGCTGAAACCGCAAGCGACATAGATGGGCTCCCAGAACACCAGAATCAGCGCGTAGAAGGCGTTACTCAAATGCTCCAGCCACAACCCTTCCGAGCCGCTTGCCAGCGCCAACCGTTGCCAGTCCCAATCCAGTTCCAGTTGCTGTGGGATGAACAGGTAGAACAGTGCCATGCAACCGAACCACAGGCCGATTTCCATATGCACGCCAATCGTGGTCAGCCAGCGTGCAGCACCCGCGTTGCGTTGCAGCAGCATCCCCAGGCGTTTTTGACGGGCATCGCCATCCAGGCCTTCGAGCTGGCTCACCGGCATGACAAAGCTGCGGCTCAGGCTCAGTCGCCTCCAGGTCAGGCTGGCCAGCAGTTGGCCTTTGAGCAGGCGCGGCCATTGGCGCACAGCCTGCTTGAGGCTGGGTGTCTCGCCAAACAAGGCCTTGGAGAAGATGTACAGTGGCAATCGGTCAAAGGCCGGTTTTAACCACCAGAACACAAACATGGCCATGGACGGGTAGCGCCACAGCAGCACGGTCAGCAAAATGAATATCGGCAACGTCACCATTGCCCAACTGCTCATTAACAGCAGTCGATATTCCTGGGCCATCAGTACACCCAGGTCCATGGCCTCCCAGGAAGTGCGGGGCCGAATCACTACGCTGGCCTCACTCAGGCGCATGCTGAGTCCGCCCGGCAAGCGTGAGGTAGGCGGCAACCAATAGCCACAGCCCGGCGCCCGTCAGGTATTTGATCCAGGGAGCGATGGTGGTGGAGGAAGACCAGTAGGCTTCAATAAACGCCGCGATCAGCAGCAATAGCATGACGCCGCAGAGCATCCGCACGCTTTTGCGTGCCGCCAGCTGCAGCGATTCTCCGCGTGTCAGGCGCCCGGGAGCAATCACCGCCCAGCCCAATTGCAAGCCTGCCGCCCCGGCCAGGGCGATGGCGGTGAGTTCGAACGCACCGTGGCCGATGACAAACGACCAGAAGGTCTGGCCATAGCCGATCTCGGTGAGGTGGCCGGAGATGGCGCCGATGATCAGGCCGTTGAAAATCAGAAAGAACACGCTGCCCAAACCAAATAGCAAACCGGCGGCAAAGGTCTGGAAGGCAATCCCGATGTTGTGCATCACGTAGTAGCCGAACATCATCCAGTCTTCACTGGAAGCGCGGTCGGCGGCACGCCCCAGGTGGCCAGCATCCGGGTCATACATGCTGTGCATTTCGGCGACCTGCGCGGGGCTCACGATGCTGTAGATAAGGTCTGGAAACAGGTAGACCAGCAACGCAACGCCCACCAGGCTGCCGAAGAACAGCACGCCGGCGATTAACACGAAACGCCATTGTTCGCGCACCAGGCGCGGGAAGCCCGCCAGGATGAAACCCAGTACATTCGCGCCCAATTGGCTGCGGTGGCGATACAACTGCTGGTGGCCCCGCAACGCCAGTTGTTGCAGGGGATCTATCAGATAGCTGCTGTAGCCACGCTCCTGGGCCAGGGCGAGGTGCTGGCACAGGCGTCGATAATGGTGGGGGAAGTCAGACATATCGCTGGCCTTGGCCTTGCCTTGCTCCAACTGTATGAGTTGTGCGGTGAAGGCTTGCCACTGCGGCTGATGGCGGCTCTCGAACAGGCTCTGCTTCATGCTGGCCCCACTAAGCCGCGCGCCACGCCATTGAGTTGTTCTACCGCGCGAGCCGGCGATACGTGTAACGGCGTTGCCAGGATGGACGCCAGTTCGTGCACCCGATCGGCGGACAACTCACTTTGGCGTTCAGCGAAACCCAGTATGGCGCGTTGTTCGCTCAGCTCCAGCGTGAAGGGCAGGCGCAGGGCGGCGGCTTGAGGCACCTTTGGGCGCGCCAGTGGCTGTTCGCGGTAGACCACCAGGGTGCCCGCAGCGAGGTCGCCGAGCCGTTTGAAGTGAGGGTGTTGCAGGCAACTGATGGCGCCGAGGAAGTAGCCCAAAGGCAGCATGTCGACAAAGCGCAGCAGGTTGCGGATGAGTGAGGCGGGCCAGCCGATGGGGGTGCCATCGTCCTGAATGACGCGCAAGCCCATCACCTGCTTGCCCGGAGAGCAGCCCTGGTTAAGGACTTCGAACAGCACCATGTACCACCAACTGATCAAGAACAGCAGCAGCGAGCCCAAGCCAATCCCGATATTGCCAAGCAACGCCAGCGGCACGAGCAGGATGCCCATGATCAAGCCGCGCACACCCAGGTCGAAAGCAAACGCCAGTGCCCGTGGCATCAGGCCGGCCGGGCGCAAGGGCAGGTCTATGCCCTCGGGAGTCTCGATCGGGTAGTGGGTATCCAACGGAACTGATGGCATTGCGATCCTTGGCAGTGCAGGTGGCTTGAAGACACGGATGCTAGCAGTGTCGACGATGGAAGCAACCTTTCAAGGTTTTGCTGGATATTTGTACAGCAATCTATCGCTGGCCCCGGGTGCCTTGCAGCGCCTAGACTTTGCCAATCTTCAGTACAGGAACAGCCCGTGACCACCATTTTCTGGTACGACTATGAAACCACCGGCATCAACCCGCGCAGCGATCGCCCGTTGCAGGTCGCTGGTATTCGTACCGACCTCGAGCTCAACGAGGTCGGCCCACCGGTCAACCTTTATTGCCAGCCAAGCGACGATATCCTGCCGCATCCGGCTGCCTGCGCCATAACCGGTATCACTCCCGGCATTCTGGCGGAAAAAGGCCTGGCCGAAGCCGACTTCATGACCCGCGTGCACGCCGAGCTGGCTGCGCCAGGGACCTGTGGTGCCGGCTACAACACGTTGCGCTTTGACGATGAAATGACGCGCTACAGCCTGTACCGCAACTTTTTTGACCCGTATGCCCGAGAGTGGCAGGGCGGCAACAGTCGCTGGGACTTGATCGATGTGGTTCGCACGGCTTACGCACTGCGCCCCGAAGGTATTGAGTGGCCGCAGCAGGACGGGCGAGTCACCCTCAAGCTTGAGCGTTTGACCCAAGCCAATGGCATTGACCATGGACAAGCTCACGATGCCCTGTCGGACGTGCGTGCCACCATAGCCCTGGCCCGTCTGATCCGCGAGAAACAGCCAAAACTGTATGACTGGCTGTTTCAACTGCGCAGCAAGCAGCGGGTGATGGATCAGATCCGCCTGTTGCAGCCCATGGTGCATATTTCCGGGCGTTTCTCCGCCGAGCGTCATTACCTGGGTGTGGTGCTGCCCCTGGCCTGGCACCCGCGCAATCGCAATGCGTTGATTGTCTGTGACCTTGGCCTCGACCCGCAGGGCTTGCTCGACCTGGACGCAGAAACCTTGCGCCAGCGGCTCTACACGCGCCGTGATGAGTTGGCGCAAGGTGAGTTGCCAGTGCCGCTCAAGTTGTTGCATATCAACCGCTGCCCGGTGGTCGCGCCATTGAGTGTGCTGCGCGCACAGGATCGCGAACGCTTGAACTTCGATATGGACGTGTGCCAGGCACGGGCACTGCGACTAACTGACGCACAGGAAGTTTGGCGCGACAAGTTGGCCGCCGTTTATGCCGAGGAAGACTTCGCGCCGAGCACCGACCCGGAGCAGCAGCTCTATGACGGTTTTATCGGTGACCGCGACCGACGGTTATGCGAACAAGTCCGAGTGGCTGAACCCTCACAGTTGGCTCGTCAGCAGTGGCCTTTTGATGATCATCGATTGCCGGAATTATTATTCCGTTACCGCGCTCGTAACTTTCCTGACACCTTGGACAACGATGAGCAACAACGCTGGAAACTTTTCTGTCAGCAACGTTTGTCAAACCCGGAGTGGGGCGCACCCAATACCCTGTTGGCATTTAAACAGGCGCGTGAGGAGTTGGCTGTTAGTGCTACATCGTTTCAGTGCCAGGTGCTGGATGAATGGCAGGAGTATGCCGACTCTTTAGCCGCTCGCCTGGACCTGTAGTCAGGCACTTGCAGAGTATTCGGACAATAAAAAACGCCAGCAAGCTGGCGTTTTTAATGTGTTACCTAGCAGGCCGTAGCCCGATCAGGCTTAGCCCAGCAGGGTAGCCCAACCTTCAACCACGTCGCCGCCCCACTTGGCTTTCCACTCTTTCAGAGTCTTGTGGTTGCCACCTTTGGTTTCAATCACTTCGCCGTTGTGCGGGTTTTTGTACTGCTTGACCTTACGAGCACGTTTGGTGCCGGTAGTTTTCACAGCGCCACGCGGGGCTTTAACTTTAGATTCCGGATCCAACAGCGCGATGATGTCACGCAGGGATTTGGAGTACTCACCCATCAGGGTGCGCAGTTTGCCTTCGAATTCCAGCTCGGTTTGCAGCTTGTCGTCTTGCGACAGGTTCTTCAAGCGGGCTTGCAGTTCTTTGATAGCTTCTTCGGTGGCGCGGTATTCGTTGATCAGGGACATGTGGACTACCTTATGTAGAGCGCTGATTGACAGTGAGTGGCCTAATAATAGTCAGGCAATTTCCGCAAGTAAACATTTAAGGAAGCATTTATGTGAATTACGTCGAGTGTTTGTGGCCCTGCTATGCAATCGAGTTAATTAGTAGGTGGTAGGCATAAAGATAATTCTGTTTTATTTCGGATAATTGCCTGCGTGTGACGGGGGCGCTCATATAACGGCGGTAAAACCTTACGCTATTAAGGGGTGTCACCCGCGCCGGGCGACAGAATAAGGTGCAAGGAATACTGCAGTTTTTCTGCGTAATCGCTAGAATGGCGGCCTTTGCGAAGTTCTGGAGTTTCCCCCTAATGCGCACTTTTCGGCTGGTGATTGCTTGCCCGGACCGGGTTGGCATCGTTGCCAAAGTCAGTAACTTTCTGGCCTCCCACAACGGCTGGATCACCGAGGCGAGCCATCACTCGGACGATCTCAGCGGTTGGTTTTTCATGCGTCACGAGATACGTGCCGACACGCTGCCCTTTGGTCTTGAAGCGTTTCGCGAGGCGTTTGCGCCGATCGCCGAAGAGTTTTCGATGACTTGGCATATCACCGACACGGAGCAGAAAAAACGTGTTGTGCTGATGGCCAGCCGCGAGTCCCACTGCCTGGCCGACCTGCTGCACCGCTGGCACAGCGATGAGCTCGACTGCGAGATAGCCTGTGTGATCTCCAATCACGATGACCTGCGCAGCATGGTCGAATGGCATGGCATCCCGTACTACCACGTGCCGGTCAACCCACAGGACAAGGAACCGGCATTCGCCGAAGTCTCCCGCCTGGTCAAACAGCACGAAGCCGATGTGGTCGTGCTGGCGCGTTACATGCAAATCCTGCCGCCGGAACTGTGCAGTGAGTACGCCGGCCGAGTGATCAACATTCACCACAGCTTCCTGCCGTCGTTTGTCGGGGCCAAGCCCTACCACCAGGCCTCCCTGCGCGGTGTGAAGTTGATTGGCGCAACGTGCCACTATGTCACTGAAGAGCTCGACGCCGGTCCGATCATCGAACAGGACGTTGTACGCGTCAGCCACAGCGACAGCATTGAAGACATGGTGCGTTTCGGCCGTGACGTCGAGAAGATGGTGCTGGCCCGTGGCCTGCGTTACCACCTGGAAGATCGCGTGCTGGTACACGGCAACAAGACTGTGGTGTTCTGATAGCCGCGTTTAAGTTGTAGAAAAAAGGGCCTGGGCGTTAAATCGTCCCAGGCCCTTTTTTGTCCGCAATGAAGGATTAAGCGATGAGCGATCCACTCGATAAAGCCACCTCCAAAGCCCCGGCGACGCTGGGCGAAGGGTGTTTGAGCCGTTTTGACCCGGATGACCTGGACGCTGAGGACGGCACCGAGTTTCCCGGTGCCGCCGAGTTGTGGCGCCAGGAACACACTAAAACCGATCCCGAGCAAGCCTAGCGGCCCGCCGCCTTAACGCTCGGCGGGCGCAGGGGTCAGATGCGGAAGCTGCCCACCAACTGTTTCAAGCGTGCGGCCTGTTGTTCCAGGTCGGTACAGGCGCGTAGGGTGGATTGCAGGTTTTCCACACCTTCCTGGTTGAGGGTGTTGATCTCGGTGATGTCCATGTTGATCGACTCTACTACCGAGGTCTGTTCCTCAGTGGCGGTGGCCACGGACTGGTTCATGCCGTCGATCTCGCCAATGCGCTGGGTCACGCTGTTGAGGCGCTCGCCGGCCAGGTTGGCGATGTCCACGCTCTCCAGGCTATGGCGCTGGCTTTCACTCATGGTGCTGACTGAATCGCGGGCGCCGACCTGCAGCTCCTCGATCATCTTTTGCACTTGTTGCGCCGACTCCTGCGTGCGGTGCGCCAGGTTGCGCACCTCATCGGCCACTACCGCAAACCCACGCCCGGCTTCCCCGGCCCGCGCGGCTTCGATGGCGGCGTTCAGCGCCAGCAGGTTGGTTTGCTGGGAGATGCTGGTGATCACTTCCAGAATTTGCCCGATGTTCACGGTCTTGCTGTTGAGCGCTTCGATATTGCTGCTGGAGGCGCTGATCATCTCGGACAGTTGGTTCATTGCCTTGATATTGCGCTCGACCACTTGCTGGCCGTCTTCGGCCAAGTGCCGGGCATCGCTGGCCTGATGGGAAGCCTGGGCGGCGTTACGTGCAATTTCCTGTGCAGCCGCGCCCAGTTCGTTGATGGCGGCGGCCACGCTGTTGGTGCGGTTGGCTTGCTCGTCAGAGTTGACCATCGACGAGTTGGAAGCGCTGACCACACGCAGGGCCACTTCATTAACCTGCTCGGTGGCCGAGGACACTTCGCGAA
The DNA here is from genome assembly GCF_019352915.1 of Pseudomonas sp. Xaverov 259. NCBI lineage: Bacteria > Pseudomonadati > Pseudomonadota > Gammaproteobacteria > Pseudomonadales > Pseudomonadaceae > Pseudomonas > Pseudomonas sp. Xaverov 259. Next base: position 98,334 of record NZ_JAAAFV010000005.1, on the reverse strand, counting down.
TCGAGGTATGAATACGTTCCACGAAGCGATTGAAAGCGTTACCCAGTGTGCCGAACTCGTCGTGATTCTGGATGTTCAGGCGGCGGGTCAGGTCACCCTCGCCATCGGCGATGTCCTGCATGGCGCGGGTCATTACGTGCAGGGGTTGCAGCAGCACACGGATCAGCATGCCGAGCAGCGCGATGATGATCACGACCGCGATAATCGTGGCGATGACGGCCGAGGTGCGAAATTTGCTGAGCATGGCGAAGGATTTATCTTTATCCACCGAAATGCCCAGATACCAGTTCACCGACGGCAGGCCTTTGATGGGGGTAAAGGTCACGATGTTGTCTTTGCCATTGGCCTCGACTTCGCTGAAATCACCACTGATCTTCGGGGTGTTTTTCGGGTACATGTCGGCGAGCGTCTTCATCACCAGGTTCTTGTCCGGGTGCACCAGCACTTTGCCGTCAGCGCTGACCAGGAACGCGTAGCCCATGCCGCCGAAGTTCAGCGCACCGATGTTATCCACCAGCGTTTGCAGGCTCAGATCGCCGCCGACCACGCCGATGCTTTGCCCGGCCTTGGCGCTGGGGGTGGCGACGGAAATGATCAACTGGCCGGTCGCCGCGTCGATGTAAGGTTCGGTCAGGGTTGAGCCGTTGCTGCTTTGGGCGCCTTTGTACCAAGGGCGCACCCGAGGGTCGAAACCGTCCGGCATCTTGGTGTCAGGGCGGATGGTGAAGGCGCCTTTGCTGTCGCCCACGTAGGTGGCCATGAACGAGGATGTCAGACTTTTCTGTTCGAGCAGGCCAGCAACTACGGCGGGTTCAGGGTTGATGGCGATGTTCTGTGCCGCGTTTTCGACCAGGGCAATACGCCCGGTGAGCCAGGTTTGAATGTTGCTGGCGGTGACATCGCCCATTTCGTGCAGGTAATTATTGAGGTCGTCGCGAATCGCGTTGCGTTGCAGGTAGTCGTTGTAGAGGGTAAACAGTGCAAAAGCGGCGATGACGATAAGGGAGGCTGCAAGCAGGATTTTGTGGCTGAAGCGCAGGTTTTTATTCATGGCTTGTAGGGTCCGCTATGGTCTTAATATCCGAAGCGCGTCCTCGTGGGACGCGCAAAATGACAGCGTCAAAAAAGGTGTGATACTGCTTGTGATAATTCCGGTGGTCCCTGTGAGAACTATCTGACCTATTTTTAGACTTTGTGGGTCTTACCTCTGTCTGTATCGACCTGACGGCACTAAAGATTAACCAAAGGTGACGAAATGCCTGATTCCTCGCAACTCCTTATCGGCGCCGGCCTGGACGGCCAGCCCATTGCCCAGGCCATGCGCCTGGCCAATCGTCATGGGTTGATTGCCGGCGCCACCGGCACAGGTAAAACCGTCACGTTGCAGCGCTTGGCGGAAGCCTTCAGCGATGCGGGTGTGGCCGTGTTTGCCGCTGATATCAAGGGTGACCTGTGCGGCCTTGGCGCTGCGGCCAACCCGCAAGGCAAGGTGGCCGAGCGCATTGCTGGCATGCCCTTCCTTAATTACACGGCCAAGGCGTATCCGGTAACACTGTGGGATATCCACGGGCAGTCCGGTCATCCATTGCGCACTACCATCAGCGAAATGGGGCCGTTATTGCTTGGCAGCCTGCTTGAGCTTACCGACAGCCAGCAATCGGCACTCTATGCGACCTTCAAGGTGGCCGACCGCGAAGGCCTGTTGCTGCTGGACCTCAAAGACCTCAAGGCCTTGCTCAACCATCTGCGTTATCACCCGGAGCTGCTGGGCGACGACGCGGCGCTGATGACCACCGGCTCCAGCCAGGCGCTGTTGCGGCGTTTGGCGGTGCTGGAGCAGCAGGGCGCCGAAGCCTTGTTCGGCGAGCCGGCCCTGCAACTTGAAGATATCTTGCAGCCGGCCAGCGATGGTCGCGGGCGCATCCACCTGCTGGACGCAAGCCGTCTGGTGCATGAGGCGCCCAAGGTCTATGCGACCTTCCTGCTGTGGCTGCTGGCCGAGTTGTTCGAGCAACTGCCCGAGCGTGGCGATGCCGACAAACCGCTGCTGGCGCTGTTTTTCGACGAGGCGCATTTATTGTTCGCCGATACGCCCAAGGCATTGCAGGATCGCCTGGAGCAAGTGGTGCGGTTGATTCGTTCCAAAGGCGTGGGTGTGTACTTTGTCACTCAATCCCCAGGGGATTTGCCCGACACGGTATTGGCGCAACTGGGCCTGCGTATCCAGCATGGCCTGCGGGCGTTCACCACCAAAGAGCAGAAATCCCTGCGTGCGGTGGCGGACGGTTTTCGCCCCAACCCGGCGTTCGATACCTTGTCGGTGTTGACCGAGTTGGGCACCGGTGAGGCATTGGTAGGTACGTTGCAGGAAAAGGGTACGCCGGAAGTGGTCCAACGCGTACTGGTGGCGCCGCCGCAATCGCGGATCGGGCCGCTGAGCGAAGCCGAGCGCGCCGCGATCATCGCCAGTTCGCCTTTATTGGGGCGCTACGACAAGCCGATTGACCGTGAGTCGGCCTATGAAGTGCTGATGGCGCGCAAGGAGCTTGGCCCGACGGAGGAGGCCAAGCCGACCGCCGAAGAACCGAGCTTTACCGACAAGGCTGGGGCGTTCCTGGGGACTACCGCGGGCAAGGCGCTCAAATCCGCCATGCAGCAGGCGGCCAATCAAATGGGACGGCAGTTGGTGCGCGGGTTGTTGGGCTCGTTGCTGGGCGGCAGCAAACGCAAGTAGTGGCTCAGGGCTTGGGCCTGGCGTGGGCGGCCAACCGCTCCAGTGCTGCGCGCAAGCCCGGATCGCTGATGCCGTCGGCCGTGGCTTGAATGGTTTCGGCGGCGTTCTGCGACAGGTCCATGGTGTGGCCCACTGCACCTTGCTGCACGGTGGGCGGCTGCACCTTGAACTGGATGCGGGTCAGGCTCGCAAACTCATCAAATGCCATTAATTGCCGCTGCAAGCGTTTTTGCTGGTAGCGCAGGCGGGTTGCCCAATGCCCGTCGGTGACAATTAACAGTAAATTGCCTTCGCGCCACGACGCCACATGGCAATGTTCGCGTGCGGCAGGTTGCAGTTGGCTCTCTACAAGGCGTTGCAAATGGCCCAAGCGTTGCGCGTGGCCGAAGATGGCTTTCAACGGTTTGGCTTCGCGGAGCAACACGCTGGGCGCGCGGGCTGTAAGTGGGCGAAACGCCATGTCTAGACACCTTAAGTAACAGAGCTGCCATCTTAGCAGAAAGCGCCTGTGCGGCCCCAGGCAAAGCGATAGCAGGGCAATGCGAGTGAAATCAATAGGTAACTTCTGCGCTTGATGGGTTGAAGTTCCGGCAAAAGCCCTTATTTTAAACAAGCCCTCTCACAGCGCCATGCCAGCATCGGGGAATAACGCCACTTTCCTCACCCACGATTCCGGGTAGAATGCGCGTTCGCATGCGGCCGTGAGGGCTGCTCGGGCCACTCACGGTGCGCCCTCCATCCCTATGTGTGGAAGAACCTGCCGATATGTTTGCGCCTTTGTTAAAGAAACTTTTTGGAAGCAAGAATGAGCGCGAAGTCAAACGCATGCTCAAGACGGTGCAGCTGGTCAATGCCTTCGAAGAGCAGATGGTTGCCCTGTCGGACGAGCAATTGCGCGCCAAGACCGAAGAGTTCAAGGCCCGCATAGCCAAAGGTGAAACCCTCGACAAGCTGTTGCCTGAAGCCTTTGCGGTCGCCCGTGAAGCCGGTAAGCGTGTCATGGGCATGCGCCACTTCGACGTACAGTTGATCGGTGGCATGACCTTGCATGAAGGCATGATTGCCGAAATGCGTACCGGTGAAGGCAAGACCCTGGTGGCAACCCTGGGCGTTTACCTCAACGCATTGTCCGGCAAGGGCGTGCACGTTGTGACGGTGAACGACTACCTGGCTCGCCGGGACGCCAACTGGATGCGCCCGCTGTATGAATACCTCGGCCTGACCGTCGGCGTAGTCACGCCGTTCCAGCCGCCGGAAGAAAAGCGCGCCGCTTACGCGTGTGACATTACCTACGGCACCAACAACGAATTCGGTTTCGACTACCTGCGCGACAATATGGCGTTCAGCATGGAAGAAAAATTCCAGCGCGAACTCAACTTTGCCGTGATCGACGAAGTCGACTCCATCCTCATCGACGAAGCGCGTACCCCGCTGATCATCTCCGGCCAGGCCGAAGACAGCTCGCGCCTGTACACCGAGATCAACAAGTTGATCCCGCGCCTGGTGCAGCACGTTGAGGAAGTGGAAGGCGTGGTGACCAAAGAAGGTCATTTCACCATCGACGAGAAGACCCGCCAGGTCGAACTCAACGAAGCCGGTCACCAGTTTGTCGAAGAGATGCTGACCCAGATCGGCGAGCTGGCCGAGGGCGAAAGCCTCTATTCGGCGCACAACCTGGGCCTGTTGACCCACGTGTATGCCGGCCTGCGCGCCCACAAGCTGTTCCATCGCAACGTTGAATACATCGTCCAGGACGGCCAGGTCGTACTGGTTGACGAACACACCGGCCGTACCATGCCGGGTCGTCGTCTGTCCGAAGGCCTGCACCAGGCCATCGAAGCCAAGGAAATGCTCAACATCCAGGCCGAGAGCCAGACGTTGGCGTCCACCACCTTCCAGAACTACTTCCGTCTGTACAACAAACTGTCCGGCATGACCGGTACAGCCGACACCGAAGCGTTCGAATTCCACCAGATCTACAGCCTGGCCGTGATGGTGATCCCACCGAACAAGCCGCTGGCGCGTAAAGACTTTAACGACCTGGTGTTCCTGACGGCCGAAGAGAAGTACGCGGCAATCATCAACGACATCAAGGACGGCATGGCCCAGGGTCGTCCGATCCTGGTGGGTACTGCCACCATCGAGACTTCCGAGCACGTGTCCAACCTGCTCAACAAGGAAGGCATCGAGCACAAGGTCCTCAACGCCAAGTTCCACGAAAAAGAAGCCGAGATCATTGCCCAGGCCGGTCGCCCAGGCGCACTGACCATCGCCACCAACATGGCCGGTCGTGGTACCGACATCCTGTTGGGCGGTAACTGGGAAGTGGAAGTTGCAGCACTGGAAAACCCAAGCCCTGAGCAAATCGCTCAGATCAAGGCTGACTGGCAGAAACGCCACCAGGCGGTACTGGAATCCGGTGGTTTACAGGTGATCGCGTCCGAGCGTCACGAATCGCGCCGTATCGACAACCAGTTGCGTGGTCGTGCCGGTCGCCAGGGTGACGCCGGTTCCAGCCGCTTCTACCTGTCGCTGGAAGACAGCCTGATGCGTATCTTCGCCTCTGATCGGGTGAAGAACTTCATGAAAGCCTTGGGCATGCAGTCCGGTGAAGCGATCGAGCACCGCATGGTGACCAACGCCATCGAGAAGGCCCAGCGCAAAGTTGAAGGCCGCAACTTCGACATTCGTAAGCAACTGCTTGAGTTCGATGACGTCAACAACGAACAGCGTAAAGTGATTTATCACATGCGTAACACGTTGCTGGCCGCCGACAACATTGGCGAAACCATCGCTGATTTCCGTCAGGACGTGCTCAACGCCACCGTCAGCGCACACATCCCGCCACAATCCCTGCCTGAGCAGTGGGATGTTGCCGGCCTGGAAGCTGCGTTGAAGAGCGACTTCGGTGTGGACTTGCCGGTTCAGCAGTGGCTGGACGAAGACGACCACCTGTACGAAGAAACCCTGCGCGAGAAGCTGATGACCGAGCTGCTGGCCGCGTACAACGAGAAAGAAGAGCAGGCGAGCGCCGAAGCACTGCGCACCTTCGAGAAGCAAATCGTTCTGCGTGTGCTGGATGACCTGTGGAAAGACCACCTGTCGACCATGGACCACCTGCGTCACGGTATCCACCTGCGTGGCTACGCCCAGAAGAACCCGAAGCAGGAGTACAAGCGCGAGTCGTTCACGCTGTTCTCCGAGCTGTTGGATTCGATCAAGCGCGATTCGATTCGCGTGCTCTCCCACGTTCAGGTGCGCCGCGAAGACCCGATCGAGGAAGAAGCCCGCCTGCGTCAGGAAGCCGAGGCACTGGCTGCGCGCATGCAGTTCCAGCATGACGAAGCACCGGGCCTGGAAGCGCCGGAAGTCTTGGGCGAAGAGGTCGATGTGGCCCTGGCTCAAACCCCGGTTCGCAATGACCAGAAGTTGGGCCGCAACGAGCTGTGCTGGTGCGGTTCGGGCAAGAAGTTCAAACACTGCCACGGCGAAATCAACTAAGATTTTTGCCTGACGCTGCAACACCCTGCGCCGCGACCGGCCTTTGCCGTCGCGGCGTTTTGCCATTAATTTCACCGTCGATCACGACGGCACAGACATCACCTATTTTTAAGGAGCGCATTCATGGCTGTTGGTCTTGGTCCTTTGCCCACTTTGCACCCGGTCGCCGGTTTTGAACTCGGTATCGCTTCGGCCGGCATCAAGCGCCCAGGGCGCAAAGATGTAGTGGTGATGCGCTGTGCCGAAGGCTCGACGGTTGCGGGTGTGTTCACGCTCAACGCGTTTTGCGCCGCACCGGTGATCCTGGCCAAGCAACGCGTGGCCGGCTCGATCCGTTACCTGCTGACCAACACTGGTAATGCCAACGCCGGTACCGGCGAGCCAGGCCTGGTTGCCGCTGCGCGCACCTGCGCCAAGCTGGCCCAACTGACCGGCGTGGATGCCAGCCAAGTGCTGCCGTACTCCACCGGTGTGATCGGTGAGCCGCTGCCGGTGGAAAAAATCGAAGGTGCGCTGCAAGCCGCTTTGGACGACCTGTCTGTGGATAACTGGGCGGCTGCGGCCACCGGCATCATGACCACCGACACCTTGCCCAAAGGCGCGAGCCGCCAGTTTGTACACGATGGCGTGACCGTCACCGTCACCGGCATCAGCAAGGGCGCGGGCATGATCCGCCCGAACATGGCCACCATGCTCGGCTACATTGCCACCGACGCCAAAGTCTCTCGTGACGTATTGCAGCGCCTGATGCTCGACGGCGCCAACAAGTCGTTCAACCGCATCACCATCGATGGCGATACCTCGACCAACGACTGCTGCATGCTGATCGCCACCGGCCAGGCCAACCTGCCGGAAATCACCTCCACCGAGGGCGCGCTGTTCGCCGCATTGAAGCAGGCGGTGTTCGAGGTGTGCATGGACGTGGCCCAGGCCATCGTGCGTGACGGCGAGGGCGCAACCAAGTTTGTCACGGTTGAAGTCAACGGCGGCGGCAATCACCAGGAATGCCTGGATGTGGGTTACACCGTGGCCCACTCGCCACTGATCAAGACCGCACTGTTTGCTTCCGACCCGAACTGGGGCCGCATCCTCGCTGCCGTCGGCCGTGCCGGTGTGCCGGACCTGGACGTCAGCAAGATCGACGTATTCCTCGGTGACGTGTGCATTGCCAGCCGTGGTGCTCGCGCCGAAACCTACACCGAAGCCCAGGGCTCGGCGGTGATGCAGCAGGAAGAAATCACCATCCGCATCGAGTTGGGTCGCGGCGAGTGCAGCGAAACCATCTGGACCACCGACCTGTCCCACGAGTACGTGAAGATCAACGCGGAATACCGCACCTGAAAGCCAAGAGGAAAGCCTGGTGAAACGAGTGCATGTAGCAGCCGCGGTGATCCGTGGCGTCGACGGCAGGATCCTGCTGGCACGCCGTGCCGATACCCAGCATCAAGGCGGTCTCTGGGAGTTTCCCGGCGGCAAGGTGGAGGCTGATGAGTCGGTCGTTGCCGCGTTGTCTCGCGAGTTGCAGGAAGAGCTTGGCATTGAGGTCAGTACGGCGCGCCCGCTGATCAAGGTGCAGCATGACTACCCGGACAAGCAGGTGTTGCTGGATGTCTGGGAAGTCTCGGCCTTTACCGGCGAGCCCCACGGTGCCGAAGGGCAGCCGCTGGAATGGGTGATGCCACGGGACTTGCTCAACTATGAGTTCCCGGCGGCGAATGCACCGATTGTTGCAGCTGCCCGTTTGCCCGCTGAATACCTGATTACCCCGGGTGAGCTGGAAACGCCGACCCTGCTGCGGGGCATTCAAAAAGCCATTGCCGGTGGCATCAAGCTGATTCAACTGCGTGCGCCCAATGGTTACGACCCTAAATACCGTGACCTGGCGGTGGACGCGGTGGGGCTGTGTGCCGGCAAGGCGCAACTGATGCTTAAAGGGCCGTTCGAATGGCTGGGGGATTTCCCTGCCGCCGGCTGGCACATGACCTCGGCGCAATTGCGTAAATACGCGAGCAAAGGCCGACCGCTGCCGAAGGATCGCTGGTTGGCGGCTTCTTGCCACAACGCCGAGGAGCTGGCGCTGGCAGAGATGATGGACGTGGATTTTGTCACGCTGTCGCCGGTGCAGCCGACCCAGACTCATCCTGATGCCCAGCCGTTGGGTTGGGAGCAGGCGGCAGAGTTGATCCGTGGGTTCAGCAAACCGGTGTTTCTGCTGGGCGGTGTGGGGCCGGCTGAGCGGGAACAGGCTTGGGCAGCCGGGGCTCAGGGTGTGGCAGGTATTCGCGCGTTCTGGCCTGAGGTTTGATGATCGTTCCCACGCTCCGCGTGGGAATGCAGCCATGGACGCTCCGCGTCCCAAAGCGTGACGCCGAGCGTCACAAGAGGCATTCCCACGCAGAGCGTGGGAACGATCTTAGTGGGGCTTCGCCGCCGCCTGCCACAACACTTCCGCTACACCCTGGCGCTTGGCAATCACCCGCGCCGCCACAAACAACACATCCGACAACCGATTGATATACGCAAGCCCCACGCCTTCCAACGGCTCAATCGCATTCAACTGCTGACACCGCCGCTCCGCACTGCGCGCCAGGCTGCGGCACACATGGGCCTGGGCAATCAACGCTGAACCGCCGGGCAAGATGAAGTTCTCCAACGGCCCGACCTCCTCGTTCCAACGATCAATCGCCGCTTCCAGCCGGTCGACTTCTGCGGCATTCAACGCTTTGTACACGGGCATCGCCAACTCACCCCCCAAGTCGAACAAGCGGTGCTGGCAAGGTGTCAGCACCTCAATCAGCTCGTTGAGCTGCGGGTGCTTGCCGCTCTGTTCTTCAAGGCTGGCCAGCAGCAAACCCAACTGGCTGTTGAGCGTATCCACCTCGCCAATCGCCTCCACGCGAGGGTGGTCCTTGGGTACGCGACGGCCATCGCCCAGGCCTGTCTCGCCCTTGTCGCCGGTGCGGGTGTAGATCTTCGACAGGCGAAAGCCCATGGTCATTGCTCCAGTTGAGTCAGTTCATAGGGTGGGATTTGGCTGCTGGCCAACGGCAGGCGCAGGGTAAAACAGGTGCCCTGGCCGAGGGTGGAATGCACTTCCATCTGGCCTTTATGGTTATTGGTGATGATGAAGTACGACACCGACAGCCCAAGCCCGGTGCCTTGGCCGATTTCCTTGGTGGTGAAGAACGGCTCGAACGTGCGTTTGCGCACGTTTTCGCTCATGCCGATGCCATTGTCTTCCACCTGGATCTCCGCCCACGGCGGGTTGAGGCGGGTGCGCAGGATAATGCGCCCCGGCTCGCTGTCGTCTTCGCGCAGGTGAATGGCCTGCGCAGCGTTTTTCAGCAGGTTGAGCAGCACCTGTTCCAGCTCGTTGGCGGTACCCGGCACCGGGCCCAGTTGTGGGTCGAACTGGCGGATGATCGCCTGGCCCTTGAAGTCAAAGCCGATGGTCAGGTCGAAGTCGTTACCGGCAATTTCCACGGCCTGGTCGATCAGTGCCGGCAAATCGCACGGCGCCATCTGGCGGTTGCTGCGGCGGCTGAAGCTGAGCATATGGGTGACGATCTTCGCCGCCCGCGCACCGGCTTGCTGGATGCCATCGAGCAGTTGCGGGACTTCGCGGCTTTGCAGGTAGTGGTTGACCGTCTCCAGCTCGATCCCGGCCTGTTCGGCGTGTTCCAGGTTCCTGGGCAGGTCGGGAGACAGGCGTCGGCGGATGTTCTGTACGTTATGCAGGATCGCCCCCAGCGGGTTGTTGATCTCATGGGCCATGCCTGCAGCCAGGCCACCGACAGAGAGCATTTTTTCCGACTGCACCATCATTTCTTCCAGGGACAAACGCTGGGTGATGTCGTCGATACGGATCACCACGCCGCGCCCGGCACCGCCCATCAATGGGTAGAAGGTCAGGGCGTAATGCTTGGGTTCATCGTCCTTGATCCAGGTGACGCGTTCGATGCGTTCGACCGTGTGCTGCTCCACCGTGGCCTTTATCTGCGGCAGGTACGGTTTGAGCGGCTGGAAGGCGAGGAAGATCGGCTGGTTCAGCGCTTCATCCAGGCGTGTGCCGGAAAGTGCCGTGGCTTCCTGGTTCCATTGGGTGACGTAAAGTTGTTCATCCAGGGCTATCAGCGCCGACGGCATCGAGTCGATGATGCTGTTGAGGTAGTTCTGGAAACCGGTGAGCTTTTTCTCGATCTTGCTGCGCACCTGCACTTCCAACTCCAGCTTGCGGTTGGTGTGGCGTGTTTCTTCGGCCAGGCCCTGGGCCTGGTCGTAGGCTGCCTGAGAGTCGTCCCGCGCACGTTTGAGCTGCTGCTCGCGGGCTTCGATGCGCGACAACATGGTGTTGAAGGCTTCGGCCAGGCTGCCGATTTCATCATGGTTGCCGCGCCCGGCACGCAGGGCGTAGTTCTCTTCACGGGTTACCTGGCGTGAGAGTTCTTCCAGCTCATGGATCGGGCGGGTGATCAGGCGTTTGATCTGGCGAGCGATGACCAGCCACAGCAATACGCTGAAAATCAGGATGCCGAGGCTGGCAGTCAATGTGCCGGTATAGAAGGCCACCGGCAACTCACTGCTGGCCACCAACAGCAAATGCCCGGACGGCTGGCCGGCGCGGGGCAGGGTGATGACCTGGTTGCTGCGAAATTCGGTGAGGCGCCAGGCTTCGATATGTCGGTAGTTTTCCGGCAGGTGCAGGCGGTTGCCGTGCTGCATCTGTGCGAGCAAGGTGCCTTCGCCGTCGTACAGCGCGGCGGCGCGCAAGGGTGAATAGCTGGTCAACTCATTGAGCAGGGCGTCGGCCTTGGCCGGGGACTCAAGGGCTTCGGCGGCGAGGGCGGGGTTTGACACCAATCGACCGATGGCCTGCAGCGCCTGGGGTGCCATGCTTTCCTGGGAAATCCAATAGGCGGCGCTGATAAACGTCAGGTTGGCCACCAGCAATACGGTGGTCAACAGCACCAGCAGGGCGGCCAGCAGTTTCTGCCCTACCGGTAGGTTTTCTAGACGCTGGCGCAGTGGCATCAGGTTTTTTCCAGGTGATAGACAGGTAGGCAGGGTAGCGCGTGCCTCAGTCGCTGGCCAATCCGCGTGAGTGCAAGTCGTCGACCAGGCGCGCCTGCAACTGTTGCAGATGGGGCAGCACCAATTGATGGCGTGCTGCCGCCTGGCACGCATAGCCGAGCAGGTAGCTGATTTCGGTGCGACGGTTGTTGGCCACGTCCTGATACATGGAGGAATAGTTGGCCGCGGTGGCCTGGATCACCCGTTCCACTTCGCTGTGCAAGTCTTGTGCGGCGGCGGGTTGGCCGCAACATTCGAGCAACTCGCTCAATTCGGCGCACAACGTCGCGACTTCACAGTGATGGGCTTGCAGGCCACCGTTGCGGCACTGGTAAAGCACGGTCAATGGGTTGATGGCGCAATTGAGCGCCAGCTTGCGCCACAAGCGCGTGAGGATGTCGGTGCTCCAATCATGGGGAATGCCAGCGGCGTGCAGGTCGTCCAGCCACAGCGGGGCAGTGGGGTGGCTGGAGTCCCCCAGCCAGGTGAAGCCGTGGCCGGCGAAGACCACGCGCCAATCGCCGTCGCGAAACGCGCCTTCGGTGCTGGAGGCAAAGATACAGCGGGCCTGGGGCAATTGCGCGGCCACCGCATCCTGGCTGCCAAGGCCGTTTTGCAGCAGGATCAGTTCAGCGTCGGGTGCCAGTCGGTGTTGCAGCTGTGCGATGGCGCTTTGGGCGTCGTAGGCTTTGCACGCCACCAGCAGGCGATGAATCGGTCCGGGGCTGTCAGGTGTTTCGCCAATCACCGGGTAAGAATTTTCTATGCCGTGTTCCACCAGGGTCAGGCCGCCCGCCTCGCGATAGCTGGCCAGGCGCGCGGCATCGCGCACTATCAGCCGCACGGGCAGGCCCGCGCGTGACAAGCGCGTGGCCCAGAGGGTGCCCAGGCTGCCGGCGCCGAGAATATGCCAGGTGGTCGACATCAGTTTGTGCTCCGTAGGGTCGCCTGCGATGAATGGCGCGAAAGAACCGCTATAATGCCTCGGCATTTTAGCTTGGGCGCGCTCCATCTCTACTGAGCCCGCCCCTTATATTGGAGAAATGACATGCCTTCGTTCGACGTGGTATCCGAACTGGACAAACACGAAGTCACCAACGCCGTCGAAAACGCCGTCAAGGAACTGGACCGTCGCTATGACTTGAAGGGCAAGGGCAGCTTCGAGTTCAAGGAAAAGGAACTGACCGTCAACCTGACCGCTGAAGCCGATTTCCAGCTGGAAGCGATGATCGAGATCCTCAAGCTGTCGTTGGTCAAGCGCAAGATCGACGCACAGTGCCTTGAAATCAAGGACGCCTATGCCTCGGGCAAGCTGATGAAGCAGGAAGCCGTGCTCAAGGAAGGCATCGACAAGGAGCTGGCGAAGAAGATCGTTGCTCACGTCAAAGATGCCAAGTTGAAAGTCCAGGCTGCCATTCAGGGTGAGCAAGTGCGTATCACCGGCAAGAAGCGTGACGACCTGCAAGAAGCCATCGCCGCCCTGCGCGCCAAGACCTTCGACATGCCGCTGCAGTTCAATAACTTCCGCGACTGATGGCACATTGGGGAACCTGTAGGCGTTTTTAACGTCCCACGCCCCAGAAACAGTGCCTACACTTGAGCCCTTCGGGGCTCATTTGCGTTTTAAGGCAGTCAATTAAGCCGCACATCCGCGCAACAGGAGAAGATAGATGGATTTAAACGCTGAAATGGATCACCTGATCAAGACCTCGCAGTCCTGGATCCCCATGATCATGGAATACGGCAGCCGTGTGTTGCTGGCGGTGATCACCCTGGCCATCGGCTGGTGGCTGATCAACGTATTGACCCACCGCGTGGGGCGCTTGCTGGCGCTGCGTAACGCCGACCTGGCGTTGCAGCACTTCATCACCAGCCTTGCGAACATTGCGCTTAAAGTCATGCTGATCGTCAGTGTGGCCTCGATGATCGGCGTGGCCACCACCTCGTTTGTCGCCGCGATCGGTGCCGCCACCCTGGCCATCGGCCTGGCGTTGCAGGGCAGCCTGGCGAACTTTGCCGGTGGCGTGCTGATTCTGCTGTTCCGCCCGTTCCGCATTGGTGACTGGATCGAAGCCCAGGGCACGTCCGGGACTGTCGACAGCATCCAGATCTTCCACACCGTGCTGCGTACTGGCGACAACAAGACCGTGATCGTGCCCAACGGCATCCTGTCCAACGGCATCATCACCAACACCAACCGTCAGCCGACCCGCAAAGTAGTGTTTGATGTGGGTGTCGACTACGAAGCCGATCTGCAGAAGGCCCGTGAAGTGCTGTTGGAGCTGGCCAAAGACCCACGCGTACTGGCCGACCCAGCGCCTGTGGCCGTGGTGTCGACCTTGGGTGACAGTTCGATTACCGTCTCCCTGCGTTGCTGGACCAATACCCCGGATTATTGGGACGTGGTGTTTATGCTCAATGAACTGGCGCGTGATCGTTTGAAAGGCGCGGGTATTGATATTCCGTTTCCACAGCGAGTTATTCGCGTGATGCAAGAGCCGCTTGCCAAATAACTAAGCGGCAGGCTGTCGAACTTGGCCGTTAGGTCAGGTTCGACACCTGAGGTTAGTTTAGTTACTTAGCTTGCTAGTTATTTTTTCTTTGTAATAAAGCTGAAACAAAAAAGCCGCTCCCTTGCAAAACAGGGGAGAGGCTTTTTAATTAAGGCCCAAGCCTTAAGTCATCATTGTAATTAAATGGCTAATTACAAGATGTTCAGCGGGTATTGCGCGATCAGACGCAGTTCGTCGATCGACGCCGAACCGTAGTACACGCCATCAGACGAACGATAGGTCGCTTGACGAACGCGCAGGCTCAGGTCTTTTGCCGGGCCGCTCTGAACCACGTACTTGGCTTCGATGTCACGTTCCCACTCTTTGCCGTTCGAAGTGGTGCCAGTGTTGGCGCCGCTACCGCTGACATAACGAGTCATGAAGCTCAGGCCTGGCACGCCGAAAGTGGCCATGTTCAGGTCGTAGCGAGCTTGCCAGGATTTTTCGTCTTCAGCGTTGAAGTCGGAACGGGCAATGGAGTTGGCCAGGAAAATCGTGCCGCCGCCGTCTACGCCGTAGCCGTAGTCACCGTCACCGCTGACTTTCTGGTAGGCCAGGGTGAAGGTGTGAGCCTGGATGGTGTACGCGCCTTGCAAGCTGTACGCACGGTTATCCAGTTTGGTGGTGTTGTCTTTTTCTGCGCGTTGCAGGCCAAGACCATCGCTTTTGGTGCTGTAGATATTGAAGTCAACGGCCAAGGACTGTTCGTTGCTCAGCGCGTGAGTCCAGTTCAGGTTGGCGTAGGTTTTCTTCCAGTAGTCTTCGGTCTTCGCGTAGTAGAGGCTGGCGCTGACTTCCGGCGTCAGGGCGTAGACACCACCGATGAAGTCGGTTTTGGTCAGGCCCAGGCTGTCATGGAACGTCTGTGCTTGTGCCACGCTCGAGGTGAAGTGACCGCCTTCGAGTTTCAGGCCCTTGATCTCGTTGCTGGTGATCGAGATACCTTGCGGCAGCTCTGGCAGCAAGCGGCTGTCGTCGGAAGCGAACACCGGCGCGGTGGTGTACTGGTCGCCGACTTTAAGCACGGTGTCGGAGATGCGGAACTTAACGGCGCCGCCGCCTTTGGAGTAGTCGTCTTGCGAGCGACCGTCGGCCCCGGTAGGGAACAGGCCAGTGCCCGAACGACCCTTGCCGCTGTCCAGTTTCACGCCCAGCAGGCCGATCACGTCAACACCGACACCGATGGTGCCTTGGGTGTAGCCCGACTGGAACAGGCCGTTGAAGCCCAGGCCGGTTTCGTTGACGCGGCTTTTGCCGGTGTCGTTGTTACGGAAGTCGCGACCGAAGTTCAGGAGGCGAGTGTTGATGCTGAAAGTGCTGTCTTCAACAAAGCCCTTGGAATCGTCCTGGGCGGACGCCATTGCGAACTGCGAGGTGCCTGCTGATACAGCCAGGGCGATCATGCTCCACTTCATCACGCGCATCGTGATTTGCTCCTTTGGTTTTAGGAAGAGTACTGCCGTCCCACCTGTATTTTTATCTGGGCGGCTCTTTCTTTTTTGTGTCGGCGCAAAGTTATATCACGCAGACCCTATTGACGATACTTACTCATCTATCCTTTCAGCTTCTTTACGAGGCTGTCGTAAATTGCTATTTCCCTGTCGCAAATTCACAGCCCGAGTGTTACCAGGCTGACAACTAAAGTGCAGTGTTCATACCCCTTGCGAATTTTGAACTCATCCTTGAAATGCACCTGAACGCTACTGTTTCTTGTCGCGTAACACCTGTATCCAAACGGGTGCCGTTGCCGACGATACGGGTGTGAATGCAACAAGCGTGCACAAAGCGGTAACCGAATGTCATTTTTTCGTGAAAAACGTTACGGCCGTGTAAAAACCGCATAAGCACGGGCTTTTTACGTCGTTTGGTTTGGGCTTGACGCCCCGCTGAAACACCCGTTGGGAGGTACAAAAATCCTGTGCCAGGGCAAAGCGTTACCGGTTCACCCCTTGAGTGGGTAATTGGCGGATCCCTTTGAGGCACGGGTGGGTCATTTTGGTGCATCCCCCTGAGGCCCGATTTAGCGTAGCTCAAATATTTGTCTGCCTCGAAAGGGTGCGTACTTTTTTGCCCGGTTGCCTCAACGCTCCCGCATTCGCCGTGAAGCCTTGGGCATTCGAAGGTATGCTGGGCACCTGAAATTGACCTGCCGAACGGAGTGCCGCGTGTTCGCCTTAGACCAACGCCTGCAACAAGACACACTGGCCATTGGGGACTTCCCGCTCTGCCGCCTGCTGCTGTCCAACGACGCCAATTACCCCTGGTTCATTCTGGTGCCGCGCATCGACGGTATCAGCGAAGTGTTTCAACTGGATGTCGCCGATCAGCAGCGGTTGTGGCAAGAGACGACCGCCCTGGCACAGTTGCTTAATGAAGGGCTGGCGGCCGACAAGATGAACATCGGCGCGCTGGGTAATGTGGTCAGCCAGTTGCACGTGCATGTGATTGTGCGCAAACGTGACGATGCGGCCTGGCCGGCACCGGTCTGGGGCAAACACCCGGCCCGGCCTTATACCGACGAGCAGGTGGCGGCGATTCGCAGCCAATTGCGCGGGTTACTGCCTGCCGACTTCATCTTTACCCAGGACTGAATCATGGACCTGCAAGACCGCGTTACCGATCTGGAAAGCCGCCTGGCCTTCCAGGACGACACCATCGAGACCCTCAATGACATCCTGGTCACCCAGCAGCGTGCGGTGGAGCGCCTGCAAATGCAGATGACGGCGCTGCTCAAGCGCCAGGAAGAAATGGGCGGGCAGTTCGAGACCTCCGAAGAAGAAGCGCCGCCGCCACATTATTAAGCGGCCTTGGTTAAATAGCCGTGCATAAAAAACCGCGATCCAGCTCAGCCGGATCGCGGTTTTTTTATGCGCTGCGGGTAGGAATCAGCGACGCGGCAAGGCCGCAATCACGTCTTCGGCTTGCAGGCCTTTGTCGCGGTTCATGACGGAGAACTCCACGCGCTGGCCTTCGACCAGTACGCGATGGCCTTCGCCACGGATGGCCCGGAAGTGGACGAAGATATCGTCGCCCGAATCGCGGGAAATAAAGCCGAAGCCTTTGGAGGTGTTGAACCACTTGACGGTCCCGGTATCCCGGTTGGTCATGTCGTAGTTTTGCGACGCCGCGGCAGGCGACGAACGGTAGAAGCTGATGGCCAAGTGAAGAACGATGGCGACCACAGCAATCACCAGGCTGAGCAGGATGGCCGGGTGGCCGCCCACTTCAGGCATAGGTGCCAGGAGGGTGAGGGTTTGCACGACAACGGTCAGTACCAACAGCGCGCTGACCAGGTTTTGCAGTTGATGACGCGTGCCTTTGTTCCAGTAAGGGATTACCGGTGCGAGCGTCAGGTTAAGAAGGCCGAACAAGGCCAGGTACAGGGCGTCGTGTTGTTCCAGGTACGGCAGGCTTTCAGGCTGCAGACTCGGAATAAAGGACAGCAGCAACGCTGCAACGCCCGTCAGGAGGTGGACGATTTTCAACATTTTGATTAACTCACGTTAAGACGGATCACAAGGAAGAGCTGACTGGCACGGTTCGCTTCTGAACAATGGGAGGCGTTGGGCACGTGCGCGGGTATCAGCCTATGTGGCGTGCCGCAGAGATAAACGGCAACCACACGCCGTCTATTTAACAGCAAAGGCTGTGCCTACTCAAATCAAGCATTTCGGGGTGTTGCCAGCGCCATGGCATTTCTGCGTCAAACGCTTGTCCTAGACAGTGGCGTGCCGTGCGAGCGGTAATTTTAGCGTTTTCCGACTCGTCACACAGGTTAGCCCGTTGCTGACAGGCGCAGCCGTGGAGAGGGGCGATATGTCGCACGCTGCCTGCCTGTACCGGGCTGCACACCGTCGGCACTCTTGCTAGAGTGGACCTGCACCTGATCAATGAATGTTCGTCAATTGAAGGGGAAAGACATGGCAATCGATATTGGTATCAGTGAAGAAGACCGTAAATCCATCGTCGATGGGCTTTCACGGCTGCTGTCCGATACCTATGTACTGTATTTGAAAACCCACAACTTCCACTGGAACGTTACCGGCCCCATGTTTCGTACGCTGCACTTGATGTTCGAGGAGCAGTACAACGAACTCGCGCTGGCGGTGGACTCCATTGCCGAGCGTATCCGCGCTCTGGGCTTCCCGGCACCGGGAGCCTATTCGATCTATGCGCGGCTGTCTTCGATCAAGGAAGAAGAGGGCGTGCCCAGCGCCGAAGAGATGATCAAGCAACTGGTGGCCGGCCAGGAAGCCGTCACGCGCACCGCACGCGGTATTTTCCCGTTGCTCGACAAGGTCAGTGACGAGCCGACCGCCGACCTGTTGACCCAGCGCATGCAAGTTCACGAGAAAACCGCGTGGATGCTGCGTTCCTTGCTTGAAAACCAGTAAAAGCCCCCCTGAGTGGCGCCTCCCTGGCGTCGCTCGCTTGTTTCTCCGCACTTCCTGGCGTTGTCCTACAACTTTCCAATCCGCGTCTTCTGGCTGCCCCTCTCGCCCTGCTGTTTTATAGGCTCACTGCCCAATGGGAGAAACCCATGGGCTGCTGTTTGGCAATGGAGTGTCAGGTGTATGTCACGCGGAGTGGGTAATGGAGTGATGGAAACCACTGGTTTTCACAAGATAAAGGTCGACCCCTTTGCCAAAGGGTTCGACATGGGACTGGGCAAGCCGCTGTCCCGGTCGGTCAGGCTCAACGGGTTTTCCACCTGCCTGCGTCTGGAGCAGATCTATTGGAATATCCTCACGGAGATAGCCAGGATCAATGCCTGTTCAGTCAGCGCGTTGTTGTCGTACGTCGATCGGGAAGTGCATTTGCGTTACGGGGGAGTGAAGAACTTCAGCGGGCTGGTGCGGGTCGTGTGCGTGGTCCACGTATTAAAAGATCGCGCCAGCGCCACGGGCCTGGATTAAACCGCCGGTTACGAAGCGGCCCGCCGTCAAGGCGGGCCGGGCTTCGGGCAGAAAGCCGGCTGCACTGTGTCGATTTACCAGATATAATCCCGCGCTTTGCTGCGCGTCCCTGGCTTATCCACAGGGTGGGCGTGGTGCAGTTACGATCTGATCGCCGAGACATCTCCATGCCCATGTACGACTATCAATGTGCTTCCTGTGGTCATCAGTTGGAAGCCATTCAGAAGATCAGCGCCGCGCCGCTGGTCGATTGCCCAGCCTGCCAGGCACCTGAGCTGAAGAAGATGTTGTCCATGCCGGGCTTCCGCCTGAGCGGCGGCGGCTGGTATGAGACCGACTTCAAGACCGGCGCCAAGAAGAATCTGGCGGGCGGCGACAAAGCAGACTGAGTTGAACTCTACGCGCAGGCTCCTGCATTATCCGTCCCCTGCTTAACTGTACGGTGACGAGGCGAGCCTCCATCGAATTTCGAATTACGAGAAGTGAAACCACTACCATGATGCGCAGCCACTATTGCGGCCAACTGAACGAGACCCTGGATGGTCAGGAAATCACCCTTTGCGGATGGGTTCACCGTCGCCGCGACCACGGCGGGGTAATTTTCCTCGATATCCGTGATCGTGATGGTCTGGCCCAAGTGGTGTTCGACCCGGACCGCGCCGAGAGCTTCGCCGCCGCCGATCGCGTGCGCAGCGAATACGTCGTTAAAATCACCGGCAAGGTGCGCCTGCGCCCGGCCGGTGCTGTAAATGCCAACATGGCCTCCGGCGCCATCGAAGTGCTGGGTTATGAGCTGGAAGTGCTGAACGAGTCGGAAACCCCGCCGTTCCCACTCAACGAATACTCCGACGTGGGCGAAGAAACCCGCCTGCGCTACCGCTTCCTGGACCTGCGTCGTCCGGAAATGGCCGAGAAGCTGCGCCTGCGATCGCGCATGACCACCAGCATCCGCCGCTTCCTCGACGAAAACGGCTTCCTCGACGTCGAAACGCCGATCCTGACCCGGGCCACCCCGGAAGGCGCGCGTGACTACCTGGTGCCAAGCCGTACCCACGCCGGTTCGTTCTTCGCATTACCGCAATCGCCGCAGCTGTTCAAACAACTGCTGATGGTTGCCGGCTTCGACCGTTACTACCAGATCGCCAAGTGCTTCCGTGACGAAGACCTGCGCGCTGACCGCCAGCCTGAATTCACCCAGATCGACATCGAGACCAGCTTCCTCGATGAAAAAGAGATCATGGGCCTGACCGAGCAAATGATCCGCAACCTGTTCAAGGAAGTGCTGGACCTGGAGTTCGGCGAATTCCCGCACATGACCTTCGAAGAAGCCATGCGCCGTTACGGTTCCGACAAGCCAGACCTGCGTAACCCGCTGGAACTGGTGGACGTGGCCGACCAGCTCAAAGCAGTCGACTTCAAGGTATTCAGCGGTCCGGCCAACGACCCGAAATGCCGTATCGCCGCCCTGCGCGTGCCTGGCGGCGCGAGCATGCCGCGCAAGCAGATCGACGACTACACCAAGTTTGTCGGCATCTACGGTGCCAAAGGCCTGGCGTACATCAAGGTCAACGAGCGCGCCAATGGCGTTGACGGCCTGCAATCGCCGATCGTCAAAAACATTCCGTTGGACAACCTGAACGCGATCCTGGACCGCGTCGGTGCAGTCGATGGCGACATCGTGTTCTTCGGTGCCGACAAGGCCAAGATCGTCAGCGAGGCCTTGGGCGCGCTGCGTATCAAGCTCGGTCACGACCTGGACCTGCTGACCTGCAAGTGGGCACCGATGTGGGTCGTCGACTTCCCGATGTTCGAAGAAAACGACGACGGCAGCTTCAGCGCCTTGCACCACCCGTTCACCGCGCCGAAGTGCTCGCCTGAAGAGTTGGAAGCCAACCCGGCCGGCGCTCTGTCGCGCGCTTACGACATGGTGCTCAACGGCACCGAGCTGGGTGGCGGTTCGATCCGTATCCACCGCAAAGAGATGCAACAAACGGTGTTCCGCCTGTTGGGCATCAACGAAGCGGAACAGGAAGAGAAGTTCGGCTTCCTGCTCGACGCCCTCAAGTACGGTGCGCCGCCGCACGGTGGCTTGGCGTTCGGCCTGGACCGTCTGGTGATGCTGATGACCGGCGCCCAGTCGATCCGTGAAGTGATCGCCTTCCCGAAAACCCAGAGTGCTGCGGACGTCATGACCCAGGCGCCGGGCGTAGTGGATGCCAAGGCGTTGCGCGAACTGCACATCCGTCTGCGCGAGGCGCCGAAGGCTGAGTAAGGCTGCGGCGTGAAAGCGCAATAAGGTTTTACGCAGTCAAAAAGGCGCATCTTCGGATGCGCCTTTGCGTTTAAAAGAGGGAATTCCTGCCTGGGGCGGGATTGATAAGGTTTCTAGAGAATTTCGGAGTTGTGTTATGGCTGGCCATTCCAAGTGGGCGAACATCAAGCACCGCAAAGAGCGTCAGGATGCCAAGAAAGGCAAGATCTTCACCAAGTGGATTCGCGAACTGACCGTCGCCGCCCGCCAAGGCGGTGGTGACCCAGGTTCCAACCCGCGTCTGCGCCTGGCGCTGGACAAGGCCTTGGGCGCAAACATGAGCCGCGACATCATCGATCGCGCGGTGGCCCGTGGTGCCGGCGCTGCCGACACCGACGACATGGTCGAGCTGAGCTACGAAGGCTACGGCCCGGGCGGCGTGGCGGTGATGGTCGAGTGCATGACCGATAACCGCAACCGCACGGCGGCGGCTGTGCGCCATGCCTTCAGCAAATGTGGCGGCAACCTGGGCACTGACGGTTCGGTGGCTTACCTGTTCGAGCGCAAAGGGCAGATCACGTTTGCGCCTGGCACCGATGAAGACGCCTTGATGGAAGCCGCGATGGAGGCGGACGCCGACGATGTGGTGACCAACGAAGACGGCTCCATCGACGTGTTCACCTCGTTTGCCGGCTTCTATGCGGTGCGTAACGCGCTGGAAGCCGCTGGTTTCAAAGGCACCGACGCGGAAATCGTGATGCTGCCCACCACCAGTGCCGAGCTGGACCTGGACGGTGCACAGAAAGTGCTGAAGATGCTGGACATGCTCGAAGACCTGGATGATGTGCAGAACGTCTACTCGAATGCCGACATCCCGGAATCCGTAGCCGAGCAACTCACCTGAGCACAATGAAAATCCCCTGTGGGAGCTGGCTTGCCTGCGATAGCATCACCTTGGTTTTGCACAAGTACCGAGGTGTCTGCATCGCAGGCAAGCCAGCTCCCACATTTGATTGTTGTTGGCCGCAAGAATTGTGTTTACCCAACCCGCAGGCGTTATGACTTTAATCCTTGGTATCGACCCCGGTTCGCGCATCACCGGTTTTGGCGTGGTGCAACACACCCCGCGTGGCTGCATCTACGTCGCCTCGGGCTGCATCCGCACCGGCGCGGGTGAGTTGGCCGAGCGCCTGCAGATTGTGTATCGCGGCGTGCGTGAAGTGATCCAGACCTACGGGCCGGTCACCATGGGCATCGAAAAAGTCTTCATGGCCAAAAACGCCGATTCTGCATTAAAGCTCGGCCAGGCGCGTGGCGCTGCTATTGTGGCCGGTGCGGAGGAGGGCATGGAAATCGCCGAATACACCGCGACCCAGGTCAAACAGGCCGTGGTCGGCACCGGCGCGGCGAATAAAGAGCAGGTGCAGATGATGGTCATGCACATGCTCAAGCTCACCTCAAAGCCGCAAATCGACGCCTCCGACGCCCTGGCCATTGCCATTTGCCATGCGCATACGCGCTCCAGCCTCTTGCCACATGGCCTGGGCACTGCACGCAGTCGTGGCGGGCGGCTGCGTCTCTGATAGCATCAGCGCAATCGTTATTTCCGGTCAGACCGTGTTCTGACCCCAAGCTTTAAGGATCTGAACCGTGATTGGACGCTTGCGCGGCACCCTGGCTGAGAAACAGCCGCCGCACCTGATTCTGGATGTAAATGGGTTGGGGTATGAGCTGGAAGTGCCCATGACCACCCTGTATCGCCTGCCGTCGATTGGCGAGCCGATCACCCTGCACACGCATTTGGTGGTGCGCGAAGATGCGCAATTGCTCTATGGTTTCATTGGCAAGCGCGACCGCGACTTCTTCCGTGAGCTGATTCGCCTTAATGGCGTAGGGCCAAAGCTGGCGCTGGCGTTGATGTCGAGCCTGGAAGTGGACGAGCTGGTGCGCGCAGTGTCGGCCCAGGACACGTCAGCGTTGACCAAGGTGCCCGGTGTCGGCAAAAAAACCGCCGAGCGCCTGCTGGTCGAACTCAAGGACCGTTTCAAGGCCTGGGAAGTGGTGCCGAACATGTTTGCCCTGGTACCGAACCAGCCGGACATGCCGGCCGGCCAAGTCGCCAGTGCCGAAAGTGATGCCGTCAGCGCGCTGATTTCCCTGGGCTACAAGCCCCAGGAGGCCAGCAAAGCCGTATCGGCCATCAAGGACAAGAACCTGAGCAGCGAAGACATGATCCGCCGAGCCCTGAAGGGAATGATTTAAGTGATTGAAGCTGATCGTCTGATCGCGGCCACCGGTCCGCGCGACCGAGAAGAAGTCCAGGACCGCGCCATTCGCCCCGTCAGCCTTGCCGACTATATCGGCCAGCCGACCGTGCGCGAGCAGATGGAGTTGTTTATCCAGGCGGCGCGCGGGCGCAACGAGTCCCTCGACCATACGCTGATCTTCGGCCCGCCGGGCCTGGGCAAGACCACCCTGGCGATGATCATTGCCCAGGAGATGGGCGTGTCGATCAAGTCCACCTCCGGGCCGGTGCTGGAGCGTCCGGGCGACCTGGCCGCGCTGCTGACCAACCTTGAGCCGCACGACGTGCTGTTTATCGACGAGATTCACCGGCTGTCGCCGATCGTCGAGGAAGTGCTGTACCCGGCCATGGAAGACTTTCAGCTCGACATCATGATCGGCGAAGGCCCGGCCGCTCGCTCGATCAAGCTCGACCTGCCGCCGTTCACGCTGGTCGGCGCCACCACACGTGCCGGGATGTTGACCAACCCGCTGCGAGACCGTTTCGGCATTGTTCAACGTCTAGAGTTCTATAGCACGGCGGATCTCGCGACGATTGTCAGCCGTTCGGCGGGCATTTTGGGCCTGCCGCTGGACCCGGAAGGTGCGTTCGAAATCGCCCGTCGCGCCCGTGGCACGCCGCGTATCGCCAACCGCTTGCTGCGTCGTGTGCGCGATTTTGCCGAAGTGCGGGCCAAGGGGCATATCACCAAGGCCGTGGCGGATTTGGCCTTGAACCTGCTGGATGTGGACGAGCACGGCTTCGACCACCAGGATCGACGTCTACTCTTGACCATGATTGAGAAGTTTGACGGCGGCCCGGTCGGCGTGGACAGCCTGGCAGCGGCGATCAGTGAAGAGCGCCATACCATTGAGGATGTGCTGGAGCCCTACCTCATCCAGCAAGGTTACATCATGCGTACGCCAAGGGGCCGCGTGGTCACGCGCCACGCGTATTTGCACTTCGGGTTAAACATTCCGTCACGATTGGGCGAGATGCCTGTAGTAGACGAATTCCCCGATGCAGTGGACGATTAATAACACCACGCCAGACGATTTATCTGAAGTTTGTGCTGTCCTAGTGGCTGGTGTCGTCATTCAGTCGTTAGAAATGCTGAATAGAATGCAAAAACAGTTGCCCAGCCGGATTGGCAACCTGAGGAGTAAGCACTAGAGTATGCGCGCGCAAAACGGGGATCAGTCGTTCGCACATCGCTGTCGCGTTTATTACGAGGACACCGATGCCGGCGGCATCGTTTATTACGTCAACTACCTCAAGTTCATGGAGCGGGCTCGAACCGAGCGGCTACGGGAGCTGGGCTTTGCCCAATCCCAGCTGGCAGGGGAGGACCTGTTATTCGTCGTGCATTCCAGCGAGGCGCGCTACCACGCACCGGCGCGACTGGACGACGAATTGCTGGTCAGCGCTGAAGTTATCGAATTGAACCGTGTCAGCCTGCGCTTTAAACAGCAGGTCAGGCGGGCAACGGATGCAACGCTGCTCTGTGAGGGGCAGTTCCTGGTGGCCTGTGTGCGCACCAATAGTTTGAAACCCCGGGCCATTCCCGAAGCTCTACGTGCGGCCTTTGCCGGCGTAAGCGGCGCGGGTAAACAATCAAAGCAGGAGATTTAGCGTGGAACCTACCGTCGTCGACCATTCCTCCATGTGGAGCCTGGTCAGCAATGCCAGTGTCGTGGTTCAACTGGTGATGCTGGTCCTGGTAGCCGCATCGGTTACCTCTTGGGTCATGATTTTTCAGCGCAGCAACCTGCTGCGTGCCGGTCGACGTGCCCTGGAGAGCTTCGAGGAGCGCTTCTGGTCGGGTATCGACCTGTCCAAGCTGTACCGTCAGGCCGGTAGCAACCCGGACCCGGATTCGGGCGTAGAGCAGATCTTCCGCGCCGGTTTCAAGGAATTCTCGCGCCTGCGCCAGCAACCGGGCGTTGACCCGGAAGCAGTCATGGAAGGTGTGGCCCGTGCCATGCGCGTTGCCATCTCCCGCGAAGAAGAAAAGCTTGAGCAAAGCTTGCCGTTCCTCGCCACTGTTGGCTCCGTGAGCCCGTACATCGGCCTGTTCGGTACCGTGTGGGGCATCATGAACTCCTTCCGTGGCCTGGCCCAGGCGCAACAAGCGACCCTGGCCACCGTGGCCCCGGGTATCGCTGAGGCCTTGATCGCCACTGCGATCGGCCTGTTCGCCGCTATTCCCGCAGTAATTGCTTACAACCGTTTTGCCGCCCGTGGCGAAACCTTGATCAGCCGTTACTACACCTTCGCCGATGAATTCCAGGCGATCCTGCACCGTAAAGTGCACACCAGCGAAGAATAAGCAGGTAATTTCCAATGGCTTTAATCGCTCGAGCTCGCAAAAAGCGCAAGCCGGTCGCCGAGATGAACGTAGTGCCTTACATCGACGTGATGCTGGTGCTGCTGGTTATCTTCATGGTGACCGCGCCGATGCTCAATCAGGGCGTGAAGGTTGATCTGCCCAAGGTTTCCAGCGAAGCCTTGCCGCAAGACAACAACACTCAGGTCCTGACCATTTCGATCAAGGCTGACAAGACCTATTACTGGAACCTTGGCAGCGAAGTCGACACCCAGAAACAGCAGGACAAGGCCATGACCTTGCCGCAGATGACGGACGCGGTGACCAAGATCATCCGGTCCGGCAACGAAGGCGGCAAGCACACGCAGGTGTTCATTCGCGGCGACAAAGTGGTCGACTATGGCTCCGTCATGGGCGCCATGGGCGGGCTGCAGAAGGCCGGCGTGGGTAACGTTGGCTTGATTACCGAGGCGCCCTGATGCAGCAACAGCGAGAGCCGTCCGCCTCGGAAAGCTACTTCTGGCCTAGCGTCTGGGCAATTGCCCTGCACGTCCTGGTGTTTGGCATGCTGTTCGTCAGCTTTGCCATGACCCCGGACCTGCCGCCAGCCAAGCCGATCGTGCAGGCGACCCTGTATCAGCTGAAATCGAAAAGTCAGGCCACCACCCAGACCAATCAGAAGATTGCGGGTGAGGCCCAGAAGTCGGCTGCGCGCCAGACTGAAGTCGAGCAGATGGAACAGAAGAAGGTCGAGCAGGAAGCGGTGAAGGCTGCTGCGGAACAAAAGAAAGAAGAGGCGGCTCAAAAGGCCGAGGAATCGAAAAAGGCTGACGAAGCCAAGAAAGCTGACGAGGCCAAAAAGGCTGATGAAGCCAAGAAAGCCGACAAAGCTGCCGAAGCTAAAAAGGCTGAAGAGAAACAATTGGCTGATATAGCCAAGAAGAAGTCTGAAGAAGAAGCCAAAAAAGCTGCCGAAGAAGAGGCCAAGAAAAAGGCCGCTGAAGAAGCCAAGAAGAAAATAGTCGAAGACGCGAAGAAGAAAGCCGCCGAAGACGCCAAGAAAAAAGCTGAAGCAGACGAGGCGAAGAAAAAAGTCGCCGACGACGCGAAGAAGAAAGCTGCCGCCGACGCCAGCAAGAAAAAGGCCCAGGAAGCAGCGCGTAAATCCGCCGAAGAGAAAAAGGCCCAGGCCTTGGCAGATTTGCTCTCCGACACGCCGCAGCGTCAGCAAGCCTTGGCCGATGAGCGTGGCGATGAAGTCGCGGGCAGTTTCGACGACCTGATTCGGGCGCGGGCAGCGGAAGGTTGGACACGTCCACCTTCGGCACGCAAAGGCATGACAGTAGTGCTGCAGATCGGCATGTTGCCGGACGGTACGGTGACTTCGGTCAGCGTGTCCAAGTCCAGTGGTGACGGTTCGTTCGACAGTTCGGCGGTTGCCGCGGTCAAGAATATTGGCCGGTTGACCGAGATGCAGGGAATGAAACCAAGCGACTTCGCTCCCTATCGTTCATTCAAGATGACATTCACACCTGAGGATCTAGCCTTGTGAGAAACCTTCTTCGAGGAATGCTTGTCGTTATTTGCTGTATGGCAGGGATAGCGGCGGCGGATGAAAAGAACATCCTGGTTACCAGCGGCAGCGATCGGGCCACCCCGATCGCGGTAGTACCGTTTGGCTGGCAGGGCGGCAGCGTGCTGCCGGATGACATGGCCCAGATCGTCAGCGACGACCTGCGCAACTCCGGCTACTACGCGCCGATTCCGAAAGGCAACATGATCAGCCAGCCAACCCAGGCCAGCGAAGTCATCTTCCGTGACTGGAAAGCCGTAGGCGCCCAGTACCTGATGGTCGGCAGCATTACGCCGGCCGGCGGTCGCCTGCAAATCCAGTACACGTTGTTCAACGTGGCCACCGAGCAGCAGGTCCTGACCGGCAGCGTATCGGGTACCGCCGAACAACTGCGGGACATGGCGCACTACATCTCGGACCAGTCGTTTGAAAAACTCACCGGTATCAAAGGTGCGTTCTCGACACGTCTGCTTTATGTAACGGCTGAGCGTTTCTCCGTAGACAACACGCGTTACACCCTGCAGCGTTCGGACTACGACGGCGCCCGCGCCGTGACCTTGCTGCAGTCCCGTGAGCCAATCCTGTCGCCGCGCTTTGCGCCGGACGGCAAGCGTATTGCCTATGTGTCGTTCGAACAGCGCCGCCCGCGCATTTTCGTGCAGCACATCGACACCGGTCGTCGTGAGCAGATCACCAACTTTGAAGGCCTCAACGGTGCCCCTGCGTGGTCGCCGGATGGTTCGCGCCTGGCGTTCGTGCTGTCCAAAGATGGCAACCCGGACATCTACGTGATGAACATGGCTTCGCGCCAGATCAGCCGTGTAACCAGTGGCCCGGGCATCAACACCGAACCGTTCTGGGGTAAGGATGGTTCGACCATCTACTTCACCTCCGATCGCGGCGGCAAGCCTCAAATCTACAAAACAAGCGTAGGTGGCGGTGGCGCAGAACGCGTGACCTTTATTGGTAACTACAATGCCAATCCTAAGCTTTCGGCCGATGAAAAGACGTTGGTAATGATTCACCGTCAGGATGGTTTCACTAATTTCCGGGTTGCGGCCCAGGATTTGCAGCGTGGAACGGTAAAAATCCTCACAGATACCAACCTTGATGAGTCAGCCACTGTTGCGCCCAACGGCACCATGGTAATCTACGCCACCCGCCAGCAGGGCCGGGGAGTCTTGATGCTCGTGTCCATTAATGGACGCGTAAGGCTCCCGCTTCCTACCGCACAAGGCGAAGTCAGAGAACCATCCTGGTCCCCTTACCTGAACTGACGCGGCGCTACAAAAAGAATTGCTTAACACACTGGGGTTCATTAGGAGTTTCACGATGGAAATGCTGAAGTTTGGTAAGTTTGCTGCTCTGGCTCTGGCTCTGTCCGTAGCCGTTGGTTGCTCGTCTAAAGGCGGCGACAACGCCGGTGAAGGCGCAGCTGTTGATCCAAACGCTGGTTACGGCGCTAACACTGGTGCAGTTGACGGCTCCCTGAGCGAAGAAGCTGCTCTGCGCGCTATCACCACTTTCTACTTCGAATACGACAGTTCTGACCTGAAGCCAGAAGCCATGCGCGCTCTGGACGTTCACGCGAAGGACCTGAAAGCTAACGGCGCTCGCGTTGTTCTGGAAGGTAACACTGACGCCCGTGGTACTCGCGAGTACAACATGGCACTGGGCGAGCGTCGTGCGAAAGCCGTTCAACGCTACCTGGTACTGCAAGGTGTTGCTCCAGGCCAACTGGAACTGGTTTCCTACGGTAAAGAGCGTCCAGTTGCAACTGGCAACGACGAACAGTCGTGGGCTCAAAACCGTCGCGTCGAACTGCGTAAGTAATTCGTCATGCGAACGTGCCGTCGTGCTCTAACTGTATTGGCTCTCAGCCTCGCACCGCTTGCGGTGTGGGCTGCGGTTCCTGTGGAAGATAGCAACTCTGGCTATAACAATAGCGGGAGCAGTTATCCGCCAGCGGGTTATGGCACGAACGGCGCCTATGCTGGGGGGCCGGCAACTGCCGCTCCCTCGGCACAGGGCGAACTGTTCAACCAGCTGCAACGTATGCAGGATCAATTGTCGCAGCAACAAGGCACCATTGAGATCTTGCAGAACCAAGTGAACCAGCTGAAGCAAGAAGGCCTGGAGCGTTACCAGGATCTTGATCGACGTATTGGAGCCGGCGTAACACCTGCCGCAACTCCTGATAATTCTTCTGCCGGTGGTGCGCCAAGCGCCGCCGCCGGTGGTGCAGCAGCAGGCGCAGCGGCGGCCAGCCAAGCGCCTGCCGCCAGCAGCGAACCAGGTGATCCGGCCAAGGAAAAGCTGTATTACGATGCAGCTTTCGACCTGATCAAAGCCAAGGATTTCGATAAGGCCAGCCAGGCCTTTACCGCATTCCTGCGCAAATACCCTAACAGCCAATACGCGGGCAATGCCCAGTACTGGCTGGGTGAGGTGAACCTGGCAAAGGGTGATTTGCAAGCGGCAGGCCAGGCCTTTGCCAAGGTCAGCCAGCTGTACCCAAAGCATGCCAAGGTGCCTGACTCGCTGTATAAATTGGCTGATGTAGAGCGCCGCCTGGGTCACACCGACAAGGTCAAAGGCATTCTGCAACAGGTGGTTGCCCAATATCCGGGTACCTCCGCAGCCCAGTTGGCCCAGCGGGATCTGCAGCGCTTGTAAGCGATGCAGCCCGTTTAGAAGAAACCCGCGCCTGGCGCGGGTTTTTTCGTTAGAATCCACGCCCTTTTATGAAACACGCTTTTTGGGGCCTACGCGTTGGCGGGGTTCCTTGAAGTGCCTGACGGAGGCGGACAGCCTGTTTAGCTGTTACGCCCGTGGCGACTATGCAAGACACATTACGTATTACCGAAGTTTTTTACTCGTTACAGGGTGAAACGCGCACCGCTGGCCTGCCTACCGTATTTGTACGGCTGACCGGCTGCCCGTTGCGTTGCCAATACTGTGACAGCGCCTACGCCTTCAGCGGCGGTACCGTGCGCACCCTCGACGACATCATCGAGCAGGTTGCCGGCTTCAAGCCGCGTTACGTCTGTGTGACCGGTGGTGAGCCCCTGGCCCAGCCCAATGCCATTCCGTTGCTCAAGCGGCTGTGTGACGCTGGCTACGAGGTGTCACTGGAAACCAGCGGTGCCCTGGACATTTCCGCGGTCGACGCGCGGGTGAGTCGGGTGGTTGACCTCAAGACCCCAGGTTCCAAGGAAGCGCACCGTAACCTCTACGACAACATGGACTTGCTGACGGCCAACGATCAGGTCAAGTTCGTGATCTGTTCGCGCGACGACTATGACTGGGCGGCCTCCAAGCTGATCCAGTACAACCTCGACCGCCGTGCCGGCGAGGTGCTGTTCTCGCCGAGCCACCATGACCTCAACGCCCGCGACCTGGCCGACTGGGTGGTAGCGGACAACCTGCCGGTGCGCCTGCAATTGCAGTTGCACAAATACCTGTGGAACGATGAGCCGGGGCGCTGACATGACCGAGCAAAAGCGCGCGGTCATCCTGCTCTCTGGCGGTCTCGATTCCGCCACGCTGGTAGCCATGGTCCGTGCCCAAGGCTACCGCTGCTACACCCTGAGTTTCGACTACGGCCAACGCCACCGCGCCGAACTGCACGCTGCCGAGCGTGTTGCCCGCGACCTGGGCGTGGTCGAGCACAAAGTGATCGGCCTCAACCTCAATGGCATCGGCGGCTCGGCCCTGACGGACAGCAGCATCGATGTACCTGAAGCGCCCAGCGAAGGTATTCCGCTCACCTACGTGCCGGCGCGCAACACCGTATTCCTGTCCCTCGCGCTTGGCTGGGCCGAAGTACTGAAGGCCCGCGACATCTTTATCGGCGTCAATGCTCTCGACTACAACGGCTACCCGGACTGCCGCCCGGAATACGTCGAGGCATTTGAGCGTATGGCCAACCTGGCAACCAGAGCCGGTGTAGAAGGCCAGGGCTTTCGCATTCAGGCACCGCTGCAGAACATGAGCAAGGCAGACATCGTGAAGGCTGGCGTAGGACTTGGCGTCGATTACGCGCTGACAGTTTCCTGCTACCAGGCAGACGATTCCGGCCGTGCCTGTGGGAAATGTGACGCTTGCAGACTGCGAGCAGAAGGCTTCGAAAACGCCGCAATTGCGGACCCAACGCGTTATTTCTGATTTATTTAAAATAAGGTGTTGAATAATCCTTAGAAATCAGTATTATACGCGCCACCACACAGCGGGTCGTTAGCTCAGTTGGTAGAGCAGTTGGCTTTTAACCAATTGGTCGTAGGTTCGAATCCCACACGACCCACCATTTTTGGCGGTTTAGAAAATCCGGAAGGCCCACGCAAGTGAGGATTTCCGGGTTTTTTTTTGCCTTTGATTTGAGCGGTGCTTGCCGGCGCTCAGCCTGCATAGCCCTCACGGTGATAATGCCCGGGGCAGGCGAGCGACGACCGCATTCGCTGAGTGCCCATGGGCCGAGCGCAGCTGTTTAGCAGCCGGCCGGACTTGTACAGAGTGATGCTGCTTAACTTCCCGTCTTGAAAGTGCCAATGCGTTGTCCGTCTCTCAGCCCTAGCCATCCAATTGAATATTGTCAGTGCTTGATAAAGTACTAATAATTGACACCGTGTCTTTTCTTATAAGGCGCGGTTTAACCGTTGTTAACTAGTTGCATCGGCTTATTGATTTTTTAAATTCCAGCCAGCAGGCCGAGTTTACGCTAGTCATTACGAGGGTGTGACGCTCTGTGGCGGCGGCCACTTGAAAAAAAAGCCTATGCGTCATATTGACACTCCCAAAGCGATCTACTTAACTGGCCGCAGTCACGGAAGTCGAGCTGGAACCTAATCACGGAAGACTCTTATGAATGTGCTCTTGATGCATCCCATCGCGGATTGGTCGGTCCAACGCATTGCGCAGCTGTGTAAGGTTAATGGTTGGCAACTGACTATTATGACCATTCGCTCTTCTGGTGTGGGTGACGGTATTTCCGGTTTGCATGAGTGGCTGCGGGTCGACAAGTTAAGTGAGGCACTCGCCGATATGCGTGAGGCGATCGGCGATCGTCGTTTTGATGTTGTTATTCCCGGTAATGAGTTTGCCGTGGTCGCAGCAGAAGTGTTAGCCAAGTGGCTGGGCATTTACCATAACGATATTGATAAAATTAAGTTGGCGCGCAATAAGGCCGCTATGCGCCAGGCGTTTGAGGCGGCGAATATACCGCAGCCGAAAGTCAGGGCGCAGGTTGCTTCGATGGAGGCGTGTCGTGCGCTTGACTGGGCTGCTATTGCCATGCCGGTGATCGTCAAACCGGTGGATATGGCGAGCAGCCTGTTTGTCCGCAAGTGCGACACGGTCGAAGAAGTGGAGCACACGCTGGCGCAGATCTTTGCGTTTGAGCGCTCAATGATTACCAACTATGACTTTCAGCGACAGGCCTTGATCGAGGAGTTTGTCGAAGGCCCGGAGTTCAGCCTGGAATGCGTGATTGATCAAGGTGTCCTGCGCCAGCAACTGTTGACCAAGAAATTCGTTTCGCCCTTTCCCGGCTGCTTCGAGATCGGCCACATCAGCGGGGTTGCGGTCCCGCCCAGGCATGTCGAGGCGCTGAGCGTGCTCAGTGAAAAGATCGCGGCCATGTGGGGCATGCCCAATGGCATCATGCATATCGAATTCAAAATGACCGACGAACACCTGTGGGTGATCGAAGCCGCCGCTCGGGTGCCCGGCTGCCGGATACCCGAACTGGTGCAAATCCGGCATGGGGTGCAGATTGAAGAAACCTTCATTCGTTTGCGCGCAGGCTTGCCCTGGACACCTGTCGAAGCTTCAACCGATGCGCATGAAGAATGGGTAGGTATTCGCTTTTCCTTCCCAGAGCGCGCGCAGGCGGTGGTGACGTCCAATATCCAAGTTCTCCAGGAACACCACGACGACGACCATGTCATGGACGGTGCGGATGCATTTTCGGTCGATCGGCGTACGGGTTTCGTATTTGCCCGCAGTCAATCATTTGAAGAACTTTGTCGTTTTATCGGTGAAGTCTGACGTTGTTACTTCAATCGCGTTTATAAGCTCGGCCAGTAAGGCGTGCGCGTGCGCTTGTCGAACTGTTAGTCGTTGAGTTGTTTAATTCGTTCCGTTACTGAGACCTGTGAATAACGGCGCCTAATAGCGTCGCTATTCCGAATGCGTCGCAGGTGCGAGTGGTCAAACAGTCTGTAGTGGAACTATTGCTGTCTCACTTACGTCCATGTGTGTCTATTACTATGCATAAAAAAACGATAGAAACGCTCACCGATATTGAGATTCGTGGTCTTTCTTCACACTACAGTCTGGCGGATGGGCATGCGTACCAAGATGTCGATGACTGTTATAAAACTATTATCAATAGTTTGCCGGAGTGTTGGGGTGAAGCGCGGACTCGGCCAATACCTCAGTTGGAGTTTGCGTTTAAACAAGCGTACGCCACCCTGGCGGGATCGCCTGCACTGGCCGGCATTACGCAGTTCAAGATTTGCCCTACGGCATCGAACTCGATTGATATCGTTGGCGCCTTTTTGGCGGAGCTGAATATAAAGACCGCCCTGATCGAACCCACGTTCGATAACCTCGCCTTATTGTTGAAACGCCGTTCGGTAGAGTTGGTCTCCATTTACGATGATCTGCTGGTGGACGCGGCGCGTCATGATGGATTAGGCCCGGATGTGCTCGACGAGAGTATTCGCGCGCTGTTCCTGGTCAACCCTAACAACCCCACCGGGCGCGTGTTGAGCGAGCCGGAATTTCGCGCCATCGTCGATTACTGTGCGCAGACCGGCACCAAGGTCATCCTTGATAACAGCTTTCGCCTGCATAACCGTCGCCCCTTTGACGACTACCGGTTGCTGGTGGAGTCCGGTGTCTCGTTCATTTGCATCGAGGACACCGGCAAGGTGTTCCCGACGTTGGACATGAAAGGCAGCCTGCTGGTCTATTCCGAAGACAACCGTGTGCTGATGGACCGTATCTACAACGAGATTTTCCTGTGTACTTCGGCGTTTTCCCTGGTGGTGCTGGAAAAATTCCTCAGCGTTACCGCCCAAGTGGGTTTGCATAAAACGGTATGGCGCACGGTTGATACGCACCGTCAGTTACTGCGTGCGGCGCTGGACCTCTCGACCCTGGAAGTGGACCTGAGTGCGCGCCATTCCTCCTTGAGTGTCGAATGGCTCGATTGCAGCCTCGCCGGTCTGGATGACTTTCGCGTGTGCTCACAGTTCGAACAACAGGGCATCACCGTGCTGCCGGGGCGAATGTTCTATTGGAACAGTCACCACGTGCCTGCTCACCAGCACAACTTGAGGGTCAGCCTGCTCAAACCCCATGCCAAGTTCGCGGATGCGGTGGATCGCCTGAGCCTGTCTGTCGGGCGCAAGCTGATCATGCCGTTGGGCGTGCCTGCCACGCTCGGTAGCTGAGGCCGGATCAAGATGACGATCTACGATACCCAGGCACACCACGCCGACATCGAAGCGATCCGTTATTTGTCCAAGGTCGCCAGCACGAACCAGCGTACCGACGCCAAGCAGGTGTTTTATTCGCGCCAGGCCTACGACACCCTGGAAAACCAGCAGCACGTAGCGCGCCTGCTCCCGGCCCGGCTCAAGGCCTATCGGGCCGCGTCGCGGGGTGAACCGCTGGAAGGGCCGTCCATGGTTGCACGGCTGTCGGCCTTGGTGGATCACGCATTCCAGAACACGGTGCTGTATCGCAACCTGTATACGGCAGCAGGTTTCACACTCGGCGACATCCGCACACTGGCTGATTTTGCGGCGTTGCCGGTGATCACCAAGCAGGATTTGCGCGATTGTCCCGAGCATGAGCGTATCTGTCAGTCAGTTGCACAGCCGTCCTACACGTCCAGGACTTCCGGCTCGTCCGGCGCGGCGTTGAGTGTGAAGTACGGTGACCAGCAGTATGTGGAGTCGATGACCCACTACCTGTGGCAATTGGAGCAGGCACTGGGTAAGCCGGTGGATCCGCAGCGCTGGATTTACAACATCCATCATGCGCGCTGGTGGTTGTCTTCGGTGCAGGGCCAATACCGCACGTTTGCGATCAATGATTTGCCCCCGCTGGAGGCATTGGCGGCGCACCTGGACGTGCTGCGCCCACAAGTGCTGGTGACCTTGCCCAGTTACCTGGCGACCCTCGTCGCCCATGGGGTTGACCTCAAGCAATACGGGGTCGAGGCGATCACCACCAATTCGGAGCAAAGCTCGCCCCTGGAACGCCGCCAGTACGAGGCCTACTTCGGCATGCCCGTGCGCGATGAGTATTCCAGCGTTGAACTCGAACAAATCGCCTTCGAGTGCTCCCACGGGCGCCACCATGTGCTTGAGGGCAGTGTGTACGTTGAAACCCTTGATCCGGATGCGGACGGCGTCGGCACGGTAGTCGGCACTAATCTGCAGGCATGGCACATGCCCATGATCCGCTACAACCAGGGTGACCTGGCGGTGATGGCGCAAGAGCCCTGCGGGTGCTCGGCACACACGCCTGCGCTGATGCATTTGCACGGGCGCCGTAATGCCTCGTTTCAGGCGCGCGATGGGCGCGTGGTGCCGTCGGCCTCGATATTGGGCATCGTCGATGACTTTCTGATGCGCACCGGCAATGGGGTAGAAGCCTATCGGCTCTACCAGATGAGTGTTGACGAAATGGCGCTGTACCACACCGGGGCCTGCCAGCGACTCGACAGCACCGCCCTGCAACAGCAACTGCAGCGTTTGTTCGGGCACGCGTTGGTATTGAACCTCAAGCACGTCGACGAGTTGCCGCAGCAAGCCAGCTACAAACGACAACTGCTGGTCAGCCTGGTCATGGCGTGAGCCGGTCATTCACAGTCAGGGATGAACATGAAAAAACTTCTAGTCACCGGTGACGGTTACGCGCCTCATCATTTTGCCTCGCTGCGCACGGCAGGCTACGACATCCGTCATCTGCCGGGAGATGCGCCCCACTCGCAGGTACTCGATGAGCTGGCGGATACGTCGGTGCACCTGCTGGGTGGTTCGGAGCGCTTTGGCGCGCACGAGTTTGGCCTGGCGAAAAAGCTTGAGTTGATATCGTTCGTCGGCACGGGGATTGGTGCCTTTGTCGACGAAGCGTTGGCGCACACCCATGGCGTCAAGACCCTGCACACACCGCCAGTAATGGCGCCTGCTGTCGCTGAGCTGACCGTAGGCCTGTTGTTGTGCGTGTACCGTGCCATCTGCGTACAAAACCGTGAGGTCAAGCAGTCGCAGGCTTCGCCATTGGTATCCCGCGAGCTGGCGGGGGCGCGAGTCGGGGTGATTGGCCTGGGCAATATTGGTCGGCGCGTTGCGGCCATGCTCAGTGACACCTTTGGCGCGCAGGTCGCTTACCACTCGACAACCCGCAAGCCCGAGGCCGAGCAGGCACACAACTTAAGCTACATGGCACTCGATGACCTGCTGCGTCGCAGTGAGGTGGTTGTCCTCGCGTTGCCGACCAACGCCCAGACCGAAAACATCATCAACGCGGCGCGTCTTGCGCTGTTGCCAGCGTCCGCTGTGCTGATCAATACCGCAGGTCCGCGGCTGGTCGATCCGCACGCGCTCAAGCTGGCCCTGGACACCGGTGCATTGGCCGCTGCGGCATTTGACGGTTACTACGCCGAGCCTCTGCCGCATCCGGCCGACGACCCCTGGGGCTTGCTGGCATTGCCGGATGACAAGTTCATCATCACCCCGCACACCGCCGCCAAAACCCCGCAAACCTGGGAGCGTATGGTCGAGCACGCGGTCAGCAATGTCCTTAACCATGCGCGCGAGGCCCAGCGATGAGTGTTGCTCAAGCCAAGGCAGTGCCAGGCGCGGAGGCGATCGAGCGGTTTGTGCGCACGTTGCCCTGTGAAGTCATCACGCTCCAGGATGCGCATTACGACGAAGCGCGACAGATCTACAACCGTTTTCACGATATGTACCCGGCCGCACTGGTGCGCACGCTGGATCATGCTTGCCTGCGCCAAGTGCTCAGCTTTGCCATGGCGCAGGGTGTGGAGCTGGCGATTCGCGGCGGTGGTCATCATATCGGCGGCCTGGGCACCAGCCATCAGGGCATCGTGATTGATTTTTCGCCGTTCCAGCAGGTGCAGTTGGACCCCGCCAATGGCGTTGTTCATGTGCAGCCGGGCGCCACCCTCAAAGCGCTGGATGAGGCCCTGTGCCCGCATGGCTGGGTGGTGCCCACCGGCACCGTGAGCCAGACCGGCCTGGGTGGCCTTACCCTCGGCGGCGGTATTGGCTGGCTGGTGGGCGCCTATGGGTTGACGTGCGACAACCTGGTCGGTGCCGATGTCATGCTCGCCGATGGCAGTGTTGTGCGTGCCGGGGAGGGCGCGCACAAAGACTTGTTATGGGCGCTGCGCGGCGGCGGTGGCAATTTTGGTGTCGTGCTGTCTTACACCTACCGTCTGAATCGATTGCCCGACGTGTGTTGCGGTGCGTACCGGGTGCAGTGGTCCAGGGTGCCCGACGTGCTGGCCAAGCTGGTTGAATTCATGCTGCAGCGCTGCCCGCCGCAGTTGACCATCGCGCCGGCTTTCTTGCGCGATGCCGACGGTGAGCCCTACCTCTCGATTGATTTCTGCGGCTTTGAAGCATGCCCGGACGGTTTGCGTGAGTTGGCCGTGGTAGCCGCCGGCTGTGAGCCCGACAACATCCGCCGCTGGGACTTTGCCGACTGGCAAAGCAGCTTCGATGCAAACTTTCTCCCGCCCATGCGCGGTTACTGGAAGGCCAAGTACCTGACCCAACTGACCGCAGCGGACATTGCCCTGTTAATCACCCACTACGAGCAGGCACCGCGCGCGGCCCGTTGCACTATCACCCTTGAACATCTGCACGGTGCTTTCCGTGAAATGCCTTGCGAGGAGTCTGCCTTCGGCCACCGGCAGATGAACTTTGGCGTACTGATATCGACCCGCTGGCCCACGCCTGCGGACGACCCAGCGCACGTGGGCTGGGTACGCGGGGTGGCCAGCGAACTGGACCCCCATGGCCGTTGTGGCAGTTACGTCAATTACAGCCCGCTGGACAAGGATGACCAGGTGAGCAGCCTGTACGGCGATCACCACCAAAAGCTCAAGCGCCTCAAAGGTCTTTACGACCCGCAGAACCTGTTTCGCCGCAATCACAACTTATAAGAAACCGCGCAGGCAGTATGCGCCACCGGGACGTGTGTACTTATGGACAATTCAGCTTCGGACGATGTGACCTCCAGTGGCGCCCTATGGCGTCATGCCAGAAGCCATGGCTATGCGGCCCGGCTCAAAGACCTTCAGCAGCGCCGAGCCTTGGCCACCGCCTGGGCAATCGCGCTGGATTACCTGTTGATCGGCGCCGCCATGCTGGTGACGTTCAACCTGGGCTGGCTGGCGCTGTTGCCGGCGTTATTGCTGATCGGCAATCGACAGCGCGCGCTGGTGGTATTGATTCACGATGCGTCGCACCGCTTGCTCTGCAACAGCGGTAAAGCCAACGACCGCATCGCCAAGTGGCTGTTGTGCCCGCCGATGCTGATTTCCCTGTCGCGTTATCGCACCCTGCACTTGCAGCATCACCAACACCTGGGCGACCCGCAAAAGGACACCGATTACCTGCACGACGAGGCCCTGATTGCCCAGGGTTGGTGGGCTACTTACCGTACGCAGTTGCTGGGTCGCAGCAATTTGTTCACAGCCTGCTTTGGCATGCTTGCCCGCATGACGCCAGGCGAGCGGTTGACCACCGCCACGTGGTGGGCGCTGGCCTTGGCGGGCGTTACGACTGCCTGGGGCGTGCAAGGGCTGGGGTTGTTTATGGCCTTATGGGTGACGGCGAGAATAGGGGTGTACCACCCGATCATCAGCTTCGTGATTATTTCCGATCACGTCGGCCTGGTACCCGGCACAGTCGTCAGCTTTACGCGTAACCACCCCGGCAATCTGGCCTCGCGGTTTATTCATCCCCACAACAACGGTTGGCACCTGGCTCACCATTTGATGCCGGGCCTGCCTTTTCACGCGTTGCGTTCGGCCCACGGGGTACTGATGCAATGGCCGCCGTATCGCGATGCCGAGCACTGCGAAAAGTACTTCAGCGGCCCGCAAAGTGTCGTCGCGTCCTGGTGTCGCAAAAGCCGCCGTTGGACGCTGCCGGCCCTCGACCTGCTGTCGCGCCGCTGACCCACAAGGATGAACCCTATGAACGACACAAAAAAGGCGTTTGCCAACAGCGAGTACGCCGCCGTGCGTGAGGTCCTGCTGTGTGTGCCTGCCCTGCACATGCCCGCGCCGGGTAAGCAGGTATTTGCGGCGCCGCAATTGGCCAGTCAACAGCATCTGTGCCTGGTGCAAGCGTTAACGGATGAGGGCGTGGTCTGCCGTTTCATTGAGTCCGACCCGCAGCTGCCGTACCAGTGCTACACACGTGACAGTTGCGTCATTACTCCCTGGGGCCTGCTCGTCACCCGCATGGGCTTCACGCCACGCAAGGCCGAACAGGACGCGATGCTGCGCTACGCCAAGGCCAGCGAGACCCCCATCTGGCAGCAGGTGAGTGTCGGCTCGCTGGAAGGCGGCGACGTGATGCTCATACGGCCAGGGCTGGTGCTGATCGGCGTCAACGGCGTGCGCACCACTCGAGAGGCTGCCGAGCAGGTTGCGCACTGGTTTGAAGCCGAGGGCTGGAGCGCGCGCGTCGTCGAATACCCCACGACCTTTCGGCACCTGGACATTCTTGTGGGCGTGATTGGCTCGCACGACCTGCTGTGCGCCACCGATGCGCTGCACCCGGCCGACCTGGCCTGGCTCAGGGCGCTGGGCTACCACCTGCATACGGTGCCGCTGGGTGAATGTCGCACCATGGCGTGCAATACCCTCAACCTGGGTGACGGCAGAGTCGTCACCCATGCGCGAAACGCCTTCGTCAATCAATACCTCTCGGGCCTGGGGGTGCGCACGGTGCCGGTTGACATCAGTGAGTATGCCGACGATGACGGCGGTGTGCATTGCCTGGTCCAGGCACTGGTGCGAGATGCGGCACCGACGTTGAACCGCGCGGATCTTCTTCCATCGGCAGGGGCTTTTCATGTTTAAACGCGATTATCAGTTTCCGGGCTGTGAACACTACCTGGACGCCTCGGCGAATTTGAAGCAGTTGCTCGCCAACGACGACGTAGCCACGCGCGATGGCATTCACCGTGCCTTGCTGGTGTGGCGCGGCGGGTTTGCCTCCAACGCTTTATCAGCGGCTTTCGATACTGCTGACTGGCCGATTCGGCTGTTGGAGGCGATGCCGCCGTCCGAGGCCTGGCCGTGGAAATGGGTTGGCGCTGACACCAGCGAAACCGACCCGACCAGGATCATGCAGGCCGTTCAGCGCGCCAGCGGTGTTGAACACACGCCACAGGGCAATGTGCACCTGACCCTTGAACTGCGTCGCTACGAAGAAAAACACAGCACCGTAGGCGACCTGGCCTGGTGGAAAAGCCGTCAGCAGGTGCTGGAACAGAGCGGCGAGTTTGGCCGCGCCTTTATTACGACGCTGCTGCGCGCGTTCGAGAGCGCGCAGGCCGCCGGCTCTGAGTTGTTCACCGAGCAGCTGTCAATTGTGATCTCAAAAGATCCGCAGTCCGTGCTCTTCACTCTGACCCCGACCCTGCACGCCGATGAGTATTACGCTCGCCGCCAGACTGCCATTGTCTCGTTGCTGGAAACCGGTTGGGACAGCATCGGTGGTGCCGTCTTCCTGCCTAAACGTTCAATGCAGGCGTTATGGCACCTGCGCCCGATCACCTTGCAACGGCTGCAAGACGAATTCGACGATGAAGTGCTGCTGCGCACTGAAAGCGGCGACGTAATGATCTACGACGGGATGATTAACGAGGAGGGGGTCGTGGTGCGAGACAAAGGCATTCCGCATATCTCGCCGGATGCCGTGGGCAAGACCTCGAGGCTCTGTGTATTGATGTACCACAAGCGCTGAAGCCACGACGGCATCGCTTGCGACAGTGGGCGAACGGACTGATAAGAAGGGCCAAATGAGCAAACTTGTATTACAGGATGTCGAGCTGGGCTACACACAACCGCTGGTGAGCGACGTGAATCTGCGTATCTCCAACCAGGAAAAAGTCGGGGTGGTGGGCATTAACGGGGCGGGCAAATCCACCCTGATCAAATGCATTATCGGCGAATTGGAACCCTCCCAGGGCCATGTGTCGACCCAGCGCGGGCTGCGAATCGCGCATATCGACCAACATGTGCCCGGCGCGCTGCTGGCCACCACCTTCCAGCAATGTGTGGCACAGGCGTTGCCGCCCAGCGAACTGGCCGCGCGCGAATGGGAGGTCGACTATATTCTCGACGTGCTCAATGTACCGGCACGCCTTCGCCAGTACCAGTTGGCCGACCTGAGTGCCGGCTGGCAGCGTTTTGCGCTGATCGCCAGGGCCTGGCTGGGCAACCCGGACATTGCCCTGCTGGACGAACCCACCAACTTTCTCGACCTTGAAAAAGTGCTGGTTCTCGAACGCTGGATGCGGGATACCGCCGGCGATACCCCGATGATCATCGTCAGCCACGATCGCCGTTTCCTCGACAACGTGACGGACTCGACGCTGTTCGTGCGGCCCTTGCGTTCGCGCTTCATCAACCATCCGTATACCAGGGCTGTCGAGTTGCTGGAGGCGGAGGACCGCGCCGAAGAAAACCGCCGTGAGCGCGATACCAAGCAGCTGGACCGCTTACGCAAAAGTGCCCACCAACTGCGCCAGATCGGCGTGAATAAACACAGTGACACGGCGCTCAAGCGCTCCGCCCAGCTGGATAAAAAAATCGAAGCGCTGGCCGACGCACTGCCCCGCGCCGTGCGTGAACAGCCGCGGGAGATTCAACTGAGCAACAGTGGCACCCATGCCAAGGTGGTGCTGGAGTTCCAACAGTTCAAATTGCGTACGCCCGACGGCCAAGTGTTGCTCGGTATCGATGAGCTGCGCATCTGGCAGGGTGAGCGTGTGGTCATCCTGGGGCGTAATGGCGCGGGGAAGACGCGGCTGATCCAAGCGATCCACGCTGCGCTGCTGGACCGCGATGCTGGCGCGCAACGTGGCATCCGCATTCCGCCGTCGATCTCCTGCGGCTACGTCGACCACGGCATGCAAGTACTGGAGGGGGGCGCTACGCCCTTGCAATTTATCAGCGAGCGTTTTCGCCTGCATGAAAACCGCACCACCTCCCTGCTGGTGTCCACCGGCTTCGAGCTGGGCCTGCATAACCGGCCGATCGCGCAGCTGAGTGCGGGGCAACGGGTGCGCCTGCTGCTGCTGGTACTGCGCCTTGAGCAACCGAATTTCTACCTGCTCGATGAACCGACCAACCACGTCGATATCCAGGGCCAGGAAGCGCTCGAGCAAGAGCTGGTGCATCACCAGGCGACCTGTGTGTTCGCCTCCCATGACCGCGAGTTCATCGACCGGGTGGCGACGCGCTTTTTTTGGATCAAGGGGCAGCGCCTGGTTGAGGTGCAATCACCTGACGCTTTCTATCGCGAGTTGCGTGAAGTGGCCCTGGCGTAGTTCAGACCATGCTTGCTCATCCAGACCCATCCAGACCCATCCAGACAAGGTAAGGAGATTTTGTTATGACGCTTCGGATTTCGCTCTTGGCCGGCGGCGCCTGCACGGCCCACGATGCTTCGCTGCTGATGCTCAAAGCCATGGCCGATGACATCGGCGCGGATACGGCGGGTTTGGTTCAAGTCGAACATATCTACTACATCGAGCGCGGCGGCGGCATGCGGCACATCGCGGTCGGCGCCGGTGGCGACCTGTCACGGGCGGTGACTGCGCAGCAGTTGGCGCAGGCGCAACCGATGTCGGTGGCCGAGTTTGTCGACAGCGTAACGTCGAACCAGCATTACGTGTTTTCCTTGCTGCAAGGCACTGACGGGGAAGACGGGGTCTATCAGGGTTTTTTCAAAGTACTGGGCGTGTTGTCCAACCTGGGCAGCGTTTACCCG
Source organism: Pseudomonas sp. Xaverov 259 (assembly GCF_019352915.1). Taxonomy (NCBI): domain Bacteria; kingdom Pseudomonadati; phylum Pseudomonadota; class Gammaproteobacteria; order Pseudomonadales; family Pseudomonadaceae; genus Pseudomonas; species Pseudomonas sp. Xaverov 259. The sequence goes on along the minus strand of NZ_JAAAFV010000005.1, from coordinate 55,066 downwards.
GCAGCCATCAGCCGTCACAAGTGGGCCCAGTCACTGGTTGCCGAGCATCTGGTCGATGGCTTGAAACCCATTCGCACCGCACGGTTCAGCGCCGATTCGAGCCTTTCGCAACTGACGCGCATCGTGACCGATTTCAGTGGCATCGAGTGCATTGTCAAACCCAACGACCTGGGGGGCTCGGTACACACCAGCGTGCTTGGCCGTGTGACGGTGCCTGCGTTGCAGGCCTACCTGCGCCAGGCCCAGGGGTATGCCCAAGAGTACCTGGTGCAGGAGCGCATCCTCGGCGAGGAGTACACCGTCGGCTGCGTGCGCATCGATGGCCAGACGGTTGTACTGCCGGTGGCCCAAGTGCTGACCCCCAAAGCGTTTCTGGGCTTTACGGAAAAATGGACGGAACCTGGGTATCGCATCCATTTTATCGCTGAGGACGATCCGCGCACCCGGTTACTGGGGGATATAAGCCGGGTGCTGTTCGATGATGTAGGGTTTGATACCGCCTGCCGTTTTGACTTTATTGTGTCGGCGCAAGGCGTGTACTTTCTGGAGGCCAACTCCAAACCGGGCCTGGCCTGCGACAGCTTCCTGACGTGCATGCTGCGTCAGCGTGGCATGAGCCTCGCGGACTTCGCCGTGCTGTGCTTTGAGGATGCTTCGCGGCAATGGCGGCGCAAAGTCGACATCGATTATGCGACGGAAGTGGCACGGGAGGCGCAAACCCAACCGGCCAGCGCGCAAGCATGATTCAGTTGATCGTACCGGCGCAGCGCGGTCGCTTGCTCGACCGCATGGCGCAAGCCATTGCACGTATCGCCCGGCAGCAGCGCCTGACCGACCAGCCGATCCAGGTCACCCATCGGCCCGTCAGTGCGGTGGGTACACTCACCGACAGCCTGCGCGCGGCGTTGCCCGACAGCCTGAGCCTGTTGCTGGTGGGGGACCGCAGCTATGCCGGCATGATGATCAAGCGCCAGCCTGGTTGGCAGCAGCTGGCGGCTGTCGCCGGCCTGGCCACCGAAGATTCGTTGTTATGGGTCAACAGCCAGAGCCCAAACGCGTCGCTGGGCCAGTGGGTCGAAGCGATGGGCAACGCACCCACTGCGCCGATGGTGGGCGGTGATGGTTCCAATACCCAGGACCACCTGCTCTGGAGGCTGCTGCAAGCCTCGTTGCATTTGGACCTTCAATACGTCCCCTATCAAGGCAGTGGTGCCGCCTCGGTACAGTTGGTGGATCGGCGCATCGAAGCCCATGTGAATTCGGCCGGCGAAGAAATCGAAAACTGGCGGGCGGGGCGGGTGAGGCCGCTGTGCCTGTTCTCTGAGCACGCGCGCACCTACACGGGGGCCACGCCTGCCGGTGTCGGTGCCGTCGAGGTTCCCAGCGCCGCCGCCCAAGGTGTCGATCTGTGCTACCGCTCGACCTATGGGGTTTTGGCTGCGGCAGATTGCCTGCCGCGTGATGTCAGGGAAGGCGCGCAGTTACTCGCCAATGTGTGTGCAACCGATGATTGGCAGGCCTTTCTCGCCGCCGAGTACCTCAATGCCGGCTATCTGTCGCCGGCACAGTTCGAGGGGTATTTAAAAAACGACTTTGACAGGCACGCGACACTATTGTCAGGTGTGTCGCTACAGTCGCCATCCGTCTACGGTTCCCGACCGTCTCGAGCAAACGGATGAAACCGAACGTACAAGGAGAGACGTTATCCATGACCGCTGCCACTTCTGCGCGCATTGCGTATCCGCCCGTATCGCCCACGCTGACGGCTATTCGTGAGCGGGGCTTTTTGATTTGCGGTGTCAACGTGCACCTGGCCGGTTTCGCGTTGCCCGAAAGCCCCAGCCGCTGGAGCGGTTTTAACGTCGACTACGGCCACGCCATCGCCGCCGCGATCTTTGGGGACCCCAGCCGTGTGCAATTCGTCCCATTGGACGCCGGGGTACGGTTTCATGCATTGGCCACGGGCGAAGTCGACGTGCTGGTCAGGAACGCCAGTTGGACGATGACCCGTGAATGCAGCCTGGGCATCGAGTTTGCCGCGACGGTGTTTTATGAAACCCAAGGTGCCATGGTCCGGCTTGAGCGGCAGGCGCAATCGCTGCAGGATCTGGACGGCTGTACGCTGTGCATTGTGCGGGGTGACGCAGGCGACAATCACACCACCAGCGGGCAGAACATTATCGAGTACTTCACCCGCCATGGCCTGGCGTTCGAGAAGCTGTATGTACACGACGACGACGAGGCCTTGATGGCCTACCTCGAAGGTCGCTGCGATGTTTTCACCAGTGGCGTCTGCGGCCTGCACGCCGAACGGATGCGGCTGGGCGCGCCGGAGCAGCACGTGATTTTGCCCGACGTCGTGGCCAGGGAGCCGCTCTCGTCGGCGGTGCGTGAAGGGGATACGCAATGGGCCAGGGTGGTCCGCTGGGTGCATTTCGCGCTGGTTGCCGCCGAGGAATATGGCCTGGATGCCGAAGCGGTAGCTCGCCTGCTTCACGCTCCGGTGTCGGGCGCCGAGCTGCCCTGGGAAGCCCGCCGACTGCTGGGGCTGGAAGGCGACCTCGGTGCACTCTTGGGCTTGCGCAGCGACTGGGCCGCGCACGTGATCGCCAAGGTGGGCAATTACGCAGAGATTTTTGCTCGCAACTTCGGTGAGGAGTCCGACCTGCAAATGCCCCGTGGCCTGAATAAACTGTGGAACCAGGGCGGCCTGCTGTATGCGCCGGTCTTCAACTGACAACAATAATGACAGCGGCCAGCCCGACAGGAAGCAGCAATGACGAGTAACAAGGCAGTGTTCACCGAGGGCTCGTTGCTTCGGCATATGGTGATCATGACATGCACCAGTGCCACCAGCCTGTTGTCGATCTTTTTGGTCGACATCCTGACAGTTGTCTATATCGCAATGCTGCGTGACGATGCGTTGCTGGCGGCGATTGCGGTGGCCAAGACGCTGATGTTTTTCATCACCTCCATGGTCCTGGGCGTGGCGGTGGCGGCAGGTACGGTGGTGTCCAAGCGCTTGGGCGCCGGCAAGCCGCAACGAGCACGCCAACTGGCGAGCACCGGGTTATTGCTGGCGGTTGTTGTGGCCGTGGTGGGGGCCGCTATCCAGTTGCTGTTCCTCGACGCCGCCGTGCACCTGCTGGGGGCCGACGGCAATGCGTTTGCGGCGGCTCGATCGTATTTGTGGATTACCCTGCCGGCGACTGTGCTGATGGCGGTGGGGCAAATGTGCGCGCAACTGCTGCGCACCGCCGGCCTCAGCCGACAGGCCATGTGGATCATGCTGGCGGCCACCGCGGCCGTGGCGGTGGCTGACCCGGTGCTGATCTTCCTGTTCGACCTGGGGCTGGACGGTGCCGGCTATGCCTACGTGCTGTCCTGCACCATCACCGCGAGCGTAGGCGGGTACTACGTACATCGGGTGGCGCGCCTGACGTCGCGGCTCGAACCCGTGCAACTGTGGGCGGATATCGGGCATATCTGCCGCATCGCGGTCCCCTCTGTTTTTGGCAACTTGGCGACGCCGGTGGGCATGGCGTACTTGATGGCGACGGTGGCGCAATTCGGTTCACAGGCGTTGGCGGGCATTGCGGTGGTTGATCGGGTCATTCAATTCGCGTTCTGCGTGTTTTTTGTGTTGCCCGGCGCCCTGAGTCCCGTGCTGGCGCAGAACCTGGGTGCGCTGAACAAAGCGCGAGCGGCCCAGGCCATCCGCCTGACGTACTGGCTGGTGCTGGGATATGGCGCGGGTATTTCGCTGTTGCTGGCCGTGTCGGCAGGCCTGATGGAGAGGCTTTTTCATGTGGAAGGCGAAGGCCTGTTGATTCTGCAGGCCTTCTGCCGGTTTGGTGGGGTGCTGTGGACAGTGATTGGTCTGCAGTTCATCGCCACCTCGGTCTTCATTACCACCGGCCGCGCCCTTTACGTCACGGTCTTTGGCTGGCTTCGCGCCAGCCTCGGGACGGTGCCGTTTGTCTGGTATGGCGCGCACACCCTGGGCAGTTCGGGCGCCTTGCTGGGGCAGTTGCTGGGTAATGCGCTGGTGGCGTTGGTCGCCTGCCTGATGGCGATGGTGGTGTTGCGCAATGCATTGACTGAAATGGACGGGCCTGCATCCGCCACCCTCCTGGCCCGTCGCTAAAACCGGTGTTGAAGGGCAAGCGGGTGGTAAGCAGGACCGACATCAGGTTCGGACTCAATTGAAAAAAAGGAATTGATCAGTGGAAATTCGTGAATGGGTGGGCAACAAGAATCGATTCGTGGACACCTGCAACGAGCTGGGGTTGGGGCTTTTGCAAACGCATTGCTGCGAACCTGAGCAACAGTTCGTCGACATCGAACGCCGGCTGGATCCCCAGGTTGGCTACATCATCAAGCCCGCGACGGATCGTACTCGGTTCGAAGACCAGCGCCGGCGCTTCTACCGTCTACCGGACGTTGCGGCCTTGCAGCAGTTCATGGCCTCAGACGTCGGACAGGCGATGATCGGCGAGGAATACCAGGTCCAGGAATACATCGATTTTCATCGCGCCAATGTGGCGTACTACAACGTCACCTTCGAGGTTGCAGAGGTTGTACGGCCACGCTTGGTGACCCGGCAGATCCTCAACCTGTCAGCCATTCATAACAACTGTGAAGCCTTGCACTGGGGCAATGCCAGCGTGGCCGACCTGCAGGCTGTGGAGGAGGGCGTTGCCGGGTGCCAGCAGTTGGTTGCGCATTACCACCGTGCCGGTTATCGCGGTGAAATCGGCATCGACTTCGGGATGGCGGATGGGCGTTGTTTCTTCCTTGAGGCCAATGCCAGGGAAAATAACGGCACCCGCCTGCATACCCATCTGCAGGCGCTGGATGTCGATGCCAAACGCCAGGGGTTCCTGTTCATGCGCAATATTCCCTTCCGCCTGATGCAGGAAGAAAAAGCCCGACGTGGCAAATCCCCCCATATTGCGGGCGTCATCGATTGCGGCGATCGCCAACTGGTCCTCGGCGACCCTCGGCGGGTCATCGCACCACTGGTGGCCTTGCTGGAAAAAATGACCCGTCAGCAACCGCCCTTCCCTTATTGATCCCTGTTTGCGCGCCTCTCCTTCATACATTTTTTATGGGCTGGAATTGAAATGACTGAGTTTGTACTTGCCATCCATGGTGGCGCTGGCACGCTGAAACGCGGAACGATGGCGCCTGAGCAAGAGCAGCAGCATCGAGCGGCCCTTGAGCAGGCTTTGTTGGCCGGGCACGCCGTGTTGCAGCAGGGCGGCAGCAGCCTCGACGCCGTGGTCGCCGCCACCCTGGTGCTGGAGGATTGCCCACTTTTCAATGCCGGGTGTGGGTCGGTGTTTACCCACGAAGGCCTGCATGAAATGGATGCCGCCGTGATGGACGGCCAGACCCGGCGCGCCGGGGCCATTGCCGGGATTTCCCAGGTGCGCAACCCGGTGTTGGCCGCACGACGGGTGATGGAGCAAACCGGGCACGTGCTGCTGTGCGGCGCCGGCGCCGAAGCGTTCGTACGCGACCAGGGCCTCGACACCGCCGACGCTGCCTATTTTCACACCCCGTTGCGCTGGGAACAACTGTTGGCGGTGCGTGAGACGACCCAGGCGATACTGGACCATACCGAGCTCAAGGCACCGAGCGAAACCAAGTTCGGTACGGTTGGCGCGGTGGCGTGCGACGGCGCCGGCAACCTGGCTGCCGCGACCTCTACGGGCGGCCTGACCAACAAACGTTATGGACGGGTCGGTGACAGTCCCATCATCGGCCAGGGTACCTATGCCGATACCCAGGTGGCCGTGTCGGCAACCGGCATGGGTGAAGCGTTCATGAAGGCCATGGCCGCTTATGATGTGGCAGCGCGTATGAAGTATGGCCACGCGAGCCTGGCCGATGCAGCCCATGCGGTTATCCATGACTCGGTGCTGCAGTTCGGCGGCTATGGCGGCTTGATAGCTGTGGACCATCAACGAAATGTCACCCTGCCGTTTAATACCGAAGGCATGTATCGCGGGGTTATTCGCAGCGATGGCCGCCCCCATGTGGACATTTACCGGGCGTAAATCCTGTCGCGTTGCGCCATTGGGAGGGCGTAGAAAGCCGCCTGCAAAGAGGCGGCTCATTGGCGGTTTTCAGCCAAACCGCCCGGTAATGTAATCCTCGGTCTGCTTCATCTTCGGTGTGGTAAAGATCTGATCGGTCTTGCCATGCTCAATCAATTCGCCCATGAACATAAACGCAGTGCTGTCCGACACCCGCGCGGCCTGCTGCATGTTGTGGGTCACGATGATCACCGTGTACTGCGCCTTCAGCTCCGTAATCAACTGCTCGATACGCCCGGTGGAAATCGGGTCGAGGGCGGAGGTCGGTTCGTCCAGCAGCAACACTTGCGGGCGCAGCGCGATGGTGCGGGCGATGCACAAGCGTTGCTGCTGGCCACCGGAGAGGCTTTGGGCGCTCTGGTTGAGTTTGTCTTTGACCTCATCCCACAGCGCGCCGCCACGCAGGGCCTGTTCGACGCGGTCGTTCATTTCGCGGCGTGAGAGTTTTTCGTGGTGGCGCACCGCGTAGGCGATGTTGTCGTAGATCGACATCGGAAACGGCACCGGCTTCTGGAACACCATGCCCACGTGGCTGCGCAGGCGGTTCATCGAGTAGCCGGGGGCGAGGATGTTTTCGCCGTTGAGCAGCACTTCGCCGCGCGCCTCCTGCTTGGGGTACATCGAGTAGATGCGGTTGAACACCCGCAGCATGGTGGACTTGCCGCAGCCGGAGGGGCCGATGATGGCGGTGATGCGTTTTTCCGGGATATCCATGTTGATGGATTTGAGCGAGCGTTGGTTGTTGTAGAAGAACTCCAACCCACGCACCTGGATTTTGGTTTTGTCGCAAGCAATGCCGGTGGCGTCCATCAGTGAGACCTATTGCGTAAAAGAATCAGGCGGGATGCCAGGCTGAGTACCAGCACGAACAACGTCAGCACCAGTGCACCGGCCCAGGCGAGTGCATGCCAGTCGTCGAACGGGCTCATGGCGTACTGGAAAATAACCACGGGCACGCTGGCAATCGGCTTGAGCAGGTTGCTGCTCCAGAATTGATTGCCGAAAGCGGTGAACAGCAGCGGCGCGGTTTCGCCGGTGATGCGCGCCAGGGCGAGCAGGATGCCGGTGACCACGCCGGCCTTGGCCGCCCTCAGCACGATTTGCAGCGTCAGTTTCCACTGCGGCACGCCGAGTGCCAGGGCCGCCTCACGCATGGTGGACGGTTGCAGCTGGAGCATTTCATCGGTGGTGCGCACCACCACCGGAATCACCAGCAGCGCCAGCGCCAGCGCACCGGCGATGGCAGAGAAGCCGACCTGATGATTGGTCAGCAGGTTCAGCGGCAGGATTACCCCGGTGTAGATGAACAAACCCAGCACAATCGACGGCGCCGACAGCAGGATGTCATTGATGAAACGCACCGTAGTCCCCAGGCGCGAGTGGCGTGCGAATTCTGCCAGCCAGATGCCGGCCATCAGCCCGATGGGCGTACCGATCACCAGCGCGATAGCCGACATCAACGCGCTGCCATAAAACGCATTGGCCAGGCCGCCTTCGGTGCCGGGCGGTGGGGTCATCTGGGTAAACAGACGCAGGTTCAGGGCCTGGAAGCCGTTGATGATGGTGGTCAGCAGAATCCACGTCAGCCACAGCAAGCCAAAGGCGGTGGCGCCGCAACTGAGGAGCATGGCCACGCCATTTTTAATGGCGCGTTTGCGGTACAGGCGTTCGTTGGCGTTCATAGCCCTTCCTTGCGCGACAAGCGCATCAGCAGCAGCCGCGCCAGCGCGAGCACGACGAAGGTCACGATAAACAGCAGGAAGCCCAAGGCGATCAGCGCAGAGCGATGCAGGTCGGTGTAGGCCTCGCTGAACTCGTTGGCGATCACCGAGGCGATGGAACTGCTGGGCATCAGCAACGAGGCGGAAAACTGTTGCGCGTTACCCAATACGAAGGTCACCGCCATGGTCTCGCCGAGGGCGCGGCCGAGGCCGAGAAAAATACCGCCGACCACCGCCGAACGGGTGTAAGGCAGAACAATGTCCCACACCACTTCCCACGTCGTGCTGCCCAAGGCGTAGGCGGATTCTTTCAACTGTGTGGGCACGCTGCGAAACACCTCATGCATCACCGAGGTGATAAACGGCATGATCATCACCGCCAGCACAATCCCGGCGGTGAGCATGCCGATCCCCAGTGGCGGCCCCTGGAACAACGAGCCCACAAAGGGCAGGGCGCCCAGGTAATCATTGATCAACGGCGACAGGTGTTCGGCCATAAATGGCCCGAACACGAACAGGCCCCACATGCCATAGATGATCGACGGGATACCGGCCAGCAACTCAATCGCCGAGGCCACCGGCATTTTCAGCCAGGGTGGCGCAACTTCAGTCAGAAAAATCGCGATGCCGAAACTCACCGGGACGGCTATCAGCAAGGCGAGAAAGGAGGTGACCAAGGTGCCGTAGATCGGCACCACGGCACCAAAGTGGTTATTGACGGCATCCCACTCGGTGCTGGTGATGAAACCGAAACCAAAGGTCTTGAACGCCAGCCCGCCGCCCCACAGGGTCGAGGCGGCAATAGCGCCCAGCAGCGCCAGTACCAGCATGGCGGCGCCGAACATCGAGCGTTTGAACCACAGGTCGTGGCGTTGATCGCGGGCGGCGCGGCGGTCGCCCCCGGTGTCGCTCGCGTGAGTAGTCATAACCAGGGTGTGGACCGTGTCGTTCATATCAGAGGTGCTCAGCGCCTTCCTCAGTTATCGAGGAAGGCGTTTGTAGGGCGAATCAGTGGGCGAAGTCAGACTTCCAGTAATCTTCGATTCGCGACACCAGGGAGCCCGGCAATGCGACGTAGTCCAGGGCTGCAGCCTGTTCCTGGCCTTTTTCCAGCGACCACTTGAAGAAGCTGAACGCCGCCTGGCTTTGCTCGGCATTCTTGGGCTGCTTGTACATGATGATCCAGGTGGTGGCCGTGATCGGCCATGCGCCTTCACCTGGGGCGTTGGTCATGATCAGGTTGAAGTCTTTGGCACTGGCCCAGTCGGCGGTGTCGGCAGCGGCCTGGAACGCCTTGGCGTTAGGCTCGACGAACTTGCCGGACGCGTTCTTCAGTGAGGCAAAGGTCATTTTGTTCTGCAGGGCGTAGGCGTATTCCACAAAGCCGATCGAGTTCTTGATCTGCTTCACGTAGGCCGAAACGCCTTCGTTGCCCTTGCCGCCCACACCGACCGGCCACGGCACGGTGGTGCCGAAACCAATCTTGGTTTTCCAGCTGTCGCTGACTTTGGCCAGGTAGTTGGTGAAGTTATACGAGGTGCCGGAGCCGTCGGAGCGGTGCACCACAGTGATGTTCGCGCTTGGCAGCTTCACGCCAGGGTTGAGTGCGGCGATGGCCGGGTCGTTCCAGGCCTTGATGTCACCGAGGAAGATTTTTGCCAGGGTGTCGCCGTCGAGTTTCAACTGGCCTGCGGCCACGCCTTCGACGTTCATCACCGGCACGATGCCGCCGATCACGCTGGGAAACTGACCCAGGCCGCCGGCTTTGAGATCGTCGGCCGACAGTGGCGCGTCAGAGGCGCCGAAGTCCACGGTGGCTGCCTTGATCTGGGCGATGCCGCCGCCGGAGCCGATCGACTGATAGTTGATGCGGTTGCTGGAATTCTTGCTGTAGTCCTGCGACCACTTGGACAGCACCGGGTAGACGAAGCTGGAGCCGGCACCGGTAACGTCGGTGGCGTGGGCCATGCCGCTCAGGCACAGGGCGCTCAACAAAACAGACAGACTTTTTTTAGTCGGCAACATCACGACAACACCTCAAGGGAAGGGGTAAGTGGGTAGGCCCACCTGTCTAAGACGTGACGATTTAATTCCTGATATGTTGCTGTTTAATGACGGTTTGGCTTTATGAAGAAACATTTAGAAATGTTTGCCTGGGTGGCAGCGAGCCTGGCCGCTGCCACCCAAGCATTGCTACTTAGCTGCCTTTTTGATCAATCCCCGCCTGTAATTCCTGGCTATCACTGTGCCCGCCAACCCGCAGCGGCCCAAGGTTGAAAGCCTGGTCCTTACGTGTGGCGTCGTCCTGTTTCTGGGTCAGTTCGTCCTTAGCGCCCAGCGCCAGGTTGACCGGCGATTTCGACAGATTCAGCCCGACATCGGCGCGATAGTCGCTGCCCGCCAACGTGGTTGCCGTCACCTTGGAGCCGCCCAGCTCGACTTTGCCGCTTTCGGCACTGATCCGCGCGCCGGTCAGCAGCGTGTCGCCCGCCACCGCAAGGTTTACGCCCTGAGCACCACGAATGCCCGAGGCCTCAGTCACGCTGTCTTTCACCACATGGCTGACGTCCAGGTTCAGTGTCGGCGTGTAGCTGGTGTTGCCGCTCTTATCACCGAACAGTACGTTTTGCGCGGTATCGGCCACCTTGCTGCCGGCGGTGTCCTTGCCGCTGACGGTGTAGCTGTCGCTGTTTTTTGGCCAGACTTTGTCCTTGAAGCTGGACAGGCGCGTGCCCAGTGCATCTTTCTTGTCCGCGAGATAGGTCTTGGCCTGGTCCACGCGGGTGCCGATGGCGCCACGGGGTTCAGGGTTGACCTCGTAGCTGCCACTGCGGCTGAGCTTTTCGCCCAGGCGCTCCTTGGCGTTGACCACGCTGTCCTTGGCCGAGGCGAGGTGCTCGGTGCCCTTGTCGACGGCGTTTTCCAACTTCTCCCGATGCTTGTCGAACGCGCCTTCAGCCTTGGCTTGCACCTTGTCCTTGAGCGGCCCGGTGGTCTTGGCGAGTTTGTTGACCACGCCGGGTTGGTTTTTTTCGACATCAAGCTTGGCGTCGACGTTGACCTGGGTGCTGCTGACCTGGTCTTGGCGGCTCTCGACCACAAGATCGCCGCCGACTTTACCGCTGACCTGATTCGCTTCAATCCGCGCACCCGCCAGACGGGTATCACCGGCACTGTTGATCGCCACGCTATCGGCCTTGATCAGGCTGTCGTGCTGGGTGGTACCTTGCACGTGGTCCACATCGACTTTGGCGCGTGCATTGATGCCGAGTTGGGTCTTGGGTACGTCATGTTCACCGGCGTCGGCCAAGGTGGTTTTACCGCCGCTGCCACCCGCGCCCAGGGTGATGCCCCAGCTGTTGTGGGCCTGGGTGGATTGCGCCGACTCTTGCACGATGCCGCCGTTTTGCGCATCGAGGCTGACCGTCTTGGCGGCGATCTGCGTACCTTGCAGATGGAGATCGTCGGCGCTGGTGAGGCTCACGTTACCCTTGCTGTGCAACTGCCCGACCACCACGCTCTGATCGTTTTCCGCCACCTTGCCGATGTTGAAGTTGGCGCTCAGGCTGCCGGTCTTGCCGCTGCTGTCGGCGCTGCTGGTTTTGCCGGCGCCGATGTTCAGGCCGCCGCCGAGGCTGCTGCCATTACTGACATGCGTGCTGGTGGCCGCTTGCAGGTCCAGCTTGCCGCCAGCGTTGACGCTGATATCACCGCTGCTGTCGATCTGCGTGCCTTGCAGGGTCATGTCGGCGCCGCTGCTGAGCTGAATCGGCCCGCTGCCTTGAAGCGTCGCCACTCGCGCCTGGCTGTCCTGGGTAGCCAGCTGCTTGTTGTCCAGTTGCACACCGGCGCCGAGGTTGACGTTGGTACCGTTGGCGCCTGGCGCAGTGCCCACGGTCAATGAACCAGTGCCGCGCAGGCTGTTGCTGGATGTGCTTTGCGTGTCGTTGGCCTGATCAAGCGCCAACGCGCCGCCCGCCTTGAGATTGACGCCCGCCTGGTCACCGTTGAACTGGCTGCCCGCGTAACGCGCATCGCCCTTGGCCGTGATGTTCACGCCTTGAGTGCCCGCGTAGCTGCCAACCACCGCCGTGCTGCTGGCTTCGCGCACATCGCTGCTGCCACCTGCGCCGCTGCCGCGCACGTTCACGTCTTCACCGGTGGTGGTATAGACCCGCACGCCGGCCTTGGCGTCCACGCTTTGTTCGCTGCTGCTGTGGGTGTTGGCGGCGGCGCTGGCGATATACTCGCCGGCATCGATCTTCAGCCCACCACCGGTGGCACGGTACTGAGTGCCTTCATCCTGCAACTTCCCGGCAACATTGACTTGCACCTTGGCGCCACTGAACTGGCTGACTACCGCCGTGCTGTCCTGCTGGGTGCGGGTCTTGTTGGTGTGACCGACTTCCACGTCCAGCCCGACATTCGGCTGCTCGAAAGCATCGAGCAAACCGGGCTGGTGGAATTTGGCCTGGGCCACACCTTCGACGGCTTTTTCGATCGGCCGGGTGATGCCTTTGTATTCGACATTGGCGCCGACATCGGCGGTCCAGCCGTTCTCTTTGTGGCTGCTGGTCCGGCTGTTATGCGCCGCCTGGTTATCGACGGTGCCGGCGTTGACCTGCAATTCGGAGCCTGCCTTGACCTGCGCGCCCTGGCTGGTGAGGGTGTTGCCGGCGTTGAGGGTCAGTTTGCCGGCCGCTGCGACGTTGCTGGTTTGCGCGGTGGTTTTGCTGCTGCTGTCGTGGCTGCTTTGATGGCTGAACTGTGCGCCGTTGCCGGCCTTGTCCAGGCCGCCGGTGTAGTACACGCCACCGCCGGTGGTGGTCTTGTCAGTGGTGTTGCGTGTGCTGTTTTCGGTCGCGAGCAACTCGACGTTTTTGCCGCTCAAGGTTGCATCGCCCTGGGTGGCTTGGACGTCGGAACCTTTGATGCTCAGATTGCCACCGGCCGTGACCGCCACGCTGGCGCCGCTGAGGCTGGAAGCTTGCTGTTTGGTGGTGTCGGTGTTGCTGGTTTGCTGCTGGTCCTCAAAGCTCACACCCGCGCGATACTGGCGGGTGCCAGCGGCGGTTTCCTTGGCATAACCATCGAAACCACGGGTGTGAGTGGTGGTGGTGTCGTGTGTGGTGTTGTCAGCCGAAGCGATCTTGATATCGCCCTTGGCGTCTGCCTGCAATACACCCGCAGCCGACACCTGCGAGCCACTGACTTGAATGTCCTTGGCGCTTTGCAGCTTGAGGTTGCTGTCCGAGCGCAGGTCGCTGGCCACGACGGTGCTGTCCTTGAGGTTCTTGCGGCTTTCATCCTTGGAGATGCCAAAGAACTTGCTGTCGTTGCTGTAGCTATTGTCGTGTGATGTGTCTTTTACGCCGTCGATCACCAGCGAGCCTTTGTCGCTGATCACGCTGGCCTGCTTGCCGCCGCGCGCCTGGCTGCCGCTGATGCGCACGTCGTCGGCTTTGACGATCAGTTTGCCGTCGGCGTTAACCTTGCTGCCGGTGTTCAGGGTTTTGCCCTTGTCGCCATCGCCGGTTTTGCCAAAGAAGCTGCCGCCGGTGAGGTCGCCGGAGTAGGCGTTGTCGCGGCTAACCTGGGTGCGGCTGGCGCTGGTGATCTCCACTTGGCGGCCGGTCAATTGAATATCGCCCGGTGTTTTCAGTTCGGCGCCCTGCAATTGCAGTTTCTGCTGGCTGGTCAGCTCCAGGGTTTTGCCGGCCTTGAGGCTGCTGGTGATGCTGCGTTGTTCACTGCTGGACTTGTCCCAGTTGGCTTTCCACAGATGTTTGCGATGGTTGCCTTGATCGCGGGTTTCATGGGTTTCGGTGGCGGCGTTTACCTGCAGGTCGGCGCCGCTGTTCACGCGCAAGGCATTGCCCGCTTCGACCTGGCTGGCGTTGATCTCGGCCTTGGCGCCGGAAGACAGCGTGGCATCCTGCTGCGCAACCACCTTGTTACCGTGCTGGCGCGAGTCTTTGTCAGTGGTGGTGCGGTCGTAGGTTTCATAGGTGAACAGGAAGTTGCTGTTGTTCCACTGCTCACGTTTTTCCTGGAGCTTGCGGCTTTCCAGGCTGCTGAGGGTCAGGTTGCGACCGGCGTCGAGCTTCACGTTGCGCCCGCTGACGTCGGTGGCGGCCAGGTGCAAGTCCTTGGCGCTGTGCAGATCCACATCGCCGTGCTGGCTTTGCACACCGGCGCGGGTGGCGTCCAGGCTGTTGGCGTGGACCTGGCCGCTGATGTCGAGGTCGCCGGCCGAGCTGACGTTGACGCCGTCGCGACCTTCCACTTGCACGGCGCCTACGCGCACGCCGGCCCCTTCGGCGGTGCTGATGATGTTGATGCGCCCGGCCTGCATGGCACCGAACAGGCTGGCGTCGATACGCTGGTCCTGGGACTTGCTGGCCGGGTCGACCTGGCGCACTTGCCCGCTGGCGAAGTCGACCTGGTTGCGGCCTGCGGTGAGATTCAGTTGATCGCGGGCACTCAAGCGCCCGTCGCTGTCGATGCGCGGCGCAATCAGGTTGATCGAGCCCTCGCGGTTTTGCAGACCCTGGCCGTGCACCGTCAATTGACCGTTCGCGTCGCGGGTGTTCAAGGCTTGCAGCTTGCCGTCGTTAAGCTCGGGGCGGCCCACTACCAGGTTGGCGTTCGGCGTGTTGATGAAACTGCCGCCATTTACCGAAATACCGTTGGGGTTGGCCAACACATAATCGGCCGCCTTACCGAAAATCTCTTGGGCGCCGTTTAAGGTCGAGGCGTTGCGGCTGATCACTTCGTTGAGGATCACGCTCGCCGCCTGGCCCTGGAACTGCGGGTTCGCCGCCAGTTGCCCGGCGAGTTGCGACTGGCCGGCCTGCAGGGCGTTGTTCAACACCACGCCCTGGCGGTCGACGTTGTAGTCCAGGAACTGGTTATGGGACAGGCCGCCCGCATTCGGCGCGACGATATTGACGATGGGCACGCCTTGCTGGTTTTGCAATTGCGGTATACCGCCAGGCCCTTCGACCACGGTGATACCGGCGGCCAATGCCAGCTGCGGCAGCAGGAACAGGCTGGCGATGGCCCAGCGCAGTTTGCCCTGGGGTGAAAGGTGAAACGTGTGGGTGTCAGTCGGCATAAGTAAGTTCGCTCTGTGTTGGCTGATCCGCCTCGTGCGTTGTTCGTTGCAACGCTACTGGGGTGGTCAGGTACGGCGGTTGTTTCAGGCTAATCGGGTGTTGGCTTAAATCTGCACACTCATATCTGCAAGCTAAGTCGCGTCAGCCAGACCTCCGGCTCCTGGCCAAAGCCGGTTGGCGTGTGCAAATTGCGTTGGTAATCGAAGTCCAATTGCACGTTCTTCCAGCTCAGGTTGAGCCCGGCACTCGCGCCGCTCAGGCGTTGGCCTGGAGCGCCGTGTTCGCGCTTGACCCAACCGTTGTCCAGGCCCAGGCGCGGGGTGATTTTTACCGGCAGGTCGCTGTTGAGCGGCAGGCGCAAGGTGTTGCGCCACACCCCGCCGATGGCGCCGGAGGCACTGTTTTCACGGTAGCCACGCACGGCCGAATCGTCGGTGCCCAGCAGTTGTTCGATGGCGGGCAAGCGGTCTGGGCTGTATTGCGTGGACAGCTGGCTTTGCCACTGCCAGGGTTGCGTGCGCCATTGGCCGTTGCGCCATTGGGTGAGGTTGGCGCGGTACTTGTGGAACTGCGCTTGCGGCAGGTTTTTCTGCACTTGGTCAGCATCGCGATCAGCGCCGAACCAGGTCAGGCCCTGGGCGTAATTGACGTCCAGGTTCCACACCGCGCTGTTGAGCCAGAACAGATTCAAACCGGCCTCGGCCACGCTCAGCGTTGGGCTCTGAATGCCCAAACGGACCTTTTGCAGGTAGCTGTCGACGTCCTTGTAGGCCAGTTGCAGGTTGGCGCTGAGTTGATGGCCCTGGTCGCGCCATAGCACGCGGTCGGTGCGCAAGCTGACCTGATCGGTACGGCCGCTGTTGTACAGCGTGGTGCTGCTGACCTTGAGCGGTGCGCGGTATTCGGCATGGCTGGCGAACAGGCTGTAGGTCCAGTAGCCGTAGGGGATCGAATAAAACAGGCTGTGGCTGCGGCTGTAACGCGGGCCGTGGTTGAGCGTGTCGCTGAAGCTCAGGTTGAGTGAATCGTTAAGCTGCAACGGGCTGTCCAGGCTCAGGCTGATGGCGTTGCGATCACGCCCGGTGCCGGCACTGCCGAGGTTATCCACACCCAGGCCCAGCCCCCAACGTGAGGCGCTACTGCGCGAGCGCAGGATGATGCGCGAGGCGCCAGGTTCACTGCCGGGGGCGATATCGGCGGTGAGGTCCACCGAGCGCAGGCGGTTGAGCTGGTCCAGGCCTTGCTCCAGGTCGCGCAGGTTCAATGGCTTGCCGAGCAGCCCGGGGAAGGCGCCGGCCAGGGACACCGGCAGGCTTTGGTCGGCCAGTTCGATGGCTTCGAGGTAGCCTTCTTCGACATGGATATCCAGCGGTTGCCCGGCGGCCGGAGTGCTGATCAGGTACGGGCGGCTGGCGATATAACCGGCCTCGACGTACAGGCGGGTGATCTCGGCCAGCAGGCGGTTGATTTGGGTGACGCCCATGCACGGGGCCACATAGGGCTCGATGTGTTTATTCAGCTCGGCCTTGCTGAACAGAGTGACACCGGCCACGCGTGTGCCGTTGAGCGGCCAGCAGCGTTCATCCTTGCGGATGTCGGCAGGCAGGGCCGGCGTAACGGGTTGTGTGCCGAAACTGCCTCGTTGCATCTGCCGCTGGCGTTGTTCCAGTTGCAATTGCTGCAGGTCGCGCTGCTGTTGTTGCTGCAGGCGCAGGGCTTCCTGGCCGGGTTGTGGGCCATCGGCGGCGGCCACTGGCAGTGTGCAGAGGCAGAGCAGGGCGAAGCCCAGTGTGCGGCTAGGGCGCAAGCGTTCGGTTGAGGGCTGATTCGGCACTCGACATCCTTAACGTAGAAATACACACGATTCATGCCCCGGAGCCAAACCGTAAGCTCGGGGACTTGCCGCTCTTGAGTCATGTTTAAACGGATTGTTACATCGTCTGTAGGATTTATTACATAAAACGTGAGGAATGCCGCGTTATTCAGCAAATAAATGCACAAAATTAGTGCAAATTGCCGGGTGAGGGCTATCAGCCCCCTGGATTTACGGGGTGGGTAAGTCGATCAGGGGATGTGGGAGGGGTTTGATTGTTGCAGCAAGACGACTTAATCGGCGTGTTTATAGAGTCCTATGCCGTCGAGGTGGCTATCCAGCTGTATTGGCGTTGAAATTGACAGCTTTGCGACGGTGAAACCGGACAGTCACAATCAGGTTAAAAAGTCATAAAAGGATACGAAAAATCAGGCAAAGTCTTTGAAAAGCCTGAGATTGTCCGACAATCCACAGCATGAAAAACTCTTCATAAACGCCCCGCTCGAACGTTGGTAGTTTCCCCAGCGCTGCCCAATAATTCGAGTCCTAATAATGAATAACAAAACTCTTAAAGGCGCCTTGGCGCTCTCCATTTCGCTCGCCTCCACACACCTGCTCGCCGGTGGTTTTGCACTCAACGAGCAAAGTGTCAGCTCAATGGGTACAGGCTACGCCGGGCGCTCTTCCGCGGCCGACGACGCCAGCACGGTGTTCGGTAACCCGGCCGGCATGTCGCGCATCAAGCACAATGAAGTCAGCATCGGCGCGACTTACCTGGATGCCAAAACCAACATCAAGGACGCCAGCTCCTCTCAAGGCGGCGCCGACAACCCTGGCACCAACAAAGGCGACATGGTCCCCGGCATTGCCGTGCCGATGGGTTACCTGGTGACGCCGATTGATGAACACTGGGCCTTTGGCCTTGGGGTCTACGCACCGTTCGGCCTGGTGACCGACTATGAACACAGCTTCCAGGGCAATGGCTTTGGTAACAAGAGCAAGGTTCAGGTCCTCACCGTGCAGCCGACGGTCAGCTATGCGTTCAACGACAAGGTCTCGGTAGGTTTCGGCCCGACCTTCAACAAAATCACCGGCGAGCTGGACTCCAAAGTCCCGGCGTTTGGCTTGGGCACCGAGACGGCCAAGATCAAGGGTGACGACACCGCGATGGGCTTTAACGCCGGTATCCTGGTGCAGGCCCTGGACAGCACTCGCGTCGGCGTCACTTACCACTCGCAAGTGGTCTATCACCTGAGCGGTCATACCAACGCCTCGGGTGTGCTCTCGGATTTGCTCGACGGCGGGGCGCAGAAGTATGACGCCAAGCTGAACGTCACTACGCCATCGTCCGTGGACTTCTCAGTTACGCACCAACTCACCGACGCCCTGACCCTCTACGTGGGCAGCACCTACACGCGCTGGAGCCAGTTGAAGAAAATCACGGTCAACAACTCTGGCGTTTCGGACATTACCGCTGAGCTGGCCGGCCTGAACTCCATCACCGAAGAGCAGCATTGGCACGACACCTGGTCCCACGCGATCGGCCTGTCGTACCAGCTCAACAAGCAGTTGGTGCTGCGTACCGGCTTCTCGGTGGACCAGACGCCGACCAACAACACCGACCGTTCCGTGCGTATCCCCACGGGTGACCGCACCGTCTTCAGCCTGGGTGCCGGTTGGACGCCCGTCGACAACCTGACCTTCGACGTGGCCTATTCCTACCTCAAGGAAGAGCCGATCAAAGTGCGCGATAACAACCCACAGCTGGCGCTCACCTATGACGCCAAGTATGAAAACAGCGCCAATGGGTTTGGTGGTTCGGTCACTTATCGCTTCTGACCTGGGCAATACGGCAAAGAGCCAGTTTTTTGCATGGCTCTTTGTCAGTTATTTCGGCTGCCAGGCTTTCAATCACGCTGGGTCTTGGTTAGTTAGATTGAAGGCTAATCAGCTTTTAAGACACGGACTGTCATGACTACGCTCACGCCGATCATCGCGACCAATCCCCTCATTGTGCGCACTGCCGCGACTACACCGCCAGCGACGCTTGCGAACACCCTCGATGTCTCAGCGGCCAGGCCATCCATGTTGCAGGACGACCCGGATGTGTTGATGCGCTGACGCTCGACGTAATCAAAACGGGAAGGCTCAGAGATGAGCCTTCCCGTTTTTTTTGCCCGATCAGCGTAACGCGCCATCCCAGATTAGGCTTTTGAATCGATTCGATATTCTGTAGCCTTGCGCAGCTTCAACCGTGCTTGATGAACACAATCACTTCGTCCGGCGGCGCCCGAAGGGCTCCAGAGCCGGTGGTACACTCGACTTTCGCGCTTACTGCGCTTGCAGGTCTTGCGAACATGACGCAAATTTCCGAACGCCTACTGGTTCAAGCCCACCTCGACGCCAAGCAGCCCAAGGCGCTGAGCGCCGATGAAGAGGCGAGCCTGCGCAGCGCCATCGCCGCCGAGCTCAAGGCTCAGGACGCGGTGCTGGTTGCCCACTTCTATTGCGACCCGGTGATTCAGGCCCTGGCCGAAGAGACCGGTGGCTGCGTCTCCGACTCCCTGGAAATGGCGCGCTTCGGCGCTGCCCACCCGGCCAAGACCGTGTTGGTCGCCGGCGTGCGTTTCATGGGCGAGACCGCCAAAATCCTTACTCCCGAAAAACGCATCCTCATGCCCACCCTGGAAGCCACCTGCTCCCTGGACCTGGGCTGCCCGGTGGATGAGTTCTCGGCGTTCTGCGACCAGCACCCAGAACGCACGGTGGTGGTGTACGCCAACACTTCGGCGGCGGTCAAAGCCCGTGCCGACTGGGTGGTTACCTCCAGCTGTGCGCTGGAAATCGTCGAAAGCCTGATGGACAACGGCGAGACCATTATCTGGGGCCCGGACAAGCACCTGGGCACTTACATTCAGCGCCAGACTGGCGCAGACATGTTGCTGTGGGACGGCGCTTGCATCGTCCACGAAGAGTTCAAGTCCAAGCAGCTTGAAGACATGAAGGCGCTGTACCCGGACGCCGCGATCCTGGTACACCCGGAGTCGCCGACGGCGGTGATTGAATTGGCTGACGCGGTAGGTTCCACCAGCCAACTGATTGCCGCAGCCCAGCGCTTGCCGAACAAGACCTTTATCGTGGCCACGGATCGCGGCATCTTCTACAAGATGCAGCAGTTGTGCCCGGATAAAGTCTTTGTTGAGGCACCGACCGCCGGCAACGGCGCGGCCTGCCGCAGTTGCGCGCACTGCCCGTGGATGGCGATGAATACGCTGGAACGCACGCTGCAGTGTTTGCGAGAGGGCAGTAATGAGATCTTCGTCGAGCCGTCGGTGATCCCGCACGCCGTGCGCCCGCTCAAGCGCATGCTGGATTTCACCCAGGCTGCGCGCCTCAAGCTGGCTGGCAACGCCTGACCCTGAGTTGAACACTAAACAAAATGTGGGAGCTGGCTTGCCTGCGATAGCGGTCGTTCAGTCACAGCAATATTGACTGATAGGCCGCCATCGCAGGCAAGCCAGCTCCCACACTTAATCTCTAGTGTTCTTGGGTTACTTTTTCTGCTTGGGGATTCGCACCAGCTGCGTATCCGAGTAGATGTCATGCCAGCTGCGCTTGCGCTTATCAAACAGCGCCCAGACAAACCCCAGCCCCACGCACAACCACGACGCAATCGCCACCACGAACCGCAGCAGCGCCTGCCACAGGCTGATGCGCGAGCCGTCGGCGTTCTGCACGCGCACGCCCCACACCTGCATACCCAGCGTCTGCCCCGAGTGGGTCCAGAACTTGGCGAAAAAACCAAACAGCACAAAAAACAGAATCGTCGACAGCAGCGGGTCGCCGTCCAGCGCGCCGGATTCGGTGAGTGTGCGCATTTTGGCTTCGCCGATAAACGCCATCCACACCAGCTTGTAGATAAACGCGGTGACGATCAGCAGGGCGGTACACAACAGGAAGTCATAGAACATCGCTGCCAGACGACGGCCCAGGCCAACGGCGGGGAATTCGCCTTGGGGGCTCAACAAAGGTTTGGGCATGGCCGTCTCTCTTGAGAAAAAAGCCATTTTACGAGCAAACGCACATAAAAAAGCCCCTGATGTCAGCATCAGGGGCTTTTTGTCGCAGTAAGGATCAACCTTCTGCTTGTACTTCGTCAGCCTGCATGCCTTTCTGGCCTTGCACGGCAATGAAGCTGACTTTCTGGCCTTCTTTCAGGCTCTTGAAGCCGTTGCCCTGAATAGCGCGGAAATGCACGAACAGATCCGGACCGCTTTCTGGAGTGATAAAACCAAACCCTTTCTCGTCGTTAAACCACTTGACGGTACCGCTCTGACGATTCGACATTTCTTCTTTCCTTTGACGCTAAAAATTAATGACAGCCCCTTTCACATGAAAGAGTACTGGGCTGGGTTGCAGGAAAGTAAGAGACGTCGAACGGGTTGTAGCAAACTTATAGCTACTGCCCAGGTCCAGGTTCAAAGCGACCCATGCAAACACAGTGGCTAAACTCTACGTCAACTAATATGGAAAAAACAAGCCCCGCAGAATCCCCAGGTTTTGCTCGGCCATATGACACTTCGTTGACTAAAAGTGGATCCCGCATATTCGATAGCGTTGCTCACTTGTTATAGGCGGGTGCCTATTAAAATGACTATCGTCAATGCACTCTTTTATGGCGGTTGCGTTACAAATTAGTGCGCGTTAACGCAACCGCGTTACTTATAGGAACAGTCAATCAGCCGCGGTAGTAACGTTGCGGTACAAATGGCATTTTACTTACACGTAGTGGCACCTTTTTCCCACGTACCAACGCAGACACTTCGGTGTCCAGTGCGACAAATGCGCTGTCCAGGTAACCCATGGCCAGTGGGCCGCCCAAGGTTGGGCCAAAGCCGCCGCTGCACACGCTGCCGATCACCGTGCCGTGCTCATCGACGATTTCCGCCCCTTCACGCACCGGGGTACGTTCCTGTGGCAGCAGGCCCACGCGCTTGCGGCTTACACCGGCTTGCTGCTGGGTGAAGATGCGGTCGGCGCCCGGGAAGCCACCGGCACGTGCGCCATCAGCGCGACGGGCCTTGGAGATGGCCCACAGCAGGCTGGCTTCAATCGGCGTGGTTTCGGTGTTCATGTCATGGCCGTAGAGGCACAGGCCGGCTTCCAGGCGCAGGGAATCACGGGCGCCCAGGCCGATGGCTTGAACTTCGGTTTCGGCGAGCAGGCTGCGCGCCAGGCTCTCGGCATTGGCCGCCGGTACGGAAATCTCAAAACCGTCTTCGCCGGTGTAGCCCGAGCGGCTCACGTAGCAGTCCACGCCCAGCAGGCGCAGGGTGGCGAACTGCATGAAGGTCATCTTGGTGACTTCCGGCGCCAGGCGCGCCAGCACTTTCACTGCTTCCGGGCCTTGCAGGGCCAGCAGGGCGCGCTCTTCGAACAGCGGCTCGATGCTGCACTGCTCGCCGATGTGTTTGCGCAGGTGGGCCAGGTCCTGATCCTTGCAGGCCGCGTTGACCACCAGGAACAGTTCGTCGTTGCCCAGATTGGCCACCATCAGGTCGTCGAGGATGCCGCCCTGGTCATTGGTGAACATGGCGTAGCGCTGCATGCCCACGGGCAGGTCGATGATGTCGACCGGCACCAGGGTTTCCAGGGCCTTGGCGGCGTTGGCGCCGGTCAGGCGGATCTGGCCCATGTGGGACACGTCGAACAGCCCGGCCTGATCACGGGTGTGCAGGTGTTCCTTCATCACGCCCAGCGGGTATTGCACCGGCATGTCGTAGCCGGCGAAGGGCACCATACGCGCGCCCAGCTCGATGTGCAGTGCGTGCAATGGGGTTTTCAACAGGGTTTCGGTGGACATGTTCAGCTCCTGAAAAACGTGCGGACGCGCTGGTGGGCGTCAGCACTCGATAATGTTGACGGCCAAACCGCCACGGGCGGTTTCCTTGTATTTGCTTTTCATATCGGCGCCGGTCTGGCGCATGGTGCGGATGACTTTATCCAGCGAGACGAAGTGTTGCCCGTCGCCACGCAAGGCCATGCGCACCGCATTTATGGCCTTGACCGAGCCCATGGCATTGCGCTCGATGCACGGCACCTGCACCAGCCCGCCAATCGGGTCGCAGGTCAGGCCGAGGTTGTGTTCCATGCCGATTTCGGCGGCATTTTCCACCTGGGACACGCTGCCGCCCAACACTTCACACAAGGCGCCCGCAGCCATGGAACAGGCCACGCCGACTTCGCCCTGGCAGCCGACTTCGGCGCCGGAGATTGACGCGTTTTCTTTGTACAAAATCCCGATGGCGGCGGCGGTGAGCAGAAAGCGCACCACGCCGTCCTCGTTCGCGCCGGGGATAAAGCGCATGTAGTAATGCAGCACCGCCGGTACGATCCCGGCTGCACCGTTGGTGGGTGCGGTGACGACGCGCCCGCCGTTGGCGTTTTCTTCGTTGACCGCCAGCGCATACAGGTTGACCCAATCCAGCACCGACAACGGGTCGCGCAATGCCGATTCGGGGTTCTTGCACAGCTGCCGATGCAACGCCGCCGCACGGCGCTTGACCTTCAAACCACCAGGCAAGATGCCTTCGTTGCGACAACCGGCATCCACGCAGTCCTGCATCACCTGCCAGATGTTCAGCAAGCCGGCGCGAGTCTCCGCCTCGGGGCGCCAGGCACTTTCATTGGTCAGCATCACCTGGCTGATGGACAGCCCGTAGGTGGCGCAATGGCCAAGCAAATCCTTGGCGTGCTTGAAAGGGAAGGTCAGCGGCGTGGTGTCTTCGACAATCCGGTCAGCGCCGGCAGCGTCTTCATCCACCACAAACCCGCCGCCGACCGAGTAATACTCGCGGCTGCGGATCTGGATACCGGCGGCGTCGAAAGCACGAAAAATCATGCCATTGGGATGGTAGGCGAGAGGCTTGCGAATCATCGCCAGGTGTTCTTTCTCGTTGAACGCAATGCTGTGTTCGCCGAGCAGGTTCAAGCGACCGTCACCGCGCATTTGCGCAAGGCGTGCGGCGACGGTTTCGGTATTCACGGTGTCCGGGTGTTCGCCTTCCAGGCCCAGCAACACGGCCTTGTCGCTGCCGTGACCTTTGCCGGTGGCGCCCAGCGAACCATAGAGCTCCACCTTGATGCCGGTGGTGGCGCTCAGCAGGTTGTCGCGCTTGAGGCCCTCGACGAATCGAGCGGCGGCGCGCATCGGGCCGACGGTGTGGGAGCTGGAGGGGCCGATGCCAATCTTGAACAGGTCGAACACGCTAAGGGACATGGTTGTT
Source organism: Pseudomonas sp. Xaverov 259 (assembly GCF_019352915.1). Classification (NCBI taxonomy): domain Bacteria; kingdom Pseudomonadati; phylum Pseudomonadota; class Gammaproteobacteria; order Pseudomonadales; family Pseudomonadaceae; genus Pseudomonas; species Pseudomonas sp. Xaverov 259. Next base: position 31,024 of record NZ_JAAAFV010000005.1, on the reverse strand, counting down.
CTCCGGTTTCTTATTATTTTGGAAGACTTGCTCGCTCAGTGTAGAAACCGGGCTTGTGTGGGAGCTGGCTTGCCTGCGATAGCATCACCCTGGTCTACCTGATAGACCGAGGTGCCCGCATCGCAGGCAAGCCAGCTCCCACAAAAGCCAGCTCCTACATTTGACCGAGTTCAGTCAGTCAGATCACGCGTAGCTCTCGATCGACGGGCACGCACACACCAGGTTGCGATCGCCAAACACGTTGTCGACCCGGCCAACCGGCGGCCAGTACTTGCCTTCGATCAACGACGCAACCGGGTACACCGCTTGTTCGCGGCTGTACGGGTGGCTCCATTCACCGACGATTTCAGCCGCCGTGTGCGGGGCGTTTTTCAGTGGGTTGTCGTCCTTGTCCAAGGTGCCGTTTTCGACTGCGCGAATTTCCTCGCGGATGGCAATCATGGCGTCACAGAAGCGGTCCAGTTCTTCCTTGGATTCGCTTTCGGTCGGCTCGATCATCAAGGTGCCCGCCACCGGGAACGACATGGTCGGCGCATGGAAACCAAAGTCGATCAGGCGCTTGGCCACGTCATCCACGCTGATGCCGCTGCTGTCTTTCAACGGGCGCAGGTCGAGGATGCATTCGTGCGCCACCAGGCCGTTGCTGCCGGTGTAGAGCACGGGGTAATGCTCTTCGAGGCGACGGGAAATGTAGTTGGCGTTCAGGATCGCCAGCTGCGAGGCGCGCTTGAGGCCCGCGCCGCCCATCATGCTGATGTACATCCAGGTGATCGGCAAAATGCTCGCGCTGCCAAATGGCGCCGCGCACACCGCGCCTTCCTTGCGCTCCATGGCCGCGTGGCCTGGCAGGAATGGCGTGAGGTGGGATTTAACCCCAATCGGGCCAACGCCCGGGCCGCCACCGCCGTGCGGGATGCAGAAGGTTTTGTGCAGGTTCAGGTGGGACACGTCGCCACCGAACTTGCCCGGTGCGCACAGGCCGACCATCGCGTTCATGTTGGCGCCGTCGATGTACACCTGGCCGCCGTTGTCATGAATGATGCCGCAGATTTCGCGGATGCCTTCTTCGAACACGCCGTGGGTGGACGGGTAGGTGATCATCAGCGCAGCGAGGTGTTCGCGGTGCTCGATGGCCTTGGCGCGCAGGTCTTCGATGTCCACGTTGCCGCGTGCGTCGCAGGCGGTGACCACCACGCGCATACCGGCCATGTTGGCGGTCGCAGGGTTGGTGCCGTGGGCCGAAGACGGGATCAGGCAGATGTCGCGGCGTTCTTCGCCACGGCTCTGGTGGTAAGCACGAATGGCCAAGAGGCCGGCGTATTCACCTTGGGAACCGGCGTTCGGTTGCAAGGAGATCGCGTCGTAACCGGTGGCCGCGCAGAGCATGGCTTCCAGGTCGGAAGTCAGCTCCAGGTAGCCGGCGCTTTGTGCGGCCGGGGCGAATGGGTGCAGGGCACCGAATTCGGCCCAGGTCACCGGGATCATTTCGCTGGCGGCGTTGAGTTTCATGGTGCACGAACCCAGCGGGATCATGGTGCGGTCCAGCGCCAGGTCCTTGTCGGCCAGCTTGCGCAGATAGCGCATCAGCTCGGTTTCGGAGTGGTAGCGATTGAACACCGGATGGCTGAGGATCGGCGACTGGCGCAGCAGCGCGGCAGGCAAGGTGCTCTCGGTAGCAGCAAAGGCTGGCAGTGCCTTGCCGTCGGCGAAGATCGACCACAGGGCTTCGATATCGGCCTGGGTGGTGGTTTCGTCGACCGACAGGCCAACGCGCTCGGCATCCACCACACGCAGGTTGATGCGCTGGGCGCGGGCCTTGTCGTGCAGGGTGGCGGTGTTGGCGCCAGTGTTGAGAGTGATGGTGTCGAAGAAGTTTGCCTGCTCAACCTTAAGGCCCAGGGCGGTCAAGCCTTTGGCCAGGATCGCGGTCAGTTGGTGAATGCGCTGGGCGATCTGGGTCAGGCCTTTAGGGCCGTGGTACACGGCGTACATGCTGGCAATGTTGGCCAACAGGACCTGCGCGGTGCAGATGTTGCTGGTGGCTTTTTCGCGACGGATATGTTGCTCGCGGGTCTGCATGGCCAGGCGCAGGGCCGGCTTGCCGAAACGGTCGACCGACACACCGACCAGACGGCCGGGCATGTCGCGCTTGAACGCATCCTTGGTGGAGAAGTACGCCGCGTGCGGGCCACCAAAGCCCAGCGGCACGCCGAAGCGTTGCGCGCTGCCGATGGCCACGTCGGCGCCGAACTCACCCGGCGGGGTCAGCAGGGTCAGGGCCAGCAGGTCGGCGGCGACCGCGACCAAGGCATTGGCAGCGTGGAAACGCTCGGTCAGTTCGCGGTAATCAAACACATCACCGTTGCTGGCCGGGTATTGCAGCAGGGCGCCGAAGAATGCGCTGACGTCGCTCAGCTCGCGTTCATCGCCCACCACCACGTCGATGCCCAACGGCTCGGCACGGGTGCGCAGTACGTCGAGGGTCTGTGGGTGGCTATGCACGGAGGCGAAGAAGGCGTTGCTGCCCTTGTTCTTGCTCAGGCGCTTGCAGAAGGTCATGGCTTCGGCGGCGGCGGTGGCTTCGTCGAGCAAGGAGGCGTTGGCGATCGGCAGGCCGGTGAGGTCGCTGATCAGGGTCTGGAAGTTCAACAGCGCTTCCAGGCGGCCTTGGGAAATCTCGGGTTGATACGGGGTGTAGGCGGTGTACCAGGCCGGGTTTTCCAGCAGGTTGCGCAGAATCGGCGACGGCGTGTGGCAGTTGTAGTAGCCCTGGCCGATGTAAGTCTTGAACAGCTGGTTCTTGCCGGCGATGGCCTTGATCTTGGCCAGGGCCTGGGCTTCGCTCAGGCCGTCTTCCAGGCCGAGCACGCTGGTGCCCTTGATGCTTTCCGGGATCACACTGGCGCTGAGGGCTTCGAGGGAATCAAAGCCTAGGCTTGCGAGCATGTGCTGCTCATCTTCCTGGCGCGGGCCGATGTGGCGGGCGATGAATTCGTTGGCGGTGCTGAGATTGATGGTCATGGTGCGCTCCTCAGGCTTCAGCGTTGGCTTTGATCAGACGGTCGTACGCATCCTGATCCAGCAGTTTAGCTACCGCCTCGGCGTCGGCCGGTTTAAAGCGGAAGAACCAGCCTTCGCCCATCGGGTCTTCGTTGACCAGTTCCGGGCTGTCGCTGAGCTTGTCGTTCACTTCCAGCACTTCACCGCTCAAAGGCATGTACACGCCGCTGGCGGCTTTCACCGATTCCACGGTGGAGGCTTCGGCGCCCTTGTCGTAAGCCTGCAACTCCGGCAGTTGCACGAAAACCACATCACCCAGCGCGTTCTGCGCAAAAGCGGTGATACCCACGGTGACGCTGCCATCGGCTTCGGCGCGCAGCCATTCGTGATCTTCAGTGAAACGCAACTCGCTCATGGAAACTCCTCAGGGCCAGATTCGTCTGGTGGACGGGATTGGAATAATGGGGAGTTGCTTAGCAATATTGCGGCCAATGTTATTAAGTCTATATAAATCAATCACTTAATTATTTTGGTTATGACAGTATGATTTTCAGCTGTAGCGATTTCGCTACACTCCGGCGCGCCAAAAAAAGCCTATGTGGATCAAAGCCTTGCATGGCGCGCAAAAAACAGGGTTGTATCGATATCGTTACGCTGTAGCGCTTTCAGTACAGTCAGTGTCGTTTCTAGACTAGATTTGGAATGCAGTCCATGTGGGAGCGGGCTTGTGTGGGAGCTGGCTTGCCTGCGATGGCATCACCCTGGTTTGGCTGAAAGACCGAGGTGCCTGCATCGCAGGCAAGCCAGCTCCCACACAAGCCAGTGCCCACAGGTTGATCAGCGTTTAGTCACGGCTTATTGGGAATGCCGTACTTGCGCAGGCGATGGGCAATTGCCGTATGGGACGTTTGCAAGCGGCTCGCCAGCTGGCGGGTCGAGGGATAACTGGCGTAGAGGGTTTCCAGCAGATTGCGCTCGAAGTCTTCCACCGCTTGTTCCAGGCTCTCGACTTCGCCGTCGTTCTGGCGGGCCACCGAGGTGCCGGCGATGTCCAGATCGCCAATGTCCACCAAGGTACTTTCGCAGATGGCGGCGGCGCGAAAGATCACGTTCTGCAACTGGCGCACATTACCCGGCCAGCGGTTGCCCAGCAGCGCCGGGTAAGTGCCCGGCGCCAGGCGGCACACCGGGCGCTGGATCTGCGCGCAGGCTTGCTGCATGAAGTAGCGCGCCAGCAGCAGAATATCCTGGCCGCGCTCGCGCAGCGGCGGCACTTCGACGTTGAGCACATTAAGGCGGTAGAACAGGTCTTCGCGGAAGGTGCCCTCGCTGACCATTTTTTCCAGGTCGCGATGAGTAGCGCTGAGGATGCGCACATTGACCTTCACTTCACGGTCGCCGCCCACCCGGCGAAAGCTGCCGTCATTCAGAAACCGCAGCAGCTTGGCCTGCAAGTACGGCGACATTTCACCGATTTCATCGAGGAACACCGTGCCCTGGTTGGCCAACTCCATCAGCCCCGGCTTGCCGCCACGCTGCGCGCCGGTAAAGGCGCCCGGCGCATAACCGAACAATTCACTTTCGGCGAGGTTCTCCGGCAACGCCGCGCAGTTCAACGCTAGAAACGGCGCACTGTGCCGCGCGCTGATCGCATGGCAGGCGCGCGCCACCAGCTCTTTACCGGTGCCGGTTTCGCCCTGGATCAACAGCGGTGCATCCAGCGCCGCCACCCGTTGCGCCCGCGCCTTGAGGGTGCGGATCACCGGCGACTCGCCCAGCAGCGCATCAAACCCTTCGGCATGGTCGTGATGCAGCGCCGACAGTTGCTCACCGATGCGGTTGGGTTGGTACAGCGTCAGCAGGGCGCCGGCGTCGGTGATCGGCGTGGCGTCGAGCAAAAAGGTCTGGCCGTTGACGCTGATTTCGCGCAACGGCAAACGAAAGCCCTGTTCAAGCAAGGTCTCCAGCAGCGCCGGGTCGTTGAACAACGCGCTGATACTTTCGCCCGCCGGTTCGCGGCCATACAGCGCGATCAGCGCCGGGTTGGCCAGCAGGATCTTGCCCGCGCTGTCCAGGGCCAGCACCGGGTCGGTCATGGCCGCCAGCAGCGCGTCAAGTTGCAGGTGGCGGCGTTGGCCGGGGAGGATATCCACCACAGTGACCGCCTGCACACCGTGCACGCTGAACAGCGCATCGCGCAGCTCTTCGAGCACCTCGGCGCTCAGGGTCGGCGCGTCGATGTACACGTTGGGCGGCACCATTTCCACCGCATCCAGGTTGAGATTGCGCCCACCGAGCAAGGCCAGGACTTCCTGGGTAATGCCGACGCGGTCGATGAAGCTGACGTGGATACGCATGGGGTGGCGACAAATCTGCAGAGCGAGAGGCCGCAAGTATGCCTTGCAGCGGATGGAGATCAAAATGTGGGAGCGGGCTTGCTCGCGAATGCGGCGTGTCAGTCTCTTAATTTATTGACTGAAAGACCGCATTCGCGAGCAAGCCCGCTCCCACATTGATGGTGTTGTGACAGTGCAAACTTGTTATTCCAGGTGCTCGGGTTTTACCGGATCGCCCGGCTTCACATCCAACTGATGCCTTACATCCTCAAACATCTCGTCGTACTGTTTGTGCATCGAACCGTTCAACACCGCAATCTTTGGCATCCCGTATTTATGAGCGATATTCATCGCATGCCGGGCAAAGTCGAAGGCCTGGTCCTTGGGTAAAAAGAATTCTTCCTTGAGGTCCTTGCCCTGCACCGAGCCATGCAGCTTGAAGAGCATTCCCTTGCCTTCCTTTGGATCCTGGCTGACCTCGTAGTCGATGCACAGGTTGTAGCTGTAGTCCTCCTTGTTGAGCGCGTGACGTTCGATGTGCAGGTGACCGGGTTCAAAGGTGGCCATAGGCGTTTCTCCTCTACTTCACAGGTAGGTGATGCCAGGTTTTGCCGTGCTGATACGCGTGCCGGCCGTGCCCTGGACAATGGCTTCGATGTCCGAGAGTGAACCGATCACTGCGGTTTTGCCAGTCTGGCGGGCGAACTCGCAGGCCGCTTGCACCTTCGGCCCCATGGAGCCGGCGGCGAAGCCGAGCTTCTCCATGTCGTCGGGATGGGCCTGGCCGATGGCCTTCTGGCTCGGCTTGCCGAAGTCGATAAAGGCGGCGTTGACGTCGGTGGCGATCACCAGCAAATCGGCGTCCAGTTGCGCGGCCAGCAAGGATGAGCACAGGTCTTTGTCGATCACCGCTTCAATGCCGCGCAGCTTGCCGTCTTCTCCATACATCGTCGGGATGCCGCCGCCGCCGGCGCAAATCACAATGGCGCGTTTTTCCAGCAGCCACTTGATCGGGCGGATTTCAAAGATGCGTTTGGGGCGTGGGCTGGCCACCACGCGACGGTATTTGTCGCCATCGGGGGCAATGGCCCAGCCTTTTTCAGCGGCGAGTTTCTCGGCTTCGGCCTTGGAGTACACCGGGCCGATGGGCTTGGTCGGGTTCTGGAAGGCCGGGTCTTTGGCGTCGACTTCCACTTGGGTGAGCAAGGTGGCGAACGGCACTTCGAAGTCCAGCAGGTTGCCCAGTTCCTGTTCGATGATGTAGCCGATCATGCCTTCGGTCTCGGCACCGAGCACGTCCAGCGGGTAGGGCGAAACCTGGGTGTAGGCCGCTGCCTGCAACGACAGCAGGCCGACTTGCGGGCCATTGCCATGGGCAATCACCAGCTCGTTGCCGGGGTGGATTTTGGCGATCTGTTCGGTGGCGATGCGGATATTGGCGCGTTGGTTGTCCGCCGTCATGGGTTCACCACGGCGGAGCAGGGCGTTGCCGCCCAGGGCTACGACGATGCGCATAATGCATTCCTTTTAGAAGGATCGTTCCCACGCTCTGCGTGGGAATGCCTCACTGGACGCTCTGCGTCCGCTCTTGTGACGCAGAGCGTCACTGGCTGCATTCCCACGCAGAGCGTGGGAACGATCAGAGTGGGGTTAGATATCCGCCAGCGCCGACACCAGAATCGCCTTGATGGTATGCATGCGGTTTTCCGCCTGCTCAAACGCGATGTTGGCCGGCGACTCGAACACTTCCTCAGTCACTTCCACACCATTGGCCAGGTTCGGATAGCGCGCGGCGATGTCCTTGCCCACCTTGGTCTCACTGTTATGGAACGCCGGCAGGCAGTGCATGAACTTCACGCGCGGGTTGCCCGAGGCTTTCATCATCTTGGCGTTGACCTGGTACGGCAGCAGTTGCTCGATGCGCTCGTCCCACGCTTCCACCGGCTCACCCATCGACACCCAGATATCGGTGTGGATGAAGTCCACGCCTTTGACGGCTTCTTTCGGGTCTTCGGTGATGGTGATGCGCGCGCCGCTTTCTTCGGCAAACGCCTGGCACTGTTTGATGAAGTCTTCGTGTGGCCACAGCGCTTTCGGCGCGCCGATGCGCACGTCCATGCCCAGTTTGGCGCCGATCATCAGCAACGAGTTGCCCATGTTGTAGCGCGCGTCGCCCAGGTACGCGTAGCTGATGTCATGCAGCGGCTTGTCGCTGTGCTCGCGCATGGTCAGGGTGTCGGCGATCATTTGCGTTGGGTGGAATTCAGCGGTGAGGCCGTTGAACACCGGCACACCAGCGAACTTGGCCAGCTCTTCGACGATTTCCTGTTCAAAGCCACGGTACTCGATGGCATCGAACATCCGGCCCAATACGCGGGCGGTGTCTTTCATGCTTTCTTTGTGGCCGATCTGCGACGACACCGGGTCAATGTAGGTGACGTGGGCACCTTGGTCATGGGCTGCCACTTCGAACGCGCAACGGGTGCGGGTCGAGGTTTTTTCGAAGATCAGCGCGATATTCTTGCCCTGCAGGTGCGGACGCTCGGTGCCGGTGTACTTGGCGCGTTTGAGGTCGCGGGACAGGTCCAGCAGGTAGTGCAGCTCGCGGGTAGTGTGGTGCATCAGCGACAGCAGGCTGCGGTTGCGCATGTTAAAAGCCATGATGAGTCTCCTTAATAGTCGATTGGGTCGCGGATGATCGGGCAGGTCATGCAGTGGCCGCCGCCACGGCCTCGGCCCAGTTCACCGGCGCTGATGGTGATGACTTCCACACCGGCCTTGCGCAGCAGGGTATTGGTGTAGGTGTTGCGGTCGTAACCGATCACCACGCCAGGCTCCACGGCCACCACGTTGTTGCCGTCGTCCCATTGCTCGCGCTCGGCGGCGAAGCTGTTGCCGCCGGTCTCGACCACTCGCAGCGCTTTGAGGTTGAGCGCTGCGGCCACGGTTTCGAGGAAGTTGGTTTTCTCCCGCTGGATGTCGATGCCGTGTGGCTTGCTTTCATCCGGGCGCAGGGTGAAGGGCACGATCTGGTTGACCACTTCGGGGAAGATGGTCACCAGGTCGCGGTCGCAGAAGCTGAACACGGTGTCCAGGTGCATCGCCGCGCGGGACTTCGGCAGGCCGGCGACGATCACGCGTTCCACGGCCTTGTTCTTGAACAGGTTGCGCGCCAGTTGGCCAATGGCCTGGTGCGAAGAACGCTCACCCATGCCGATCAACACTACGCCATTGCCAATCGGCATCACGTCGCCGCCTTCGAGTGTGGCAGCCCCGTGTTCCTGGTCGGGGTCGCCATACCAGATCTGGAAGTCGGCGTTGGTGAACTCGGGGTGGAATTTGTAGATGGCGCTGGCCAACAGGGTTTCCTGACGTCGCGCCGGCCAGTACATCGGGTTGAGCGTCACACCACTGTAGATCCAGCAAGTGGTGTCGCGTGTGAACTGGGTGTTGGGCAGCGGCGGCAGGATGAAGCTCGAGTGGCCGAGGAAGTCGCGGAACATCTCGATGGTTCGGCCACCGAAGCTGCTCGGCAGGTCATCGGCGGACACGCCGCCAATCAGGAACTCGCTGATCTTGCGCGGCTCCAGGCTGCGCAGCCACGAGCCGACTTCATCGACCAGGCCCAGGCCAACGGTGTTGGCGGTGATCTTGCGCTCCAGGATCCAGTCCAGCGCTTCGGGGATGGCGACGATATCGGTCAGCAGGTTGTGCATTTCCAGCACATCAATGTCCCGCTCGCGCATCTTGGTCACGAAGTCGAAGTGGTCGCGCTTGGCCTGGGCCACCCACAACACGTCATCGAACAGCAGTTCGTCGCAGTTGTTGGGGGTCAGCCGCTGGTGGGCCAAACCTGGGGAACACACCATGACTTTGCGCAGTTTGCCGGCTTCGGAATGTACGCCGTACTTCACTTTTTCCGTGGTCATTACAGATCCTCCAGTCAGAATTACAGAGTCAGGAAGCCGTCGTAGAGGCCATAGGCAGCCACCAGGGCGCCAATGACGACTGCGGCAAAAATCAGCTTCTCGACGTTGGTGAAAATTGGTTTGCCCAGTTCATGCTTGGCCTTGGCGAACAGGATGGCGCCGGGGGCATAGAGCAGGGCGGACAGCAGCAGGTATTTGGTGCCGCCGGCGTAGAGCAGCCAGACCGCGTAGATCAGGGCGATGGCGCCGATGAACAGGTCTTTCTTGCGCTCGCGCAGGGCGTTTTCGTAGGTCTCGCCGCGCACCGCCAGCAGCAGCGCATAGGCCGCCGACCACAGGTAAGGCACCAGGATCATTGAGGTGGCGAGGTAGATCAGCGACAGGTAAGTGCTGGCCGAGAACAGTGTGATCACCAGGAAAACCTGAACCATCGCATTGGTCAGCCACAGGGCGTTGACCGGCACATGGTTGGCGTTTTCCTTGCGCAGGAACTCCGGCATGGTGTGGTCCTTGGCGGCGGCGAACATGATCTCCGCACACAGCAGCACCCACGACAGCAGCGCACCCAACAGCGAGATGATCAAGCCGACGCTGATCAGCACCGCGCCCCAGTGGCCCACCACATGCTCCAACACGGCCGCCATTGATGGGTTCTGCAGTTTGGCCAGTTCCGGTTGGGTCATGATGCCCAGGGACAGCACGTTCACCAGCATCAGAAACAGCAGCACGGTGATAAAACCGATCACGGTGGCCTTGCCGACGTCACTGCGTTTTTCTGCACGGGATGAGAAGATGCTCGCGCCTTCGATGCCGATAAACACCCACACGGTGACCAGCATCATATTGCGCACCTGGTTCATCACGCTGCCCAGGTCGGGGTTTTTCACGCCCCAGATGTCAGCGGTGAAAATGTCCAGCTTGAACGCGAACAACGCGATCAATACAAACAGCACCAGCGGCACCACCTTGGCGACGGTGGTCACCAGGTTGATGAAGGCTGCTTCCTTGATTCCGCGCAGTACCAGGAAATGCACGGCCCACAGCAGCACCGAGGCGCCGATCACCGCCGCTGGCGTGTTGCCTTCGCCGAAGATGGGGAAGAAGTAACCGAGGGTGCTGAACAGCAACACGAAGTAACCGACGTTGCCCAGCCAGGCGCTGATCCAGTAGCCCCAGGCCGATGAGAAACCCATGTAGTCGCCAAATCCGGCCTTGGCGTAGGCGTACACGCCGCCGTCGAGGTCAGGTTTGCGATTGGCCAGGGTCTGGAACACGAAAGCGAGGGTGAGCATGCCGATGGCGGTAATGACCCAGCCGATCAACACCGCGCCGACATCGGCGCTGGCGGCCATGTTTTGCGGCAGTGAGAAGATCCCGCCGCCAATCATTGAGCCCACGACCAGCGCAACCAGTGCGCCGAGTCGAAGTTTTCCGGGAGTTTCAGACATTGCATGACTCCAATGCAGGAGAAGAGAGACCACAGAATAATTCCGTGCGCTAATCAAACAGCTGACTCAGATCACTTCATTGGCACATTCCATTGTGAATTAATGACTTAAGGGTAAAATCCCGAGGCAATAGTTTGCCCCGCAAAGGCGCTTTCCAGAGCGGCTCGTGCGTTTTGATTAATCATTTAGTCCGAGGTATGGACGTTTGACGCTAGCCCGTTTTGCAGAATGTGCAAACTTTTCTCGAATACCTCGCTTAGCCTTCATAAAGTGGCAAAGTGCCTTGCGTATTTAAATTCTAAATAAGCCTAAACTTTATAAACTGTCATGCCATTGCGTTATGAGCGTGACGGTTTTATCGCGGTCTTTAATAAACGCTACACTCGCTGAGTTAATTAGTTGAGTGCACGCGTGTTATCTCAAACTATTTTATTTCAGGAGTTTTCATGTCCCAACCGGCCGAGAAACTACGTCTCAGCGCGTTGATTGCCCTGGTGGTGGGTTCGATGATCGGCGGCGGGATTTTCTCTTTGCCGCAGAACATGGCCGCACGCGCCGAAGTGGGCGCGGTGCTGATCGGCTGGGCCATCACCGCCGTCGGCATGCTCACCCTGGCGTTTGTGTTCCAGACCCTGGCCAATCGCAAACCCGAACTGGATTCCGGCGTGTACGCCTACGCCAAGGCCGGGTTCGGTGACTACATGGGGTTTTCGTCGGCCTGGGGCTACTGGATCAGTGCGTGGATGGGCAACGTCGGTTACTTCGTGTTGCTGTTCAGCACCCTCGGCTACTTTTTCCCGGTGTTCGGCCAGGGCAATACACCGGTCGCCATCGGCTGTGCCTCGCTGCTGCTGTGGGCGGTGCATTTTCTGGTGCTGCGCGGCATCAAGGAGGCGGCGTTCATCAACCAGATCACCACAGTGGCGAAGATCGTGCCGTTGCTGATGTTTATCGTAATCGCCGCCGTGGCGTTCAAGGCGGATATTTTCACCCGCGATATCTGGGGCCTGGGCAACCCGCAATTTGGCAGCGTGGTTGATCAGGTGCGCAACATGATGCTGGTGACTGTGTTTGTATTTATCGGTATCGAGGGCGCCAGCGTGTATTCGGCGCGCGCCGAGAAGCGCTCGGACGTGGGCCGCGCCACCGTGATCGGTTTTCTCGGCGTGCTGGCGCTGCTGGTGCTGGTGAATGTGCTGTCCCTGGGCATCATGAGCCAGCCGGAGCTGGCGCAATTGCAAAACCCGTCATTGGCGGGTGTGCTGGAACATATCGTCGGGCCGTGGGGCGCGATGGCGATCAGCATCGGGTTGGCCGTGTCGCTGCTCGGCGCCTTGCTGTCATGGGCGCTGCTGTGTGCGGAAATCCTCTACGCCACTGCCCATGACAAGACCATGCCGGCGTTCCTGAAAAAGGAAAACCCCAATCGGGTGCCGGTCAACGCGCTGTGGCTGACCAACGTGATGATCCAGGTGTTCCTGGTGATCACGCTGTTTTCCCACAGCACCTACACCACCCTGATTTACCTGGCCTCGTCGATGATCCTGGTGCCGTACCTGTGGTCGGCAGCCTACGCGGTACTGTTGAGCGGGCGCGGTGAAACCTATGCCGGTGCCCAGCGCCAGCGCTATAAGGATCTGCTGGTCGGTTTGATCGCCCTCGGCTATGCCGTCTGGCTGCTGTACGCCGGCGGCTTGAAGTACCTGCTGCTCTCGGCGTTGTTGTATGCGCCCGGCGTGATCCTGTTTGCCCTGGCCAAGCGCGAGCAGGGCCAGCCCTTGTTTACGCACATGGAAAAAGGCATTTTCAGCTGCGTGATCGCGGGCGCTGGGCTGGCGGCTTATGGGCTGTATAGCGGGGTGTTGTCGTTGTGAGATTGGCGTATGAGCCGCCCTATGACTGGGCGGCAATGCTGGGCTTTTTATCGGCGCGGGCCATCACCGGGTTGGAGACCGTACAGGCCGGCGTGTATCGGCGCAGCATCAGCGTGAACGGGCAGCACGGTTGGATCAGCGTGGCGCCGGGCGCAGGCGATTGGCTGGAAGTGGGCGTTGAGTTTCCCGACATGGCGTCGTTGCCCGAGATCGAGCGGCGCCTGCGGGCGATGTTCGATCTGGATGCCCAACCTGGGTTGATCAATGCACAACTGGCCGCCGACCCGTTGATGGCGCAGCTGGTGGCTGCCCGCCCTGGCCTGCGTGTGCCGGGCACGTGGGACGGTTTGGAACTGGCGATTCGCGCCGTGCTGGGCCAGCAGATCACGGTGGTCGCGGCCATTCGCCTGGCAGGTAAATTGGTGGCGCAGTATGGCCAGCCGCTGCACACGCCCTATGCCGGTATTACTCATGTGTTTCCTGCTCCTGAAGTCTTGGCGGCGGCGGACCTGGCGACATTGGGCATGCCCAAGGCGCGGGGCCGTACCTTGTCGGGTGTGGCTCAGGCGTTGCTGGATGATCCATCGCTGTTTGAGCCTAAGGCCAGCCTCAAGGACGGCGTGGCGCGGCTGGTAGCCTTGCCGGGCATTGGCGACTGGACCGCGCAGTACATCGCCATGCGTCAGTTGCGTGAGCCGGATGCGTTTGCGTCGGGGGATATTGGTTTGATCAATGCACTGGCGGCGTTGGAAGGCGGACCGGTGTCGGCGCGGCAGTTGTTGGCCAGAGCTGAGGCGTGGCGGCCTTTAAGGGCGTATGCGGCGCAGCATTTGTGGACGTCGTTGAGCAGAATGGACTGATGACATCTGTCAGGGCCTCTTCGCGAGCAAGCCTGCTCCCACACTTGACTGAGTACATCCTTTGGAATGGGGCCCAATGTGGGAGCGGGCTTGCTCGCGAAAGCGGTTTTCAAGTCACCACTGAGCCCGGTGCGAGCCCAATTCCCCGGCGGGCAAATCCCACTGCAACGGCGTGCCACTGATGGTCACCGGCGCCAGCAAACGATGGGCCTGGCCCCAGGCTGTCTGTTCCACCACCAAGCCCTGATCGCCCGGGTCTTCTGCCCGTAACGCCGGCTGCTCCGGCACTTGCCCGGCCTCCACCAGCAACTTCGCCGTGCGCGCCAATGACAACCGCGCCGAACCACCGCGTCCGGTTTTCAGGCACTCGCTCAGCGCTTGAATGGCACTGGCCGCCATCAAATACCCGGTGGCATGATCCAGCGCCTGCAACGGCAGCGGCACCGGTTTATCCGCCTGTTTCCAGGCCATGCCGGCTTCGGCAATGCCGCTGCTCATCTGCACCAGGCTGTCGAAGCCGCGACGGTTACGCCACGGGCCGCTCCAGCCGTAGGCGTTGAGGCTCACGTCGATCAGGCCAGGGGCGAGGTTTTGCAGTTCAGTTGCGGTGTAGCCCAGTTGCTCCAGTGCGTCGGCGCGGTAACCGTGGAACAGGATGTCGGCGTCTTTGAGCAGGCTTTCAAACACCTGGCGGTCTTCGGCTTTCTTAAGGTCCAGGCGCGCGCAGCGTTTGCCCAGGGTCATTTCCGGTACTACGCCGGGCTCGTTCCAGGTCGGTGAGTCGATGCGCAGTACATCTGCGCCCAAGCCTGCGAGAAAACGGCTGGCCACGGGGCCGGCCAACACACGAGTCAAATCCAGCACCTTGATGCCCGCGAGCGGGCGCGCCACCGAGCCGAGCCAGGGTTTGTGACAGGTGGTGTCGAAGGTCTGGCGCTGCACCAGTGCCTCGGCGTTTACCGCCAACCCTTGCGGATGGGTTTGCCAGGCCTGCCATGTGCGCATCTGCGCCGCGCAACCGCCGGCTTCGACGATCGCCTGTTCCAGTTCGGCGGCGTTCCAGGTCGCGACTTTACTGGCCATCTCGGCGCTGTCATTGACCTTGCCCAGCACGCGCTCGGCGGCAGCACGGTGATGGGGCGCATTGGTGTGCAAACGGATCCAGCCGTCGGCGCTGGCGTAGTCGCCGGCCACCGGGTCCCACAGCGGCGGCACTTGCCAGCCCACCGGGCGAATCGAGGAGGAGAACCAAAAGGACGCGAGGCGCCGGTCCACGCTCACGCTGGGCAAGCGCCCGGTTTGTTGCTGGATAAGTTGAGCAACCGCCTGGCCGGCAGCACCGAGGCTGGCGCTGGCCAGTTCGGTCACGGCAAAGGTCGAGGGCAGGGCGCCGGCCTCGGTAAACGTCAGCGGGGTTTGCGGTAAATCGAGTGCGGCTTGGATGGGTGTCAGCAGGTCAGTCATCAAAGGCCCTCCGTTAGAGAAGGGCCACTATAGAAGATCCTCACACGGCTGTGACCACTCCCGGCACCAACGGCAAGTCGATGCTGGCGATAAAACCGCCGTCCGGGTGATTGCCCAGGATCAGGCTGCCGCCATGGCGTTCGGCGGCGCGACGGGCAATCGCCAGGCCCAGCCCGTGGCCTTGGGCGGCTTGGCCGGGCGCGCGATAAAACGGCTCGCCCAGCTGGCTCAGGTGTTCGGTTTCAACGCCGGGGCCGTGGTCGCGCACGCTGATCAGGATGCGCTCGCCCTGGTGCTGGGCGCTTAGCTCGATGGGCTGGCCCACGGGGGTAAAGCGCTGGGCGTTACGCAGCAGGTTGTCCACGGCGCGCTCGATCATGGTCGGCCAGCCCTTGAGGTGCAGTGCGGGCTCGGCGCTCAGTTGCACCACCTGTTCCGGCGCACTGAGTTGGGCATCCTTTTGCAAGGTCTTGAGCAGTGGGGTGAGGTCCACATCCTCTGCGCTGGCGTTGTCGGCATCCACACGGGCGAGTACGAGGATTTCACTGATCAGCGCTTCCAGGCGGTCGCACTCGCGGGTCAGGCGCGGCCACAGCCGTTCGCGTTCTTCGGGGTTGGCGCGTTCGGCCAGGGCCAGGGCGATGCGCAGGCGGGCCAGTGGTGAGCGCAGTTCGTGGGACACATCGCGCAGCAATTGGCGCTGGCTGCCGATCAGGCTTTGCAGGCGCGCGCCCATGCGGTTGAAGTCGGTGGCGAGCACGCCGAACTCATCGCGGCGGTTGGCCAATTGCGCCAGGCTGTTTTGCTGATAGGTGGTCTGGCCCAGGTCATGCACTGCGCCGCGCAGGCGGCTGAGTGGGCGGGTGATGGACAAGGTTACCAACAGGCTGAACAGCGTCAGCACTACCAGGGCAATGGCCAGCGCGCTCAACGGCCACAGCAGGCTGCTGCGGTGCCAGGCGTCCAGCTCCGGGTGGGGAATGCGGTAGATCAGCAGGTAAGTGTCACCGGTTTTTTCACTGGTGTACTCGGCGGTCAGGCGGCGCCAGGGCAGGTGGCTGTCCTGGTTGTCATTCTGGCGGGCTTCGAAGGCGGCGGCGCGGCGCGGGAAGGTGCCACGTACCACCGGGTCGCCGCTTTCGTTGAGTACCTGCACGTCGATGTGGTACTGGCGTTTGCGTTGTTGCAGCAACTCCTGGGCGGCGTCCTCACCCTGGGCTTCGTAGAGTTGCGTCCACTCTTGCGCCAGGTTGTTGAGGCCGGGATGACGGCTGAGAATCCAGGCATCCTGGTTAAGCATGTGCCCAAGCAGGATCGACAGCCCGGCAACCAAGGCGATGGCCAGCCAGAAACTGGCCAGGATGCGCCAGAACAATGAACGCACAGGAAACCCTCAAGCAAGAAAAGCCCAGCGGCGCGAGCCACTGGGCTGGGAGGTAACGCTAGAGCATTATTGCGCTTTTTGCGGCTGTTGCGCTTTCCAGGCCTGGAATTCCTTCCACTCGGCGCGGCGCTCGGCTTGCTTTTTGACGATGTCGTCGTATTTCTTCTGTTGATCGGGTTTGAGCACGGCACGAATGTCAGCCTGGGTTTTCTGCTTGGCGGCGGCCATGTCGTTTTTCATGGCCTGCTGGTCAGCGGCTGGCAGTTTGTCCAGGTACTTGCGCACGATCTCTTTGCGGCCGTGCCATTGTTCGCCCATCAGCTTGCCGATTTGCTCGCGCTGTTCGCGGCTCAGGTCGAGCTGGCTGAAGGGGCCGCCTTTGCCACGCGGACCGTGTTCACCGCCGTGGCCAGGGCCGCCCATCATATGGCCTTCAGGGCCGCCCATCGGGCCTGGGCCTTCTGGCGCTGCGGCCATGGCAACGGTTGGCAGGGCAGCGGCGAACATCAGAGCGATAAGGGTCTTGCGCATGGTGTTTCTCCTGTCTCTATTCCGGTGAGTCCGGATGTGAGTAGGTTACGCAGCGCAAGGTCAGCGGCGGTCAGGGGAGGGTAAAGCTTGGGTAAAGAGGGTTTGTTGCGAGGTTTACATTGATCGTTCCCACGCTCTGCGTGGGAATGCATACCGTGACGCTCTGCGTCACCGGCGTACACAGCGGGATGCAGAGCGTCCCAGGCGGCATTACCACGCGGAGCGTGGGAACGATCTTTAGAGGCTGTAGTAGTAGCCGCGGCTGCGCAGCGCCACGATCCGTGGACGGCCATCCGGGTGCGGGCCGATCTTTTTGCGCAGGTTGCTCACGTGCATGTCCAGGCTGCGATCGTAAAGGGTCAGCTTGCGGCCCAGGGCGATCTGCGCCAGTTCCTGCTTGTCCAGCGGCTCGCCGGGCTGGCGCAGCAACGCTTCGAGCAGGCGGCTTTCGGACACGGTGAGGGTGAATTCCTGCTCATCGATGCTGACCACGCCGCGCACCGGGCTGAAGCACAGGTCTCCCAGTTCCATCTGCGTCGACACGGCCGCCGGGTGGCTGCGGCGCAGCACGGCGCGCAGGCGCGCAGTCAGTTCGCGTGGGTCGCAAGGCTTGGCCAGGTAATCGTCGGCACCCAGTTCCAGGCCGAGGATACGGTCCAGCGGCTCGCCACGGGCCGAGAGCATCACCACCGGCAATTCCGGGTGGTCATTGCGCAATTGCTTTAGCAGCTCCAGGCCGCTGCCATCCGGCAGCATCACATCAAGCACAACGGCGGCGGGTGCGGCTTCGGCCAGGGCTTTGCGGGCGCTCAAGCCATCGTGGCAGGCGCGCACCTGGAAACCTTCCTGGCTCAGCCAACTGGTCAGCAGCTCACAGAGCTCCTGGTCATCATCTATCAGTAACAGCTCGCTCATTACTCACTCAATTTAGCCATTGTCGACGGCGACGGTGCCCACCGCTGGCGAAGATCCCGCACAGCAAGGCGATCAGTGCGACGGCCCCGCCGGTAACAAACCACTGTTGTTGCTCGGTCAGCCAGCGGGTCAGGGTGCCGCCCTGTGTCTCTTTGAGTTGCTGGGCCAGGCGTTGGTTCTCCTGGCGCAAGCGATTCAGTTGAGCGCTTTCACGGGCGGCCTCTGTGCTTTGCAGTTGTTTGCTCAGTTCTTCACGCAGCCGTTCGCTTTCTTTCAAGCGTTGCTGCAACTCGGTGATCTGGCTGCCGGCACTCAGGGACAAGGGCGTGGAGCTGCCGGTGTTCGAGGTTTCTTCAGCGTGGGCGGTCGCCCCGATCATTAACACTGCCAACAGACACAACGGACGTAAGCGCATCGGAACTCCTGATTCCACACGAATATTCAGAACGTTGTCGGCAGGTTACCGAGAATAATGAGCAATTAGGAGCGCGCCGAACCGATTAGGTTCAGCGCAGCCGGGCTTAAGGCAGGACTTGCTTGAACGGTTTGACCACTGCATCAGCGTAGACGCCTGCGCCGATGTACGGGTCGGCGTTGGCCCAGGCCTTCGCGTCGGCCAGGGAGGCGAACTCGGCAATGATCAGGCTGCCGGTGAAGCCGGCGGCGCCTGGGTCATTGCTGTCGACGGCCGGGTGCGGGCCTGCGATCACCAGGCGGCCTTCGGCTTGCAGGGTTTTCAGGCGCTCAAGGTGCGCCGGGCGCACGCTCAGGCGTTTTTCCAGCGAATCGGCAACGTCGGTAGCAATGATGGCGTAGAGCATGTCAGTCCTCGGTTTTCGGCGTGGTAGGGGCGGTGTCATGCAGATGGCGCGACAGGTAGATACCTTGGCCGACCAGAAACAGTACGGTCATGCCCAGGCTGCCGAAGACTTTAAAGTCCACCCAGTAATCCTGGAAGGTAAAGGCCACGAACAGGTTGGCGGCGCCGCAGAACAGGAAAAACACGATCCAGGCCACGTTCAAACGCACCCATACCGGCTCCGGCAGGGTCAGCGCGTGGCCCATGATGCGCTTGATCAACAGGCGGTCACCGATGAAGTGGCTGCCGATAAACACCAGCGCGAACAGCCAGTTCACCACCGGGGCTTTCCATTTAAGGAAGGTTTCGCTGTGAAAGGCCAGGGTCAGGCCGCCGAACACCAGGCAGGCAACCAGGGTCAGCCATTGGCTTTTTTCCAGTTTGCGCTGGGAAATGAAAATGGCGCCGTAGACTACGATAGAACTGACGATCAGCACGGCGGTGGCGCTGTAGATGCCCCCGAACGAGAGCTGATGACCGGCGATATCAATGACCCTGGGGTCGAGTTTGGTAACGATGAAAAACAGCAACAGCGGGATGAAGTCGATGAATTGTTTCACAGTAAGAGCCAGAAGCTGGATGTGGCGGCATAATAACAAACATCCTTGGTAGCGAAAGCGCCAGCTGACTTGAGGTTACACACTCCCGTGAATGTTGATTTGCACTGCCACAGCACGGCCTCCGACGGCGCCCTGGCGCCCGCGGTACTGGTTGCGCGTGCGTTTGAAAAAGGCGTGCGAGTCCTGTCGTTGACCGACCACGACACCCTCGAGGGCCTCGACGAGGCCCGCACGGCGGCGCATGCGCTGGGCATGCAACTGGTCAACGGCGTGGAATTGTCCTGCACCTGGGGCGGCGCCACCATTCATGTGCTCGGCTACGGTTTCGATCAAAACGCAGCGCCGTTAGTGGCGGCCATCGCCCAATTGCACGATGGCCGTTGGCTGCGGTCCGAAGAAATAAGCCGCAAACTCAGCCTTAAAGGCATGCCCAATGCGCTCGACGGCGCGCGCGCCATCCAGCAGGAACTGGGCGACAGCGGCAACGCACCGGCCCGGCCGCACTTTGCCGACTGGATGGTGCGTGAAGGTTTTGTTAAGGACCGCGCCGAAGCCTTTCGCAAGTGGCTGGGCGCCGGCAAGTTGGGTGATGTGAAGCAACACTGGCCGACGCTGGAAGATACGGTCGGCACATTGCGCGCCTCCGGGGCCTGGGTGAGCCTGGCGCATCCCTGGCATTACGATTTCACCCGTAGCAAACGCCGCAAGCTGATTGCCGACTATATTGGAGCGGGCGGCCACGCAATCGAAGTGGTCAACGGGCATCAACCCGCTGATCAGGTGGGCAGCCTGGCGATTCTTGCCCGCGAATTTGGTCTGCTGGTCAGCGCCGGCAGTGATTTTCATGGCCCAGGCGGCTGGTCCGAGATTGGCGAGTACCGCCAGGTCCCGGAAGACTTGCCGCTGTTGTGGGGGCGATTCAAGCATGACCCCATTATTGCCACCGTCTGAACAGGTAGAACACGTGAGTCAATTCTTCCAGATTCATCCGGAAAACCCTCAAGCGCGCCTGATCAAACAGGCCGTGGAGATCATTCGCGCCGGTGGCGTGGTGATCTACCCGACTGACTCGTCCTACGCCATTGGTTGCCAGATCGGCGACAAAAGCGCGGTTGAACGGGTCAGACGCCTGCGTGAACTGGACAAGAACCACAACTTTGCGTTGATCTGCAGCGATTTGTCGCAACTCGGCTTGTTCGCCAAGGTCGACACCGGCACCTTCCGCCTGCTCAAGGCCCACACGCCGGGGCCGTACACCTTTATTCTCAACGCCACCCGCGAAGTGCCGCGCCTGTTGCTGCACCCCAAGAAGCGCACCATCGGCCTGCGTGTGCCCGAGCACCCGATTGCCCTGGCGTTGCTGGCTGAACTGGGTGAGCCATTGATGAGCGTGTCGCTGATTTTGCCCGGTGAAGAAGAGCCGCTGTACGACCCTTACGAGATGCGCCGCCTGCTGGAAAAACACGTCGACCTGATCATCGACGGCGGCTACGGCGGCAACAAGGCATCCACCGTGATCAACCTGGCCGACGGCGAGCCGGAAGTGGTGCGCGTGGGCTGCGGCGACCCGACACCGTTTATGGTTGAGGCCTGAATGTCGGCCGTGGAAACCGCTGATCCCCAGGCGGGCGCCCAGCAAGAACTGCCCTTTGCCATGGTGTATGGCCAGGCGGTCATGGAAATGCCGCTCGACCTGTATATTCCGCCGGATGCGCTGGAAGTCTTCCTTGAAGCCTTCGAAGGCCCGCTGGACTTGCTGCTGTACCTGATCCGCAAGCAGAACATCAATATCCTCGATATCCCGGTGGCGGAAATCACCCGCCAGTACATGGGGTACGTCGAGTTGATGCAGTCGGTACGCCTGGAACTGGCCGCCGAGTACCTGGTGATGGCTGCCATGCTCGCCGAGATCAAGTCGCGCATGCTCTTGCCGCGCGCCGAGACCATCGAGGCCGAAGAAGACGACCCGCGTGCCGAACTGATCCGCCGCCTGCAAGAATACGAACGCTTCAAGGCCGCCGCCGAAGGCATAGACGGTTTGAGCCGCGTGGGCCGTGATGTGGTGGTGCCCAAGCTTGACGCGCCAGAAGCGCGGGCGCGCAAGCTGTTGCCGGATGTAAGCCTGGAAGAATTGCTGATGTCCATGGCCGAGGTGCTGCGCCGTGGCGATATGTTCGAAAGCCACCAGGTCAGCCGCGAGGCGCTGTCGACCCGCGAGCGCATGAGCGATGTGCTGGAGCGCCTCAAAGGCGGCGGCTTTGTGCCGTTTGTCGAGCTGTTTACCAAGGAAGAAGGGCGTTTGGGGGTGGTGGTGACCTTTATGGCGATCCTTGAACTGGTCAAGGAATCCTTGGTCGAGCTGGTCCAGAATGAGCCTTTTGCGGCTATCCACGTGCGGGCGCGAGCCGAATAAAGAGCTGAATCGATGAATTTGACTGAACCCCGCGAACTGGCGCCCTTGCTGGAAGCCTTTCTCCTGGCCTCGGGTAAACCGCAGTCTCTGGAACGCCTGTTCGAGTTGTTCGAAGAGGCCGAGCGGCCTGAACCGCCAGTGTTTAAAAAGGCGCTGGAGATTCTGCGCAAGTCCTGCGACGGTCGCGCCTTTGAACTGCGCGAAGTGGCGTCAGGTTATCGCCTGCAGATTCGTGAGAAGTTTTCGCCGTGGGTCGGCCGCTTGTGGGAAGAGCGCCCGCAGCGTTATTCCCGCGCGATGCTGGAGACCATGGCGCTGATTGCCTATCGCCAACCGATTACGCGCGGCGAGATCGAGGATGTGCGGGGCGTGGCGGTCAACAGCCATATCGTCAAGACGCTGCTGGAGCGCGAGTGGATCCGCATCGTCGGCTATCGCGACGTGCCCGGCAAACCGGCGATGTTCGCCACCACCAAGGTGTTTCTCGACCACTTCAACCTGAAAAACCTCGACGACCTGCCGCCGCTCGCCGAACTGCGCGAGATGGAAGCCGAGCCGGTGCTCGACTTCGACGATGCACCGGTGCCGGCCAGCCTGCAGGAATTGGCCGACGCCACCGCCGAGCCGGAAGAGCCGAAGGACGAAACCAGTTTCCATACCTTGTTGCTTGAGCTCGATGACATGGAGCAGGGTATCAAGACTGACTTTGATGATTTGTTGCGTGATGGCGATGCCGAGTCGCAAACCCAACTGAACAATGAAGTCGCGCCTGAAGTCGAACAGCCAGCGCCTGAAGAACCGGCGCCAGAAGAACCAGAGCCAGAGCCTGAAGAAGACATCCTTGGCGTCGCGCAAGCCCGCGAGAAACTTCTGGCAGCCGTCGCCGCACTTGAGCAACCGCCCTTGAGCGACGAGGAAGACGAGGCCCGTGCGTTGGCTGAGGCGATTGAAAACGAGCGCCGCTCGTTTGAGCCCTGATCAGTAAACGGGCCTTGTTACACAGGTCCTACCTGTTAGTTCTGACAGTTGCGTGGTGTTGAGTCTCGGCATTAACTCGCTGAACACCATTGTGGCTGAGCTGTTTGATCGGTGGTGGTGTGATCCCTTTCTTTGAATATGGATGACTCATCATGAAAAGCACTCTTCAACGCTTCTCCCATTCAGTTGGGGGAGCGGTATTGGCAAGCTCGGTGGTTTTTGCCGCTGGTTATGCGGTGGCCACCGTTTATGCACCGTTGGACGGCGATCAAAGCGTGAGCATTGTTGCTGGCGCCGACCCCACCGGCGCTATCGGTATAAGCAAAGGGACGGCGGGCGAGCGCCCCGTGTACTACCGGCCTGCTTCGTCGAAGGCGTTATGGATTGGCGCTTCCAACGCGCTGCCGATGGGCTGCAAGCCCACGCAATTCACGGACGATGACGGCACGAGTATCCCGGTCCAGATCAAACTCGACTGTAACGGGCAAAGCTGGCAGGCCAAGCTGTCCCGGACCGGCGAAAAATTCAGCGTTAAACGCTTGCCCTGAGCCCAAACGATCGTTCCCATGCGGAGCGTGGGAACGAGAGTAGTAGTGATGAGTTCAACCAAAGATCCCTGCATCAGCATCTGCAAATTCACCGACGACATCTGCGTCGGCTGTGGCCGCAGCAAGCGCGAAATCCGTGCCTGGAAGAAGCTCGACAAAGCTGACAAACGCACCGTTCTGGCCGAAGCCGAGCTGCGCCTGCTGGCCCTGGGCGCCACCGGTCGGCGGAAAAGCAAATGACTTGGGCCTTATCGACTAGTCTGTGATGCGAAACCCGCGCCATGCGCGTATGATTCGCGACCCTTTGCCGACCTATTCGGCCAAAGCCCCGCTTTCAATACTCTTCAGGCCACGCCTGAATCGACCCACCGGGAGGTGCTTAAGATGAACGACCAAGACCAGAACGACAGCCAGGAAATCGGCCCAGCAGGCGAAAAACTGCAAAAGGTGCTGGCGCGTATCGGCGTGGGCTCACGCCGCGACGTCGAAGCCTGGATCACCCAGAAGCGCATCAAGGTCAATGGCGTCGAGGCTACCCTCGGCCAGCGCGTCGACCTGCACGATGCAATCACCATTGATGGCAAGGTCATCAAGCGTGAAGAGGCCGCCGAATCGGTGCGCCGCGTGATCATGTACAACAAGCCCGATGGCGAGATCTGCACCCGTGACGACCCGGAAGGCCGTCCGACCGTGTTCGACAAGATGCCCAAGCCCAAAGAAGGCCGTTGGATCAACATCGGCCGCCTGGACATCAACACCACTGGCTTGCTGATGTTCACCACCGACGGCGAACTGGCCAACCGCCTGATGCACCCGTCCTACGAGATGGACCGTGAATACGCCGTGCGTGTGCGCGGCGAAGTCGATGACGAGATGATCGAACGTCTCAAGGCTGGCGTGGTGCTGGAAGACGGCCCGGCCAAGTTCACCGACATCAAGCAGGCGCCCGGTGGTGAAGGTTTCAACCACTGGTACCACTGCGTGGTGATGGAAGGCCGTAACCGTGAAGTCCGTCGCCTGTGGGAATCCCAGGGCCTGGTGGTCAGCCGCTTGAAGCGCGTGCGTTTCGGCCCGGTGTTCCTCAACTCCGACCTGCCGATGGGCCGCTGGCGCGAAATGAGCCAGTACGAAGTCGACATCCTCAGCGCCGAAGTCGGCCTGACGCCGGTGGCCATGCCGCAGATGAACGCCAAGAGCAAAGACAAGCTTGAGCGTATGCAGCGTAAATCCTCGCGTCCTGTGGCGCGTACCGAACGTGTTGCCCGCACCTTGCGCCCGGCGCTGAATGCACCGGCAACCGGTGGTCGTATCTCCCGCGAGCCGCACATCGAAGGCGAGCGCCGCCCAACCGCACCATCGCGTCAGGAAGGCGAGCGTGCGCCACGCACCCCGCGTCCTGCCCGTGGTGAAGCGCCAAGCGGTGGCCGTAGCAACCGTGGTGAGGCGGACCGCCCAGCGGACAACGCCAGCACCAAGCGCCCAGCCAAGCCAGCGGCGAACAAGCGCCCTGGCCCGAAACTGGTCGCCGACGAGCCGTCGGGCAAGCGCCGTGGCGCGCCGGCCGGTTCCGGTCAGCGTCCGGGTTTTGGTCGCAAGAAGCCGCAGTGATTTGATTGCGGCATAAAAAAACGCCAACCCTCGGGTTGGCGTTTTTTTTGGGCTCTGAAATTTGATAACCCAATCAACTATGGGAGCGGGCTTGCTCGCGAATGCGGTGTATCAGCTTGCACATGCATTGACTGATCCACCGCATTCGCGAGCAAGCCCGCTCCCACAGTGGATCGGTGTTTAGAACGCAAACCTGCCATCAAACACCGGCTTGTCATCCAGTGCCAACACGCCACTCTCAAAGATCAGATCCAGGTGATGGCTGCCTTTCTGCCCGCCACCCAAGCCCAGGTGCAACCCGCAATGGCGCTCCTCAAACCCGGCGTTGCGCGCATATAAGTCTTTAACCCCTTCATTGGTGCCAATCCCCAATTCCTCGACACGGCGATTCGACGGGTTGGCATTCAGGTACTTGTTGAAGTCATCCGCCAGCCCCGGCACGTCGCTGGCTACGCTGCAAATCGTCGAGTTCTCGATCCACAACTCCAGCGGTGATTGCAGCACGCCGTATTTGCGCGCAAACGGGATGGTGCTGAGAAAGGTGCCGACAAACCGCACCTGGCCGTTGATGGCCTCGCTGTGGGTGGCGATTTCGCCCGGCGCCAGGTCGTGGTTGCCGACCCCGTTGATATTGGTCCACTTCTTGATGCTGCTCAGCGGCGCTTCAAGGCGTGAGCCGTGTTTGTCGGTAAAGCTCAGCACGCTGGCCTGAGACATGCGCCGGATCAGCGTGGCGTTGAGGTCGGCGATGCGCTGCGGCTCGACGCTGAAGGTGTCGTAGAAATAGTCGCCATAATCCTTGAACAGCAGGGATTTCTTCCAGTGCTCGGCCATCACGCCTTGCAGGGCGCGAATAAAGTCAGGGCCTTCGGCGCGTGGGTTGGGCAGGGTCGAAGAGTCATACAGAAACAGGTACAGGTCGCAGGCTTCGATGGCGTGGGCCAGGGTGTCGCTGGGCGTCAGGTCCAGCCGTTGGCATTGGAAGTTGAAGCGTGCGGCGCTGCTATGGGTGATGGCTTCGGCGATGGCGTCGTAGCGCTCGGTATGGCCCAGCAACACGGTAGGGCGGCTCAGGCCGTTGAGTGCCGGGTGGTGCGCGAGGTAGTAGAGAAAGTGTTCGACGGCGCGGGCCTTGTCCATGACGGGTGTCCTTCTGTGCCTTGGGTAAGGGGGCAGATGCAGTGCACTGCATCTGCCGGATGCCTGCCGGGTGTTAGAAAGGCCACATCGCGGTGCCAAAGGGCACAACGGCGTCGGCTTGCATCATTTCAACGGCGGCCTCATGGGTCGGCGCTTCAAACCAATCGTCAAGTTGCAGTTCGGTTTCCAGGTCGTTTTCCAGTGCTTGCATGGTGTATCTCCTAGAGGACGTTGTTTGAGAACGGCTTGCCAACGGGCTTCGCTGGCAAGTGAAAGAACCTAGGAGAGAGTGTTTGAAAATGCAAAATATTTATTGACACGGTTTCATTTGGATTTTTTCTTCTGTTTTTTCGCAGTGATTTTTTATCCAGAAAAAACAGCACATTGGCTGAACCGATTATTCAGATGTTTCTCACTGACAGTTTTCCGTTGGCCGACAAAAAAGTCTGGCTGTAACGCTTATTTTCCGGGGTGTAACGATAGTTTTACGGGTTTGCCCCGGCATTCCTGAGTGGTGTTCGGCTGTAAGGATTAGCTTACAGTTTGTCGCGTGCACCCTGTTGGGGCGTGCTGAAGCTGTCGAGCGGTGTACAATGCGCCGCGTTTTACTGTGACCCTCCTTGCGTATCCACGCAAAAGGCCAAGACCTCAGGGTTTACCCACCCTGATCACTCCGTCCGGCCACGAGTCGGACGGGTTCGATTTCGTCACAGATAAAAACAAACAGGTGACGCATGACCGTTAGAAAGACGCTGTACTCCTGGTGCCTGCGCTGGGGTTTGAGCGGCGCTGCTTGAGTCGGTAATTCAAGGCAGCAACCTGCATTCGATATTCTCAAACCTTGCGTGAGACCCTTTTCATGAGTGGACCCCAATCTTCTTCAGGCGAACTGAAACGCGGCCTGAAAAATCGGCATATCCAGTTGATCGCCCTCGGTGGCGCCATCGGCACCGGCCTGTTTCTAGGCTCGGCCGGCGTGCTCAAATCCGCCGGCCCATCGATGATCCTGGGTTATGCCATCTGCGGCTTCATCGCCTTCATGATCATGCGCCAGCTCGGCGAAATGATCGTCGAAGAGCCGGTCGCCGGTTCCTTCAGCCACTTTGCCCACAAGTACTGGGGCGGTTTCGCCGGCTTCCTGTCGGGCTGGAACTGCTGGATTCTGTACATCCTGGTGGGCATGTCGGAGCTGACTGCGGTCGGCAAGTACGTGCACTACTGGTGGCCGGAGATCCCGACCTGGGTCTCGGCGGCGGCGTTCTTCGTGTTGATCAACCTGATCAATCTGGCCAACGTCAAAGTCTTCGGTGAGGCCGAATTCTGGTTCGCCATCATCAAAGTCGTGGCTATCGTCGGCATGATTGCCCTGGGCAGCTACATGCTTGTCAGCGGCAGCGGCGGCCCGCAAGCGTCGGTGAGCAACCTGTGGGACCACGGCGGGTTCTTCCCCCATGGCGTCGGTGGCTTGGTGATGGCCATGGCGATCATCATGTTCTCGTTCGGCGGTCTGGAAATGCTTGGTTTTACCGCCGCTGAGGCTGATCAGCCACGTACGGTGATCCCAAAAGCGATCAATCAGGTGATCTACCGCATCCTGATTTTCTACATCGGCGCGCTGGTGGTGCTGTTGTCGCTGACGCCATGGGACAGCCTGCTGGCGACCCTTAACGCGTCGGGCGATGCCTACAGCGGCAGCCCGTTCGTGCAGGTGTTCTCGATGCTGGGCAGCAACACCGCCGCGCATATCCTCAACTTCGTGGTGCTGACGGCGGCATTGTCGGTGTACAACAGCGGCACCTACTGCAACAGCCGCATGTTGCTGGGCATGGCTGAACAGGGCGATGCGCCCAAGGCATTGGCCAAGATCGACAAGCGCGGTGTACCGGTGCGCTCGATCCTGGCGTCGGCGGCGGTCACGCTGGTGGCGGTGTTGATGAACTACTTCATCCCTCAGCACGCGCTGGAACTGCTGATGTCGCTGGTGGTAGCCACCTTGGTGATCAACTGGGCGATGATCAGCTTCTCCCACCTCAAGTTCCGCCAGCACATGAACCGCACCGGCCAGGTGCCGTTGTTCAAGGCCCTGTGGTATCCGTATGGCAACTATCTCTGCCTGGCGTTCGTGGTGTTTATCCTGGTGATCATGCTGATGATTCCGGGGATTCAGGTGTCGGTGTACGCAATCCCGGTGTGGGTAGCGTTCATGGCGGTGTGTTACGGGATCAAGAACAAGCGCAGTGCTGACGCTGCGTTGACCACGGCGAGTGCAGCGCTGAAGTAAGCGGTGCTTCATCGGTTATCAATACCCCTCTATTGAGGGGTATTTTTTTTGCGATGAAATTCATCGGCTGTTTGAAATAACGCCACTCATGTAGTCGTTGAGGTCGCGAAAATCCTTGACGCTCCAGGCATGCGGCGCAACCTTCACGCCATTGTCTTGCAGGGTTTTTGGGATCAGGTTGCCATTGGGGCGAAGGATCACAGAAGACACAATAACGCCTGGATAATCCGCCAGCCGTTTTTTGAAAGCAGGCGCTGTAAGGTCAGGCGTGGCAGGGCTGCTTTTCCTGGCCAATGGCCCGCTGGCCTTGAGGTCTGGGCCGTGGCACATGGCGCATCGCTGTGAATACAGGTTTTTGCCGTTGGCATTGTCCGCGAAGGACAGTGACGTTTGAATGAGTGATAAAGTGCCGAGCACAGTGATGAATAGCCTTTTCATGTTCCTGCGTCCTTGTTGTTTATGTTGTTGTCGCCCGTTGCCTAAGGTTTTTGATTGATGCTGGTAATTTCCAACAACGTGCACTTGCCCGATGCCGAGATCGAGTTGACCGCCATTCGCGCCCAGGGCGCCGGTGGGCAGAACGTCAACAAGGTGTCGAGCGCGGTGCACCTGCGGTTCGACATCCCGGCTTCATCGTTGCCGGCGTTCTATAAGGAGCGTTTGCTGGCGCTACGTGACAGTCGTATCACCAGTGAAGGCGTGCTGGTGCTCAAGGCCCAGCAATACCGTACTCAGGAGCAGAACCGCGCCGATGCGCTGGAGCGCCTGGTGGAGTTGATCCTCAGTGCCACCAAGGTCGAGAAGAAGCGCCGCCCGACCAAACCCACCCTGGGCTCGAAGAAGCGTCGACTGGAATCCAAGACCAAGCGTGGCAGCATCAAGGCTGGGCGCGGCAAGGTCGACTTCTAGGCGTCGCGCGCCTCACGGGCCTTGGGTGCTTGCCGGTACAAATACACACTCAACAGTAGGCCACCGACGGCAGCCAGGGCAGCAAACAGGAAGATCGACGCAAAGCCGAAACCTGCCGCCACCGCCCCGGCCAGTGGGCCGGTGATACCCAACGACAAGTCGATAAACAACGAATAAGCCCCCACCGCCGCGCCACGGCTGGAGGCCGGCACCAAATTGACGGCTTCTACGCCCAGCGCTGGAAACACCAACGAAAAGCCAAACCCGCTCAACGCCGCACCGGCGAGCGCCCATTGCGCGTCGGGTGCCATCCACAGCAACAGCAGGCCGAGGGCTTCTACCGACAGGCAGGCAATTGCTACACGAAAGCCGCCTATCCGGTTGATCAAATTGCCGAACAGCAGGCGTGCGCCGATAAAACTGGCGCCGAACAGGCTCAAGGCCCACACCGCGTTGTCCCAACTCTGGGTCGTGTAATACAGCGTGATAAACGTGGCGATGGTGCCAAAACCAATCGAACCCAATGCGAGCGCGCAGCCGTGGGGCAGCACGCGGCCCAGCACATTCATGAAGGGCAGACGTACGCCGGCTACAATCGGCGCGGCTTCCTTGTTCCAGGCCAACAGCACGCCGAGCACTGCCAGCAGGATGATGCTGACGCCCATGCTCCACAGCCCCAAGTGGCTGACCAGCAACACGCCCAGCGGCGCCCCCACGGCCAGCGCCCCATAGCTGGCGATGCCGTTCCACGAGATGACCTTGGCCGTGTTGGCGGCACCGACCCGGCCGATGCCCCAGCCGATGGCGCCCGAACCCACCAGGCTTTCGGCGCTGCCCAGCACCAGTCGGCCAATCAGCAGGCTGATCAGGCTGACGCCCGGCAGGCTGGAAAACCACGCCGCCAGCAACATGAACACGCCGCTCAGGCCGCAACCAACCAAACCGATCAGCACCGCGCGCTTGCTGCCCAGGTTATCGATGATTTTGCCGGCATACGGACGGCTCAGCAGGGTGGCCAGGTATTGCACGCTGATCACCAGGCCCGCGATGACCGCGCCGTAGCCCAGTTGGCTGTGCACATAGCCCGGCAAAACGGCCAGGGGAATGCCGATGTTGAGGTAGCCGATAAAGGTAAACAGCACGATGGAAACAACTTGCAGCGTGACCGCCATGGGGCGCTGGGTATTTGGCATGGGGGAGGTCCACCGTTGCAGCAGGTAAAGATAGGCTGCTAATGATACCGATGCTTTGGCTTGCGCAGGGCGGTAAAAAGCAAAACGTCAGCGCAAAAACACCTCAGGCCTGGGGCGAGGCCAGCATTTGCGTGGTTACCAGGGCGGCCAGGGCGTTTTCCTGGGTGCCAAAACGCTTGAGCAACCGGGCTTGTTTGTCGGGGCTGAGGCGGTTCCAGACTTCGATCATCTGCAAGGCAGCGTCGAGTACGGCGGCGTCCGGGGTGTCGGGGAGGGTGTCGGTCATGGCGGGGGTCTCGGTGATTCAGGCAGTGTGGAAAGCGCTTGAAGTGCGCTTTCCACACGGTCTGGTACGGCGTCAGTCCTGGCTTTTGCTGTCGACTGGTTTTGCTTCTTTGGCCTCAGGCTGCTTGTCACTGGCCTGCTGCGGTGTTGGCTGCTCAGTTGGGTGCAGGCTTGGGAAGGGGAGATTAGGTATCTCGTGCATCGTCGTCGCTCCTCGCAAGATCTGTTTTATCAATCGCAGGTGATTCCGCGCTCTCAAAAAGCCTTGGCAGGATACAGCACTGAAAATGACAAAAAGAATTTTATGTCGGCGGATGGATGAATTTTCATTCTTTTACGCAAGTGGCATGGGGTCGCAGGCTGGGTGTCTGGGTGTCTGGGTGTCTGGGTGTCTGGGGGTGTGTTGGGTTTGGGGGTATATCCGTTATTTGGGTGATGGCCACTTAGGGTTCCGCCCTGACGGCGGGTCACTTTTTGAAGGACCAAAAAGGTAACCAAAAAGTCCTCGC
>NZ_JAAAFV010000033.1:398744-407715 GCF_019352915.1 Pseudomonas sp. Xaverov 259 | reverse complement strand
TCGACCCTGCCAGTTAAAAACTGTTACCTATGTGCGTGAACTGATTTGTAACCCATGTGGGTGAGTCATACCGGCGAAGACCTTTTGCTTACTTTTGGGTCTTTCCAAAAGTGAGCCGCCGTCAGGGCGGAACCCTACTCTGCCGTTACCGCAGCAACGGATATGCCCCCCGACCGCCCAGCCCCACCAAGACCGCCTCACCATTAACGTTGTGTAGATACCCGTGCACATCGCAGGCAAGCCAGCTCCCACAGAAACGCCAATCACCGTAAAGAATCCGTATAAATCCGAAGTTCCCCATAACGATTACGTCGCCTCTATTGAACAACTAAGCCCCAAACTCTACCGTCACTTCCTACCCCCAAAACCCGTAGGAAGTCATCGTGGAAAGTTCAACTTTAGGCATGGTCGTCCTGTCAATGATTGCGCTCTTCGGCACCGCCGCGTTTTGTTTCGAACACCTCGCTACCCGCAGCGAGAAGAAAAAGAAAGCCAAATAAGCGGGTCGTCAAAATCAGCAGAACCCCAGACTTTCAAGGGATCCCCCGTCACCGGGCGGTCCCTTGTTTTCGTGCGTGCAGCTTAAAACCTTCTATATACCGTCTTAATACCGCCCGCCCTAATCAGTGCCCGAGCTTGATACAAGAGCGCCTAACCTCCCCGGCTTACTCAACAAGGGGAGTTACACCGTGCTGACACTAACCTTCATTTATATGGCCAGCGGCGTTTGCGCCGTGGGGCTGTTCGCTTACTTGGGCTATGCCCTCATTCGCGCCGAAAAGTTCTAGGGAGCCCGCCATGTACGACGTGATGTTTATGGGCCTCTCCCTGGTGTTTTTTGTTGCGACTGCCATGGCCATTGTCGCCATGGGCAAGCTTTGAACGGAGCCACGACATGCTAAGCACTTTGCTGGAATTTGCACTGGTCCTGGGGTTGATGACCGCGCTTGCCGTGCTCATGGGCAAGTGGCTGACCCGGGTATTTACCGGGAACCGCCATGCCTGGCCGGAACGTTTTACCTATCGCCTGCTG
The DNA here is from genome assembly GCF_019352915.1 of Pseudomonas sp. Xaverov 259. NCBI lineage: Bacteria > Pseudomonadati > Pseudomonadota > Gammaproteobacteria > Pseudomonadales > Pseudomonadaceae > Pseudomonas > Pseudomonas sp. Xaverov 259. Next base: position 406,682 of record NZ_JAAAFV010000033.1, on the reverse strand, counting down.
GGCATCAACCCATTGGAAACCATGAGCTGGGGCCGCTACGGTTCGGCGTTGTTGCTGTCGAACGCGGCGATGATGCTGTTGGGCTACATCATCCTGCGCCTGCAGTCGGTAACACCAATCAACCCGCTGGGGCTGGCCGCACAAACCCCCGACCTGGCGTTCAACACCGCCGCGTCCTTTATCACCAACACCAACTGGCAGGCGTATTCGGGCGAAACCAGCCTGTCGAACTTCAGCCAGATGGCGGTCATCACCTTTTTGATGTTTGTCGGCGCCACCTCCGGCGTGGTGGCAGCCGCCGGTTTCATACGTGGCTTGAGCCGCTCAAGCGCGGCCGATATCGGCAACTTCTGGGTCGACTTCACTCGCACGCTCTACCGCGTGATGCTGCCGCTGTGCGTGGGCATGGCGCTGGTGTATGTGTGGCAAGGCATGCCGCAAACCTTCGCCTCCCAGGCCCTGGCGACCACATTGGAAGGCGCGCAACAACAGTTGATCGTCGGCGCGGTTGCCAGCTTTGAATCGATCAAGCATATAGGCACCAACGGCGGCGGTTTCTTCAGCATGAACGCTGCGCACCCGTTCGAAAACCCGACGCCGCTGACCAACATCCTGCATATCCTCAGCATGCTGCTGATCCCCTCGGCGCTGACCTACACCTTTGGCAGCATGCTGTTGCAACGCCGTCAGGGCTGGGTGTTTTTCGGCACCTTCCTGGTGATGTTTATCGGCTTTCTTGCGCTGGTGTATGGCGCCGAGCAAACCGGCAACCCGTTGCTGACCCAGGCCGGCGCCAACCAAGCGCTGTCGATCGAGCAAAGCGGCGGCAACATGGAAGGCAAGGAGCTGCGTTTCGGCATCGCCGACAGCAGCCTGTTTATCGCCACCACCACGGCGGCCACCACCGGCTCGGTCAACAGCATGCACGACTCGCTGACGCCCATGGGCGGCTTTGTGCCCCTGGCGCAGATGATGCTCAATTGCGTGTTTGGCGGTGACGGCGTGGGCTTTATCAACCTGATCCAGTACGCACTGCTCACGGTGTTTCTGGTGGGCATGATGATCGGCCGCAGCCCGGAATTTCTCGGCAAGAAAATCGAGGCTCGCGAAATGAAACTGGTGATGCTCTCGGTGCTCGCACACCCGATCAGCATCCTCGGTTTCACCGCCCTCGCCGCCCTGTGGCCTGGCACCCTGGCCAGCCTCAACAACCTTGGCCCGCACGGTTTCAGCGAGGTGCTGTACGCCTACACCTCCGGCACCGCCAACAACGGTTCGGCGTTCGCCGGGCTGAACGCCAATACACCGTTTTTTAACACCACCATTGGCCTTGCGATGCTGATCGGGCGCTTCTTCACCATGCTGCCGATGCTCGCCGTGGCCGGTTCCCTGGCGATGAAAAAGACCGTGCCGGCCGGTGCCGGCACCATCCCCACTGCCACCCCGCTGTTCATGTTGCTGGTGGTGTTCGTGGTGCTGGTGGTCGGTGGCCTGACCTTCTTGCCCGCGCTCGCGCTTGGCCCGCTGGTGGAGCAACTGCAGTTGCTGTCCGGCCAGACCTACAACTAAGGACATGTTGATGACCACTCAATCGATCTTCAAAGGGCTGCTGCGCCCGGTGCTGGTGTCGGCGGTGTTTTTCATGCTGCTGACCGGGCTGGCTTACCCGGCGTTCACCACCGTGGCCGCGCAATTGCTGTTCCCGTTTCAGGCTCAAGGCTCGCTGATTGAACGTGATGGCCGAGTGATCGGCTCGGTGCTGATTGGCCAGCATTTCACCCAGCCTGAGTACTTTCAGGGCCGCCCCAGCATGACCCTCGGCGCTGATCCGCAAGACCCGAGCAAAAGCGTGTCGCAGCCCTACAACGCAGGCGCAAGCGGCGCCAGCAACCTCGGCCCCACCAGCCAAAAACTGCTCGACCAGGTGGCCGCCCGTGCCAAAACCTATCGCCAGGATAACGGCGTGGCCGCCGACGCCCAGGTGCCGGTGGACGCCGTTACCGCCTCCGCTTCCGGCCTCGACCCGCATATCTCGGTGGCCAATGCCCGCCTGCAGTTGGCACGTGTGGCCCGCCTGCGGCACATCCCCGAACCCGAGTTGCTGCAACTGCTCAACGACCACACCGCTGCACGCACCTTCGGCCTGCTCGGCGAGCCACGGGTGAATGTGCTGCAACTCAACGTGGCGCTGGATGCGCGTCAGCCCTCTATTGCGGTCAGTGAGTAAGAGATTCCCTCATGAAAAATCCTCGTTTACCTCTGTTTGATCGGCGCATCGTACTCACTGCCGGCGTTGATGCGCTGAAGAAATTACTGCCCCAGGCCCAGTGGAAAAACCCGGTGATGTTCGTGGTGTACCTGGGCAGCATCCTCACCACCTTGCTGTGGTTCCAATCCCTGGGCGGCAAGGGTGAAGCGCCCAGCGGTTTCATCCTCAGCATCACCTTGTGGCTGTGGTTCACCGTGCTGTTCGCCAACTTCGCCGAGGCTCTGGCCGAAGGTCGCAGCCGAGCCCAGGCCGAGAGCCTGCGCGGCATGAAACGCCAGACCCTGGCCAAGTTGCTGCAACAACCGCGTCACGGCGCGGCCTGGCTGCCGCTGGAGGCCAGCCTGCTGCGCAAGGACAATGTGGTGCTGATCGAAGCCGGTGACCTGGTGCCGCTGGACGGCGTGGTGATTGAGGGCGTGGCGTCGGTGGATGAAAGCGCGATCACCGGCGAATCGGCGCCGGTGATCCGCGAGGCCGGCGGCGACTTTTCTTCGGTCACCGGCGGCACGCGGGTGCTGTCGGATTGGCTGGTGGTGCGCATCAGCGTCAACCCCGGCGAGTCGTTCCTGGACCGCATGATCTCGATGGTCGAATCGGCCAAGCGCCAGAAGACCCCGAATGAAGTCGCGCTGACGATTTTGCTGGTGGGCCTGACCCTGCTGTTCCTGCTGGTGATCGCCACGCTGAGCCCCTACTCGATCTTCGCCGTGGCCATGAGCGGCAGCGGCAGCGTGATCAGCGCAACGGTGCTGGTGGCGTTGCTGGTGTGTCTGATCCCCACCACCATCGGCGGCCTGCTCTCGGCCATCGGCGTGGCGGGCATGAGCCGCATGATGTCGGCCAATGTGATTGCCACCTCCGGCCGTGCCGTCGAGGCGGCGGGTGATGTTGACGTGTTGCTGCTGGACAAGACCGGCACCATTACTTTGGGCAATCGCCAGGCCAGCAGCTTTTTGCCGGCACCGGGTGTGAAGGAAGCCGAACTGGCTGACGCTGCGCAGCTCGCCTCACTGGCGGACGAAACCCCGGAAGGCCGCAGCATTGTGGTGTTGGCCAAGCAGAAATTCGACATCCGCGCGCGGGACATCAACGCCCTCGGCGCACGCTTTGTGCATTTCAGCGCGCAAACCCGCATGAGCGGCGTCGACCTGGCCGAAGGCCGGGCGATTCGCAAAGGCGCGGCGGATGCGATTCGCAGCCACATCGAAGCCTTGGGCGGGAGTTTCCCGGCGGCGTTGCAGGCCAAGGTCGATGAAGTCTCGCGACGCGGCAGCACACCGCTGGTGGTCAGCGACGGTGCCAAGGCCCTGGGCGTGGTCGAGCTGAAAGACGTGGTGAAAGGCGGCATCAAGGAACGCTTCGCCGAGTTGCGGCGCATGGGCATCAAGACCGTGATGATCACCGGCGACAACCGCCTGACCGCCGCCGCGATTGCGGTGGAAGCCGGTGTGGATGACTTCCTTGCCGAAGCCCGTCCGGAAGACAAGCTGCAACTGATCCGCGACTACCAGGCCCAGGGCAAGCTGGTGGCCATGACCGGCGACGGCACCAACGACGCACCCGCGCTGGCCCAGGCCGACGTGGCCGTGGCAATGAACAGCGGCACCCAGGCGGCCAAAGAGGCCGGCAACATGGTCGACCTCGACAGCAACCCGACCAAGCTGATCGAAGTGGTCGAAGTCGGCAAACAGATGCTCATGACCCGTGGCGCGCTCACCACCTTCAGCGTGGCCAATGACGTGGCGAAGTACTTCGCAATCATCCCGGCAGCGTTTGTCGCCACCTACCCACAGCTTGGCGCCTTGAACGTGATGCACCTGAGCAGCCCCAACTCGGCGATTTTGAGCGCGGTGATTTTTAACGCGCTGATCATTGTCGCGTTGATTCCGCTGGCCTTGCGCGGCGTGAAGTACCGGGCCATCGGCGCGGCGGCGTTGCTTAACCGCAACCTGTTGATCTATGGCGTGGGCGGCGTGCTGGTGCCGTTTGCCGGGATCAAGGTGATTGACATGCTGCTGAGCGGATTGGGCTTGGTGTAACACCACAAACCCAATGTGGGAGCTGGCTTGCCTGCGATAACGGTGGGCCAGCCAAGGAAATTTCGACTGACACACCGCCATCGCAGGCAAGCCAGCTCCCACAGTTAACTGTGTTGTATTGATCAGGAAGAACATGCCCGCACTCAACCACGAACGCCCCGACCCCGACGCCCTGCTCGCGCGTGTACAGCTCGAAGAACAGGCCGCCTTGCGCGGCAAATTGCGTATCTACTTCGGCTCAAATGCCGGGGTGGGCAAGACTTGCGCCATGCTCGCAGCGGCGCAACGCGAAGTTGCCCTGGGCCGTGATGTGCTTGCCGGCGTAGTCGAAACCCACGGCCGCACGGAGACTGCCGAGTTGCTCCACGGCCTGGAGCAACTGCCCCGCGCGGCCTTGCTGCACCACGATTTTGCCCTCAGCGAATTCGACCTCGACGCCGCGTTGCACAGGCACCCCGCCGTGGTGCTGGTGGACGAGCTGGCCCACAGCAACGTGCCCGGTTCTCGGCATCCCAAACGCTGGCAAGACGTTGAAGAACTGCTCAGCGCCGGCATCGACGTATGGACCACGCTCAACGTCCAGCACCTGGAAAGCCTGAATGATCTGGTCAGCGGCATCATCGGCATTCGCGTGCGCGAAACCGTGCCGGATCATGTGTTTGATAACGCCCATGACGTGGTGGTGATCGACCTGCCGCCTGACGATTTGCTGCAACGCCTGAAGGACGGCAAGGTCTACCTCGGCCCGCACGCCGAGCGCGCCGCACAGCATTTTTTCCGCAAGGGCAACCTGTTGGCACTGCGCGAACTGGCGCTGCGGCGCACGGCGGATCGGGTCGACGCGCAAATGCGCGTGTACCGCCGCGAACAGTCGATCAAAGCCTTGTGGCCAGCGCGCGAACGCTTGCTGGTGGGGGTGGCGGGCGACGCCGGTGATGAGCGCCTGGTGCGCGAAGCTGCGCGATTGGCGCAAAAGCTCGAGGCTGACTGGATCGTGGTGCATGTCGCTTCGGCCCAAGGCAGCGGCGCCAAGCGTTACCTCACCGCAATGAAAACCCTGACACTGGCCAGCGAATTCGGCGCCGATACCGCAACGCTGCCGGGCATGGACGTGGCTGAAGCCCTGGCCGCCTGCGCCCGCGAACACAACGCCAATCGCCTGGTGCTCGGCCATCATCCGCGTCGGGCATGGCGCTTCTGGCACCAGTCGGTGGGCGACCGGATCAGCCGCCATCACCCGCAAATCGATCAGATCGTGATTGCCCACGGTGTGTTGCCGGGGCCTGCACCGGTCAGCGAAAAACCGACGCCGACGCCTGGCCGCGCCTTGGCGTATCTGTCGGCCTCACTCGCCTGTTTCGCCGCCAGCGCCGTTGCAGCCTTGCTGCTGCAAGTGTTCGACCTGGCCAACGTGGTGATGCTGTTTTTGCTCACCGTGGTGCTGGTGGCCCTGCGTTACGGACGCGGCCCCGGCGTGTGGGCGGCGATGCTGGCGGTGCTGTGTTTTGACTTCTTTTTCGTGCAGCCGCGCTACTCGTTTACCGTCAATGACACCCAGTATTTTTTCACCTTTGCGCTGATGCTCGGCATCGCCTTGATCACCGGGCAACTCACCGCCCGCCTGCGCCATGAAGCACGCACGGCAGCCGCGCGTGAACGGCGCGCGACCTCTTTGGCGCGGCTGGCTCGCGACTTGTCGGCGGCACTGACCGTGGAGCACATCAGCGAAGTCGCGCTGCGCACTTTCAGTGGCGTGTTCGAGGCGCGGGTCGGCTTGGCCTTGCCGGACGCCGCCGATGGCGTACACAGCGTGAGTGCCAGCGGCTTGCCGATTGACGACAGCATCGCCCAATGGACTTACGACCACGGCCAAGCCGCCGGGCACGGCACCGACACCTTGTCGGCGGCCAAAGGTTGCTATTTACCACTCAAGGCGCCGATGCGCGTGCGCGGCGTGCTGGTGCTGGAACTGGCCCAAGGCGAACGCCTGAACGACCCGCAGGAGCGCCGCCTGCTGGAAGCCTGCATGAGCCAATTGGCGATTGCGCTGGAGCGCGTGCATTTCGTCGAAGTGGCACAAAGCACGCTGGTGCAGATGGAAGGCGAGAAGATGCGCAACACCCTGCTCGCGGCTATTTCCCACGACTTGCGCACGCCCTTGACCACCCTGATCGGCGCCACCGACACCGCCCTGCCCCATGCCCCGCCAGGCCCGCTGACGGAATTGCTGCATGGCATCCATGAGCAAGCCACGTCGATGCAACGGCTGATTGAAAACCTGCTGGACATGGCGCGCATGCAGGAACGCGGCGTGCGCCTGAATCGGCAGTGGCATTCGCTGGAAGAAATCGTCGGCAGCGCCTTGCGCCAGTTGCGTGAGCCGTTGGCACACCACAGCGTGCAAACCCGATTGGATTCGCAATTGCCGCTGGTGGACATCGACGCACTGTTGATCGAGCGGGTGCTGGTCAACCTGCTGGATAACGCCGCCAAGTACACACCAGCGGGCACCCTCATAACCGTCGCCGCCAGCCAGGTTTCAGACAGCATCGTGCTGGAAGTTCGCGACAACGGCCCAGGCAAGGCTCCCGCCAACCTGTTCGAACCTTTCGCGCGCGGCCAGCAGGAATCGTCCGTGACTGGCATCGGCCTGGGCCTGGCGCTGGCCAAACGCATCGTTGAAGCCCATGGGGGGCATATCCACACCCACCCGCTTGAGACGTGCGGCATGCACTTCATCATCACCTTACCGGCCGGCACCCCGCCGCCCATGGAAACCCTATGAGCACTGCACGCATTTTGATTGTTGAAGACGAAGCCAACATCCGCCGCTTTGTCGGGATCGCCCTGCAAGATGAAGGTTTTCAAGTGTTCGAAGCCGACAGCGTCAAGCGTGCGCTGATCCATGCCGCCAGCCGTCAACCGGACCTGGTGATCGTCGACCTCGGCTTACCCGATGGCGATGGCAAGCAACTGATCAGTGAGTTGCGTGGCTGGCTGGCGGTGCCGATTCTGGTGTTGTCGGCGCGCGATCGCGAAGAAGAAAAAGTCGCCGCACTGGACGCCGGTGCCGATGATTACCTGACCAAGCCGTTCGGCGTGCCCGAATTGCTCGCACGCATCCGCGCACAACTGCGCAGGCATGGCCAGACCGGCGCCGTGGCGGCGACCAGCAAGGTGGCGTTTGGTGAAGTTGAAGTGGACTTGTCTACCCACGAAGTGTGGCGCCAGAGCCAACCGGTACACCTCACCCCCATCGAGTATCGCCTGCTCTGCGCGATGATTCGCGGCCAGAGCCGGGTGCTCACCCATCGGCAGTTATTGCTGGAGGTGTGGGGCCTGGATTACGTGGAGCGCCCGCACTATTTGCGTGTACACATGGCGCACTTGCGGCAAAAGCTGGAGGCGGACCCGGCACAGCCGCAGCATTTTATTACCGAGTTGCAGGTGGGGTATCGGTTGATGGGAGTGAACTGATGTTCGGCAACGCACTGCGCCAAAGAGCCAATAAAAATCACTGGAAAAAAGTACATACCCTATTTGAAATACGAACCTAAATTCACGCGCAAAAAAAAGCCCGCTCAATGAGCGGGCTTCTTGTGGTGACCTGGCGTTCAGTGTTCCAGGTTA
>NZ_JAAAFV010000033.1:355167-398734 GCF_019352915.1 Pseudomonas sp. Xaverov 259 | reverse complement strand
CGAACCGCCGACATTCTGCTTGTAAGGCAGACGCTCTCCCAGCTGAGCTAATCACCCTTCGCTTCGGTGTGGGCGGCATAATACACCAAAAATCTGCAATGTCTTGATTTAAATGCAATTTATTTAAAATAATTTCTCCAACGCCCTCCGCGCCCCGAAAAACGGGGCTTCAAGCTGCCAAATGCGAGTCTATTGCGTTTATACGCTGCTTGGCGGCACAATTAAAAACCATTCTCAATAACACCTGAGCCGCGCCTATGTCTGTGGGTGAACCGCCATTCCAACGGGAAATAACCCTGCTCTACAGTGAGCACCACGGCTGGCTGCTCAGTTGGTTGCGGCGCAAACTCGGTTGCCGCCAGAACGCGGCCGACCTGGCGCAGGACACTTTTGCGCGAATTCTTAATGCCCGTGAATCCGTGGCGAGCATTCGTGAACCGCGTGCTTATTTAAGTACCACGGCGCGACGCCTGCTGATCGATCAGGCGCGGCGTAAACAGATTGAGCAGGCTTATTTGCAAGAGTTGGCGCTCACGGTGGACGCACTGGAAGGGTTCCAATCGCCGGAGCAAATCCACACCACCCTCGAAGCGCTCGAGCACATCGCGTTTATTCTGGAAGGCATGCACGCATACTCGCGACAGGCGTTTGTGCTGTATTACCTGGAAGAAATGACCCAGCAACAAATCGCCCGCCAGCTCAAACTGTCGGAACGCACCGTGCGCAAGTACCTGATCCAGGCACTGGTGCATTGCGGCCACAGCATGGACACCTGAACTGCCCATGCCAGACACCCATCAGCAAATCGAAGAACAGGCGGCCGAATGGCTGCTGCGCCTGCACGAAGGTGATTTGAGCGAAGCCCAGCGCATGGCGTTCGAGCGCTGGAAGCAACAAGGCCCGCAATACGCCGCAGCCGCTGCGCGCATGGAAGCCGTGATTGCCCGGATGCAGGCGTTGCGCGCAAAAAAATCACCCGCGCGGGCTGCACTCAACGCAGCATTTGCTCAGCACAAAGCGGGGCGCGGCAAAAACGCGGTGCGCGCCCTGCTGCTGGCGTGCAGCCTGGCGATTCCTGCGGCTGCGTTGCTCGTCAGCCCGTACCCGCAACAATGGATGGCCGATGTGCGTAACGGCCCCGGCCAGTGGCAAACGCTGCAACTGGCGGACGGCTCGACACTCACCCTGAACGGCATCAGCGCGGCGAACCTGCATTTCGATCAACAGCAGCGCCGGATTGAATTGCTGCAAGGCGAGATTCTGGTGGAAGTCGCCCATGACAGCGCACGGCCCTTTATCGTGCAGACCCCGCAAGGCACGTTGCGGGCGTTGGGCACGCGATTTGTGGTCAAGCGTGAGGGGGATGTCACTGTACTGAGTATGTTGCAGTCGCGCGTGGCAGCGCACAGTGCGAACGCTCAGGAGACAGTGGAAGTGGACGCCGGCGCGCAGGCGCGGATGAGTTCGAACGAAGTGCGCCTGAGCGGCCGTATCGACCCGGCCAGCGTCAATGAAGCCTGGCGCCGTCATCAGCTGGTGGTGGAAAACCGACCGTTGCCCGACGTGCTGGATGAAATCGCCCGCCATAGGGCCGGCTATCTGCATTTTGATCGCGCCAGTCTGCAAAATCTGCGGGTATCGGCGGTGATACCACTGGATGACAGCGATCAAGCCCTGCAATTGCTGGCGCAAACCTTGCCGATCAAGGTTCGCCACTTCACACCCTGGCTGATGGTCGTGAGCCCTGAAACAGCGCCCAATAAATAATTATTCGCATTTGCTTCCGGTTTTTTCGGGGTTGCCCGTCAAGCAAGGTAATTCGACACGTAAAGGATTGCCCTGACCATGCACACCCCTTCTGACCCACGCAGGCGCTTTGGCCTGCTGAAAAGTGCGCCGCTTTCCCTGGCTATATTGGCCGCGACCACCCTGAGCACTCATCTGGCACAGGCGGACACGGTCAACGTCGCCGCCCAAACCTACAACATACCCGCCGGGCCGCTGGGCACTTCGCTCAACCGCTTTGCCCAGCAGGCCGCGGTGGCGATTGTGTTCCAGCCACAGGCGCTTGAAGGCCTGCAAAGCCCCGGCTTGAAGGGCAACTTTGCCACCCAGGACGGCTTTGATCGGTTGCTGCAAGGCAGTGGTTATCGTGCCGTTAAAGGTGCGCAGGGGTACGCGCTGCAGGCCATTGCGACGGCCAGCAGCGGCAGCATGGAACTAGGCCCCACCGAGGTGACTGCCACCCAACTGGGTAACGTTACCGAAGGCACCGGTTCCTACACGCCCGGTACGATCGCTACTTCCACACGGTTGATACTGACGCCCAAACAAACCCCGCAATCGGTGAGCGTGGTCACCCGCCAGCACATGGATGACTTTGGCCTGAACAACGTCGACGACGTGATGCGCCATACCCCAGGCATCACTGTGTCGGCGTTCGACACCGAGCGCAGCAACTATTACGCGCGCGGGTTTTCGATCAATAACTTCCAGTACGACGGCATTCCTTCGACCGCGCGCAACGTCGCCTACTCGGCGGGCAATACCCTCAGCGACATGGCGATCTACGACCGTGTGGAAGTGCTCAAAGGTGCCACCGGCCTGCTTACCGGCGCCGGTTCACTGGGGGCAACGATCAATCTGGTACGCAAGAAACCCACCGCCGATTTCCAGGGCCACGCCACCCTCGGTGCCGGCTCGTGGGACAACTACCGCAGCGAACTGGACGTGAGCGGTCCGATGACCGACAGCGGCAATGTGCGCGGCCGAGCAGTCGCAGCTTATCAAGACAAGCGCTCGTTCATGGACCGCTACTCGCGCAAGAGCCCTACGTACTACGGCATCATGGAGTTCGACCTGTCGCCCGACACCCTGCTGACCGTGGGCGGCGACTATCAGGACACGTTGCCGACGGCCTCGTCGTGGTCCGGCAGCTTTCCGCTGATCAATTCCCAGGGCGAGCGCAACAGCGTCAAGCGCTCGTTCAACAACGCCGCCAACTGGAGCAGTTGGGAGCAATACACCCGCACCGTGTTTGCCATGCTGGAACATGACCTGGGTGATGGCTGGGTCGGCAAGCTGCAACTCGATCACAAGATCAATGGCTACCACGCGCTGATGGGCTCGATCCAGGGCGACCAGCCACAGCCCGACGGCACCGCGAACCTCACCTCCGGCAAATATACCGGTGACACCGTCAGCGACTCGGCCGACCTGTATGTGAGCGGCCCGTTCAACCTCGGCGGTCGCGAGCATGAATTGGTACTGGGCGGCTCCATCAGCGCATCGCAGTGGAAAGGCAAGGGTTACTGGAACCTCGCCCCCAATACCGTCGACTTCAACCACTGGCGCGGCCACGCCACGCTGCCGGATTGGGGCAGCGCGCAATCACTGATCGACGACACCGTGCGCCAGACCGGCGCCTACGTCACCACACGCTTGAACCTCGCCGACGACCTCAAGCTGTTGCTGGGCGGGCGCGTGGTCAACTACCAGGTCACCGGCAACAACCCGAGCTACCGCGAGTCCGGGCGGTTCGTGCCGTATGTGGGCGCCATTTATGACCTGAACGACACCTATTCGGTGTACGCCAGCTACACCGATATCTTCATGCCGCAGGAAAACTACAATCGCGACCGCGAGAACAAACTGCTTGAACCGGACGAGGGCCAGAACTGGGAATTTGGCCTCAAAGCCGACTTCCTCGACGGCCGCCTCAACGCCAGCGCCGCCTACTTTGAAATCCACGAATCCAACCGTGCACTCTCCGACGACGAGTACAACAACCAGACGCCGATACCGTCCAACTACGCTTATAAAAGCAGCAAGGCGGTAACCAAAGGCTACGAAGTGGAAGTGTCCGGCGAGATCGCCCCAGGCTGGCAGTTGCAGGCCGGGTACACCCACAAGGTTGTGCGCGATGACAAGGACGTGAAGATTTCTACCTTCGAGCCAGAGGACCAGGTCAAGCTCTACACCACCTATAAACTCAAGGGCAACCTGGACAAGCTGACCGTCGGCGGCGGCGTGCGCTGGCAGAGCGTGGGCTGGCAGGACATCTACAACAACCCGCACAAAGGCTATGAAGAGTTTTCCCAGGACGCTTATTGGCTGGTGGACCTGATGACCCGCTACCAAGTCACCAAGAACGTGTCGGCGACGCTGAACCTCAACAATATCTTCGACAAGTCCTACTACACCAATATCGGCTTCTATAACTCCGCCGCGTATGGCGAGCCGCGCAACGTGATGGTCACCACACGCTGGGATTTCTGATCCGCCCATAAAAAAACGCCGCCGATCATCGGAAATGATCGGCGGCGTTTTTTTGGTTTTTACAAACCCCGGACAGCAAAAAGCCCGCTCAATGAGCGGGCTTTCTGTGGTGACCTGGCGTTCAGTGTTCCAGGTTGCCGAATATGGCGCAGCGGACGGGACTCGAACCCGCGACCCCCGGCGTGACAGGCCGGTATTCTAACCGACTGAACTACCGCTGCGCGTAACACTTGAAACGAATGGTGGGTGATGACGGGATCGAACCGCCGACATTCTGCTTGTAAGGCAGACGCTCTCCCAGCTGAGCTAATCACCCTTCGCTTCGGTGTGGCGCGCATTCTACGGAGCGACCTTAAGTCTGGCAAGCACTTTCTTAAATCTTTTTTTTCAGCCCTTCCAATGGCTTAGGCAGGGTTGGCCTCAGCCCGGATCAAGAGAATAATGCCCCCCTTTGTATAAAGGAGAGACTCGCCCCATGTGGTTCAAGAACCTGCTTATCTATCGCCTGACCCAAGATCTGCCTGTTGATGCCGAGGCGTTGGAAGCGGCCATGGCCACCAAACTGGCGCGCCCGTGTGCAAGCCAGGAGTTGACCACTTACGGTTTCGTCGCGCCTTTTGGTAAAGGTGAAGACGCTCCCCTGGTGCATGTCAGCGGTGACTTCCTGCTGATCGCTGCGCGCAAGGAAGAACGCATCCTGCCGGGTAGTGTGGTGCGTGACGCGCTTAAAGAGAAAGTCGAAGAGATCGAGGCCGAGCAAATGCGCAAGGTCTATAAGAAGGAACGCGACCAGATCAAGGATGAAATCATCCAGGCCTTTCTGCCGCGCGCCTTTATCCGTCGCTCGTCAACCTTCGCCGCCATTGCGCCGAAACAGGGCCTGATCCTGGTCAACTCGGCCAGCCCGAAACGCGCTGAAGACTTGCTGTCGACTCTGCGTGAAGTGATCGGCACCCTGCCGGTACGCCCGCTGACGGTTAAAACCGCACCCACGGCGATCATGACCGACTGGGTCACTACGCAGAAGCCGGCCGATGACTTCTTCGTCCTCGACGAATGCGAACTGCGCGACACCCACGAAGACGGCGGCATCGTGCGTTGCAAGCGCCAGGACCTGACCGGCGAAGAGATCCAACTGCACCTGACCACCGGCAAAGTCGTGACGCAATTGTCCCTGGCCTGGCAGGACAAGTTGTCCTTCATGCTCGACGACAAAATGACCGTCAAGCGCCTGAAGTTCGAAGACCTGCTGCAAGACCAGGCTGAACAGGACGGCGGCGACGAGGCATTGGGCCAACTGGATGCCAGCTTTACCCTGATGATGCTGACGTTTGGTGAGTTCCTGCCGGCGCTGGTTGAGGCACTGGGCGGCGAAGAAACCCCACAGGGCATCTAAGCAACACCCGCCATAAAGTGAGCACAGTCAGTGTGGGAGCTGGCTTGCCTGCGATGCAGACACCTCGGTCTATCAGTCATACCGAGTTGATGCCATCGCAGGCAAGCCAGCTCCCACATTTGATTACATTTGCACTTCCGAAATCTAATAACAAGGACACCCCCCATGCGCGCACTCGCCGCCTTGAGCCGCTTCGTCGGCAATACCTTCGCCTACTGGGTGTTGATTTTCGCGGTGCTCGCCTTCCTTGAACCCGGCTGGTTCATTGGCCTCAAAGGCGCCATCGTACCGCTGCTGGGCCTGGTGATGTTCGGCATGGGGCTGACCTTGAAACTGGAAGACTTCGCCGAAGTCGCCCGCCATCCCTGGCGTGTGGCTCTGGGTGTAGTCGCGCATTTTGTGATCATGCCGGGCGTTGCCTGGCTGCTGTGCCAGGCGTTCCACCTGCCGCCGGAAATTGCCGTCGGCGTGATCCTGGTCGGGTGCTGCCCAAGCGGCACGTCGTCTAACGTCATGACCTGGCTGGCTCGGGGCGACCTGGCGCTGTCGGTGGCCATCGCCGCCGTCACCACCCTCCTCGCCCCGCTGCTGACGCCCGCATTGATCTGGCTGCTGGCCTCGGCCTGGCTGCCGGTGTCGTTCATGGAGCTGTTCTGGTCGATCCTGCAAGTGGTGTTGCTGCCGATCGTGCTGGGCGTGGTGGCGCAACGCGTGCTGGGCGACCGGGTGCGCCATGCCGTGGAGGTGTTGCCACTAGTCTCAGTGGTAAGCATCGTAATCATCGTCGCGGCGGTGGTTGCCGCGAGCCAGGCGAAGATCGCCGAGTCCGGCCTGTTGATCATGGCCGTGGTGATGCTGCACAACAGTTTCGGTTATCTGCTCGGTTACTTCACCGGCCGCCTGTTCAAACTGCCGTTGGCGCAGCGTAAATCCCTGGCGCTGGAAGTGGGCATGCAGAACTCCGGGCTGGGCGCCGCATTGGCCAGTGCGCACTTTTCGCCCTTGGCGGCGGTGCCGAGCGCGCTGTTCAGCGTGTGGCACAATATTTCCGGGGCATTGCTGTCGACTTACTTTCGCAGAATGAGCGAAAAGGAAGACCGCCGAGCCTTGGAGAACACGCCACAAACTTGATCGCCCGATCAATTTTCGGCAAGCTACCGGGCTTCGCGAGGACGACCTCGCGACGCTCTCAAGCGCTTAATCCGGGGACGACCCCAGCTATAGAGGGGAGATCAACATGTCCTGGATCATTCTGTTTTTTGCCGGGCTGTTTGAAGTCGGCTGGGCGGTCGGCCTGAAGTACACCGACGGTTTCAGCAAGCCGCTGCCGACAGCACTGACGATTGCCGCCATGGCCATCAGCCTCGGCCTGCTGGGCCTGGCCATGAAGGAGCTGCCGTTGGGCACCGCCTATGCCATCTGGACCGGTGTGGGTGCGGTGGGCACGGTGATCGCCGGGATTATCCTGTTTGGCGAGTCGATGGCGTTGTTTCGGCTGGCGAGTGTGGCGTTGATTATTTGCGGGCTGGTTGGGCTCAAGATCAGCGCCTGAGCCACTACCGCTATCGCAGGCAAGCCAGCTCCCACATTGGACTGTGTTCACCGTTCAAAGGTGGGAGCTGGCTTGCCTGCGATGAGGCCCTTACAGCCAGCAACTAACTACCTGACACTCCCCCGCAAAACACTCACCACAGCCTGCAACTGCTCAGGCGTCGCGCCCTCCAGCGCAACCGGCTCACCCGCCACCAACACCACCCGCGACCAGATCCGATGAAAGATCCCCTTGTTCGGATCGCGACTGAAAAAGCTCCCCCACAACCCTTGCAGCGCCATCGGAATCACCGGCACCGGGGTCTCCTCCAGAATCCGCGTGAGCCCGCCACGGAACTCATTCATCTCGCCATCGGCGGTCAGCTTGCCTTCCGGGAAGATGCACACCAATTCCCCTTCCTTCAGGTACTGGGCAATTCGTGTGAAGGCCTTTTCGTAGATCTGAATATCTTCATGACGCCCGGCAATCGGAATCGCCCCGGCCGTACGGAAGATGAAGTTGAGCACCGGCAAACGGTAGATCTTGTAGTACATGACAAAGCGAATCGGCCGACGCACCGCGCCGCCAATCAACAGTGCATCGACAAAAGATACATGGTTGCACACCAGCAACGCCGCGCCTTCATCGGGAATGCGTTCCAGGTTGCGATGCTCCACGCGGTACATGGAATGGCTGAGCAGCCAGATCATGAAACGCATGGTGAACTCGGGGACGATTTTGAAGATGTAGGTGTTGACCGCAATATTGAGCAGCGACACCACCAGGAACAGCTCCGGGATCGACAGCTTGGCCACGCTCAGTAGCAGGATCGAGACGATGGCCGAGACCACCATGAACAACGCATTGAGAATATTGTTGGCTGCGATGACCCGCGCGCGCTCGTTCTCGGCCGTGCGCGACTGGATCAACGCGTAGAGCGGCACGATATAGAAGCCGCCGAACACCCCCAGGCCAAGGATATCGAACAACACCCACCACGCCTGACCGTAGCTGAGTACCGCCAGCCAGCTATGTTCCTGGGCCGATTGCGGGAAACCGCCCGAGTGCCACCACAGCAGCAGTCCGAAGACCGTCAGGCCAAACGAGCCAAACGGCACCAGGCCGATCTCGACCTTACGCCCGGAGAGTTTTTCGCAGAGCATCGAGCCGACGGCGATGCCCACCGAAAACACCGTGAGGATCAGCGTCACTACAGTTTCATCGCCGTACAACCATTCCTTGGCGTAGGCCGGGATCTGCGTCAGGTAGATCGCGCCGACAAACCAGAACCACGAGTTGCCGACAATCGAGCGCGACACCGCCGGCGTCTGCCCCAGGCCCAGGCGCAAGGTGGCCCAGGATTCGCTGAAGATATTCCAGTTCAGGCGCAGCTCGGGCGTGGACGCCGCCGCCCGCGGAATGCTGCGGCTGGCCAGGTAGCCAAGCACCGCCACGCCGACAATCGCCACCGCCACCAGGGGCGCGTAATTGCTCGACGACATGATGATCCCGGCGCCAATGGTGCCGGCCAGAATCGCCAGAAACGTGCCCATTTCCACCAGCCCGTTGCCGCCCACCAGCTCATCGTCGTGCAGCGCCTGGGGCATGATCGAGTACTTCACCGGGCCGAACAGCGCCGAATGCGTGCCCATGGCAAACAGCGCCAGCAGCATCAACTCCAGGTGGTTGAACAGAAAGCCCGTGGCGCCCACGGCCATGATCACGATCTCGCCGATCTTGATCGCACGAATCAGCGCGTCCTTGTTGAATTTCTCGCCAAACTGCCCGGCCAGCGCCGAGAACAGGAAGAACGGCAGGATAAACAACAAGGCGCACAGGTTGACCCAGATGGAGCGGTCGCCCTCGATGGTGAGCTTGTAGAGAATCGCCAGGATCAGCGATTGCTTGAAGATGTTGTCGTTGAACGCGCCCAGTAACTGGGTGATGAAAAACGGCAGAAAGCGCCGTGTGCGCAGCAAGGTGAATTGTGAGGGGTGGCTCATCGTCCGTGTTCCTGCGTGGCCTGAAGGCGTGTAGTTTCTCAGGCCACGACTTTACCTAATCGCGCTTACTTATTCGCTAGTCCTGCAATGCATGGCGAAACAAAAAGCTCACCTTTATAGGCGCCCTGCACGGTGCGCGTGGCCACGATCAACCACATCAACGCCAATGCCAGCACCAGCACGCTGCCAAAAATGCTGAAAAAGCTCAGGTGCAGCAGGCTCGCCAGCTTCAGCGTGGCCAGCGCATAAACCCCCAACGGGAAGGTAAACCCCCACCAGCCGAGGTTGAACGGAATGCCGGCGCGCAGGTAACGCAGGGTGATCAGCACCGCGATCAGCATCCACCACAAACCGAAGCCCCACAGGGTGATGCCCGCCACCACGCCCAGGCCATTGGCCATTTCGCCCACACCCGGCAACCCATTGGCGGCGAAGATCGCCGGGGCGTCACCGCCCAACAGCAGCATGCCCAGCGCGCCGGTGCCGATCGGGCCAAGGGCCAGCCAGCTCGACGCGGCCATATTGGCAGGCGGCAGTTTATGCAGGGCCATGCGCAACATCAGGATGGTCAGGATGCTGAACGCCACCGGCAGGGAAAACGCCCACAGCACGTAGCTGGTCACCAGCATCACCAGTTGCGCATGGGCGTCGGCCAAATGCGGCGCCAGCAGGCCACCGCTGGCGGCGGCGACTTCGGCGGCAACCACCGGCAACAGCCAGACGGCGGTCATCTGGTCGATGCTGTGTTCCTGGCGGGTGAACATCATGAACGGGATCAGCACGCCGCAGGCCAGGGCCATCGCCACGTCCAACCACCATAAGGCTTCTGCCAGCGGGATCACTTCGCTGCCCCAGCGCGGCAGGCCAAACAGCAGCAAACCGTTAAGAATCGTCGCCAGGCCCATGGGAATGGTGCCGAAGAACATCGAGACGGTGGAATGCCCGAAGATGCGTCGCGCTTCGTGGAAAAACATCACCCAACGTGCCGCGTACAACAGGCTGAACAGCACAAACAGGCCAATGGTGAACAACCACAGCCCTTCGGCAATGGCCTGCACACCTGGCAGGTTGAACGGCAGTTGCGCCAAGGCCAGGGCTAGAACGCCGGTGCCCATGGTGGCGGCGAACCAGTTGGGGGTGAACTGGCGAATCACTTCCCGTGGGCGGGTCAGGTGGCTCAAGGGTTTGTAGCTGGGGGGCTTGCAACTGGGAGTCGTCGAGCAGGTCATGATGGTAATCCTCTTCCTCGCATGAGGTTGAAGCCATCATAGAACCTGATCGAATATCTATATAACGGGTAATATCTCTATCTGTTATCTACTTTACCAATATACGGTATTACTCTATCGCCGCCTTGGCCCGCACCGAGCCCTGCAGGACCAAACCGGCCAAGGCACTCAGGGCCAGCACCATCAGCGCGGCCCCATAGCCTTCAGTGGTGACGATAAGGCCGTAAACATGGCTCAAGTAACCCGCCAACAGCGCCGGCAGACAGAACGCCAAGTAGCTCAACACATAGAACGCCGACATCAAACCGGCCCGTTCATGGGGCAACGCCAGCCCGACGATACTGCGCACACTGCCCATGAAGCCGCCGCCAAAACCAAAACCGGCAATCACACTGGCGACAAAGAACAGCCACAAAATACCCATGTGCACGGCCACCAGCAGCAACGCGACGCCCACCGCCAACAGCCCTGCCGACAGCCGCATGATTTTATCCGCCGGGCGCTCGCGCACGCTGTAGATCATCACCGCGCCACTCAAGGTCACGACCGCCACCAGGCCGCCGCCGATCAGGTGCGACGTGGAACCGGTGGCAACCTTGACCAGCGACGGCGCCAGGGATGAGAAGAACCCGCCCAATGCCCACACCGCTACATTCAGCGGCATCACCAGCCATAAGGCGCGACGCGCTTGCTGTGGCACATGCAGGGTTGGCGCCAGCGACTTCAAGGCACCCGGAATACGGCTGACGGTTTCCGCCAGGCGCCACACATACGCAGCCTGCAACACCATCAACCCCAACAGCGCGAAGTAAATCAACTGGGTAGGACGCGGCGCGAACTCGACCAACAGGCCACTTCCCAGCCCGCCACTGGCCATGCCCAACAGGGGCGCCAGGCTATTGAGCATCGGGCCGCGCACACGGTCGGTGTCGAGCAAGGTCGCACTCAGCACCGCCGTGGCCATGCCCGTGGCGAAACCTTGCAGCGCGCGAGCGGCAATCAGGTGCGCGGTGCTGTCGGCATTGATAAACAGCAGCATCGCCACAATATTGAGCAGCAATGCGACGAAAATCACCGGCTTGCGCCCCAGGTGATCCGACAGCGAACCCACAGTCAGCAACGCCGCCAGCAGGCTGACGGCGTACACGCCGAAAATTACCGTGAGCATCGCCGCGGAGAAGTGCAGGTTTTCCTGATACACCTGATACAGCGGCGTCGGCGCGCTGGACGCGGCAAGGAAGGTCAACACCGTGATGACCAGGAACGCCAGGCTGGACCGCTGAGATATAACGCGAGACATGGGCACACTCCACTAAAGCTAATACTTTGCTTTTGCGCAGTGTGCTACCGGTGCGCGCTTAAAGCAAATTCTTTGTGTTAAGGTTTTACGCATGGCGATAAAAGAAGGCCTTCGCCCGGGAGGCCGCAGTGCCCGGGTCCAGGAATCAGTGCATTCGGCAGTGCGTGAACTGTTGGAAGCCCACGAGCGCTCCAGCGTTACTGTGCCGATGATTGCCACGCGCGCGGGCGTCACGCCCTCGACCATCTACCGGCGCTGGGGCGACTTATCGGTGCTGTTGGCCGATGTGGCCCTGGCCCGCATGCGCCCCGACAGCGAGCCGGCAAATACCGGCAGCCTGCGCGGCGACTTGCAGGCCTGGGCCGAGCAATACCTGGATGAAATGAACTCGGAGCCAGGTCGCAACATGATGCGTGACCTGCAGAGCATGATCACGCCGGGTTATTGCGTGAGCATTCTGAGTGGGCAGTTTCAGACGATTATTGATCGCTACCCACAGAGCACACCGCCGAGCGTGGGCCATTTGATCAACCTGCTGGCGGCGCCGACGGTGTTTCGCATTTTGTTCTCGACCGAACCGCTGACGGTGCAAGAGCTGCATGGACTGATCGAGCTGGCACTTAAAGGTTAAAACCCCTGCACAAAACCAAATGTGGGAGCGGGCTTGCTCGCGAATGCGATATGCCAGTCGACTGATTTGTTGACTGACACACCGCCTTCGCGAGCAAGCCCGCTCCCACATTTTGACCGCGTATGACTGCTGCTCAGGTACGCATGCCGCGCCCACTCACCAGCAACCGCGCGCATCCCACATACAGCACCACGGTCGCCACCAGCATGAAGGTGATCGCCACGCTGATCTTGATATCCGACACGCCCAGAATGCCGTAACGGAAGGCGTTAACCATGTGCAACACCGGGTTGGCCAGCGACACCGTCTGCCAGAATGGCGGCAGCAAGGTAATGGAGTAGAACACCCCGCCAAGGTAGGTCAGCGGCGTCAGCACGAACGTCGGGATGATCGAAATATCATCGAAGTTGCGTGCAAACACGGCGTTGATAAAGCCCAGCAGCGAGAAGATCGTCGCCGTCAGTACCACCACCAGAATGGTGACCCCCAAGTGATGCACCTGCAGGTGGGTGAAGAACAGCGACAGCAAGGTCACGATCACCCCGACCATCAAGCCGCGCAGCACGCCGCCCAGGGTGTAGCCGATCAGGATGGTGTGCGGCGACACCGGCGAGACCATCAGCTCTTCGATGGAGCGCTGAAACTTGCTGCCAAAAAAGCTCGAGACCACGTTGCCGTAGGAGTTGGTGATCACCGACATCATGATCAGGCCCGGCACGATGTACTCCATGTAGGTGAAGCCACCCATGTCGCCAATCTGGCGGCCGATCAGGTTACCAAAGATCACGAAGTACAAGACCATGGTGATTGCCGGCGGCAGCAGGGTCTGCGGCCAGATCCGGGTAAAGCGCTTCACTTCGCGGTAAACGATGGTCTGCAGCGCGACGAGGTTGGGTTGCAGTTCGGAACTCATACCGCCACCTTCGCCAGATTTTTCTCCACCAGGGACACAAACAACTCCTCAAGGCGATTGGTTTTGTTACGCAGGCTCAGCACTTCGATGTTCTGGGCCGCCAACTGGGTGAACAACGCGGTGATGCCCATGGCCTTGTCCACCTGGACTTCCAGGGTGTGGCCATCGACCAGGCGGCTTGGGTAGCCGAGCAGTTGCGGTGCCACCGACAGGTTGTTTTTCAGGTCCAGCAGGAAGGTTTCCACATGCAACTGGCCCAGCAGGTTGCGCATGCTGGTGTTCTCGACGATGGTGCCGTGGTCGATGATGCCGATGTTGCGGCACAGCTGCTCAGCCTCTTCCAGGTAATGGGTGGTGAGGATGATGGTGATGCCCTTCTCGTTCAGTTCGGTGAGGAAGGTCCACATCGAACGGCGCAGCTCGATGTCCACACCTGCGGTCGGCTCATCGAGGATCAGCAGGCGTGGTTCATGCACCAGCGCGCGAGCGATCATCAGGCGGCGCTTCATGCCACCCGACAACGAACGCGACGGCACGTCACGCTTGTCCCACAGGCCCAACTGAGTCAGGTACTGCTCGGCGCGTTCCTTGGCGATTTTCGCCGGGATGCCGTAGTAACCGGCCTGGGTCACGACGATGTCGAAGGTCTTTTCAAACTGGTTGAAGTTGAACTCCTGGGGCACCACGCCGATGGAGCGCTTGAGCGCCGCCGGGGATTTGTCCAGGTCATGGCCAAAGATATTCACCGAGCCGCTGGTTTTGTTGACCAGGGTGGAGAGGATGCCGATGGTGGTGGATTTGCCGGCACCGTTGGGGCCGAGCAAGGCGAAGAAGTCACCTTCGGCCACGTCCAGATCGATACCACTCAGGGCCTGGAAACCGTTGCCGTAGGTTTTGGTTAGCTGCCGGATGGACAGAGCGGAACTCATATCGGATTACGCACCAGAGAAGGGAATAGAAAGAGTAGATAAGTGCGCAGCGCACGTAGTTCAACGGCGGCGCATGGCAAGCATGGTGCTTGCCCGCGTCGCACAAGTACAGTCACCCGTATTAATAGTGGGTATTAAGTCAACGCGGTCATCACGGCCTTGCGGTAGGCCGGGCGGTCTTTGAGGCGCTGGTACCAGGCCTCTAGATAGGGCATTGCCGGGCGTTCGATGGGCATCTCGAACCAGGCGTAGGCAAAGCAGCCCAAGGGGATATCGCCCATGCCGAAATGCTCGCCGGACAGGTAGGGTTGCTCGGCGAGAGCCTGGTCGACGGTGTTAAGCGCATCGATACAGGCTTGGCGCCCGGCATTGATGCTGTCCCAGTTCTGTTTTTCTGCCGGGGTGCGCAGAATCCCCCAAAACACCGCCTTGAACGGATCGGCGAGTGTGGACGTGGTCCAGTCCATCCACTTCTCGGCGCTGGCACGGGCCTGCAGGTCGTTCGGGTAAAAATCCGACGCGTTCTTGGCGCACAGATAACGCACGATGGTGTTGGATTCCCACAACACAAAATCGCCGTCTTCGATCATCGGCACCCGACCATTGGGGTTCAGTGCCCGGTATTGCGGCGTGTCGACCACACCAAAAGCCCCGCCCGCATCAATTGCCTCATAGTCCAGGCCGAGTTCCTCGGCGCACCACAGTGCCTTCCTGACGTTTGATGAATTTTTACGACCCCAGATTTTCAGCATGACCGCGCCTTATCGTTGATGAACATGGCTTGATGGACGCAGCAGCATACGCCGGTTCACGCGCGGCTTAAATCGCTCTGCATGTCGCCCTGCATGTCCTTGAGCAACATCGGCATATCTTCGGCAAACAGATGTGGGTAACACTGCTGAATATGCGCGAAGAAAAACGCTTCCGGCACATCGCTGAATTGCCCGTGGTCCAGCACATACTCCATCGAGCGCCGGCCTTGGCGGTTGAAAGCGTGAAACACGCTGTCGTTGACTCCATCGAACTCCAACGGCGGCACGTCGAACAACTCGCACAGTTGGCTGTTGAACGCCGGCGTGGCCTTGACCCAGCGTCCGTGCAGGTACAACTCGGTATAGCCATGCATGGCGAACACATCACTTTTGAGCAGCGCAAGCAGGCGCGGTGTCGACAAATGATTGCGCACATCCGCCAAGCCGATGCGCGCCGGGATCCCGCAATGGCGGGCACAGGCGGCCAATAAGGTGGCCTTGGGCACGCAATAACTCTCGCCGGTGGCCAGGGCGAAGCTGGCGCTGAGGGTATTCGGATCACGGCTGAAGCTGTACGGGTTGTAGCGAATCGCCTCACGCACGGCCAAGTAGAGACTGACCGCCTGGTCACTTAAATCCGGGCGGGTTCCGCGATGTTTTTCGGCGAACTCCACCACCGCAGGGTGGTCACTATCGATGAAGCGGCTGGGATTCAAGTACGTATCCATGAGCTTTATCTCCGAGGCAAGCCTTGAGTCTAACGACAGGTCGGCCCTAGAGATAACGACGATTCGGCCAAATGTCGGCGTGCGCCAGCACAACTCGTTACACCCTCGCCACCGCGCTTTTTCGGATGCCGACTAAGCTCCATGGTGGTTTTGCCCTTGGTTTCACGGAGGATTGAATATGCTGTTGTTGTGGATACTGGTTCTGGTGGTCGGCATTGCCTACCTGGCGCACCGCCGCACCGCGCCCCTGCCCGCGCTGGGCGTGGTCGCCGTCTACCTGCTGGCGATGGGGGCCTGGAGCCATGCACCGGGTTGGCTGCTGGTGATCTTCTGGGTCCTGATCGCCGCCGTGGCCGTGCCCCTGTTGCTGCCCGACCTGCGTCGCCAATACTTCACCAAGCCGCTGTTCAGCTGGTTCCAGAAAGTCCTGCCGCCGATGTCCGAGACCGAGCGCGACGCCATCGATGCCGGCACCGTATGGTGGGACGGCGAACTGTTCAGCGGCCGCCCCGATTGGGACAAGTTGCTGGCCTACCCCAAGGCGCAACTGACCGAAGAAGAACAAGCGTTTATCGACGGCCCTACCGAAGAACTCTGCACGATGGTCAGCGACTGGGAAATCGGCCAGGCCATGGACCTGCCACCCGCCGCCTGGGAGCACATCAAGACCCACGGTTTCTTCGCCCTGATCATCCCCAAGGAATATGGCGGCAAGGGCTTCTCGGCCTATGCTCACTCCCAGGTCGCGATGAAACTCGCCACCCGCAGCGGCGACCTCGCCTCCACCGTGATGGTCCCCAACTCCCTCGGCCCGGCCGAGCTGCTGCTGCATTACGGCACCGACGAGCAACGCAACCACTACCTGCCACGCCTGGCCCGTGGTGACGATATCCCCTGCTTCGCGCTTACCGGCCCGTTGGCCGGCTCCGATGCCGGCGCCATGCCCGACACCGGCGTGATCTGCAAAGGTGAATGGGAAGGCAAGGAAACCCTTGGCCTGCGCCTGAACTGGGAAAAACGCTACATCACCCTTGGCCCGGTCGCGACCCTGCTGGGCCTGGCCTTCAAGGCCCATGACCCGGACCACTTGTTGGGTGAGGAAGAAGACCTGGGCATCAGCCTGGCGCTGATCCCCACCGACACGCCCGGCGTCGATATCGGCCGTCGCCACCTGCCGCTGGGCGCCGCGTTCATGAACGGCCCCAACTCCGGCAAGGACGTGTTCATCCCCCTGGAATTCCTTATCGGTGGCCAGGAGATGCTCGGCAAGGGCTGGATGATGCTGATGAACTGCCTGTCGGTCGGCCGTTCGATCTCCCTGCCTGCGGTCGGCACCGGCGCGGCCAAGTTCACCAGCCTGGTGACCGGCCAGTACGCCCAGGTGCGCGAGCAGTTCAACGTGCCGCTGTCGGCCTTTGAAGGTATCCAGGAAGCCCTGGCGCGCATCGGCGGCAACGCCTGGCTGATGGACAGCGCGCGCATGCTCACCGCCAATGCCGTCGACCTGGGCGAAAAACCCTCGGTGTTGTCGGCGATCCTCAAGTACCACCTCACCGAGCGTGGCCGTGAATGCATCAGCCACGCCATGGATGTGCATGGTGGCAAGGGCATCATCATGGGCCCCAACAACTACCTGGGCCGCAACTGGCAAGGCGCGCCGATCTTCATCACGGTGGAAGGCGCGAATATCCTGTCGCGCAACCTGATGATCTTTGGCCAGGGCGCAATCCGCTGCCATCCGTTTGTGCTCAAGGAGATGGCCTTGGCCGGCCGTGAAGACCATGACCAGGCGCTCAAGGAATTTGACAGTCTGCTGATGCAACATATCGGCTTCGCCGTGAGTAACGCTGCCAGCACGTTGGTGCTGAACCTCGGCATCGGGCACTTCGAAAAAGCCCCGGGCAACCGTTTGAGCCAGGGTTATTTCCGTGCATTGAACCGTCAGGCCGCAGCGTTCGCCCTGCTCGCCGACTTGAGCATGATGTTGCTCGGCGGCGAGCTGAAACGCCGCGAACGCCTGTCGGCGCGCCTGGGTGATGTGCTGAGCCATATGTACCTGGCCTCGGCGGCGCTCAAGCGTTATCACGACCTGGACTCGCCGGATCACCTGGAGCCGCTGTTTGCCTGGGCCATGGAAGAAAGCCTCGGCGAATCGGAACGTGCCCTGGATGAACTGCTGAGCAACTTCCCGAACAAGGTCCTCGGTTGCATGCTGCGGGTGATCGTGTTCCCGTTCGGCCGTCGCCATACCGGGCCGTCCGATGCGCTGGACGCCGAAGTGGCTGCGGTGATTGGCCGTGCCAAGGGCGACCCGACCCTGGAAGAGTTGCTGGCGGGTTGCTATCGCCCGCAATCGGCAGAAGACCCGGTGGGCGCCCTGCAACACGCCTACGACCTGCTGGGTGCCAGCCACCCCTTGCAGAAAAAACTCCACACGGCGCTCAAAAGCGGCCAGGTCAAACCGGCCGCCGGCGAGCATGCCATCGACGCGGCGCTGCACGCGGGCGTGTTGCAACCGGCCGAAGCGCAAACCCTGCGCGACGCCGAAGCCGCGCGCCGCAAGGTGATCGATGTGGATGATTTCAGCAAGGAAGAGCTGACCCAGGCTGAGGGTAAAGTCCGCTGAGTCGAGCGGTCATATAAAAACGGGCGC
This sequence comes from Pseudomonas sp. Xaverov 259, assembly GCF_019352915.1. Taxonomy (NCBI): domain Bacteria; kingdom Pseudomonadati; phylum Pseudomonadota; class Gammaproteobacteria; order Pseudomonadales; family Pseudomonadaceae; genus Pseudomonas; species Pseudomonas sp. Xaverov 259. The sequence goes on along the minus strand of NZ_JAAAFV010000033.1, from coordinate 380,391 downwards.
GTGAGCTATATACTCTCGCGCCCGTTTTTGCTTTAGAGGACTTATCTCGTGTCCAACGTCGTTGCCGATCATCTCGTCTTGCTCGACCACTTGCGCAGCATCCTGGTTGCCGTCGGCGAAGCCGAACAGGTGCCCGAGGAAAGCCATACCCTGTTCCTGGAGCGCTTCGACGAATTGCGCGCCCTGCTGCCGATCGACCCGATCGAGAGCCAATACCTGGGCCAGGACCTGATGAGCCAGGTGATTCTGCGCTACCCGCAAATCGCCCATTTGGTGCCCCGTGACCTGCTGTGGTTCTTCGGCGGTGATTGCCTGCACTTCATGCCCGATGAAGAACTGGACCTGTACCAGTCTCTGGAAGAACGTCGCTATGAAGCCGAACAGAACGATGAGCCGTTCGACTGGAACCAGGAAAAGCAACTGCTGGCCATGCCGCAGGATCAGAGCAAGCACTGATTTTAAATGTGGGAGCTGGCTTGTGTGGGAGCTGGCTTGCCTGCGATGCAGGCGACTCGGTCAGTCAGTTAAACCGAGTCGATACCATCGCAGGCAAGCCAGCTCCCACAGTTGGACCGCACTCCTACCTTCGGCGCAGTGTCGGCTCCTTCGCCATACACTCCACCAGATAATCAATAAACACCCGCAACTTCGGTGGCAGATACCGTGTAGGCGAATGCAGCAACCACGCCTCGCCATGGTAGGACGCAATAAAATCCCACTCAGGCAAGACCTGCACCAAACTCCCCGCCTCCAAGGCATGGCGCGCCGTGAAGTACGGCAAGCTGCCAATCCCCACATGCTGCAACACCGCATCCAGGCGCACGCCGGTATGGTTCGCGGCGTAGCGCCCGCGCACGCCCACGGTCACCGCTTTAGCGCCCTGGCGAAACTTCCAGCGTGAATCCCCCGGCGTTTCCCCCAGGTAAATGCAGCTGTGTTCCAGCAAATCATGGGGATGCTCAGGCGTACCCTGCTCGGCCAGGTACTGCGGCGTGGCACACAGCAAATGCTCGATGGGCAACAGTTGGCGGCCGACCAGGCCCGGCGGCGGGCTGTCAGTGATACGGATGCTGAGGTCCACGTTGTCGTCGATAAGATCTACATGCCGGTCCTCCAGGATCAACTGCACATCCACCTTGGGATAGCGCCGCAAGAACTCCGGCATATGTGGGTGCACCACAAAGCGCCCGACTGCCTTGGGTACACTGACCCGCACCAGGCCTTCGGCCTCATGGGTGAACTGGCCGCTGATCTCCATCACCGAACGCGCCGCGTTGACCATCTCCTGGCAACGCTTGAACACCTCTTCACCGCCTTCGCTCAAGCGCAACTTGCGCGTAGTGCGTTGCAACAACCGCGTGGCCAGGGCCTGTTCGAGACGCGAGATACTGCGGCTCACTGCCGAGGGTGAAACGCTCAGTTGTCGCGCCGCTTCGGAGAAACTGCCGGTCTCCACGACTTTGACGAAAATCGCCATTTCACCCAGCAGTGGCAAAGGAAGATTGATGCTCATGACGCACAGGTCCATTGATAATTGAACGGATTATCACCTATCTACGCACTATTTATACTGCCCGTAGAACCCTGATGCGGATGTAAATAATGACCGAGCGCCTGTTTTTCACCCACGACCATCTGACTGCCGAACTTGAAGTGCTGAGCTGCACGCCGCACGAAGGCCTGTTTGCCGTTACCTTGCAGTCGACTATTTTCCATCCCCAAGGCGGCGGGCAACCCTTCGACACCGGCTGGCTTGGCGACAGCCAGATTCTGCGCGTCACCCAGGAAGCCGACCGAGTGGTGCATTATGTTGACCAGCCTCTGGAGCCCGGCCCGGTCACCGCACGGGTCGACGCACAGCGCCGCGCCCTGCACACGCGCCTGCATTCGGCCGGGCACCTGATTGGCAATGCGGGAGAAAGCCTCGGCTGGATGCCGATAAAGGCCCACCATTGGCCGGGCGAATGCAAAATCACCTTTATCCGTGGCGAAATGGCCCAGGCCATCGACGCCGAGGCGATCCAGCAACAGGTCAACCAATGGATTGCCGCCGACTACCCGCGCCATATGACCCTGGAAGACGGCGCCCGCGAAGTGGGTTTCGGCGAACTGCCCGCCTACGCCTGCGGCGGTACTCATGTGCAGGCACTGAGCGAACTGGGCCAGGTGACTATCCTGGCCTTGTCGGAGAAAAAAGGCGCGCTGTCGGTGCGTTACGAAATCAACTGACAGACCACGCGGCTTTTGTCGTCACCAGGCTTGCAGTGATGAGCGGGCTTGTTGTGGCGAGCGGGCTTGCCCCATTGAGTGTTTACAACCGACAAGTACGCTAAACCGCAATCGCCCCCGCCCACCCCGGCTCCACCACAAACGACTTGAGGGTCGACACCGTGGCGTTGGGATCGCGCGGATCGGTTATCACCCGAAAATTCGTCAGCATTTTCTGGGCCGCCAGCTCCACCGACACGTACCCACGCTGGCGGCTGTCGAAAAACTTCACATGCGGATTAAGCGGCAGGATCTTGCTGAACGCCTCAAAGGGCGGGCCATCGGAGGTCACCGAACTGCCGACGAACTCGGTGGCCACGATGCGTGAATCCGGGTTGTTGGCATCGGCATGCAGGTCGGTGGTCCAGAACGAATGGATATCACCGCCCCAGAACACCGGATTTTTCAGCTGATGACGCTCGATCGACGCGAGCATGCGTGATCGGTTGGCCACGTAGCCGTCCCAACCATCGGTCCAATGCCCCACCTTGTGGTTGCTGAGGTCGCGCTGGAGCAAGGGCGCCACCAGCAAGTCCTGGGCGATCACATTCCACTGCGCCTTTGATTGGGCGAAACCCTGGTCCAGCCAAGCCTCCTGTTGCCAGCCGAGCATGGTCCGGCCCAGGTCACGCAATTCGCTGCAGGTGTTGGCGGCGATATGCCCCTGATGGCTGCCATTGGCCTGGATGCACGGCTGTTCGGAACGATACTGGCGCCCATCCAACACATGAAAACGCACCAGACGGCCGTAGTCCAGGCGCCGGTAAATACGCATGTCCGACCCCTTCGGCACGCTGCTGGCGCGCAGCGGCATGTGCTCGTAAAACGCCTGGTACGCCGCCGCCCGCTGCTGCAGAAATTGCGCCACGGGAATCTTCGGGTCCTGGGACCAGCGGTTGGCGTAGTCATTCTGCACTTCGTGGTCATCCCAGGTCGCGACGCTGGGGGCGGCCGCGTGCAGGGCTTGCAGGTCCGGATCGGTTTTGTACAGGGCGTAGCGGTTGCGGTAGTCGCTCAAGCTCTTGGCATTGCCGCTGCCGTGGGACCGAATGACTTTTCCCGAGTCGGCCGCGTAAGAGCTGTCGTAAATGTAGTCCCCGAGAAAAAACACCAGGTCGGGCTGCTCTGCGGCTAAATGGCGATAGGCGCTGAAGTAACCGCGCTCCCAATGCGAGCACGAGACAAACCCCAAGCGCGCCGACGCCATCGCCTGCACGGGCGGCGTGGTGCGCGCCTGGCCCACCGGGCTCTGCGCGCCGAGGCCTTCGAACTGGTACCAATACGGCCGGCCCGCCGCCAGCCCGGCCACTTCAACATGCACCGAATGGGCGAACCGCTCCGTCGCCAAGACTTCGCCCTGCTTCACGATGCGCGTCATCGCCGCATCACTGGCCACCCGCCAACGCACCGGCACCGCGCGCTTCAACCCACCGCTGCCATCGGCTGCATTGAACAACGGCGCCAGGCGCGTCCAGATCACAAAACCATCCGGCAGCGGGTCGCCCGAGGCCACGCCGAGGGTGAACGGGTAATCCACCCCGGCACTGCGCGCAAATGGGCTGAGGATTGAAAACGCGGTAGCGACCGCCAGCCCGCTAAGGACTCGCCGCCTGCCATGGTCCACTGCGTCATTCACAACGCGCGCTCCCAGTCCTCACGCACGGTGGCAAAGCCCAGCAGGTCTTCATACACGCCATTCTTGAGAAACGCCTGACGCAGGCAGCCTTCATAACGCAGGCCGATTTTCTGCATGACTCGCGCCGATTCCTTGTTGCGGCCAAAGCATTGGCTGCCTACCCGCTGCAGCCCAAGTTCGGTGAAGCCAAAGCCCATCATCGCGCTCGCCGCCTCAGCGGCATACCCCAGGTTACGCGCATGCGCCGCAACCCAGCCGCCCAAATGCCCTGCGTGATGACGAGCGTTAAGGCGCAGGCTGACCATGCCAACCAACTCACCGGTTTCACGCACATGCATCCCCAGGTTCAACAACTCGCCCGCTCGATATTTGTCAGCGGCCCCGGCAATAAAACCGTGCGCAGTTTCCAAGGTATAGGGCGACGGAATGTTGGCCGTGTTGTCAGCAATCTTCGGCCCGTTGGCGAGCATGAAAAGCACCTCGGCCTGGTGCATTTCCAGTGCGCGCAACAGGAGTCGCGGGGTCGACAATTGAGGCAGTGCAGTGGGCATACGCGGCAGCTCTTCAAGTAAATTCTTCCAGAGTGTACTGCCTTCGTGTCAATTGCATTACGTCATCAAAGTGCCCGGTAAAAACCCTGGAAGATGCGTCCTAGAGCCTTTAAAACGTCAATTAAAGTTAACCATTCGGTCATTTTTGGTTGTTAGCGTGTCGCCCCTAATTCAACGACGGGGTAACAGAATGAGAACCTGGGATGAACCCAAGAAACGCAAGGCACACATTGAGTTGATCCCCATGATCGACGTGATGATGTTCCTCCTGGTGTTTTTCGTACTGGTGAGTTTGAACGTGATACCGGCACTCGGCATGAAGACCCAATTGCCCAGCGCCAGCAGCTCGCAGCAACTCAAGCCGCAGAATAAATTCATCCTGACCCTGGGCCTGCAAGGGCAACTGCAACTGGACGGCAAGGACCTCACGGTCGATGCGTTGGTGCCGGCGCTCAAGGCCGCAGAGAAGCCTGATACCAAGTCGACCATCATCGTCAACAGCGACAAAGGCGTAGAGGTTTCGCGCCTGGTGGAAGTCATGGACACCCTGCGCCTGGGTGGCTTTACCTCCGTGTCCATTGCCACGCGTAAGTCTTGATCATGTATGTACTGTTTCGTGCGCGTCAGCTGCTGGGCAGTGTCCCGGCCCTGATCGCCCTGGTGCTGATTGCACTGGGTATCCAGTCCCAACCGTTGAAAATCCAGCCGCAGTACGACGAGTCGGCGGTCGAGCTGGCCCTGGTCGAGCCCGAACCCGAAGTGGTTCCCGAGCCGGTGGTCGAGCAAGAGCCGCCTCCGCCGGTGATCGAGGACGAAGAGGCCGAACCGGCCCCGCCGCCGCCACCGCCCAAGCCCTTGCCAAAACCTGAACCCAAGCCCAAGCCGGTGCCTAAACCCAAGCCCGTGGTAGCGGCCAAACCGACGCCCACGCCAGCGCCAGTCGCACCGGTCGCGGCCAAGCCGGTGCAGGCCGCTGTCGCGCCGACACCTGCGCCGCCCGCGCCACCGGCACCGCCCAAAGTGGATGGCCAGGCCCTGGAAGGCGGTTACCTCAAAGGTCTGCGCAACGAGCTGGACACGTACAAGCAATACCCCACCGGGCGCCAGGCGTCCCTCGAACGCCCCAGTGGCGAGGTGGTGGTCTGGTTGATGGTGGATCGACAAGGCCGCGTGCTTGATGCCGGGATCCAGACCCCGGCGCCGAGCATGCTGCTCAATCGGGCCGCTACCAATAGCCTGCGCCGCATCAAGCAGGTCAAGCCGTTCCCCGAACAAGCCTTCGGTGGACGTAACGAACAACGCTTCACCGCCACCTTCAACTACAGCGTGCAATAAGCACCGACACCAGGACGACAGTGATGAGGTTCACACGTATTCATCTGGCACTCGTTGCCGCGACGAGCATGACCCACGGAGTGGGCATGGCAGCTACCAGCGACAGTGACGTCGGCACGATCGGAGTTCAGGGAGGCAAGGCGACCGCGGGGGGCGGTTACATGGTCCAGGAAGAGAGCGCCAAGGGCCGCTCGACCATCACCAAGGAAGCGCTGGACAAGCAAACCGCCACCGGCAACGCCATCGACAAGCTCAAGTACACGCCGGGCCTGAACATCTCGAGTGAGGACAACACAGGCCTGTCGGGCTTTCGCTTCACCATGCGCGGCATGAACTCAGACCAGGTCGGTATGTCGGTGGATGGCATGCCGATCAATGACTCCGGCAACTACGCGCTGTATTCCAACTTGTTGGGCGATCCGGAAAACATCGACCAGATTTTCGTTACTCAGGGCTCGTCGGAAGCCGACGGCCCGCATATCGGTTCCAGTGGCGGCAACATCGGTATCGTGACGATTCGCCCGACCAAGGAAACCGGTGCGTTCGTCAAACAAGTGGTGGGCAGCAACGCCACCCGCAAGACCTTCGCGCGCCTCAATACCGGTGAAGTCAACGGCCTGAGCAACTGGCTGTCGGCTTCCCACACCGAAGGCCAGATGTGGCGCGGCTCGGGTGCGGTGCGTGCGGACAAGGTGGAGTGGAACAGCTTCTTCGACGCCGGCAACGGCAACACCGCCAACCTGATCCTCAAGTATCACGAGCAGGACAACAACAGTTACAGCCAACTGACCAAGGCGCAGTTCCAGCAGTTCGGCCGCAAGTATGACCCCTACCCGGCCAAGCCGGCGCTGGGTTCCAACGGCAAGGTCAGCAGCTATTACGACCTGGCACAGAACCCGTTCCAGACCTTCACCGCCGTGCTCAACACCCAGTACAAGCTGAGCGATAACCTGTCGCTCTCGGTGATCCCGTATTACTACTACGGCAACGGCAGCGGCGTGGGCTCCTCCGCCTATGCGCTCAACAGCGGCTCCAACAAAGGCGGCGTGTTCGACCTCGGCAACCTGCCGACGCAGGCCCAATACAACGCCGACGGCTCCGCGACGACGGGCGTCTACTACCGCCCTTCGCGCACCCAGACCTGGCGGCCGGGCATTACCACCAAACTGAACTGGGACCTGGGCGACCACAGCCTGCAATTCGGCTACTGGTACGAGCGCGCCCGCCAAAGCCAGACCCAACCGTTCATTGCCCTCAAGAACAGCGGCAAGCCCAGCGACACCTGGCCGGACGCCAGCTCCGTGGTCGACGCCAACGGCAACACCGTACAAGGTCGCGACCGCTACACCGTGACCCCGGCGCAAAAAGTCTGGGCCCAGGACACTTGGTACATCAACTCGGACTGGACCCTGATCGCGGGCCTTGCCTACATGAATGTCGAGCGTGAGGGCACCAACCACGGCAGCCTCACCGAACAACCGGGCAAGGCCAACCAGACCTACAACAAACTGCTGCCCAACGCCGGTCTGAAATACCAGCTCGACGAGCGTGACCAGTTGTTCTACAGCCTCTCGCGCAACATGCGTATCCCGCAGAACTACGTGCTGTACGACAAAGGCGTGGGCTCCCTGGACTCCAAGCCGGAACTGAGCTGGAACCAGGAACTGGGCTGGCGCTACACCGGCGAAGACATGACCCTGGCCGCCACCTTGTTCTACATGCAGTTCAAGAACCGCCAGCTCACGTCCCTGGACAGCAACGGTGATTCGGCCGACATCAACGCCGGCACCGTGATCAACAAAGGCCTGGAACTGGAGTGGAGCGGCAAGTTGCCACACAACTTCAACTACTACACCTCCTACACCTACACCAGCTCCAAGCAACAGGATGACCTGACCGTCTTCAGCGCCGGCAAACCGATCGTATTGCCCACCAGCGGCAAGCAGTTCGCCAACGTGCCGGCCAACATGCTGGCAGCCAACATCGGCTACGACGACGGGCGCTTCTACGGCACCTTCGGCGGCAAGTTCACCAGCAAACTCTACGGTGACCTGACCAACGACGAAGCCATCTCTGCGCGCACCGTTTTCAACCTCGGCGCCGGTATCTACCTGCCCGTGGACAAGAAAGTGGTCAAGGACGCCACCCTGCGCCTGAACGTCGACAACCTGTTTGACAAGAAGTACCTGGACGGCGTGTACACCACCAAGACCAACGCGGCGAGCTACAGCGGTTTCCGCGATGGCGACCCGGCTTACATCGTCGGCCTGGACCGTACCGTCACGGTTTCCCTGGAAGCGAATTTCTGATTAATCACCTGAGAGGAACACACTCATGGACATGGACCTGCTGCACCAAATCACCTTCTATGTGATGTACGCCGCGATGGCGATCGCGATCTTCATCACCATCGAACGGGGCATCTACTTCGCCTACGTGCGCCGCCAGGCCCGCGCCTTGACCGACGTGCTGGGCGCCAACGTACACAGCGAGCGCGACCTGCCGCAAAGCCTCACCCGCCGCGACAGTCTGCCCCTGAACATGGTGCTGCCGATCCTCGCGCAAAAGGCCTCCAACGGCTCGCGCAAGGACCTGGACGACGAAATCGAAACCCAGTACCTCAAGACCCGCGCGCCACTGTCACGCAGCCTGTGGATCATTGAGACCATCACCACCGCCGCGCCATTGCTGGGCCTGCTGGGCACCATCCTCGGCATCATCGACACCTTCAAGGCGTTGGCCAGTGCCGGCGTGTCCGACCCAGGCCAGATTTCCGGTGGTATCGGGACGGCCTTGTTCGCCACCGGCCTGGGTATCGCCATTGCGCTGTTCTGCGTGGTGTTCCACAACTTCTTCCAGGACAGCCTGGAGCGCATCAACGACCAGCTGAAAATCCTGCTGATCCGCGCGGCCAGCGGTGCCCGTGTTCAGGGTGAAGTGCCACACCTGGTGCCGACGCCGTTGCACACCCGCACGGCATGACCTTCAGGGCGGGCGCGTGATGCGCCCGCCGTTCTTTTTGCCCGATGAGACGCCTATGTCCCTCTCGATGAAGTTGCGTATCGCCGGCCTGACCGGCCTTCTGTTGAGTCCGCTTGCCCAGGCGGACTTTTCAATTCCAGGGTTTGAACTGGTACACACCGTGCCAGTGGACACCGCGCTGGGCACTGCCGACTTGCGCCAGCCAGGGCCGGTGTGGATCGAGTTGTTTGACGGTGCCCAAAGCAGCATCGACATCGGCCAGTTCTACGCCGCCGACCATCCCGGTTCAGTGATGGACAAGGTGATTGAGCACCTGGAAGCCGCCGGCAAACGGGGTGTGAAAATTCGCTTTCTGCTCGAGGAAAAAGGCATTCGGCTGTCGGAGGGGTCTACCCTGGTACGCTTGCGGGCGATTCCCAACCTGACCTTTCGCGTACTGGCCTATGGGCAGTTGAGCGGTGGGATCATCCACGCCAAGTACATGGTGGTGGACGGCAAGCAGGCGTTTGTCGGCAGCCAGAATTTCGATTGGCGCTCGCTGGAGCATATCCACGAGACCGGCTTGCGCATCAGCGATGCCACGGTAGTCAGCCAGGTGCAGGCGATCTTCAACCAGGACTGGCAGGCCCAGGCCGCACTCGCGGATAAACAACCTGTGCCGCTGCCTGCCGCAAGCCCCGAGCCTGCGCGCACCGGCAACTACTTGGTGGCCAGCCCGCAACGCTACAACCCGCCCGGCGTGGGCGACTCACAACTGGAACTGCCGCGCCTGCTGAGCGAAGCCCAGAAAGAAGTTCGCGTGCAATTGCTCGACTACGCGCCACTGTCTTACGGGCCGGACCGAACCCGCCCCTACTACGCAGTGATCGACAACGCCGTGCGCGCCGCGGCTGCGCGTGGGGTATCGGTCAAGCTGATGGTGTCCAACTGGAACACCGACAAGCTGGAACTGCCCTACCTCAAAAGCCTGGCCGTGCTACCCAACGTCGAGATCAAGATCGTCACCCTGCCCGAAGCCAAACAAGGGTTTATTCCGTATGCGCGGGTGATCCACAGCAAGACCCTGGAGATCGACGGGCAAGTGGCCTGGGTAGGCACCAGCAATTGGCTAGGCGGGTATCTGGATAACTCGCGCAACCTCGAGGTGGTGATGCACGACGCGGCGATGGCCAAGCGCATCGGGCAGTTGCACGAGCAGTTGTGGAATGGGCCGTATGCCAAGGCTGTGGACGTGATGGCGCAGTATCCGGAGCCGCATCCGGGCAAGCCTTGAGCACCCATTTCAAACATGTGGGAGCTGGCTTGCCTGCGATGGCTGACTGTCAGTCGACAACTTCATGGCTGATCCACCGCTATCGCAGGCAAGCCCGCTCCCACATTTGGTTACTGGGCAACTCTGTTACTTGAGTAGGACATTTCCCAGGCCGAGGCTCCCTACCCCGGCCTTGGTGATGGTAGTGTGTGGAAATGTTTCTGACAGATCGATCAGAAACCTCTTACTCACTGCCTGCAAAGGAATGCCTCTGACCATGCACTTTCCACTCAAGAAACTGGTGGCTGCCACCCTGTTCGCCGCCAGCTTCGCGGCCGTCGCCACGCCTGCGTCCGCCACTATCAGCGTCGAACAAAGCACAGCCATCATCAAGCACTTTGGCGAAACCCCGGCCACCGATTTCCGTGGTTTCCTCGGCACCCTGGCCAAGGGCGACCTGGCAAAAACCGACGACGTCGGCCCGGCCATCGAAGCCTTCCTCGCCAACAAAACCCTGAGCGCCGACCAGCAGAACGAGATCAATCGCTTGCTGGGGATTTACACCCGCGTGAAGTACGGCAAAGCCGCGCTGGAAACCCTGCGCGAGCTGGTAGCGATCCCGACCTTCAACGTCGACGGCCTGCCACAGTACAAGAACCCGCAATTCCTCAAGATCGCCGACAAGATCCAGGGCCTGGCCAAAGCCTTCAACCTGAACTTCCGTAATGTCGACAACCGCGTCTACGAAATCACTCTGGAAGGCAGCGGCGATGAAGTGGTCGGTATTCACGCCCACGCCGACGTGGTGCCGGTGACGCCGGAAAACTGGGTGCTCAAGGACGGCACCAAACTTAACCCCTTCAAGGTCACACTGATCGGCGACCGCATGTACGGCCGTGGCACCGAAGATGACAAGAACGGCATCGTCGTGGCGATGTACGCGATGAAGGTCATCAAGGAAGAAAAACTGCCACTGGCGCGCAACTTCAAGCTGCTGGTGGACACCACTGAAGAAACCTCGGGCGACGCCATTCCTTACTACTTCGCGCACAACCCAACGCCGCAATACAACCTGGCGCTTGATGGCGGCTACCCGGTGGTGATTGCCGAAAAAGGCCACGGCGCCATCATGGCCACCTTCCCGGTGCGCAAAGGTGACGGCAAAGGCGCAGAAATCATCACGATGACCGGCGGCGCGGCCACCAACCAGATTCCTTCGGTGTCGGTGGCTACGTTACTCAGCGACACACCCGCCGAGTTGGCAGCCAGCCTGCAAAAAGCCGGCAATGAATACGCCAACAGTCACGGCGGCGACTTCACGGTAGCGGCCAAGGTGGTGGGCAAAGAGGTCAAGCTGACGGTCACCGGTGTGTCCGCGCACTCGTCCGAGCCGGAAACCGGCGTCAACCCGGTCGCACGCATGCTGGAGCTGATCCACAGCGTCGACGGCAAGATTGCCCTCAAGCACAACCACATCACCGACGCTGCGCAGTACGCCGCCGACAACTGGGGCCTGGATTACCTGGGCGGCAAGCTCGGCGTGGGATTCTCCGATGCGTTCATGGGCCCGCTGACCACTTCGCTGACCTTTGTCGGCCAAGACGCCAACACCTTCAAGCTGGCGGTGGACCTGCGCATTCCCAAGGGCAAGTCGCCGGAAACGCTCAAGGCCGAGATCGAGCAGAAAATCAACGCTTGGGACAAGCGCACCAAGGTGACCATGAACTTCACTTACTCGGCAGCCGAGCCGATGTACCGCAACCCGGAGGGCGAGTGGGTCAAAGCCCTGTTGGCTGTGGCCAGCGAAAACCTCGGCATGGAGCATAAGTTCGGCACCTCAGCCGGCGCGACCTCCGTGCATAAGCTGCCCAATGGCGTGCAATTCGGCTTGGCGAAGCCGGACGTGAAGTACACCGGGCACACCGACGGTGAATTCAAGACCGTCGAACAGTTCCTGCTGGACCTGCAGATCGTCACGGAAATGATCGGCCGCGTTGGGCAACTGCCGAAGCTCTGACCGGCGAAGGTAAAAACCACAACGCCGATCAATCGTGATCGGCGTTGTGGTTAACCAGGTTTGGCTGGCGGCCTAAAACATATCCATCGCATTGCACAGCTTGGCCTTCTCCACCGCCACGTTCTCCGGTTTCCCCGTCGGGTTCAGGCGCTGCAATGCAATCAGGCACTGGCCACCGTCGAGCAGGATCAGTTCGTAATCTTGCCCGGCCTTGGGGGTGAAGTGAAAGCTTTGCCTGCAGCTATAGGAATTGCCGCCAGAAACATAGCCCTCACTCTGGAAGTTCATGGCAAAAGGCTTGTTCGCCGGCACCTTCAGTTCACTACGCGCCGAGCCTTGCGCCTCCACCCGGCGGTTACTCTCGGGCATGCCCAGGCTGCGGCCATTATTCTGCCCCGCAAAGCCGGATTCGGACACGGCCATCACACCGGCGCCAGGCACACGCCAGTCGATGCAGTCACGGCCCGGCACGCCGCGCGCCATGCCATTGGTGATCACGCGCAAGCGTGCGGTATCCCCTGATGTGGGTTCAACATAGGCCGTGTTGTAAGCACGGATATTGGAAATGTTGCCGCAGCCACTCACGGCCACGGCCAGGCCTGCTATCAGAAACGCTCTCATGGAAATCCTTTTTTTGAGGCTTAACGGCAGTGATAAGGGCTTTCGCTGCGCAGTTCCTCGCCGGTGCGGGCATCGCGAATGATGACCGTCGCCCCCGGCGCATTCAGGCAGAACGCATTGCGTATGGGGTAAATGTTATGGCCCTCGGCGGTGAAGGTGCCGAGCCTGGTTAACGGGGCGCCGGAGGCGTCCTGAGCCGTCACGGTGTATTCACCCGACATGGTCAGGCAGCCGCTCAGTGACAGCAGCAAGGTGGCGCAAATTGCATATTTCACCGGAGATGTCCCTATCGCATAGAAATAATTGCCTTGATTGGCAATGGCTGTATGAGCCGACTGCGCCCATATAGTTCAGGGAAACTCGGCAAACCTCCTGCATAACACCTGGAGTGCCTCAGCCCTTCAAGCCTCCAGCATCAGGATATCTTCAAAGAACCCGCCAACCGGCTCGGTGGGGTGGCAGAGCTGGATCTCCAGCACCCACACCATTTCACTTGGCGTGATCTCAAGCGCGGCCAATTCCGTGTTGCCGAACAGTGCGTGGGGGAAATCCGCAATACGGTGGCCTGCCAGGTTACGGGACAGACGCCAGCCCTTGGAAACGGCGCACGCCTCGGCAAAGTCATAGAGTTCACAGCCGGTCATACCACCCTTCCACGCCTCGCGGGTTTCATCAAAGACTTCATGCACGGCCTTGAAGCAATCGCGGTGCAGCGCTGACTCGCCAAAGACGAAGGTGTCGCCATAGTCGCCCTCGTAGCCGTCCCACACCGGGCCGAGGTCGACCACCACGATATCGGTGGCGCGCAGCGTACGCAGTGGGTCAATGCCCTCTCTCGGTGGGCGAACCGTGTCGTCGCCAAACCGGATGTACGTCGGGTGCCAGGTGTGGGAGGCGCCCATGGTCTGCAATTGCTCGGCGGCCATGTCGAGGGCTGCCCCGGTGGTCATGCCGACTTTAAGGTGGCTGGCAATCGCCGCCAGGGCGCGGATGGTTTTTTCACGGGCGGCGAGCATGCCATCCAGCGAATACCTCGGGCCGACCTTTTCCCAGGTGTCATCCAGGGTCTTGAGCAGCGTGTCGGCGCTCGACTGGCCGCTGGGTACAAAGGCTTCGGCGATAAATCGATGGCTGGGTAAACCCGCTTCCAGGCACTCGGCACGCGTCTGGCTGATCATGCCGCCGTTACCGCAGGCATACACCTGCGCCGCTTCCCAGCGGTGCCCGTGGCTTAGCGCGACTTCCTGCACCTTGCCCTGGGAGGCCAATACCGGGTGCCAGTGAAAACGCGGGTGCTCGATGACGGCCTGGTCGAGGAATGCGCGGTCGTAAAAATCGGTGGCCTGCGCGCCGCCCCAGTAAAACGTCACCTCCAGATCGCGCTTCAAGGCGGTCAGCAGGATCGGCTTGATACCCGCGTAGCCGGTGCCGGTGGCGAACAGCACGACCGGCGCCGCATCATCGTCCTGCCAGGTGCAGGCACCAAAAGGCCCTTCCAGTTGCAACAGATCGCCGGCCTCCAGGCTGCCCAGCAGGGTTTCGGAAAAAAGCCCGCCGCTCACCCGGCGGATCTGAAACATCAGGCGCCCATCGCCATCGGCCGGCAGGTTGGCGATCGAGAAACAGCGCGAATCGCCATCGACCAGGCGGACCTTGAGGTACTGGCCCGCCCGTACGGCCAACGGCATATCCGGCATCACCACCAACTCGACGATGTCAGGGCTCAGTGCGCGCTTGCTCAGCACCGTCGACTCGACGACCAGTGCGGGCGTGTCCAGCGACCAGCCAGGAATTTCCAGGCGCATGTCGGCGCAGGCGTGGCTTTGGCACAGCAGCATCTCATTGGCGGCCAACGGATAGCTGGGCGCAGGTGCGCCTGGAGCCAGTTGCTTGGCGCGGTATTCGCCTTGGGTGACCACCACCTTGCACGAGCCACAGGCACCGCGTCGGCACGAAAACGGCACCGACAAGCCACTGGCGAGCATGGCGTCCAGCAACAGCTCGTCACCGGCTTCAAAGGTTTTCCCCGAGGGAGAGAGTTCGATTACATGGCGCGCGTTCATAAAGACCTCGGAGTGAGTGAGGCCCTGATTGTTGCGCTAGACTAGGCCCATTAAAACCTCCAGTTTTGGATACTTCAGATGGTCCAGATGCGTAAATGGCGTCCTTTGCTCAAGCTTGACGAGGGTTCCAGCCAAGCGTCCTATCGCAAGATTGCCGAAGGCCTCGTCGCGGCTATCCTCGAAGGGCGGTTGCCGCCCGGCGCGCTGCTGCCGGGCACACGGGAGATGGCGCAGCTGCTCGACGTCAACCGCAAGACCGTGATCCTGGCCTACGAGGAGGCCATGACCAAAGGCTGGCTGATCAGCGAGCCGCGCCGTGGCACCTTCGTCAATGCGCAACTGACGCCCAAGCCCGCGCCCACTCGCTCGCAGGCGTCTTTCGCCCCCGCGCTGATGCCGCAGGCGATCGTGCCCTACTTCACCCAGAACGCCCAGGCGATTGCCCTGGAGCATCGGCATGACGCGCTGTTTTTCGATAACGGCGCCTGCGATCACCGCTTGCTGCCGCAAGCCGTACTGCATCGCTACTACCGCAACGCCCTGCGCAGCAGCTTTACCACCAATACGGTGCGCTACGGCAGCGAAGGCACCGGCTATTACCTGCGCTGCGCGCTGGCCGATATGCTGCGCAACAATCGCGGGCTGATGATCAGCGCCGAGAATATCTGCCTCACGCCAGGCACCCAGGTGTCGCTGTACCTCACCGCCAGCTTGCTGATCCAACCGGGTGACGTGGTGTTGGTGGAGCGCCTGAGTTACCCACCGGCGTGGGAGATTTTCCGCAAGCTCGGCGCGCGCTTGATCACCGTCGACATGGACGATGAAGGCTGCCGCACCGACCATATCGAGCAGCTCTGCCAAGCGCATAAGGTGCGCCTGATCTATCTCACCCCGCACCATCAATTTCCCACCACCGTGAGCCTGCACGCGGCACGTCGGCAACAGCTGCTGGCCTTGGCGGCGCTGCATGATTTTTGCGTGATCGAAGAAGACTACGACCACGAGTATCACTTCAACGGGCGGCCCTACCTGCCACTGGCCAGTGATACGACGCAACGCCATGTGATCTATATCGGCTCGCTCTCCAAGGCATTGGGATCGACGTTTCGCTGCAGCTATGTGGTGGCACCTGCCCATGTGATTGAAGTGCTGCAAAAAAGCGCCGCACTGGTAGTGGGCGACACCGATGCCGTCGCGCAGAAAATGTTGGCGGACCTGATCAATGAGGGTGAATTGAAGAAGCACTTGCGCCGTGTTTCGAAAGAATACGCCGCACGCCGGGAAGTGTTGCAGAGCTGCCTGCACGAGGCGTTCGGCGAGCGTATCCAGGTGCGCACGCCCGAGGGCGGGCTGGCGCTCTGGGTGCGTTTCCAGGATGAGACCGATGTTGACCGGTTAGTGGAGAATGCCCTGGGCCAGGGGGTTGTGGTGCGCAGTGCGCGTCAGTTTTCGCCCGAGGGCTTGGCGGAGAATGCGTTGCGCCTGGGGTTTGCCTCGCTCAATCGGGATGAGATTCACCAAGGTACGCTGCGCTTGGCGCGGGCCATGAAGAGCGGTTGAAAGCCGACCTGATCACTGAAACCACCCGTGGTCAAATGTGGGAGCTGGCTTGCCTGCGATGCGAACACCTCGGTTTATCAGTGGCATCCGGTTGAGGCTATCGCAGGCAAGCCAGCTCCCACAGAAAAGCAGGTGCTGATCCAAACGCAGTGTTACTCAAAGAGGCAGCATCAAACGAGACCGCTCTTGCACCCGCGCCAACTCGGGAAACTCCATCAGCAGCGCCCGGTTGCCCCTGCCGATATGCTCCATGACCGCCCGCGTAACGTGTTCACGCACCATCCCGGTCGAGACGTAATACATGGCCCAGGCTTGCTCCGGCGTACAGTGACCGATCTGTTCCTCAATCTCCTTGTACGCCTGGTAGTCGTCCGATTTCACATCGCACGGGTCATCACGTCGGGCCATGATTTATCTCCCTCTCTGGGATCTCTGCGAAAGCTCCAGGGCCTTGCTCAGGCCGTCACGTACCGCTCTTGACCTTGGTCCACACCCGCGTGCGGATACGCTCGAGTTTCAACGGCAACGGCTCAAGCGGCACCAGCGTGGCGATGGTTTCTTTGGACGGGTAAATCCACGGGTTATCACGCAACGTCTGCTCAACCAGCGCGGTGGCGTCCTTGTTGGCATTCGGGTACAGCGTGTGGTTGGAGCTCTTGGCAATCACCTTGGGCTCAAGCATGTAATTGATAAACGCCAAGCCGGCCTTGGCGTTGGGTGCATCCTTGAGCAACACAAAGTTTTCCGACCACACCAGCCCGCCCTCGCGCGGCAAGCTGTAGGCAATCTTGCGGCCAGTGCGGTTTTTCTCATTGATGGCCTGGGCCGTCAGTGCCCCGCTCGCCCAGCCCACGACCACACAGATATTGCCATCGGCAAAGTCGGCGTCGGTTCGGGAGGAGTCGAAGTAGAGCACGTAAGGGCGGATTTTAAGCAGCAGCGCCTGGGCCTTCTGGTAGTCCTCAGGGTTCTGGCTGTTGCTCGGCAGGCCGAGGTAATGCAAGGCGATGGAGATGATTTCGCTCGGCGAGTCGAGCATCGCCACACCGCAGGACTTGAGCTTGCTGATGTTCTCTTCTTTGAAGATCAAGTCCCAGCTGTCCACCGGGGCGTTATCACCCAGTGCGGCCTTGACCTTATCCACGTCGTAGCCGATGCCGGTAGTGCCCCACAGGTAAGGAATGGCGTATTTGTTACCCGGGTCATTGGTGGCGAGCAAGGCCAGCATTTCCGGGTCGATATGCGCATAGTTGCTCAGTTGGCTGCGATCGAGCGGGGCCAGCACACCCGCCTGGATCAGGCTTGGCAACACGTTGGAGGTGGCGACAACGACGTCATACCCGGTGCGCCCGGCCATGGCCTTGCTTTGCATGACCTCGGCACTGTCGAAGGTATCGATGTGCATCTTGGTGCCGGTTTTTTGCTCGAATTCCTTTGGCGTTTCTGGCGCGATCAACCCGAACCAGTTGTACAGGTTAACTCGGGGTTCTGCCGCCGCTGCGGGCGTGCTGGCCCCCGCACAGACAAGCGAGGCTAAAAAAAGGGCTCGCAAATGTGATTTATTCATATAACTATCCTTGTCAAAAACGACAGGCCCTCATGGCCATCAACGCTGGTGGGTGAATATACCCGGCGTCGTCGAATAGTAAATACCTACAAATACTTAGCTCAGCCCCCTGAATCCCTAACCCTAAAGGGGTAGTCCATGTCACTCGACCTTCACAACCTCGCCTGGCACCGGTCGGCCGGCAAGCTGATCATGGAGCTGAACCGCCCAGCCTTCTGGAGCTCGCTGGTTCGCGTGTTGAATGAGTATGTGCAGATCGACAATTGGGTGGTCCTGGTGTTCAGCAACCAGCAAGTCAATGTCGTCAGCGTGACCGAGGTAGCGGATGCCGACGAAGTGGATGCCCTGACGCAACTGTATGTAAAAGGCCTTTATCTGCTGGACCCGTTTTACATTGCCAACCGTGAAAACCCGCAGAGCGGTTTTTTCCATCTGTCAGACATTGCTCCCGAGCACTTCCTG
This sequence comes from Pseudomonas sp. Xaverov 259, assembly GCF_019352915.1. Lineage (NCBI taxonomy): Bacteria > Pseudomonadati > Pseudomonadota > Gammaproteobacteria > Pseudomonadales > Pseudomonadaceae > Pseudomonas > Pseudomonas sp. Xaverov 259. The sequence continues at coordinate 362,077 of NZ_JAAAFV010000033.1, read as the reverse complement.
ACCACCGAGTATTACCATCAGTATTTCGCCCGGTACGTGTCCGTCGATGAGGTGCAATACAACGTCCAGCTCGATGCGGATCGAACCCTGTGTATTTCATTTGGCAGTAATACGCGCTACACCCCGGAGCAGATCACCACGCTGGATATCATCAAGCCGTGGGTCATGGCATTGATGCATCAACGCATGTGCTTTGAAGTGGATGAAGAAAAACACCTCAGTGAGCCGCCGCCCTGGTCTGAAGCGATTGTTCAGCTGGGCACGCAGATCACCACGCGCGAGAAGGACGTGCTCAAGTTGTTGCTCAGTGGTTTCTCCAATAAAGAGATCGCCGGCAAACTGGCGCTGTCGACCGAAACCATCAAGGTGCACCGGCGCAACATTTACAACAAGCTCAACATCAAGTCGCAGTCCGAACTGTTTTCGCGTTTTTTCATGCCCAAACAGGACGTTTACACCCTCAATTAGACGAACGACCACCCACCCTGCCTGGAAGCCCTCAACGGCAGCCTAGCCGTTCGGTCAGTTACCGCGTTTTACACCTTTACGTACTCTTTCCCTTGATTTCTATCGGAGGAGTCGTGATGCCCTTGATCAGCGATGTCGAACACGCTTGCACACGTCTGGCCCCGGCAGGATGGCGTGACCTGCTGATGCATCACGGCCTGGACATCACCTCCACAAGCCTGCGTGAAGAACTCGCCAGGCCTCTGCAGATTGATCGCACCCAGGCAGGCTTTGAGGATTTTTCCGCCGATGCCACACGCGGCATAGAGCCTGGGCGCCCGGCCGACAGCCTGCTGTTTCATGCATTCGCCTCGCCCAATGTGGTCACCGGGGTCAACGGTGAAACGCTCACGGCCTTCCCCACAGCCGCTGAAATCGAGCACATCCTCAATTATGTCTACGGCGCCACTCCCCCGACCCTGGCGGCTTTGCAGCAACGGGCCGGTGAGGCGCCACTGGCGATTGCAGTGTTTGCCTATGAATACCGGCCCTACGCCGAAACCGTGCACAGCCGCCAGGCAGACCTGTGTTTCTCACGCACCGGGGTGGCCCGGGTCGGCACAGCGAATGCGTTGTATAACCCGCAGCAACGAGGCTTTTTGCCCTTTGTCGAAGGCCAGCCGAATCAGATGCGGGTTATACCGGCGCGCTACGGCGCGTTCATCGCTGCCCGGCACACCGGCCAACCGACGCGGTTTGGCCCAATGGATGCTCAACCTATCGATGTGGATCTGGAGTTCTGGGTGCCCCTGCACAAAGTGTTCGATGGCAACGAGTGCCTGGCCGGGATGGACCTGACCGTGCAGCTGAAAAACCATCAGATCAATGAAAAAATCGCACAGATCCATCGGCGCTTTCCTGAAACCGGCTGGCAAGAGCCTGACATTCTCAACGCGCCTTTCGTCATCACCGAGGGCTTGTGCCATTGGGCGAATACCGATGAGTTCGCGCCGGGGCTGTTGATGCCCGACGCCAAAAAAGCGCTGGTGGAACTGGCCTATTACCAAGACCGTCCGCTGTCGTTCATGATGCCGCCAAATACCGGCGGGTTGGTGCATGGGCGCCATCATTTGCGCGACGACGGTTCGATCGAAGACCTCAACCAGCGTGAGGATGTCGACGCCATCGTCAAGGCGGGCGGCTACCGAGCCCTGCATTATCAGGATGCCATGGCCGATGGCTGGGTACGTGCCCACTGCCCTGCCCTGGAACTGGCGAGCATCGCCGCCTACTCCATCATCGGTGCGCCGGATTTTTTTCCGTTATGCGGGCAGCGGGAACTCAAGCGATGGTCCAGTAACCCAGGCGTTTTCCCTTGCCCTGCGCCGCCCTGTCCAGAGGTTTGGCATACGCGGGTGAACCCACTGTCCGACGTGCGTTTTTATATCAATCAAGCCCTGGCCGGTGGGTTCTTCGCCCCTGAAGACCGAGGCGTCACTGCCATCGTCTCCCACCCACAGTTTTCCACAACCCCCGGCTTGGCCCTGCCTGTGCAGCGTGCTCAACGGCAATCCTGGTTGCCGGATTTCGCCAGCGGGGTCTTTGGCCCGGGCTGGGAAGTGGGCCGGGGCCTGGTAGACGCTCCGTTTACGAACATGCTGTGCGGTTATCAGTTAGCCAGCCCGTTTACTGAGGATGCACGCATCTGTGCGGCACTCGGCTCGTACTGGCCGGGGGTGGCGCCGGACTCCACCCGCAGCTTTGAACCGCGCAATGTTTCCGCCACGGTCATTCCGCTGACAGACAGCGAAATCGGCCTGGGCGACAGCCCCGCCTGGGATGGTCGCGCCGGTCCCACTTTGATTGAATCCCAGGGGCGCACAGTGGTGCAGTACCGTGCTTATGAATACAGCGACTACACCCAGGCCGCATTGGAGGGTCAACTGTCGCTGGCCATCACCGGGCAGACCAGTACCGCGCAGTACCACCAGAGAGTGCTGGGGATGCGTCACGCTTATGAGGCCGTAGGTGCCGGGTCAGACAAAGAACAGAGAAAACGCTGGCCTCTGCTGTCGTTTTTTCAGGTGCAATTACCGAATGAAGCTTTCGAAGTTGCGCAGCAAGAGGCCGGATTGCGACTCTCGGGTGAGGTGCATTTTTACACGCTGTACAAACATGGCGCGATAATCACCCCCACGCATAACTTCAAGCTTCGCCACGTGCAAATAGAGCAGGTAATCGACCTTTACATGAGCCACGACGCTGTACTGATCCGTCAGGACGGAGCAGCTTGGCGACCATTCGAAGGTACCCTCAACCCGCCGCCCCCAGAAACGGCAGCGCCAGGTACAGCTTGATCACCACCGCATTGGTAATGTCGATAAAAAACGCCCCCACCATCGGCACCACCAGGAACGCAATCGGCGATGGCCCGAAGCGCTGCGTGACCGCCTGCATATTGGCAATGGCGGTCGGCGTGGCACCCAAGCCAAAACCGCAATGCCCCGCCGCCAGCACGGCCGCGTCGTAGTTGCGGCCCATGACCCGGAACGTCACGAAGATCGCGAACAGGGCCATCAGCAATGCCTGGGCCGCCAACAGGATCACGATCGGTAAAGCCAGCGCCGCCAGATCCCAAAGCTTGAGCGACATCAGCGCAATCGCCAGGAACAACGACAAGCTGACATTGCCCAGCAGCGACACTTCACGCTCAAACACTTGATGCCAGCCCAGCGCCGACAAGCCGTTGCGCAACACCACGCCCACAAACAGCACGCATACAAATGTCGGTAATTCGAACGCCGTACCTTTAATAAAGCCATACAGGAAGGTGCCGACCTGCAAACTGACCGCCAACAATGCCAGCGTCTCGATAAATGAAAACGAGGTGATCACGCGTTCCTGGTTGGGCTGCTCAAAACCTTTGGGCTGGGGCGGCTGCGCCAGCTCGACGCCGGGCACCTGCACACGCTTGATCAGCAAGCGGGCAACCGGGCCACCTATCAGCCCACCCAGCACCAAGCCGAAGGTCGCCGAGGCAATCGCCAGTTCGGACGCCGACGCCACACCATATTTTTCACTGAACACCGCGCCCCAGGCAGCGCCGGTGCCGTGCCCGCCGGACAAGGTGACGGAACCTGCCAGCAGTCCCATCAACGGGTCGAGCCCCAGCGCCTTGGCCAAGGCAATGCCCATGGCGTTTTGCACCACCAGCAGGGCCGTCACGACCAGCAGGAAGATGCCGAGGATGCGCCCGCCTTTCTTCAGGCTGGCAAAATCCGCATTCAGGCCGATGGTGGCAAAGAACGCCAGCATCAAGGGCGCTTGCAATGAGGCGTCGAATCGAACTTCGATGTCCGTCAATACGCGCAGCGATAGCAGCAGTGCCGCCACCAACAAGCCGCCGACCACTGGTTCCGGAATGCTGTAGGTGCGTAAAAAACCGATGCGGGCGACCAGCCAGCGCCCCAACAGCAGCACCAGAGAGGCGGCGACCAGGGTTGAATAAAAATCGAGTTGGAACATCTGGGCAGTTCTCTGAAGTGAACAGGCACACGGGGCTGGCCAGAGTAAAGACAGCAGGACATGTACACACCCACCCACCATTAACTACAGACTATTCCTACTCACTTAACAACAAGACCTACAAGTTTGAGATTTTCACTGGTTGAAATACCTTTAAAACCACTAAAAGCGATGGAACCGGGTGAGTTTTTGTCGCTTTTTTTTGACTGTGTGCCCGCTCTAAATTAAGCCCGAATACCAACAACAATAAGGTCGCACCATGGCTAATTCAGAGTCTGCGCAGCCAGTCGCACGCAGCCGCTATCGCTGGGCGGTCGCCGGTTTGATTTTCGTCATCTACACCATTGCGGCGGCCGACCGCGCCAACCTTGGTGTGGCGATGCCGTTCATTCGCCAAGAGTTCGACATGAGCAACGCGGAGGCAGGCGGCCTGATGAGCCTGTTCCTGCTCGCTTATGCCTTGGCGCAAATTCCTGCAGGTTTTGCCTTTGCCCGCATCGGCGTGAGCAAAATCCTGCCGTCGGCCATGATCCTGACCTCGGTGCTGACCGGGCTGGTCGGCACCGCAGGCTCACTGCTGATGCTGAAAATCTATCGTTTTGGCCTGGGGCTGGCAGAAGGCCCATTGCCGATCAGCATGACGGCCACCATCAACAACTGGTTCCCTGCCAAAGAGAAAGGCATTGCCTCGGGCATCTTCTTGTCGGCGGTGAAGTTTGGCCCGGTCATCGTCCCGCCCCTGTGCGCAATCATCATTTCGATCTGGGGCTGGCGCGAGATTTTCATCTTCTTCGCCATTCCCGGCATCCTGCTGTCGATCGCCTGGTACTTGCTGGTCGCCGATCACCCCTCGAAGAGTCGCTTCGTCAATAAGGCCGAGCTTGATTACATTCTTGATCAGCCCGACCCGGCGCAAGCCACTGCATCCGTGGCCGCCCAACCTGTGGCGGGCTGGCTGAACCGGCTCGATGTGCTGATCAAACGCCGTGCTGAACCTGCGCTCACCTCGAGCCGCCAGGTGTTCAAATCGTGGAATATCTGGGGCTGTGCGACCAGTTACTGCTTCCAGTTGGGCGTGTCCAGCGTGCTGCTGACGTGGATCCCCACTTACCTGATCACGGTCAAACACTTCTCGATCATGAACATGGGCCTGGTTTCTGCGGCGCCCTGGGTCGGCGCGGTGCTGGGCAACCTGCTGGGCGGCTACTGTTCAGACCGTTTCCTGGGTGGGCGGCGCAAACCCGGCATGCTGCTGTCAGCCCTGGGCACTTCGCTGATGATGTACCTGCTGATCAACTCACCGGCAGAGCCAATCGCCTATGGGCTGCTGCTGATGTTGACCGGCGTGGTGCTGAGCCTGGGCTTTTCATCTTATATGTCCTACCCGATGGGGCTGGCGTCCAAGGCCAGCTTCCCTATCGCCAATGCCATCGTGAACATGGTCGGGCAACTGGGCGCGGCTGCCACGCCGTTCTTGACCGGCCTGCTGCTCGACAGCCTGGGTTGGAACTATGTGTTCATTTTCCTCGCCGTTGGCTCCTTCACCAGCTTCGTGCTGTTGCTGACCATCGCCGAGCCCATTCCCCATAAAGCACACGCCTAGCCACTGCCCCCTGGCGCCCCACGCAAAGGAATCACTGTGAGCAGCACTCTCGACGCAGAGCGGTTATCGATCGGCAAAACGGTGTGGCTGGGCCTGTTGCAGATTGTGTCCTGGGGCGGCTCATTTTACCTGCTGGCCGTACTCGCCGCCCCGATTGCAGAAGAAACCGGCTGGTCGCGGGAATGGGTGCTGGGCGCGGCGTCCATTGGTTTGCTTGCGGCGGGCATCGCCTCGCCATTGTGCGGGCGCTTGATCAGCCGCTACGGCGGCCGGCCGGTGTTGGCCAGCAGCGGCGCGCTGATGGCGGCAGGGCTTTGGATGATGGCCAGTGCGCAATCACTGCCGATATTCTTGTGTGCCTGGGTGTTGACTGGCGTAGGGATGGCGGCGGGCCTGTACGACGCGCTCTTTGCGACGCTGGGGGCGATTTATGGCATGAAGGCCCGCCCGATGATTACCGGTGTGACGCTGATTTCCGGCTTTTGCACCACGCTGATCTGGCCACTGCTGGCGATTGCCGTGCACACCCTGGGCTGGCGGGGCACGTGTTGGCTCTATGGCGTGGTGTTGCTGCTCGGGGTTTTCCCGATCTATCGGCTGTGCCTGCCAAAGCAGCCAGCGCTGGCGCGCCCCGCCAACACGCACACTGCGGGCACGGTATCCATCGCGCCGAAAATCTATTGGATGATGACAACCTTGTTTTCACTGTCTGCGATGCTGATGACAGCGATTTCGGTGATCGTCATTGTGCTGCTCCAGGCGCGGGGCCATTCCCTGGCGGCTGCCATCGCACTCAGTGCAATCATCGGCCCGGCATCGGTGGCGTGCCGGCTGATCGACCTGCTGACTCGGGACAAACACCCGGTCTGGACCATGCTGATCAGCGTCGCCACGACGGCTGCCGGTATCCTGATCCTGGCTTTCGTGCCCAGCCTCACGGCATTTGGCCTGGTGCTATACGGCGCCGGCAATGGCCTTCGCGCCATCGTGCGAAGCACCCTGCCCCTGGCGATCGTGCCGGTAAAAGACTATGCGGTGATTTCCAGCAAGATGGCGGCGCCGGTGTTTTACTGCCAGGCCATCACACCGCTGGTCTGCGGCTATCTCCTGACGTTGGTCGGCGCCCAAACAACGGTCACACTGCTGGCTGTCATGTCGGCGGTCACGGTGGGCCTGGGTGTGTTCCTGACCCGGCTGATTAAAATCAGCGCAAACAAAAACGCCGATCATTGCTGATCGGCGTTTTTGTTGAATATGGAGCGGGAAACGAGACTCGAACTCGCGACCCCGACCTTGGCAAGGTCGTGCTCTACCAACTGAGCTATTCCCGCAAAA
>NZ_JAAAFV010000033.1:204100-355157 GCF_019352915.1 Pseudomonas sp. Xaverov 259 | reverse complement strand
CCTAGGGGACTCGAACCCCTGTTACCGCCGTGAAAGGGCGGTGTCCTAGGCCACTAGACGAAGGGGACACACGTACAACATTCACTCCCTACCGCGTTTCGCTGTGTGCTTTACGCTGTAAGTGGCGCGCATTCTATGGATGGATTGAAAGGTCGTCAACCCCCAAGGATAAATTTATTTAAATCAATGACTTCGCCCTGCTTTCCAGGCCTTGGCGGGCATTCTGCCCGTCCGGGCTTTGACGCCTATATTCTGGCGCCCGACAAGGCGCTATAGTTCGCCCGAGCAAATGATGGCAATGTGCATCTATGCAGGGAGCCCGCCCGGCAACGCTTACCTATATAGAAGAAACTACCTGGGCAACTGGTCGAACAGTCCTATCCGCCGGATGGTCCAGTCACTACACTCCACAGCAAACCCTATAAAAGAGGTCACACCGGTGACACCACTCATGATCACCCTGCTGGTAATAGCCGGGATCGTAATACTGATCGCCATTGGCTACATGAACCACGTGGTGGAAAACAACAAACTGGAAAAGAAACGCACCGAGATCGAGCTCAATGATCGGCTGCGTCGGTGTGGTGAAATCACCGAGACTTTTCCTGGTCAATTGATGACCCCGGCGCTCAAGCTGCTGCTCACCCGCCTTGAGCTCAACGTCAACCAGCGTCTGCTGAACCTCAACAAGTCCAGCGCGGCACTCAAGGCGCGTATCACTGAGTTGAATGCGCTGATCGCCCAGGGCGAATCGATTCCGGTGACCAACCCGCCGGCGCCGATTCAGACTGAAGCCAAGGCCAAGGATGTGCGTTTTCTCCTTGAAGCCCTGCATGGCCAAGTGACCCGTGCGGCCCAGGATGGTTTTCTGCCGACCAACGAGGCCAAACACTGGATCAAGGAAATTCGTCATATCCTGGTGCTGCTGCACATCGAATTCTTCAACAACCTCGGCCAGCATGCGCTGCAACAGAACCAACCCGGCCAGGCACGCCTGGCGTTCGAGCGTGGCGTGCAGTATCTGCGTAAACAGCCGGAGCCGGTGCTCTATAGTGCGCAGTTGCAATTGCTCGAAAGCCAACTGGCCCGCGCCAATTCCACGGTACTGACTAACAGCAAGCCGGCTGAAGATGAGGTCAATGAGTTGACTGAAGGGCTTAAAGTTGTGGATGCGGATGCGGAGTGGAAAAAGAAAGCTATCTACGATTGATCGTTTGGGGGCGCACGTAGTGCGGTCTAAATGTGGGAGCGGGCTTGCTCGCGAATGCGGTGTATCAGTGACAGATGAATTGACTGACCCACCGCATTCGCGAGCAAGCCCGCTCCCACATTTGACTGCATCCAACCTTGACGGTGAGGTCGGCTGTTGCTCTGGCTCTTACATCCTTTTCGATGACGAAGTCAGCGGTGTTTTGATCTGCGCTTTCGATCTTGATCTGAAATCGCCCCGTCAAACACGATGGCCCAAATCACTGTCGGATTGCGGGCATGCCGAGCCATAGCGAGGCACCGAGTGTTGGGGCGAGGACTTTTTGCTGGGCCGGCATTCCGGTCCTTCGAAAAGTGACCCGCCGTCAGGAAAGTGCCATCACTTTGCACCTATCCCCCCGCCCCCGACTAGCGTAAAAAAGTGCCCCTAACTCCGTGAAGTCAGAGGCCTGCTATGCCTGTCGCCGTCATTGATGGACAACCGCTGCACTACGTCGACCAGGGCACCGGCCCGGTCGTTCTACTGGGCTCTAGCTACCTGTGGGACCACAAAATGTGGGCGCCGCAAATCGAAGCCCTGTCGCAACAGTACCGCGTGATCGTCCCCGAACTCTGGGGCCATGGTGAATCCAAAGCGCTACCAGCCCAAACCCAGTCCCTCGACGACCTGGCACGCCAGACCCTGGCCCTGCTGGACCAGCTGGACATTGCACAGATCAACCTGGTGGGCCTGTCGGTTGGCGGCATGTGGGGCGCACGCCTGGCGTTGCTGGCGCCGCAGCGCATCAACAGCATGGTGCTGATGGACACCTACCTCGGCGCCGAGCCCGAGGCGACGCGCCAGTATTATTTCTCGCTGTTCAAGATGATCGAAGACTCCGGTGCCATCCCTGAGCCGTTACTGGACGTGATCGCACCGATCTTCTTCCGGCCAGGCATCGACCGCGAGTCGGCGCTGTACCAGGATTTCCGTCAGTCGCTGCAAGCCTTCTCCAAAGAGCGTTTGCTGGACAGCATCGTGCCATTGGGCCGCCAGATTTTCAGCCGTGCCGATATCCTCGACCAGCTGCACCGCCTGGACACCGACACCACCCTGATCATGTGCGGTGAGCAAGACAAACCACGCCCACCCGCCGAATCCAGGGAAATGGCCGAACGGATCGGTTGCAGCCTGACCCTGATTCCAGACGCTGGGCACATCTCCAACCGCGAAAACCCGGACTTCGTCAACGAAGCCCTGCTGACCTTCCTCGCCAACAACGCCTGATCGTACGGCTCCGCCTTTGCTCACTGATTAAAGGCGGAAGTGCCCCACCATGCCCTTGAGTTCGGCCCCCAGCTGCGCCAGCTGAATGCTCGAGGCGGCGTTGCCTTGCATGCTCAGCGCCGATTGGTCGGCACTCGCGCGGATACTGGTGACACTGCGATTGATCTCTTCGGCCACCGAACTTTGCTCCTCGGCGGCGGCGGCAATCTGCTGATTCATCTGCTGGATCAGGGAGACGGCAGCGGCGATGCTGCCCAACGCGCTCTCGGTTTCCAGCGCATCGCTGACGGCCAGTTTCACCAGCTCGCCGCTGTGCTGAATCTGCTGCACCGACGACTGCGCGGCACTGCGCAACGTACTCACCAACCGCTCGATTTCTTCGGTCGATTGCTGAGTGCGCTTGGCCAGCGCCCTCACCTCATCGGCCACCACCGCAAACCCTCGGCCTTGCTCGCCGGCGCGGGCGGCTTCGATGGCTGCGTTAAGGGCCAGCAGGTTGGTTTGTTCGGCCACGCTTTTGATCACCCCCAACACCGTGCCGATGTGCTGGATTTCGGCACTGAGGCTGTCGATGCTGGCGCTGGCACTGGTGCTGGAGGACGCCAGCAATTCGATGCGCTGCAGGCTCTGACGCACCACCTGCTGGCCGCTGTCGACCTTGGCATCGGCGGTCTGCGCCGCTTGCGCGGCCTCTTCGGCGTTGCGCGCTACGTCATGCACGGTGGCAGTCATCTGGTTCATCGCCGTGGCGACCTGTTCGGTCTCCTCTTTCTGGCTGCTGACCTCTACATTGGTTTGTTCGGTGACACTGGAAAGTGATTGCGCAGAGCTGGCCAATTGCTCGATGCCGGCCTGCAGGCCGCTGACCATCTGGCTCAAGCCAGTGCCCATCTGTTGCATCGCTTGCATCAACTGGCCGATTTCATCACGGCGACTGACTTCCATCCGCCCGCTCAGGTCTCCTGCGGCAATCTGCTGGGCCACCGCGATCACACTGCGCAGCGGCGCCACGATCAGACGGGTAATCAGCCAGGCAGCAACCAGCCCCACCAACAAAGCCAACGCCGAGGAGCCGATGATCAGCAACGTGCTTTTGCGCAATTGCGCCTGCATCGACTGGTCTTCGGCGGCATACGCCTGGTTGACCCGGCTCACCACTTGGTCGGCGCGGTCATGCAATTGCTTGTAGACGATTTTTTCCTGAGCCAGCAAACCGGTGTACTCACCGAGCTTTTCGCTGAAAGCGGCAATATGCCCGGACACCTCATTAAGCACGGTCTGGTAACCCGCGTCCTTGACCGAGGTTTTCAACTGCTCAACCTGCGCCAGTGCCTGGTCGGCCTGTTCGATCTTGCCCTGCTCGGCGTTGTCGGCATCGGCCTTGCGGCTCTGGTCCAGGCGCACGCGCGCTTCGTTCATGGCCTGCAGCATCAAGCGCGAGACCTGGCCGACCTGCCCGGCCTGCTCGATAAACTCGGCGCCCTCCTTGCCCTGGCTTTCCTTGAGGCCATAAGCGCCATCGTCGGCCAGGCCGGCTTGCAGCACATCGAGGTTATTGGCCACGCTGGAGACGGACCAACTGGCCATCTCCAGAGCCAGGTCCTTAGTCTGGGTCAACTCGACAAATTCATCGAACGCCTTGCGATACGCGGCCAACGCCTGCTCAACGTCGCCCATCACCGGCACATTGGCAGCGGACTGGGCCTTGAGCGTGGCCGCCAGGGCAGCCAGTGCATCGACGCTCTCATGCAAGGCATCGACGGCCTTGGGGTCGGCATGCAACGCGTAGTCCTGCTCGATCAAGCGCACCTTGAGCAAGCCGCTGTTAAGCGAAGACATGGCATTGAGGCCTTCGAAACGCTGGCCAACGGTTTGCAGCGACCACACGCCAATGGCTGCCACCAACGCCGTCAGCAGCAGCACCAGGGAGAAGCCCAAGCCCAGTTTTTTTGCCATACCGAGGTTGGCGAAACGTCGTTGCACGGCCGAAATCATTGCACTTGAGTCCTCTTGCACGGGCACACGCCAGCAAGCCTGGTTGCCATGCAGCGAGATTCGCAACGACACGCCATTGGCACAAGACGTTGGCGTCACAATAATGGCAAAAAGCTACATGCTCGTCGTTTTCAGAATGGTCGAGGTCGATCTGGCAGGCCCCATGGCGCGGAATAACGCCAACGCGCGCTGATCAGCAGCATTGGCCACATTGATGCGCAGCCAGTCACTGGGTTCGCCCCGGGGAGTAAACAGCGCCCCGCTCGACAGCAGGACGCCGAGTCGACTCGCGCACGCCTGCAACCGTGAATGATCTCCCTGGCTCGGGCGTGCCCACACAAACATGCCGCCCGCAGGCACGGCAAATACCTCCCACTCTTCATCCTCCAGTACCTGCAGGGTTGCCGCCATTTGCAGGTTCAAACGCTTGCGCAGGCGTTGCACCCACTTACGATAGGTGCCATTGGCCAGCAGCGTGGCGACTACTGCTTCGGCAAATCGCGAGGTGCCGATACCGGTCAGGGTCTTGAGACTGGCCATTTGCGCAACGATGGCCGTGCTGGCACTGACGTAGCCCACGCGCAAGGCACTGCTCAAGGTCTTGGAAAAGCTTGATACATAGATCACCCGGTCATCATGGGGCAAGGCCGACAGTCGCGTGCAACTGGCGTGCTGCAGGTCGCCATAAACGTCCTCTTCAATGATCAGGAAGCCATCGCGTCGCGAAAGCTCCAGCAACCGTTCAGCCACGGCGCGGCACAGGCTGGTGCCGGTGGGGTTGTGGTAGAGGCAGTTGATGAACAGGCACTTGGGGCGGTGCCGTTGCAGCAGTTGCTCAAGCACCGGCATGTCCGGGCCACCCACGATACGCGGAACCTCCAGCAACGTGACGCCGTGGCGCTCCAACTGTCGATAGAGGTTGGCGTAGCCCGGCGTTTCAACCACCACCGTGTCGCCGGCCTTGAGCAGCGAGCGTATCAGCAAGTCCTGTGCATGGCTGGCGCCATGGGTGGTGAGGATGCGCTCAAGGCAGGTAGCCACCTTCATCTGGGTCAGCCGCTTGAGCAGTTGCTCGCGCAATGCCGGCAACCCCAGTGGCGTGCTGTAGTTGAAGAGGCCGGCCGTGTCGGTGCGGCTGATTTCACGTATCGCGTAGCACAAATCATCGCTTTCACGCCACGCGTCCGGCAGCCAGCCGCAGCCCAGTTTCAACTCGCCCAGCGGGCCATCGACATAGGCGCCCCAGCCCAGTTCTGCACCCTCATACCAGTGGCTTTCCTGGCAAACAGGGGGCTGGGCGACCACAAATCCCGAGCCTTGCCTGGACGCCAACACGCCCTGTGCCACCATTCGCTCGAAAGCCTCGATCACGCTCGACTGGCTGAGCAAATTGTCGAGGGCCAGTTGCCGGATGGATGGCAAGCGCGTGCCGGGGCTCGCGCCGCTCTTGCGTATCCATTGCGCCACCGCGCTGACGATTTGCTGCACCACCGGTACATGGGCTTGTCGATCGATCCCTAAATCCATGAGCCACTCACTTCAACTGTCTGTTATTCAACCCCAAACAGTTAAGCACAGAAGCTCGCTTAAGCCGGCCGCAAACACTTATTAAAGTATTGATTTTATTGACTTATTTACCTGCTGATACACATTCTGACGAGGCCTTGTGCCAGCCATGGAAACGCCCCACAGCGGCCCAATACTTTTCCAAGAGTGCGTGGCATTGAGTCCTAGATAGCCGTTGCGCCACCGTCCACCGCCAAGGCTTGCCCTGTGGTAAACGCCGCCCCATCACTGCACAGATACAGCACCGCACTGGCGATTTCCTCGACCTTGCCAATACGCCCGACCGGGTGCATCGCGGCGGCAAACTCGGCCTTGCGTGGATCGGCTTCATAAGCACGGCGGAACATGTCGGTGTCGATTACTGCAGGGCATACCGCATTCACACGGATTTTCTTCTTCGCATACTCGATGGCGGCTGATTTGGTCAGGCCGATCACGGCGTGTTTGGACGCCGCATAGATGCTCATCTTCGGCGCAGCGCCCAACCCGGCAACCGAGGCGGTGTTGACGATCGCGCCGCCGCCCTGGGCCAGCAACAGCGGCAGTTGATACTTCATGCACAACCATACGCCCTTGACGTTCACGCCCATGATCGCATCGAACTCATCCACGCTGCCGTCGGCCAGCTTGCCCTTCTCGATCTCGATGCCAGCGTTGTTGAAGGCATAGTCCAGGCGCCCATAAGCGGCGATGGTCTGTGCCATCAATTGCTGCACGTCGGCTTCCAGCGTGACATTGCAGCGCACGAACAGCGCTTCGCCACCGGCGCTTTGGATCAACCCAACCGTGCCCTCGCCACCCGTCACATCCAGGTCGGCAACCACTACTTTCAAGCCTTCTGCGGCAAATGCCAGCGCGGTGGCGCGGCCAATACCGGCGGCAGCGCCAGTCACCAGGGCGACCTGGCCGGAAAACGTCATGCTCATGGAGGATGTCCTATGCGAGAAATAGCCGTGGGCCGAGTCTAGCCAAGCGTACGGCGGGCGCGTCAGCACTATCATATGGCCGGTTGGGGTTGCATGAATCGCAGTGATAAGACGCCCAGGGCAACTATCAGCTCGACCTATTGGCGAGCATTCGCGCCCACCCTTAACCTTGCCCTCACGCCGCTGAAGGTCTATCACTCAAGGTTCACTTCTAACAGAGTCCCTGCCATGACTGCCCAGACCAACCGCCAATTCCTGCTCGCCAAACGCCCGGTCGGCGCGGCCACGCGGGAGACCTTCACCTACCAGGAAGTGCCGGTGGGCACGCCAGCGGATGGGCAAGTGCTGGTGCGCAATGAATACCTGTCCCTGGACCCGGCCATGCGTGGCTGGATGAACGAGGGCAAATCCTATATCCCACCGGTCGGCATCGGCGAAGTCATGCGGGCGCTGGGCGTGGGCAAGGTGATCGCTTCGAACAACGCGAAATTTGCCGTGGGTGACTACGTGAACGGCGCGCTGGGTGTGCAGGATTATTTCCTGGGTGAGCCGCGCGGCTTTTATAAGGTCGACCCAACACTGGCGCCGCTGCCGCGCTACTTGTCAGCGCTGGGCATGACCGGCATGACCGCCTACTTCGCCCTGCTCGACACTGGCGCGCCCAAGGCTGGCGATACCGTGGTGATCTCCGGCGCCGCTGGCGCAGTGGGCAGCATTGCCGGGCAGATTGCCAAGCTCAAGGGCTGCCGCGTGGTAGGCATCGCCGGGGGCGCCGACAAGTGCAAGTTCCTCATTGATGAACTGGGCTTTGACGCCGCCATCGACTACAAAAGCGAAGACGTACCCGCCGCCCTCAAGCGCGAATGCCCCAAAGGCGTGGATGTGTATTTCGATAACGTCGGCGGCGATATTCTTGACGCCGTGCTCAGCCGCCTGGCCTTGAAAGCACGGGTGGTAATCTGCGGCGCAATCAGCCAGTACAACAATAAAGAAGCAGTGAAAGGCCCGGCCAACTATTTGTCGCTGCTGGTCAATCGTGCGCGCATGGAAGGGTTTGTGGTGATGGACCACGCGGCGAACTTTGCCGCCGCCGGGCAGGAGATGGCCGGCTGGATGGCCCAGGGCAAGCTCAAGAGCAAGGAAGATATTGCCGAGGGGCTGGAGACGTTCCCGGAGACGTTGATGAAGCTGTTCAACGGCGAGAACTTTGGGAAGTTGGTGCTTAAAGTCAGCTGACCCGATCGTTCCCACGCTCTGCGTGGGAACGCAGCCCGGGACGCTCTGCGTCCCAAAGCGTGACGCAGAGCGTCACAAGAGGCATTCCCACGCAGAGCGTGGGAACGATCATCAGGCGATTTCGGCAACGACTGCGGCCAGTGCCTTGGCCGGATCCGCCGCCTGGCTGATCGGGCGACCGATCACCAGGTAGTCCGAGCCTGCATCCAACGCCTGACGCGGGGTCAGGATACGGCGCTGGTCATCCTGGGCACTGCCCGCCGGACGAATACCCGGGGTCACCAGCTGCAGCGACGGGTGCGCGGTCTTCAGCGCCTGGGCTTCCAACGCCGAACACACCAGGCCGTCCAGGCCAGCCTTCTGCGCCAGCGCCGCCAGGCGCAGTACCTGCTCCTGCGGCTCGATGTCCAGGCCGATACCGGCCAGGTCTTCGCGCTCCATGCTGGTGAGCACGGTCACACCGATCAGCAAGGGTTTCGGGCCGCTGCGCTGCTCGAGCACTTCGCGGCAGGCGTTCATCATGCGCAGGCCACCGGAGCAGTGCACATTGACCATCCACACGCCCATTTCGGCGGCGGCTTTAACCGCCATCGCAGTGGTGTTGGGGATATCGTGGAATTTCAGGTCGAGGAAAACCTCGAAGCCTTTGTCACGCAGGGTGCCGACGATTTCAGCGGCGCAGCTGGTGAACAGTTCCTTGCCGACCTTGACCCGGCAAAGCGTGGGGTCCAACTGGTCAGCCAGCTTCAGTGCGGCGTCACGAGTGGGATAATCCAGGGCGACGATGATAGGAGTCTGGCAGACGGACATTGGAATGGGCTCTCAGGCAAGTCGAAATCGGCGCGGATTGTAGCGCAAGCAGCGCCGTTGCGGGATCCGATGATCGGTAAAATGCTGATCAAGCGCGCATAACCGGGGATTTCGAGCCATTGTGTCAAGACCGATACATTCCCGACATGCCCTCAACACGCCCCGCGACTAGCCTCGCGCACATGACCGCTCGCCCAGCACTTCCAGGCATGGAGCTGGGCGCCTATGCTCACCGTAACAACCCAGGCAGATGATCGCACTATGCATACCCCTACCGTCTCTGTAAACGAAGAGCCAAAAGGCGCGGTGATCGCCGAAGACAAGCGGTGGAACACCCGCGCGCTGATCGTCGATGACGACCTGCCGATCCGTGAACTGCTGATCGACTACCTGGCCCGCTTCAATATTCTTGCCACCGGCGTCACCGACGGCACGGCCATGCGCACCGCCATGCAAGCCGAAACCTTTGATGTGGTGGTGCTTGACCTGATGCTGCCGGGCGAAGATGGCCTGTCGCTGTGCCGTTGGTTGCGCACTGAGTCGGACATCCCGATTTTGATGCTCACCGCACGCTGCGAACCCACCGACCGCATCATCGGCCTGGAACTGGGCGCCGATGACTATATGTCCAAGCCGTTCGAGCCGCGCGAGCTGGTGGCGCGTATCCAGACCATCCTGCGCCGGGTGCGCGATGACCGCACCGAGCAGCGCGCCAACATCCGTTTCGACAACTGGCGCCTAAACAGCGTATTGCGCCAATTGGTGGCCGACGATGGCCTGGTGGTGCCGCTGTCCAACGCGGAATTCCGCCTGCTGTGGGTGTTCATCGAGCGCCCGCGCCGTGTGCTGAGCCGCGAACAATTGCTGGATGCTGCCCGTGGCCGCTCCATCGAAGCCTTTGACCGCAGCATCGATCTGCTCGTATCGCGCCTGCGCCAGAAGCTTGGGGATGACCCGAAAGCACCGCAACTGATCAAAACCGTGCGTGGCGAAGGTTACCTGTTCGACGCCCGGGATATCGGTTGATGCGCGCCACCTTCAATACGCTGTTTGGCAGGCTGTTCGGCGTATTGCTGGTGGCCATTGTGCTCGCTCATGTACTGGCGATTTTCTGGTTTCGCCACTACGGCCCGCCACCACCGCCGCCCCAGGAAACCTTCGTCGAGCAACCCGACGGCACGATGAAGCCTTTGGCTCGCCATCACCGGCCTTGGTACGGCGGCCCCGTGGTGCCGCTGACCTTCCAGTTTATCTCGCTGATCATCGCCGCCTGGTACGGCGCCAAACTGCTGAGCCGGCCTATCCAGCGCCTGAGCGCTGCGGCCGAACGCTTGAGCCTTGACCTCGACAGCCCGCCGCTCAACGAGTCCGGGCCTCGGGAAGCACGCCAGGCGGCATCGACCTTCAACCTGATGCAAAAGCGTATCCGCGAGCAAGTCAGCCAGCGCGCGCGCATGCTCGGCGCCGTCTCCCATGACCTGCGCACGCCGCTTTCACGCCTCAAGCTGCGCCTGGAGCAGATCGAAGACACCAAGCTGCAAGGCCAGATGCGCCAGGACCTGGACGACATGATCGGCATGCTCGACGCCACCTTGAGCTACCTGCACGAACAACGCACCAGCGAGACCCGGCACTGGCTCGATGTGCAGGCGCTGGTCGAGTCCCTCAGCGAAAACGCCCAGGACCAGGGCTCGGACGTACAGTTTTCCGGCACGTGCGTACCGTTGCAGGTGCAACCGATGGCGCTGCGTTCGTGCCTCAACAACCTGATAGACAACGCCCTGCGCTATGCCGGCACGGCGCGTATTGAGTTGGCGGACAGCCGTGGCGCCCTGGTGATCCGCGTGATCGACCACGGGCCTGGAATTGCGGCCGATAAGCGCGAGGCGGTGTTCGAGCCGTTCTTTCGCCTTGAAGGTTCGCGCAACCGCAACTCCGGCGGCGTCGGCCTGGGCATGACGATTTCCAAGGAGGCCGTGGAACGCCTCGGCGGCCACCTCAGCCTGGAAGAAACCCCAGGCGGCGGCTTAACCGCCGTAATGTGGTTGCCGAGGGCCTAAAGGGCTTTGTCTTCGCGACGTTCCTGCGCCTGGGTCGCACTCCAATCCGTCAGCAGGCTGTAGGCCACCGCCAACAAGGTCGGGCCGATAAACAGGCCGATGAAGCCAAAGGCGATCAAGCCGCCAAACACACCCAACAGCACGATCACCAGCGGCAGGTTGCCGCCTCGGCTGATCAGGTACGGCTTGAGCACGTTGTCCACGCCACTGATGATGAACGTGCCCCATACTCCGAGGAACACCGCATAGGTGTAGTCGCCCTTCCATGCCAGCCAAGCCGTGGCGGGGATCCACACCAGCGGCGGGCCCATGGGGATCAGGCTGAGCAGGAAGGTGACGATGCCCAGCACCAGCGCGCCCGGTACACCCGCAATCAGGAAGCCGATCAGCGCCAGCAGGGCCTGGGCCGCCGCCGTACCAATCACGCCGTTGACCACGCGCTGCACAGTACCGGCCACCAGCTCGATGTAGTAACCGGCGCGCTCGCCGATCAGGCGCTCCAACAGACGATGCACAAACACCGCCAGCCGCGGCCCATCCCGATAAAAGAAGAACACGAACACCAGGCTCAAGGTCAGCTCAAGAATACCGCCGCCAATTTGCGCGCTGCGCGCCAACAGCCAGTTACCCACCTGCCCCAGATACGGCTTGATGCTGACCATCAACGCCGCGCCCTGTTGGTCGATGCTGTCCCAGGTCGCTACCAGGCGCTCGCCGACAAACGGGATCGAACCCAGCCAGGTCGGCGCCGCGGGCAAGCCGTCAACCTGGATATCCTTGATCAAGCCCACCGCATCGCGCACATGGTCGGCCAGGTTGAACCCCAGCCAAACCAACGGCACCGCCACCAGCAACATCCAGCCCAAGGTGAGGATGCCCGCCGCCAGGGATTCGCGGCCACCCAGCCAGCGCGTGAGCAAACGCATCAGCGGCCAACTGGCAAACGCCAGCACCGCGCCCCAGAACAGCGCCGACCAGAATGGCGCCATCACCCAGAAGCTGGCACCAAACAACACCAGCAGCAGGATTTGCACCAGTAGGCGATCGTTATTGAGCATCGGGTTTCTCGAGAATAAGGCTGTAGGAAGAGAGCTTAGGCGAACGGCACGGGTCCGTTCGCCTTATAACGGTCAGCGTATCAGATGCAGGTGCAAACCCTTAGCGTCACCGCTGCCGGTTTCCAGGCGGGCGGCACGCACGCCGCTATCGATCAGGCCCTGGCGCCAGGCTTCGGCGGTCGGCCCGGTAAGGCTCACGCGCAAGGTGGCGTCGAGGTTCAAGCCACGGGAAATCAAGGTCAGCCAGGTGGCGTCAGGTGCGCTGCCGAGTGCCGGAAAGTCCAGCTCGCCGGTGCTTTTCAGCTCGCGCAGCAAGGTTGCCGAGGTGGGCAGCAAGTCGCCCAATGGCGCACTGGCGTCCAGTTGTTCTACATGCAGATAAGCACGGCGGTTGCCGCGCGTAATGCCATACAGCGCCACCAGCGAATTGTCTTGCGGGGCGGCCAGGCGCAGCAGCAGGTATTCCTGCTGGCCGTCGGCGCCGACCAGCTTGGCATTGCCGAACACTTCATTGGCCCACAGGCTGCTTTCACCGCAATCACGCGCCTGGCACCAGAACAACAGCTGCGCGCCCTTGGCCTGCAGCGCTTCGCGCGTCGCGGTAAACGCGGCGCTGGACGTGTGCTCGGCAGGCAGTTCATAGGTGATGGCCGTGGTTTGGCCGCGTGCCGTGGCCTGGCCTTCGTAGCGCAGCTGGCCGCTGATCTTGCGGATCGCGCCCATGGGGTAGATGCGTTCTTTTTCTTCAGCGGGGCGGTAATCGACGATTTGCGCGTCGACCTGACGAGCCACGGCCGGTAGATCCTGGCTGCCCGGCACGTCGGCGGCGAACACCAAAGGGCTCAAACAGCACAGCCCAAGGGCACGGAGACATCCTTTACGCAGGCTCATCGGATGGTTGAGCCCTGGCCATTAGTGGTCGCAGCGGTATTCATAACGTTCATGGTTGACTCCCTTTCAATCCGCCCAGCCTCGGCAGTTGACCCCGCCAAGTCAAGGCGTGGAGAAGAACCGATTGAAACAGTCTGCAACAAGGATCGCACCGGGCTCATCATTCAGGTGTAAATGATGGCCGCCCGGCAGCGTGTTCACCGTAAAGGGTAGCTGAGAAAGCAATTCGGAATGTTTCGCCAGCATGCCGTCAGCCGCGACCACCAGTTGTGTAGGGCAACCTACGCGCTTCACGAAAGCCATCGCCTGCTCATCGGTCAGGCGCATCGGCGATGCCAGGGTCAAGCGCGCATCGGTGCGCCAGGTGTAGCCGCCCGGCACAGGCATCAAACCGCGCTGGGCCAGCAGTTCGGCGGCTTCACGGCTGACCGCCACCACGCCTTTCATGCGCGCTTCTACGGCCCGATCCACGGTGCTGTAGACCGGTTTGCGCTTGTCTTGCAGGCTCAATTGCGCCTGCAACGCCATGCCGAGGCGCTCGGCGGCGTTCTCGCCGGCGGCGGTTGGTGGGATCACGCCGTCGATCAACCCCAGGTGCGTGACGCGCTCGGGCAACGCCCCGGCCAACACCAGGGAAACGATGGCGCCGAGGGAATGGCCAAGTAATGCAAAACGTTTCCAGCCCAGTTGTTCAGCCACTTGCAGCACATCAAACACGTAATCCCACAAGGCATAACCGGCCCCGGCCGGCCGATGGGCTGAGTGCCCATGCCCGGCCATGTCCAGCGCAACGATGCGCAGGCCCGTAAGCTTGGGCGCCAGCCGTGCAAAGCTGTTGGCGTTGTCCAGCCAGCCATGCAGGGCGATCACCGGCAGGCCGTCTTCGGGCCCGAACAGGTGCGCGGCCAATTCGATGTGCGGCAGGCTCAGGCGTACTTCTTCGACGGGGTTGCTCATGCGCAGCTGCGCTCTCGGGCTTGCCAGCGGGAAAACAGGTTCTTGATCAAGGTGGCGGTGTCCTGTGGGCGTTCGAGAGGGAACATATGGCCGCCCGGCATGGTGAGCATTTCGCCCATGGGCAGGCGGTCGACACCGCTGGCATGGTGACGCATCACCACCCGGCTCTGGCGCCCGCGCACCACCGCCAGCGGCACCTTCAGCTGGCGAACCTGGCCTGGGCTGGTATGGGGCACGCCCCGGTAGATACTGATCTCGGTGGCCGGGTCAAAGCGCAAGCGCAGGCGATCGCCCACCTGTTGCAGGCCGTGTTGCAGATACGCGTCAAAGCACTCCGGGTCGAAGCCGCGAAACAGCGTTTTGCCAGCGAAGTAGCTGCGTGCGGCAGCCAGGTCGCTGAATTCTTCACGCCGACCCAAGGTGCGCCCGGCGGGAGTCAGGCGGTCGATAAAGCCAAACCGTTTGGCGGCGCGAATCACCCAGCGGTCAGCGCGGGTCAACACCGGCGAATCAAGCATCACCACGCCGCGGTACAGCTGCGGACAGCGCATGGCCGCGTGCAAGTGCAGCACGCCGCCCAAGGAATGGCCCACGCCCCACACCGGCTCCGGTTGCTGTTCCAAATGGTGGATCAGCTCATCCACCAGGTTCTGCCAGTTGTCGTCCACTGGAAACCTGGGGTCGTGACCGTGCTGCGGCAAATGCGCCACCGCGTATTCCGGGGCCAGGGCGGCAAACAACTTGCCGTAGGTGGCCGAAGGAAAGCCATTGGCATGGGCAAAAAACACGTGCTGCGACATACAGGATCCATTTACGAAAACAGAAGTGAATTGTCACCAGCCTTGAGCCGCACAGCAATGACTGTAACCGCCAGGAATGATGACACTCACGCCACGCCTATCGTGCCGGCGGGTTCTCGCCCAACGGCACCACGGCCATGGTCAGGCGCGACACACAGCTGGCCTTGCCATCGTCGCTGGTCAAGCGAATGTCCCACACCTGAGTGGTACGACCAATATGAATCGCCCGTGCTACCGCGGTCACCCGCCCGCTGCGCACACCACGCAAGTGGTTGGCGTTGACCTCAAGGCCCACGCAATAGAACTTGCTGGCATCAATGCACAGGTAAGCCGCCATGGAGCCGACGCTTTCGGCCAGCACCACCGACGCGCCACCGTGCAGTAGGCCGTACGGCTGGTGGGTGCGATGGTCGACCACCATGCTCGCGGTCAGGGACTCGTCGTCGAAGCTTTCGAAACGGATGTCCAGCAGTTCACCGATGGTGTTTTTCTGGATGGCGTTGAGTTGCTCGATATTCGGTTGGGTGCGCCACAAGCTCATGAAATTGTCCTTATTGGTTTTATTACGACCCTAATCCTGCCACACAATGGTTTCGCTGCGTTCGCTCCAGGCCGAAAATTGTGCACCGTAAGTCGACTCGATCACGTTGCGTTTTATCTTCAAGGTCGGCGTCAGAAAGCCGTTTTCCACCGCCCAACTGTCTTTGACCACCACCAGTTGGCGCAAGCGCTCATGCTTGTCCAGCGCACCGTTGACCTGTTCCAGCCAGCGTCCGAGGCTGCTGCGCAGCGCTTGCCGGTCCTGGTTGCCGGCCGACAACACGCACAAGCCCATCGGCGCCAACAGGCCATCGCCAACCACACAGACTTGTTCGATGCGTGCATGTTCAGCCAGGCGGTTTTCGATCGGCGCCGGGGCCACGTACTTGCCCTTGCTGGTCTTGAAGATCTCCTTGAGCCGCCCGGTCAGGCGCAGGCGCCCGTCGGCGTCCTGCTCGCCCTTGTCACCAGTGCGCAGGAAGCCATCCTCGGTGAGGGTTTCGGCGGTTTTCTGCGGGTCCTTGAAGTAGCCGAGCATGGTCGCGCCGCTGCGTACCTGCACTTCGCCCGTCGGGTCGATGCGCACCTCAACGCCAGGGCATGGCAGGCCGATCCAGCCGAGCCTTTGCTGGCCAGGGCGACACACATGGGAATAGCCGCAGCTTTCGGTCATGCCATACACCTCCAGCACGTCCAGGCCCAGACGCTGATACCAGCGCAGCAAGGCTTCTGGCACCGGGGCTGCACCGGAGAGCGCGATGCGCAGCGCATCCAGGCCCAGCCCGGCCAACACTTTGTGGCCGACGCGCTTGCCGATAAAGGGCAGGCGCAACAGGGTGTCGAGGCGCTTTTCCGGGATTTTGGCGTAGACGCCCATCTGGAACTTGGTCCAGATACGTGGTACGCCGAACAAGGCCGTGGGGCGCGCCCGGCGCAGGTCGGTCAAAAAGGTGTCGAGGCTTTCGGCGAAAAACACGGTTTGCCCGGTATAGATCGCCGCCAGCTCGACAAACATGCGCTCTGCCACATGGCACAGCGGCAGGTAGGACAGCAGCCGGTCATCCTCGCCCAAGCCAAATATCTGCGTGCCGCGCGTGGCGGCAAACCCCAAGGCACCGAAGGTTTGCATCACGCCCTTGGGCAAGCCGGTGGTGCCGGAGGTGTAAACAATAGTGGCCAGGTTCGCGGCCTCTGGCAGAGGGTTGTCCTGGATCGGCGAACAGCCTTGCAGGTCTGCCCAGCTGAAATCGAACTCACCCGCCGGGCACAGTGGCAGGCTGATGGTCGGCAAACCGGCGGGAATCCCCGGCGCCATCGCAGGCCAGTCATCCAACTTGCCGATCAACACCAGCGCCGCCTCCGAATGCGTGAGCACGTGGTTGACGGAGTCCGCCGTGAGGTTGGGGTACAACGGCACCGAAACATGCCCGGCCATCCAGATCGCCAGGTCAGCGATGATCCAGTGCGCGCAGTTTTTCGAGATCAGGGCAATGTGCGAGCCCTGGGGCAATGCCCGGCCGCGCAGCCAATGCGCGGCGCAACGGGCCTGATGGCCGACATCGCCCCAGGTGAGCGTCTGCACCTCGCCGCCGATGGGTTGCACCAGAAAGGGTTTGCGCGGGTGTCGCGCTTCACGTTCGAAGAAGACCTGCAACGGCAAACGAAAAGCGACAGGCATGGGACGCGCTCCTTTGTGATCCGATGATAGCCAACCAAGCACTTGCTTGGTTGACTATATAGCACACAAAGAAGCGATTATTTTTCCTACGGGTTTTTCACACTGACCAGGCTCATTAGCCCCGCCAGCGGAAAATCGCCTTCCAGTTCCGCCAGGCTGGCGGTGTGCATCGGCTCTGGCTGGCGCGGATGACCATGCTGCAAAAAGCTGATCAAGCTGCCGACCAAGGGCTGGTGGCTGACCAGCAGCACGTTGTCATCAGTGTCGAGCTTTTCCAGCACTTGCAGCGGGTTGCCCTCAGGCGTCAGCCACGGCACGGTGCGGATCTGCGGTTCGAAACCCAATGCATCACGCACCAGATGCGCCGTCTGCTGCGCCCGCACATAGGGGCTTGCAAGGATGGCACTGATGGGCTGGCCAATCAGGTGCGCGGCACTGCGCAACACTTCGCCACGACCATGCTCGGTGAGGTTGCGCTCAGCGTCGGTACGCGCATGCCCTTCGGCTTCACCGTGACGCAAAATCCATAGCTTCACAGCTTTGGCTCCTCATCGCGCGCCGGGTGCGGCGCGGGCGGCACGCTGTGGGCGGCTTCGCCTTCGGGAGTACGTGGGGTTGGCCAATCGGCGAACGGCCAGGGTTTCTGCTCGGTGTGAAAGCTGCCGAAACGGCCGATCTGCGCCAGGAACTGGCTGAGGCTGTCGCCAAAGTTCATCAGGCCCAGGTTTGGCGCGCCGTAAATCAAACGGTATACCAGCTGCACCACCACCAGCGCACCGAGCAGGAACTGCGCCACTTGCCACACCAGGGCAAACACCAGCATCCACAGGACGCGCAGCAGGATGGACTCGTATTTTGGGCTGTCTTTCGGATCGTTCATGTGCGCGTTCCTCAGTTGAAACCGCTGGTGGAAATAAAGTCGACGTCGGTTTTGGGCTCGGCGCGCATCAGCAACTCAATCACCTGGTTCAAGGTGCGCCCTTCAAACAGGATCGCGTGCAGCCCGGCGACCAATGGCATATACACACCCACTTCTTGGGCCTTGGCCTTCAACACCTTGAGGGTGTTGACGCCTTCGGCGACTTCGCCCAGGCGCGTGACCGCGTCTTCCAGGCTCAGGCCCTGGCCGAGGGCGAAACCGACTTGATAGTTGCGGCTTTTGGGCGACGAGCAGGTGACGATCAAGTCGCCTACGCCGGCCAGCCCCAGGAAGGTCATCGGGTTGGCGCCCTGGTTCACGGCAAAGCGGGTCATTTCCGCCAGCGCACGGGTGATCAGCATGCTCTTGGTGTTCTCGCCCATGCCCAGCGCCACGGCCATGCCGGCGATGATCGCGTAGACGTTTTTCAACGCACCGCCCAGTTCGACACCAAAGCGGTCGCCACTGGCGTAGACGCGGAAGGTGCGGCCATGCAGCACGGCCTGGACGCGTTCGCACAGCGCTTCATCTTCACTGGCAACCACCGTGGCGGTCAGCGCGTGCTCGGCGACTTCCCGCGCCAGGTTCGGCCCGGACAGCACGCCAATGCGCGCCTGCGGGGCGATCTCGGCAAGGATTTCGCTCATCAGCTTGAAGGTGTGCGCCTCGATGCCTTTGGTCAGGCTGACCAGCAGCTTGCCGGCCAGGCGTTCGGCGTGGGGCGCCAGCACCGTGCGCAAGGCGCTGGAAGGCAGTGCGACGAAGCACAGTTCGCAGTCGGTCAGCGTAGCCAACAGGTCGGTGACCGGTTCCACGGCCGGATGAATCTTGATGCCTTTAAGGTAACGGGGGTTTTCCCGATGCACGCGGATGGCCTCGGCCTGCTCGGGATCACGCATCCACTGGCGCACCGCGTGGCCGTTTTCAGCCAGCAGGTTAGCCACGGCGGTACCAAAACTTCCGCCTCCCAGGACCGCAATAGGGCGCTGTTCAGTCATATGCAATCCGTTAATCCTTACATGGCGATAGCGGCATTATACGGGGCGACCCGCTTGCGGCCAGCCCCCGTGTCAATTCGTGCGCTTGTCGGAAAATGCCACACTTGTGTGAAGTAATTGCAAGTCCCACGACTGGCAAATGGCCTCACCTCAGTTAACATGGGCGGCTATCCGTAATTATCAAGGCCGTGCCGTGTATCTGGGCCCTCCTCCTCGCTCATCTCTATTGCTGATGTTGCTGTGCAGCACATCTGCGCTGGCTGATGACCTGTTCCTCGACAGCCAGCCACTGCCGCAAGTGTTGACCGCCACACGCCTCAAGCAATCGGCCGCGGCCGTGCCCGGCAGCATGACGGTGATCGACAGCGAGCTGATCAAGGCCAGCGGCGCGCGCGACATCGCCGAGCTGCTGCGGCTGGTGCCGGGGATGATGGTCGGCTACACCACCGGCAACCAGGCGTCGGTGAACTACCACGGCACCAGCGCCAGCGACGCGCGGCGCATGCAGGTGTTGATCGACGGGCGCTCGGTGTACCGCGCGGGCCTGGCCACCGTGGACTGGAGCGATATCCCGGTGGCCATGGAGGATATCGAGCGCATTGAAGTGTTTCGTGGCCCCAACACCGTCAGCTACGGCGCCAACGCGCTGATGGCGGTGGTCAATATTCTTACGCGCTCACCGGCCAACAGCCACGGCTCGCGGGTCAAGGTCATCCGTGGTCAGCGCGGCATCAACGACTATTACGCCAGCCAGGGCGTGGGCTGGGAAACCGGTGACTTGCGCCTGTCCTTGTCCGGCCAGCAGGACGATGGCTTTGACAGCAACGCCGTCGGCGCCGACCGTCGCGACAGCCGCCGCCTCAACCGCTTCAGCCTGGCGGTGAGCCAGGCCCTGAACGCGCAACAGAGCCTCGACTGGCAATTTGACGCCAAGGAAGGCACCAACCAGCGTCCTTATACCTACATGCCGGTGTTTGCCGGGATTACCGAAGGCGGCACCAATTCCGATGTCGTCGCCAAGGACTACGCCGGGTCGTTGCGCTGGAACTTCGATTTCAACCCCGAACACAGCTTGTACATTCAGGGCTCTGCCCAGCAATGGGACCGCCAGCAGGTCTGGAAAGCCTGTGACGCCAAGGTCTCGTTCAGCCCGGAGCTGACCCGGCTGTGGCAGTTGAACCCCAACTATGCCGAACAGCTGGCCCGGCACATGGACACCTACAGCCAGGGCGTCGCACCACCCGGCAGTGCCGCCGAACAAACGCTCGGCAACCAGGTACTGGACCAATGGCGCAACGGCGCCAACCAGAGCGTCTGTGGCGACATTGACCAAAGCACCCGCGAAAGCCGCTACGACCTGGAGATTCAGGACACCCTGAGCCTGTCCGACAGCCTGCGCCTGGTCAGCGGCATGAACTACCGTTACGACCGCGCCGACTCCGACACCTACTTCAACGGCACCCTCGACGACACCACCTGGCGCTTGTTCGGCCACCTGGAATGGCGCGCCAGCGAACACTGGCTGCTGCAAGGCGGCGCCATGTACGAAGACACCCACCTGAGCGGCAACTCGCTGACGCCACGGGTGGCGGTCAACTACTTGATCAACCCGCGCCACGGCCTGCGGGCGGTGTACTCCGAGGCGATTCGCTCGCCGGACATGTTCGAGAACAACGTCAACTGGAGCTACCGCGTCACCAATTTGAGCTCCCCGGCCTACGGGCAGAACTCCGGGCAATATTTTGTGGTAACGCGGGGCCCCGGCAACCTCGATAAAGAGTTGATGCGTTCACGAGAGCTGGGCTACAACGGCTTCTTTGCCGACTTCGGGTTGAATGTCGACGTGAAACTGTTCTACGACGAAATCACCGAGATGATCAGCTCACCGCTGCGCAACAACCAATACATTGCCAGCAACGCCAACAGCGCGCGTTTCACCGGCGCCGAATCGCAGTTCGACTGGCGCATGAGCAATACCGACCGCCTGCGCCTGACCTATGCTTACGTCGACGCCGCTTCCAGCAACCCGCTGGACAAGGCGCAAACCGCGCGCAACAGCGGCTCGGCCGGTTGGCTGCGCGAGTGGGGCCACGGCTGGTCCAGTGCGCTGTTCTACTATGGCGACGATGCGCTCAACCAATATCGCTTCGAACGGGTCGACCTGCGGGTGGCCAAGCGCATTGCCCTGGGCAAAGCCAATGTGGAGCTGGCCGGCATGTTGCAACAACGCCTCGATAACCAGCCCACCACCTGGGCCGATAACAACTACGACAGTCGCCATGTCCTGTACTTCAGCGCGGAGCTGGAATTCTGACATGGGCGCTCAGTCACGGATGACCCCCTTCTTTATCTTTCGGCTCTGGCGCCGCGCCTTGCTGTTGGTGTGCCTGTTGCTGACGGCGCCGGCGTGGAGCGCCGATATCCTGTTGACCGCCGCCGACGACGGTGCCGGCGTTCAGGCCTTTACCCAAGCCCTCGCCCAGCAGCGCCCCGCAGACCACGTCAGCTTTGCCCCGCTCAAAGATTTGCCCGCGCCGAGCAAGTTACCGCCCGGCACCCGCCTGATCCTGCTGGACTTGCCCGGCCTCGACTGGCGCCTGCAGGATGACCAGGGCCCGCCGACCCTGGTGTTACGCATCAGCCGCCTGCAAGCGCGCCAGCGCCTGGGCACCACCCACCCGGCAAAAATCAGCCTGTTGTGGAGCGACCCGCCGCTGGCGCGCCAGCTCAGCCTGATCGCCAACATCCTGCCGCAGGCCCAACGCGTCGGTGTGCTCTATGGCGCCGACAGTGAGTTTCTACTGCCGGAGTTGCGCGAGCATGCCGCGCCCATGGGCCTGCAGATCGTGCCGCAGCGCTGGGACAACATCAACGACAGCCGCCCGCTGCAAAACCTGCTCAAGAACAGTGACGTGCTGCTCGGCCTCGACGACCCGCAGTTGTACAACCCGAAAACCGTGAAGAACCTGTTGCTCAGCAGCTACGCCCAGCAACTGCCGCTGGTGGGGCCCAACGCCGGGTTCGTCAAGGCCGGCAGCCTGGCCAGCACCTACAGCGATCAGGCCGACTGGCTGGCGGTGCTCGACCGCCTGCTGGATCATCCGCCCGCCAACTGGCCACGCAGCCTGTACCCGCAACACTTCAAAGTCGCGGGCAACCCGCAGGTCGCGCGTTCACTGGGCATCGAACAGGTGGACGAAGCCGCCGTCGCCGCCCGCTTGGCCGAAGGAGAAAAACGCCCATGACCTTGCGTCGTCGTTGGGACATCAACACCCGCACCCAGCTCATCACCCTGGGCCCGGCGCTGTTGCTGACCTTGCTGTTGATCAGCTTCTTTACCTTCGTGCGTATCCAGGACTTGCGCCAGGAACTGGACCACACCGGCCAGTTGATCGCCAACCAACTAGCCCCGGCCACCGAATACGGGGTAATTTCCGGTAACAACGACGTGCTCGAAAGCCTGCTGCGTGCCACGCTGGCCACCCCGCATGTGCGCTTTCTTGAGATTCAGGACAGCACCGAGAACATCCTGGTGTACGTCGAGCAACCGTCGGAGAAACACGACCGTTCGCTGTCGGTGAAAGTTTTCCAGGCGCCCATTCGCTTGCAGCATATCCAGCTGGGCAATGACTTTTTCCAGGACAACCTCAACGAACCCAAGGCCCCGCGTGCCGATTACCTGGGCCGGGTGATCGTCGGCATGTCCAACGACGCCTTCAGCCAGCGCCAGCAGGAAATTCTGTTCAAGGCCGGGATCCTTGCGCTGTTCGCCCTGCTGTTTACCTTCCTGCTCGCACGGCGCCTGGCCGCGAGCCTGTCGCAACCGATCAGCGCCATGGGCCACGCGGTAAAAGCCATCCAGCAAGGCGACTACAAGACGCCGCTGCCGATTGTCGATGACTCGGAACTGGGCGACTTGTCGCGGCATATCAACAACCTCGCCGAAGGCCTTAATCAGGCCAGCCGCGAACAACACCAGGCCATGGCCCAGTTGATCCAGACCCGCGAAGAAGCCGAACGGGCCAACAATGCCAAGTCGGACTTCCTGGCGATGATGAGCCACGAACTGCGCACGCCCATGAACGGCGTGCTGGGCATGCTGCAACTGCTGGAAACCACCGAGATGACCGAGGAGCAGACCGAGTATGCGGCGCTGGCTTCGGAGTCCACCGAGCACCTGCTTAAAGTCATCAACGACATCCTCGACTTCTCCCGCATCGAACGCGCCGCGCTGGAGCTGGAACATATCCCCTTCAACCTCGCGGACTTGATCAGCAGTTGCGCCCAGGCCTTCCAGCACAGCGCCCAACAGCGCGGGTTGAGCCTGGAATTGCCGATTCCGCTGGGCATGGACGCCCTGCGCGTGCAGGGTGACCCGACCCGTATCCGCCAAATCCTGGTGAACCTGATCGGTAACGCGCTCAAGTTCACCGAGCAAGGCAGCGTCACTGTCGAGCCGCATTGGCAAACCCTCGACCATGAGCTGGTGTGGTTCACCTGCACAGTGCGCGACAGCGGCATCGGGATTTCCGCCGAACGCCTGGAGCTGATGTTCGATGCGTTCCAGCAGGCGGACAGTTCCATTTCAAGACGTTACGGCGGTACCGGCCTGGGCCTGCCCATTGCCCGCACGCTGGCAGAACGTATGGGCGGCACGCTGCGCGCGCAAAGCCAGGAAGGCCGTGGTTCGGTGTTTACCCTGGAAATCCCACTGGCCATCGACCAGCACAGCGTGCCGGCAATCGCCCTTAACGCCGAGGGCAAGGCCAGCGCGGGTGATGGCCGCCATGTGTTGCTGGTGGAGGACAACCCGGTCAACCGCACCGTGGTCGAAGCCATGTTGCGCAGCCTGGGGTTTGAAGTGAGCCTGGCCACCGACGGCGCCGAGGCGATCCGCAGTGCAGAGAGCCTGATTTTTACCGCGATCCTGATGGATTGCCGCCTGCCGTTGATCGACGGCTACGAAGCCACTCGCCAGATTCGCCAACTGCCCGGCTGCGCCGACCTGCCGATCATCGCGCTGACGGCCAACGCGTTGCAGGGTGATCGCGAAGCCTGTCTGGCAGCCGGAATGAACGATTACCTGGCCAAGCCGTTCAAACGCACGGATTTGCAGCAAATACTGCAGCGCTGGGTGCAATAGCGCCGCGCCATCAACCAACTGCGACTGGCGTGAAAGACGAAAGTGCGGCAGTCTTAGGCACCCAAACGGGCCGATAAACAGGCTCGGTTTAAAATTTCAGTGAACAAGTGTACATTGAGTGCCTTGACGCTGTGACTTTCACTACAACGCAATAGTCTATGTGTAGGCTGCCGGTATGAGGCATGAACGCTTCATTCGGTTCGGGAAGATTTACCCTGCCCTGCCGCATGGGATTATTGAGGAGCTCGCATGACCAAACAAAACGCCTTTACTCGGGAAGACCTGCTGCGCTGCAGTCGCGGTGAGCTGTTCGGCCCAGGTAACGCGCAACTGCCCGCCCCGAATATGCTGATGGTGGATCGCATCACCCATATCAGCGAAGAAGGTGGCAAGTACGGCAAAGGTGAATTGGTCGCCGAGCTGGATATCACCCCTGATCTGTGGTTCTTTGCCTGCCATTTCGAAGGCGACCCTGTGATGCCGGGCTGCCTGGGCCTTGACGCCATGTGGCAACTGGTCGGTTTCTACCTGGGCTGGCAAGGCCTGCCAGGTCGCGGCCGAGCCCTGGGTTCGGGCGAAGTGAAGTTCTTTGGCCAGGTCCTGCCGACCGCCAAGAAAGTCACCTACAACATCCAAATCAAGCGCGTCCTCAAGGGCAAGCTGAACCTCGCTATCGCCGACGGTTCGGTGACTGTCGACGGTCGCGAGATCTATACTGCCGAAGGCCTTCGGGTCGGCGTATTCACTTCCACTGACAACTTTTAAGGGTTATCCGCATGCGCCGCGTCGTTATCACTGGTCTGGGCATTGTTTCTTGCCTGGGCAATGACAAAGAGACCGTCACCGCTAACCTGCGTGCAAGTCGCCCTGGCATCCGCTTCAACCCGGAATATGCCGAAATGGGTCTGCGTAGCCAGGTTTCCGGCTCCATCGACCTGCCCCTCGAAGAACTGATTGATCGCAAGATCTATCGCTTCGTCGGCCACGCTGCCGCCTACGCCTACCTGGCCATGAAAGACGCCATCGCCGACTCCGGCCTGAGCGAAGACCAGGTTTCGAACGTACGCACCGGCCTGATCGCCGGCTCCGGCGGCGCATCGACCCTCAACCAGATGGAAGCGCTGGACATCCTGCGCGAAAAAGGCGTGAAGCGCGTTGGCCCGTACCGTGTAACACGGACCATGGGCAGCACCGTTTCGGCCTGCCTGGCCACACCATTTGCAATCAAAGGTGTGAACTACTCGATCTCCTCCGCCTGCGCCACCAGTGCTCACTGCATCGGTACTGCGGTCGAGCAGATCCAGTTGGGCAAGCAGGACATCGTCTTCGCCGGCGGCGGCGAAGAAGAACATTGGAGCCAGTCGTTCCTGTTCGACGCCATGGGTGCGCTGTCCACCCAGTACAACGAAACCCCGGAAAAGGCCTCCCGCGCCTACGACGCCAAGCGTGACGGTTTCGTCATCGCCGGCGGTGGCGGCATGGTGGTGGTCGAGGAGCTGGAACACGCTCTGGCCCGTGGTGCAAAAATCTACGCGGAAATCGTCGGCTACGGCGCTACTTCCGACGGCTACGACATGGTTGCGCCAAGCGGCGAAGGCGCCATCCGTTGCATGCAGATGGCCATGTCCACCGTGGACACCCCAATCGACTACCTGAACACCCACGGCACTTCGACTCCGGTCGGCGATGCCAAGGAAATGGAAGGTGTGCGTGCGGTATTCGGTGACAAGGCTCCGGCCATCAGCTCCACCAAAAGCCTGTCGGGTCACTCCCTGGGCGCCGCCGGCGTTCACGAAGCGATCTACTGCCTGCTGATGATGGAAGGCAACTTCATGGCCGGCTCGGCCAACATCGACGAGATCGACCCGGTCGTCGCCGATATGCCGATCCTGACCAAGACCGTTGAAAACGCAAAAATCGACACCGTGATGAGCAACAGCTTCGGCTTCGGTGGCACCAACGCCACCCTGGTACTGAAACGCTGGCAGGGCAAGTAAGCCCCGCAGGTTGATCACCTGAAAAAGCCCCGACTGGTTCGGGGCTTTTTTGTGGGCAACTGAAAGTAAAACCGAGCCGCCTTCATCGCAGGCAAGCCAGCTCCCACATTTGACGGTGTTCGCCATTCAACATGTGGGAGCTGGCTTGCCTGCGATAGCGTCACCCAGGTCTCACGCCCTACACCGAAAACCGCGCCACCATGGTATTCAGGTCCACCGCCAACCGCGACAACTCCTGGCTCGCCGCACTGGTCTGGTTAGCACCCGTCGACGTCTGATGCGCCAGGTCGCGAATATTCATCAAGTTGCGATCCACCTCCCGCGCCACCGCCGCCTGCTGCTCCGACGCGCTGGCAATCACCAGGTTGCGCTCGTTGATCAAGGTAAAGGCCGACGCAATCTCCTCCAACGCCGTGCCCGCCGACTTGGCAATCTCCAGCGTAGAGCGCGCGCGCGTGTTGCTCTGCTGCATTGAACTGACGGCCTGATCCGTGCCCTGCTGAATCCCGCTGATCATCGTCTCGATTTCCTGGGTCGACTGCTGCGTGCGATGGGCCAAGGCCCGCACCTCATCGGCCACCACCGCAAAGCCACGCCCGGCATCGCCCGCGCGCGCCGCTTCGATCGCGGCATTCAGCGCCAGCAAGTTGGTCTGCTCGGCAATCGAGCGAATCACATCCAACACCTTGCTGATGCCATAAACCTTCTGCGCCAAGTCCTCAACCTGGGTCGCGTTGGAGGTGACGTCATCGGCCAGCGCTTCAATCGACACCACGGTCTGATGCACCTGCTCGCGCCCATGCTGGGCAATGCGGTCAGACTCGCGGGACGCCTGGGACGTGGCCACCGCATTGCTCGCCACCTCCTCCACCGCTGCGGTCATCTGGTTGACTGCCGTGGCGGCCTGTTCGATTTCCTGATTCTGCTGGTGCAAGCCACGGGTCGCATCTTCAGTCACACAACTGAGTTCTTCAGAAGCCGACGCCAATTGGTTCGAAGACTCGGCAATCCGTCGGATGGTGTCGCGCAGGTTCTCCTGCATGCCCTTGAGCGCCTGCTGCAAGCGCGCGGGCTCATCGTTGCCGGTGACGTTGATCTCACCAGTGAGGTCGCCGCCCGCCACGCCCTGGGCGACTTTCAGCGACTGCGCCAACGGCAGCACGATGCTGCGGGTCAGCCATACCGCCAAGCCAATGGTGATCAATGCCGTGAGCACGATCATGCCGACCACCCACGTGCGCGATTGTGTGAACACGCTCTGCGCCAGGTTCGCGGCCTGGTTGGCACTGGCCTTGTTCAAAGCCACCAGGTCGTGCAAGGTCGCAGCCATCTCATCGGCCAGTTGATTCATCTCACCGTTGACGATCCTGATCGCGTCCTCCAACTGGTTGGCCTTGGAAAACCCCATCACCTGCTCCTGACGTTGCAGGTATTGCTGTTCCTGGTTCTTGAAGCGATCAAACAGTGCACGCTCTTCGGGCAGCACGATCAGCCCTTCGTAGAGCGTCTGCGCCCGATGCAGGCCATTTTTCAGGTCGGTGAGCTTCTGCTCGTTTTGCGCCAGCGCCTGCGGGTCGCGATTGACCAGCAGGCGCAAGGTGAGGGCGCGCACCCGCAGCAGGTCCTGGCTCATCTCCCCCACCGCCATCACGCTGGGCAGCCAGTTGTTCTCCACCTGATCGGACTGCTGGCGCATATTGGCCATCTGCAGCAGGGCGAAGCCGCCCAGGGCAAACACCATCAACGCCAGCACACCAAAGCCTAAGCCCGCGCGCGGGGCGATATTCAAACTACGGATACTCATGCCAGGATTCCTTCCTAATGCGCTGCATCCACCTGCAGCAGGTCTCCTCAAAGGTATCGGCCCTTTGCTCAGTTTGCGTAAGACGAAAACGCGATATCAAGGCGCATTGCAATCGCGCGAGCAGCCATTGGAAAAAACGCGGAACACTGAAGTGCCAGCATGCTCTATAACTGCATGACCCTTTCCTGCCCTTGTGAGGTTTGCCATGCCTGTTACCGTCAATACCCTGAACCACGATAACTTCCGCCATAGCGTGAACATCAACAATCACGAACTGTTCACCGACCTGCCCAAGAGCCTGGGCGGTGACGACTCGGCGCCCTCGCCCCACGACTATTTCGACGCCGCCCTGGCCTCGTGCAAGGCGCTGACCGTCAAGCTCTACGCGCAGAAAAAAGACATTCCGCTCACCGGCGTCACCGTGGAAGTCACCCACGACAGCACCGAGGAGCAAAAAGGCAAATACAAGCTCAACGTCAAGCTGACGCTCAAGGGCGTACTCACCGATGAGCAGCGCGACATCCTGCATCACGTGGCCGATCGCTGCCCAGTACACAAGCTGATGACCACCGCCGAAGTCACCATCGAGACCAAACTGGCCGAAGGCGCTTTCAGCCAATAGCGCCAAGCGCCCATCGAGCGGGTTATGCTCAGTAGTACTTAACCCGCTCAGACAGGGACGCCCCATGACCACCCTCACCGTGATCCGCCCGCGCGCCGAAGACGTCGAAGGCCAGCCGATCCTGCGACCACTGCCGTCACGCGAATGCCGCAGCGTCGGGCCTTTTGTGTTTTTCGACCATATGTTGTCGACCCGCTATGCGCCCGGTACTGGCATGAATATCCGCCAACACCCGCATATCGGGCTATCCACCCTCACCTATTTGTTTGAAGGCGCCCTGCAACACAAGGACAGCCTGGGCTCGGACCAGGTGGTGCAAGCCGGCGATGTCAGCTGGATGACCGCAGGCAGCGCAATTGCCCACGTCGAGCGCACCCCAGAAGCCCTCAAGGTCAGTGGTTTCAGCCTGCACGGCCTGCAAGTGTGGCTGGCCTCGCCCAAGGACCACGAGACCGGGCCGGGCCACTACAGCCATCACCCGGCGGCAAGCCTGCCGGTGAGCGATAACCTTGGCGTGCAGATTCGCCTGATTGCAGGCTCAGGCTTCTGCCTTAAATCGCCGGTGCCGGTGCTGTCGCCTACGTTGTATGCCGAGGTGCAGATGCAGACGGCCACCACCTTGCTGATCCCGAATGAGCATGATGAACGCGCGGTGTATGTGCTGAACGGCGAGGCGCAGTTGGACGGTGAGACAGTGGAGGCGCATAGCCTGGTGGTGTTGCCACGCGGGCGGGAAATGACCTTGTTTGCCGAAAGCGATTGCCACATGGTGGTGTTCGGCGGTGCGGCGCTGGATGGGCCACGGCGGATCAATTGGAATTTTGTCGCCAGCGACTCGGCGGTGATTGAACAGGCCAGGCAACGTTGGGCGGCCGGGGATTGGCCGACGGTGCCGGGGGAGTCGGAAAGAATCGAGTTGCCGGTGAAATGATCGTTCCCACGCTCTGCGTGGGAATGCAGCCCGTGACGCTCCGCGTCACCAAGAGCGGACGCAGAGCGTCCAGCGAGGCATTCCCACGCGGAGCGTGGGAACGATCAATGGGTTATCAGCCCTTGAACACTTCATCCAGCAAGTTATGCATCGACTGGAACGCGCGTTTGGCGGTCTTCGCGTCGTACATCATCTTGCCCGGCACATTGGCATGCGGGTCGGTGAAGGAATGCACCGCGCCGCCGTAGCTCAGCAGCTGCCAATCCACACCGGCGGCGTTCATTTCTTGCTCAAACGCCGGCAGTTGCTCTTTAGGGACCAATGGATCGGACGCGCCGTGCAGCACCAACACCGAACCCTTGACGTGCTTGGCACCGTCCGGGTTTTGCGTGTCGATGGTGCCGTGGAACGACACGGCAGCCTTCAACGGCGCACCGGTACGTGCCAGCTCCAGCGAGCAGAAACCGCCAAAGCAGAAACCGAAGGTCGCCAGCTTCGAGGTATCAACCGCCGCTTCCGTCTGGCTCTGCAATTGCTCAAAGGCCGCCTGCATACGCTTGAGCAACACAGGGTTGTCATTCTTCAACGGCATCATCGCAGCGCCGGCTTCATCGCCATTCGACGGGCGTACGGTTTGCCCGTACAGGTCGGCGATCAGCACCACGTAGCCTTGGCTGGCCACGCTCTTGGCGATTTCCTCGGCACCCGCACTCACACCCATCCAGTTCGGCGCCATCAGCAGGCCCGGCAACGGGCCGTTGTGGCTGGCGTCGAACGCCAGGCGGCTTTCATAAGACTGGCCATCAATCTGATAGACCACGGAACGTACAGTGACTTGGCTCATCATTTACTCCAGTTGAGGTGCGTTAGAACGAAAAAACCCGCCGAAGCGGGTTTTTCTACAACGGTGTTAAACCGACAGTTCAACCAACAGCTTGTTCAGGCGGCGCACATAAGCGGCCGGATCTTTCAGGCTGTCACCGGCAGCCAGGGCTGCCTGGTCGAAGAGGATGTGCGACAGGTCGCCAAAACGCTCTTCGCTCTGCTCGCCATCGAGCTTCTCGATCAGCGGGTGAGCCGGGTTGAATTCGAAGATCGGCTTGGAATCCGGCACCTTCTGACCGCTGGCTTCGAGGATCTGACGCATCTGCATGCCCAGGTCCTGCTCGCCGATGGCCAGAATCGCCGGGGAATCGGTCAGGCGGTGGGAAACCCGCACTTCGCTGACGGCATCGCCCAAAGCAGTCTTGATCCGCTCAACCAGGCCTTCTTTGGCCTTGGCCACTTCTTCGGCTTCTTTCTTCTCTTCTTCGGAGTCCAGGTTACCCAGGTCCAGGTCACCACGGGCCACGTCGACGAAGGTCTTGCCGTCGAACTCGCTGAGGTAGCTCATCAGCCACTCATCGATACGGTCGGTCAACAACAGCACTTCGATGCCTTTCTTGCGGAAGACTTCCAGGTGCGGGCTGTTCTTGACCTGGGCGTAGGTTTCGCCGGTCAGGTAGTAGATCTTGTCCTGACCTTCCTTGGCACGTGCCAGGTACTCGGCCAGCGACACAACCTGCTCGCCGTCGTCACCCTGAGTCGAGGCAAAACGCAGCAGGCCGGCGATTTTTTCCTTGTTGGCGAAATCTTCTGCCGGGCCTTCTTTCATGACCTGGCCGAAGTTTTTCCAGAAGCCCTTGTATTGCTCAGGCTCGTTCTTCGCCAGTTTTTCCAGCATGTCGAGCACGCGCTTGGTCAGCGCCGACTTCATCGAGTCGATGATCGGGTCTTTCTGCAGGATTTCCCGCGACACGTTCAGCGACAGGTCGTTGGAGTCGACCACACCTTTGATGAAGCGCAGGTAAAGCGGCAGGAACGATTCCGCCTGGTCCATCACGAACACGCGCTGCACGTACAGCTTCAGGCCTTTTGGCGCCTCACGCTGGTACAGGTCGAACGGAGCGCGGGCCGGGACGTAGAGCAGCGAGCTGTATTCCAGCTTGCCTTCGACCTTGTTGTGGCTCCAGCTCAGCGGGTTCTCGTAGTCGTGCGCGATGTGCTTGTAGAACTCCTGGTATTCCTCGTCTTTGACTTCGGTACGAGGGCGGGTCCACAAGGCGCTGGCACGGTTGACCACTTCCCATTCCTGGGCAGGTTTCTCTTCGCCCTCGACAGCCGCTTGTTCTTTCGGCAGTTCGATCGGCAAAGCGATGTGGTCGGAGTATTTCTTGATGATATTGCGCAGGCGGTAGCCGTCGGCGAATTCATCTTCAGCGGCTTTGAGGTGCAGCACGATACGCGTGCCACGGTCAGCCTTGTCGATGGTGGCGATTTCGAACTCGCCCTCACCTTTGGAGGCCCAGTGCACGCCTTCGCTGGCGTCAAGGCCGGCACGGCGGCTGAATACTTCAACCTTGTCGGCAACGATGAAGGCCGAGTAGAAGCCCACGCCGAACTGGCCGATCAGGTGCGAATCTTTCTTCTGATCGCCCGACAGGT
The DNA here is from genome assembly GCF_019352915.1 of Pseudomonas sp. Xaverov 259. NCBI lineage: Bacteria > Pseudomonadati > Pseudomonadota > Gammaproteobacteria > Pseudomonadales > Pseudomonadaceae > Pseudomonas > Pseudomonas sp. Xaverov 259. The sequence goes on along the minus strand of NZ_JAAAFV010000033.1, from coordinate 323,266 downwards.
TCTTCATGAAGTCTGCGGTGCCGGATTTGGCGATGGTACCCAGATGGGTAATCGCGTCTTCACGGCTCATGCCGATGCCGTTGTCTTCGAGGGTGACGGTCTTGGCGTCCTTGTCGAAGCTCACACGGATTTTCAGTTCGGCGCCACCTTCCAGCAACTCAGGCTTGGAGAGGGCTTCGAAACGTAATTTGTCGACAGCGTCAGAGGCGTTCGAGATCAATTCGCGAAGGAAGATTTCCTTGTTGGAATACAGCGAATGGATCATGAGGTGCAGCAGTTGCTTCACCTCGGTCTGGAAGCCCAGGGTTTCCTTTTGAGTTTCCACACTCATGGTCATCAAACTCCAATTGGATGGCAGTGGCCGCGCCCGAAAGGGTTGGCGGCGGGTTGTCATCAAAGTTGGGGGCTAAGACCAGGATTTCAAGGGCGCACCAATTCCTCAATTTTGAAATGTGCACGGGCGGTGGCAATCGGCTCAGCCGCAGTGCTTTGCCAGGCGGTGATCGCCACATTCGCCACCCGTCGGCCTTGGCGCCACACCTGGCATTTGGCGTAAGTGTCGCGAAACTGCCCGGCGCGCAGGTAATCGAGGGAAAAATCGATGATTTTCGGCAAGCCCGGCGCGCCGGTAAATACCAGCAAATGTAACGCCGCCGACAGCTCCATAAATCCTGCGATCACGCCACCGTGCAGCGCCGGCAATATCGGGTTACCAATGTTGTCCTTGTTGGCCGGCAGGCGAAACAGCAGTTCATCCCCCAGCCTTGAGCATTCAATGCCGATCAGCTTGGCGTAGGGCACCAGGTTGAGCAGCGCCTCATAGTCACCGCGCTCATGGGCCTGTTCGAGACGGGTCTTGAATCGGTGCGTCATGCATGGTCTCCCTTAATCGAATTGCCGAGTCCTTGCGTGCCTTTGAGGCGCTTGCCCATGCGCATGAAGGTGCCCACCACATGGGCGATGGGCTGTTGGGGATCATCCTGGTAGGCAAAGCCGCGAGTGAAGATCACGTCGGTGGTCACCCGGTAGCATTGTGCAAAGCCATACACCGGATTATGCGGCTCGGCGGGATGCATGTAGTCGACGCGCAAATCCAGGGTCGGGCACACCTCGAACTCCGGCAGCACGCACAGCGTGGCCATGCCGCAGGCGGTGTCCATCAATGAGGTGAGTGCACCGCCGTGAATCACGCCGGTCTGGGGGTCGCCGACGATATGCGGGCCGTAAGGCAGGGCCAGCGTCATGCCCTCCTTGCTGGCGGCATGCACGATAATGCCCAGCACCTGGCAATGGCGCAGGGCCGACACAAAGCGCGTGGCACGCTCTAACAGGGGATTTTCGGTCATGTGTGCAGACTCTTATTAGTGTGGGTTTTCACGGTGCGGGTGTGTGCTAAAAAGTTCCTGAATGAGGGTGTTTTATATATCTTTGAAACAAAAGGAACTAATGCTGGCCGTCTAAGCTCGAAAGGCCAGTAGATATATCCATAAGGAGAAACACCCCATGCGCAAGACTTTAGCTATTTCCATGATGTTGGCCGCTGCCCTCGGTCTCGCTGCCTGCGATAAGAAATCCGAAGACAAAGCCCAAGATGCTCAATCGCATGCTGAGCAAGCTCAGAAAGACATGGCCAAGGCACAGGATAAAGTGAACGACGCTGCAAAAGAAAACGCCGATGCTGCCAAAGCTCAGGCTGATGCGAACGCTGAAAAAGCCAAAGAAGACGGCACCGCTACTCCAACAGCACCTGCCAAGCCTTAATAGCCTGGCGATTGCTGCAAAAAGAAAGCCCGCTTATAGAGCGGGCTTTTCTTTGTCTACAATTTAATAAAGCCGGACTAACACCTTAAGACACTGCGTCTTTAGCCAGCTCCGCCACCGGCATATCGGTCGGCGTATAAACCATCACCTGCAGTACGTCGGAATGAAACTCGCGGCGATACAGCACCAGCACCACCCCAGTGCTCATCAACATGAACAACCAGGGGCTGACAAACCAGGCCAGCATGGTCATGCCGAAGTAATACGCACGCAGGCCAAAGTTGAACTGGTTGGCCGCCATCGAAATCACCCGCGCCGCCCGCAGGGCAAACGCCTTGCGTTCCTGCTCCGACACATGGCGCTCACCGATCATCGGCGCCGAGCCCACCAGCACGGCGGCAAAGTTGTATTGGCGCATGCACCAGCTGAAGGTGAAGAACGCGTAGACGAACACCAGCGCCAGACACAGCAGCTTGATTTCCGACATGCCCTGAGACACTTGCTGCACCATGGGAATGTCTGCCAGTAAGGATACCGCCCGCTCGGACGCGCCCAGCACGGTAAGAATACCGGCGAGAATGATCAACGTGCTGGAAGCGAAGAACGAAGCGTTGCGCTCCAGGTTGCCGATCACACTGGCGTCGGCAATTCGGTTGTCGCGCAGCAGCATGCGGCGCATCCAGTCTTCGCGATACAGGTGCAGCACGCTGGCCAGGCAGGCGGTGTCTCGGGCTTTCCAACTGGCATAGCGGGTGTAGCCACCCCAGCACAGGGCGAACCAGAAGGCGGCCAGCAGGTGGATTTGATTGGTTTCGATGAACGACATGCAGGGCCTTATGCTCGGTGTATGGATATTAATGCGATCTAAATGTGGGAGCGGGCTTGCTCGCGAATACGGTGTGTCAGTCGCCTGATGCATTACTGATCCACCGCATTCGCGAGCAAGCCCGCTCCCACACTGACCGTGCTCCACACTTTAGAGGTTGTAGTCTCACACACAAAAAAATGCCCCGTATCGATTGATACGGGGCATTTCAGTACAGCGTGCAACCGCGGGTCAGGCGATGGCTTCGCTACGCTTGCCGAGCATACGGTCAACCAATACCGCCACCCCCAGCGTAATCACCGACGGCACCAGCCACGCCAAACCTTGCTCGCTCAGCGGCAGGTGCGCCACCTGCGCAGGCATCCAATCGGCAAGGCCAGCGCCCTTGAGCGCGTCGATGCAACCAAAGATGAACGACACCAGCATCACCGGGCCAACAATGCGGCCCTGCTCCTGCCAGAAGTCTTTGCAGAAGCTCAGGGCCACCAGCACGATGCACGGCGGGTAGATCGCGGTAAGTACCGGGATCGAGAAGGCAATCAGCTTGGTCAGGCCCAGGTTTGACACGAACAGCGAGAACAGCGCCAGGATCACCACCAGCGTCTTGTAAGACAGTGGCAGCACTTTGCTGAAGTACTCGGCGCAAGCGCAGGTAAGGCCCACGGCGGTGACCAGGCACGCCAGGGAGATCAGCACGGCGAGGAAGCCGCTGCCCAGGGAGCCGAAGGTGTGTTGCACGTAGGCGTGCAGCACCGCTGCGCCATTGCTGGCACCGGCCGCCACCGCGTGGCTGCCCGAACCCAGGCGGAACAGGCTGATGTACACCAGCGCCAGGCCCACGCCGGCAATCAGGCCGGCAATGATCGCATAGCGAGTGATCAGCGTTGGCGACTCAACACCACGGGAGCGAATCGCGTTGACGATGACGATGCCGAATACCAGCGCGCCGAGGGTATCCATGGTCAGATAACCATTGATAAAGCCTTGGGAGAACGGTGCAGCCACGTATTCCGGGGTAGCAACACCGACATCACCGGCCGGCAAGGCAAACGCAGCGATGCCCAGCACGGCCAGGGCAATGATCTTCAACGGTGCGAGGAATCGACCCACGGTGTCCAGCAGACGCCCTGGGTACAGGGAAATGAAGAACACCAGCAGGAAGTACACCGAGCTGTAGAGGAACAACGCCAGCGGGCTCTCGCCGGTCAGCGGCGCCAGGCCGACTTCAAACGATACGGTCGCGGTGCGCGGGGTGGCGAACAGCGGGCCTACCGCCAGGTACGCCGCCGCCGCCAGCAAGCCACCGGCGATCTTGCCGATCGGACTGCTCAATGCGTCCATGCCGCCGCCGACTTTGGCCAGCGCGATCACGGTGACCACCGGCAACCCGACTGCGGTGATCAAGAAGCCCAGCGCTGCCATCCAGACGTGAGGCCCGGACTGCAAACCAACGATAGGCGGGAAGATGATGTTGCCGGCGCCCACGAACAGGGCAAAAGTCATAAAACCTAACGCCAGGATGTCCTGGCTTTTCAACACTTTCATTTCAGGAAATACCACACTACTGAATCGGAATTTAGAGAGGGATTCCCTGTGGATGAGGGAACTGCTGCCGACCCTGATGGGGGCCGACCGGTCTAGCGCGCGGCTTCCTTTTGGGAGGCGGACGCATAAAGAGGCGGCTAGAGTACAGAATTAAGCCGACAAACGCACTGTTGCGGGGCGGACTGTCCGATAAGCGACATCCAAATGTCGCGTTTTCGTACTTAAATTTGGCAATACCGGCCCATTTTGATCTTCACCAACCTCCAGAATGCACAAAGGCCACCCGAAGGTGGCCTTTGTGTGGTGGAGCGTCAGCTAAGCGTGAGGCTTACTTGACAGCCCAACCCGTCAGCTCAGCCAGGGCTTTGCCGATGTCTGCCAGCGAACGCACGGTTTTAACACCTGCAGCTTCAAGGGCAGCAAACTTTTCGTCTGCAGTACCCTTGCCGCCAGAGATGATTGCGCCAGCATGGCCCATGCGCTTGCCCGCAGGGGCAGTCACACCAGCGATGTAGGAAACAACCGGCTTGGTCACGTGGGCCTTGATGTAGGCAGCCGCTTCTTCTTCAGCCGAACCGCCGATCTCACCGATCATCACGATCGCCTCGGTCTTCGGGTCTTCCTGGAACAGCTTCAGGATGTCGATGAAGTTCGAACCCGGGATCGGGTCACCGCCGATGCCGACGCAAGTCGACTGACCAAAACCGGCGTCAGTAGTCTGCTTAACAGCTTCGTACGTCAGGGTGCCGGAACGCGAAACGATACCGACTTTACCTGCCAGGTGAATGTCACCCGGCATGATGCCGATCTTGCACTCGCCTGGGGTGATCACACCTGGGCAGTTAGGGCCGATCAGGACTACGCCCAGTTCGTCGCACTTAACTTTAGCGTCCAGCATGTCCAGGGTAGGAATGCCTTCGGTGATGCAAACGATCAGCTTGATGCCGCCGAATGCCGCTTCCAGGATGGAGTCTTTGCAGAAAGGAGCTGGAACGTAGATCACGCTGGCGGTGGCGCCAGTTTTTTCTACCGCTTCTTTCACGGTGTTGAACACTGGCAGACCCAGGTGCTCGGTGCCGCCTTTACCAGGCGTAACACCACCCACCATCTTGGTGCCGTATTCGATGGCTTGCTGGGTGTGGAAACTACCTTGCGAACCGGTAATACCCTGGCAGATAACTTTGGTGTCTTTATTGATCAGGACGCTCATTATTTGCCCTCCGCAGCTTTGACAACTTGTTGAGCAGCGTCGGTCAGGCTGGTAGCCGCGATGATGTTCAAACCGCTTTCTGCCAGTACTTTAGCGCCCAGTTCAGCGTTGTTACCTTCAAGGCGAACAACCACCGGAACTTTAACGCCTACTTCTTTGACTGCACCGATGATGCCTTCGGCAATCATGTCGCAACGAACGATGCCGCCGAAGATATTGACCAATACTGCTGCGACGTTGGAGTCGGACAGGATGATCTTGAAGGCTTCAGTCACGCGTTCTTTGGTAGCACCGCCGCCCACGTCGAGGAAGTTGGCTGGTTTGCCGCCATGCAGGTTGACGATGTCCATGGTACCCATGGCCAGGCCAGCACCGTTGACCATGCAGCCGATGTTGCCATCCAAAGCTACATAGTTAAGTTCCCACTTGGCAGCGCGTGCTTCCTGCGGATCGTCTTGCGACGGGTCGTGGAAAGTCTTCAGCTTTGGCTGACGGTACATGGCGTTGGCGTCGATGTTGATCTTGGCGTCCAGGCAGTGCAGATCGCCGTCAGCCTTGATCACCAGCGGGTTCACTTCCAGCAGGGCCAGATCGTGATCCTGGAACAGTTTGGCCAGACCTACGAAGATCTTGGCGAACTGGGCAACTTGCTTGCCTTCCAGGCCCAGCTGGAACGCCAGCTCGCGACCCTGGAATGGCTGAGCGCCAACCAGTGGATCGATAGTGGCTTTCAGAATTTTTTCTGGGGTTTCTTCGGCGATCTTCTCAATGTCCACGCCACCTTCGGTGGAAGCCATGAACACGATGCGACGGCTCGAACGGTCAACGACAGCGCCCAGGTACAGCTCTTTAGCGATATCAGTGCACGACTCAACCAGGATCTTGGAGACTGGTTGGCCATTGGCATCAGTCTGGTAAGTCACCAGACGCTGATTCAGCCACTTCGCTGCGAAGGCCTTGGCCTCTTCGCGGCTCTTAACCAGCGTGACGCCACCCGCTTTACCGCGACCACCGGCGTGGACCTGGGCTTTTACAACCCACTCACTGCCACCGATTTTGTCGCAAGCTTCTGCTGCTGCTTCCGGGGTGTCTACTGCGTAGCCCTTGGATACTGGCAGGCCGTATTCAGCGAACAGCTGCTTACCCTGATACTCGTGAAGATTCATGCTTTTTACCGTCTTCGTTAGGTACTGCGCATTCGGCGCTGCGCTCATTATGAGTGCCGCGCCACCTGTGACTGCTGCTTGCACACCTTGCGGGGCTTAACGCCCGTAAAGCTGTGCAAGGCTGCGTCCAGCGGATATTCCGCGGTGAGCTTTGCGCGCAAGGCTCACGACGGGCAACTCCGCCGTGGTTTCTTATTATCTCGCTTAGCGCTTCTTGCGGTTGGCGATGTGGATGGCGCCGCCATTCACTGCCAACGCTGCTTCGTGCAACGCTTCGGACAGGGTCGGATGGGAGAAGACCATCATGCCCAGGTCTTCGGCACTGGTGCCGAATTCCATACCGATCGCGCCTTGCTGAACCAGTTCTGCAGCGCTTGGGCCAATCACGTGGACGCCCAATACGCGATCAGTCTTGGCATCAGCGATGACTTTGACAAAACCACCGGTGTCGTTAGCAGCCATGGCACGGCCAGAAGCGGCAAACGGGAAGGTGCCGACGTTAACTTCAACGCCTTCAGCTTTCAACTGTTGTTCGTTTTTACCGACCCATGCAATTTCCGGGTGGGTGTAGATAACCGATGGGATCAGGTCGTAGTTCATCTGGGTTTTGTGGCCCTTGATGCGCTCGACAACCATGATGCCTTCTTCGGAAGCCTTGTGCGCCAGCATCATGCCGCGAACCACGTCGCCAATGGCGTACACGCCTGGCACGGTGGTAGCGCAGTGATCGTCAACGTGGATGAAGCCACGCTCGTCGATGTTCACGCCGCTGTCGGAAGCCAGCAGGTCAGCAGTCACTGGACGGCGACCCACGGCAACGATCAGCTTGTCGAAAGTGATGGTCTGCTCGCCTTCTTTATCGGTGTAGGTCACGACGACTTCTTCGCCGTTGACCTTGGAACCGGTAACACGGGCGCCCAGCTTGATGTCCAGACCTTGTTTGGTCAGGGTTTTCAGCGCTTCTTTGGACACTGCGGTGTCAGCAGCCAGCAGGAACGTGTCCAGGGCTTCCAGCACAGTCACTTCAGAACCCAGACGCGACCATACCGAACCCAGTTCCAGGCCGATTACGCCAGCGCCGATCACGCCCAGACGCTTGGGAACCGATTGGAATTCCAGGGCGCCGGTCGAATCAACGATCACGTTCTGGTCGACAGGAGCAGGCGGGATGTCGATTGGACGCGAACCTGGTGCCAGGATCACGTTCTCGGCTTCGATGACTTCAACCGAGCCGTCCGGCTTGGTGATTTCAACTTTCTTGCCGGCCAGCAGTTTGCCGTGGCCTTGCAGGGAAGTGACGCCGTTGGCCTTGAACAGGGTGGCAACGCCGGAAGTCAGGCCTTTAACGATGTTGGCTTTACGGCCGACCATTGCTGGCACGTCCATGGTCACGCCAGCATGGTTGATGCCGTGGATCGCGAAACCGTCTTGGGCTTCGTGGAATTTCCAGGAGCTGTCCAGCAGCGCCTTGGAAGGAATGCAACCGACGTTCAGGCAAGTACCGCCCAGCGCCAGTTTGCCTTCCTTGTCGGTGTATTTTTCGATGCAAGCAGTCGAGAGGCCCAGTTGTGCGGCCTTGATCGCGGCAACGTAGCCGCCAGGACCTGCACCAATCACTACAACGTCAAATTTCTGTGTCATGAAAATAGATCCTCTATTTGCGACAAGCTTCTAGCCACACGTTGCAAGCCAAGCTGCTTGTTCCTACAGCTTGTAGCTCGCAACGTGAAGCTGCTTCTATCAGATATCCAGCAGCAAACGAGCCGGGTCTTCCAGCAGGTTCTTGATGGTTACCAGGAAAGTCACGGCTTCTTTACCATCGATCAGGCGGTGATCGTACGACAGCGCCAGGTACATCATCGGGCGGATCACGACTTGGCCGTTGATGGCCATCGGACGCTGGATGATGTTGTGCATGCCCAGGATCGCAGCTTGCGGCGGGTTGACAATCGGGGTCGACATCATCGAACCGAAGGTACCACCGTTAGTGATGGTGAAGGTACCGCCGGTCATCTCGTCGATGGTCAGCTTGCCGTCACGGGCTTTCTTGCCGAAGCCGGCGATGCCGCCTTCGATTTCAGCCAGGCTCATCAGCTCGGCGTTACGCAGAACCGGTACTACCAGGCCACGGTCGCTGGACACGGCAACGCCGACGTCTGCATAGCCGTGGTAAACGATGTCGCTGCCGTCGATGGAAGCGTTGACTGCCGGGAAGCGTTTCAGCGCTTCGGTGGCCGCTTTCACGAAGAACGACATGAAGCCCAGGCGCACGCCGTTATGGGACTTCTCGAACAGGTCCTTGTACTTCGAACGCAGGGCCATGACTTCAGTCATGTCGACTTCGTTGAAAGTGGTCAGCATCGCCATGTTCGACTGTGCTTCAACCAGACGCTTGGCCACGGTGGCACGTACGCGGGTCATCGGCACGCGCTTCTCGGTGCGGTCGCCAGCAGCGAACACAGGCGCGGCAGCAGCAGGGGCTGCAGCCTTGGCCGGTGCGGCAGCCGGAGCGTTTTTCTTGGCTTCAACAGCCGCAACCACGTCTTCCTTGGTCACGCGGCCGTCTTTGCCGGTGCCCTTGAGGGACGCCAGGTTGATGCCGTTTTCTTCAGCCAGCTGACGCGCAGCCGGTGCAGCGATCGGGTCTTCACCACCCGCAGCCGGAGCGGCAGCAGCGGGTGCGGCCGCTGGAGCAGCAGCAGCGGCGGCCGGAGCAGGAGCAGCAGCGCCGCCCGCTTCGATCGAGCCCAGGATCTGGTTCGACAGGACGGTAGCGCCCTCTTCAGCCACGATCGCGCCCAGCACGCCGTCAGCTTCGGCCAACACTTCCAGAACGACTTTGTCGGTCTCGATGTCGACGATCAGGTCGTCACGCTTTACAGCGTCGCCTGGTTTCTTGTGCCAGGTGGCAACGGTGCCATCGGCAACCGATTCCGGGAATGACGGGGCTTTGATTTCGATAGCCATTATCTGTGGGTCCTTAAAATTCGGTTTCAGTCAGCGCGAAGGCGTTAAACAGTGAAAGCATCTTGCAGCAGTTTTTCCTGCTGCTCGGCGTGCATCGACGCATAACCACACGCAGGTGCAGCAGAAGCATCACGACCGGCGTACTCCAGGCCCAGGCCTGTTTTGTGGTTACCGATACTGCGACGCAAATGATGCTGGCTGCTGTACCACGCGCCCTGGTTCATCGGTTCTTCCTGGCACCACACCGCATGGGTGAGGTTGGTGTAAGGCGCGATGGCCTCCATCAGGTCGTCTTCCGGGAACGGGTAAAGCTGCTCGATACGCACGATGGCGATGTCTTCGCGGCCTTCGGCACGGCGTTTTTCCAGCAAGTCGTAGTAAACCTTGCCGCTGCACAGGATCAGGCGAGTGACCTTGGCTGCGTCCAGGGTGTCGATTTCTGGAATCACGGTCTGGAACGAACCGTCGGCCAGATCTTCCAGGGTCGAGATGGCCAATTTGTGACGCAACAGCGATTTCGGGGTCAGCACTACCAGCGGCTTGCGCAGCGGGCGGATCACCTGGCGACGCAGCAAGTGGTAGATCTGGGCCGGGGTAGTCGGCACGCACACCTGGATGTTGTGCTCGGCGCACAGCTGCAGGTAACGCTCCAGACGGGCCGAGGAGTGCTCCGGACCCTGACCTTCATAACCGTGTGGCAGCAGCATGGTCAGACCGCACAGACGGCCCCACTTGTGCTCGCCGCTGGTGATGAACTGGTCGATAACCACCTGGGCACCGTTGGCGAAGTCGCCGAACTGGGCTTCCCAGATCACCAGCGCCTGTGGCGTGGTGGTCGAGTAACCGTATTCGAACGCCAGTACGGCTTCTTCGGATAGGAACGAATCGTACAGGTCGAAACGTGGCTGGCCTTCGTACAGGTTCTGCAACGGGATGTAGGTGCCCGCATCTTTCTGGTTGTGCAACACAGCATGACGGTGCGAGAACGTACCACGGCCGATGTCCTGGCCGGTCATGCGGATCGGGTGACCTTCGAACGCCAGGGTCGCGTACGCCATGGTTTCGGCGTAACCCCAGTTGATCGGCAGGCCGCCGGCTTGCATCTTCTGACGGTCTTCGTAGATCTTCGCAACCTGGCGCTGTACCACGAAGCCATCCGGAATTTCCAGCAGCTTGGCGGACAGTTCCTGCAGGGTCTTGAGGTCGAACGTGGTGTCGTGACGCGCCGTCCAGGCGTGGCCCAGGTAAGGGCGCCAGTCCACGAACAGCTCTTTGTTCGGCTCTTTAACCAGGCTTTTCACTACATGCAGGCCGTTGTCCAGCGCGTTGCGGTATTCATCGATCTTCGCTTGAACACGCGCATCGTCAACCACGCCGGCCGTGATCAGGCTGTCGGCGTACAGTTCACGGGTGGTGCGCTGCTTGGTGATCTGCTGGTACATCAACGGCTGGGTGCCGCTCGGCTCATCCGCTTCGTTGTGACCGCGACGGCGGTAGCAAACCAGGTCGATGACCACGTCACGCTTGAACTGCATGCGGTAGTCGATGGCGAGCTGGGTCACGAACAACACGGCTTCCGGATCATCCCCATTCACATGGAGGATCGGCGCCTGGATCATCTTGGCAACGTCGGTCGCGTACTCGGTAGAGCGCGCGTCCAGCGGGTTGCTGATGGTGAAACCGACTTGGTTGTTGATGACGATGTGAACCGTACCGCCGGTCTTGAAGCCGCGAGTCTGCGACATCTGGAACGTTTCCAGGACCACGCCTTGACCGGCGAATGCCGCGTCACCGTGGATGGAAATCGGCAGGACTTTCTCACCGGTGGAATCGTTACGACGATCCTGACGGGCACGCACCGAACCCTCGACCACTGGCGAAACGATTTCCAGGTGGGACGGGTTGAAGGCCATGGCCAGGTGAACTTCACCGCCGGTGGTCATTACGTTGGACGAGAAGCCCTGGTGGTATTTAACGTCACCGGAACCCAGCTCGACCTTCTTCTTGCCTTCGAACTCGTCGAACAGTTCACGCGGGTTCTTGCCGAAGGTGTTGACCAACACGTTCAGGCGACCACGGTGAGCCATGCCGATCACGATTTCCTTGGTGCCATAGGAACCGGAACGCTGGATCAGCTCGTCGAGCATTGGAATCAGGCTTTCGCCGCCTTCCAGGCCGAAACGCTTGGTGCCCGGGTATTTGGTACCCAGGTATTTCTCGAGGCCTTCGGCCGCGGTCACGCGCTCCAGCAAGTGGCTGCGCACGTCGGCGGACAAAACCGGACGGCCACGCACACCTTCCAGACGATGCTGGAACCAGTGGCGCTGCTCGGAATCGGTGATGTGCGTAAATTCAGCGCCGATGGTGCGGCAATATGTCTGCTGCAACGCTTCGTGAATTTCGCGTAGGCTCGCTTCCTCTTTGCCGATGAACAGGTCGCCGGCACGGAAGGTCGTATCAAGATCGGCATTGGTCAAGCCGTAATGATTGATCGACAGGTCAGCAGGTGCAGGACGCTTCCAGAGCCCCAGCGGGTCAAGCTGGGCCGCCTGGTGGCCACGCATCCGGTAAGCCTGGATCAGTCGCAATACTTCAACTTGCTTCTTCTCATGCTCGCTGCTCACGCTACCGGCGGAAACCGGTTGGGCGCGGCGCTGGTTCTTTGCCAGCAGCACAAATTGATCGCGAATTGTTGCGTGCGATACATCGGTGGCAGCGTTGCCGTCTGAAGACAACGTCTGAAATTTGGTGCGCCATTCTTCTGGCACAGCGTTAGGGTCGTGCAGGTAGAGCTCATAAAGCTCTTCCACATAGGCAGCGTTACCACCTGAAAGATAGCCGCTGTTCCACATGCGCTGCATCACGCTTTCTTGCATGCTTGGTCACCCTCGATTTGGGGACACCACCGGCGAAAACACCGAGTTTGCTTGCAAAAGGCCAAGTGCAGCGACCAAAACAAGCCACTTAGGATCACGCTGATAGTTCGGGTACCAACCCGAATGCCCCTGCTTGTCTCATTTCTTCAAAATAAGAGCTGCGGCTTTGTAAGTCGCTGCTCAAGTTAAAACTACGGCGCCGGTTGAAGCCTGCGCCGCAGCATTTACGGGCACAACGTTCCTGCTTTGCTACAACGTCGCTTACACGCCGCTTTGCAGCAGCATGTTACGGATGTGACCAATGGCCTTAGTCGGGTTCAGGCCTTTGGGACATACGTTGACGCAGTTCATGATCCCGCGGCAGCGGAATACGCTGAACGGGTCATCCAGTGAAGCCAGACGCTCGGACGTCTTGGTGTCACGGCTGTCTGCCAGGAAGCGGTACGCTTGCAGCAGGGCAGCTGGACCCAGGAACTTGTCCGGGTTCCACCAGAAGGACGGGCACGAGGTCGAGCAGCAAGCGCACAGGATGCACTCGTACAGACCGTCGAGCTTTTCACGCTCTTCTGGGGACTGCAGACGCTCGATGGCCGGAGCCGGCGTGTCGTTCTGCAGGAACGGCTTAACTTTTTCGTATTGCTTGTAGAAGATGCTCATATCGACCACCAGGTCACGGATAACCGGCAAACCTGGCAGTGGACGAACGATCAGCTTGTTACCTTTAACCACGGCGGACAGCGGCGTGATGCACGCCAGGCCGTTTTTGCCGTTGATGTTCATGCCGTCGGAGCCACACACACCCTCACGGCAAGAGCGACGATAGGAGAAACCTTCGTCCTGCTCTTTGATCAGTGCCAGTACATCCAGCACCATCAGGTCTTTACCACCGGTATCGACCTGGAATTCCTGCATGAACGGCGCGGCGTCCTGATCAGGGTTGTAGCGGTAAACACTGACTTTCAACATGGCAGCCACCCTTAGTAAGTCCGAATCTTCGGTTCAAACGTCGGCACCGTCTTCGGCGAGAAGTTCACGGCACGCTTGGTTACGCGCTTGTCACCCGGGAAGTACAGGGTGTGGCACAACCAGTTTTCGTCGTCGCGATCTTCAAAGTCTTCACGAGCGTGAGCACCACGGGATTCTTTACGAACCTCGGCGGCAATCGCAGTCGCTTCAGCCACTTCCAGCAGGTTTTGCAGCTCAAGGGCTTCGATACGAGCGGTGTTGAACGCCTGGCTCTTATCGTTGATCTTGACGTTGGCGATGCGCGTGCGCAGGTCAGCCAGCTGGGCAATACCCTTCTGCATGTATTCGCCAGTACGGAATACACCGAAGTAGTTCTGCATGCAGCTTTGCAGCTCGCGACGCAGGGTTGCCACATCTTCGCCATCGGTACGCTCGTTCAGAGCGTTCAGGCGCGCCAGGGCGGCCTCGATGTTGGCGTCGGTGGCGTCATCGTATTCGATGCCGTCGGTCAGGGCTTTTTCCAGGTGCAGGCCGGCAGCGCGACCGAATACCACCAGGTCGAGCAGCGAGTTGCCGCCCAGGCGGTTGGCGCCGTGTACCGATACGCAGGCCACTTCGCCTACAGCGAACAGACCGTGGATGATCTCATCCACGCCTTCGGCATTCTGGGTGATCGCCTGACCATGAATGTTGGTCGGCACGCCGCCCATCATGTAGTGGCAGGTTGGAACAACCGGCACCGGAGCAACCACCGGGTCAACGTGCGCAAAGGTCTTGGACAGCTCGCAGATGCCTGGCAGGCGGCTGTGCAGGACTTCTTCACCGAGGTGATCGAGTTTCAGCAGCACGTGGTCGCCGTTCGGGCCACAGCCGTTACCGGCGATGATTTCCTTAACCATCGAACGGGCCACAACGTCACGACCGGCAAGGTCTTTGGCGTTCGGAGCATAACGCTCCATGAAACGCTCGCCGTGCTTGTTGATCAGGTAACCACCTTCACCACGGCAACCTTCTGTAACCAGTACACCGGCGCCGGCGATGCCGGTTGGGTGGAACTGCCACATTTCGATGTCTTGTACCGGCACGCCAGCACGCAGGGCCATGCCGACGCCGTCACCGGTGTTGATCAGGGCATTGGTGGTCGACGCGTAGATACGACCTGCACCGCCGGTTGCCAGCACAGTAGCCTTGGCGCGGATGTAGGTGGTTTCACCGGTTTCGATGCAGATGGCGATTACACCGACGAAGGCGCCGTCGGCGTTCTTCACCAGGTCAACCGCGTAGTACTCGTTCAGGAACGTGGTACCGGCTTTCAGGTTGCCCTGATAAAGGGTGTGCAACAGCGCGTGACCGGTACGGTCGGAAGCGGCGCACGTACGGGCAGCCTGCCCGCCTTTACCGTAATCCTTCGACTGGCCGCCGAATGGACGCTGGTAGATACGACCTTGCTCGGTACGCGAGAACGGCAGACCCATGTGGTCCAACTCGAACACGGCAGCCGGGCCTTCCTGACACATGTACTCGATAGCGTCCTGGTCACCGATATAGTCGGAACCCTTGACGGTATCGTACATGTGCCAGCGCCAGTCATCGTTTGGATCGGCGGAAGCGATGGCGCAAGTAATGCCACCCTGGGCCGAAACGGTGTGGGAACGGGTCGGGAACACCTTGGTGATCACGGCAGTCTTGTGACCACCCTGGGCCAGCTGCAGCGCTGCGCGCATGCCGGCACCGCCGCCACCAATAATGATGGCGTCGAAGGAAATAGTTGGAATGTTAGCCATGAATCAGATACCCCAAAGAATCTGCACACCCCAGACGAAGTAAGCGAACATCGCGACGCCGCAGACTGCCTGGAAGAGAAAACGTACTGCAGTCGCGGACTTGCCCAGCGCCATCGGCGTGAGGTAGTCGGTCGCGATGGTCCACATGCCGACCCAGGCGTGAGCGCCCAGGGCTACAAGGGCCAGCAGACTGAAGATTCGCATCGCATTGTGGGAAAACAGGCCGTGCCATTGTTCATAGCCGATGCCCGGGTTTGCGACGAGGTATCCGATCAGGAAAATGAAATAAGCCGCGAGAACGACCGCAGACACACGCTGCGCCATCCAGTCATAGAGGCCCGAACGCGAAAGGTTCGTAACGCTGGTTACCATATCCAAACTCCTGCCAGAACGATCAGCACCACGGAAATGGCGATGATGATTTTCGAGCCCAGGCGGCCGCCTTCCAGCGTCTCACCGATACCCGCATCCATGATCAAGTGGCGCACACCGGCTACCAGGTGATACAGCAGAGCGGACAGGAGGCCCCATGCTACGAACTTGGCCAGCGGGCTGGTCAAGCATGCCTTCACCTCGGCGTATCCTTCCTCGGAACCCAGGGATTTGCTCAATGCATAAAGCATGATGCCCAAGCCCAGGAACAGGATGATGCCGGAAACACGGTGCAGGAACGACGTAACGCCGGTGATGGGGAGTTTGATGGTCCTTAGGTCTAGGTTTACAGGTCGTTGGCTATTCACGGCTTTTTTTCACACTGAAGAGCCCCTAACAATCAGGGCAAAGTTGTTGGGGAGTGCACTGGTCAGGTAAGCACCACCCAGGGAGTGCGACCCCCAATGAAAGCAAGCCCAAAAGCCCTTGGCGGTCGGTGGCCGAGTATAGACAGTTAGGTTACTAATGACAACGCGCACTCCTCACCCTAATAGCTGATTGCGCTGGCGGTATAAAAGGCGTAAATGGCAGTCAATTTCGACGAAAAAGTATGGTTAAAGCCTTCTGGAGCAAGACTTTAGGCAAATTGACATCTGGATTTATATCAATATAGTGGTGCGGGCCCTGCGTGGGGGGTCTGTCTGATGATTTGAAGCATAAATAGGAGGCCACATGGCTGACAAAAAAGCGCAGTTGATCATCGAGGGCGCAGCCCCCGTCGAGCTGCCCATTTTAACCGGCACCGTTGGTCCCGATGTTATCGACGTACGGGGCCTGACGGCCACGGGCCGTTTCACATTCGACCCAGGCTTCATGTCGACCGCCTCTTGCGAGTCGAAGATCACCTACATCGATGGTGACAATGGCATTCTGCTGCACCGCGGCTACCCGATCGAACAGCTGGCTGAACAGTCGGACTACCTGGAAACCTGCTACCTGCTGCTAAATGGCGAATTGCCAACAGCCGAGCAGAAAGCCCAGTTCGTCAGCACCGTGAAGAACCACACCATGGTTCACGAGCAGTTGAAGACCTTCTTCAACGGCTTCCGTCGCGACGCCCACCCGATGGCCGTCATGTGCGGTGTAGTCGGCGCCCTGTCGGCCTTCTATCACGACTCCCTGGACATCAATAACCCGCAGCATCGCGAAATTTCCGCGATCCGCCTGGTTGCCAAGATGCCCACCCTGGCCGCAATGGTTTACAAGTACTCCATGGGTCAACCCATGATGTACCCGCGCAACGACCTGACGTACGCGGAAAACTTCCTGCACATGATGTTCAACACCCCGTGCGAGATCAAACCGATCAGCCCGGTGCTGGCCGCCGCGATGGACAAGATCTTCATCCTTCACGCCGACCACGAACAGAACGCCTCCACCTCTACCGTACGCCTGGCCGGTTCTTCGGGTGCCAACCCGTTCGCCTGTATCGCCGCCGGTATCGCCGCACTGTGGGGCCCTGCCCACGGCGGTGCGAACGAAGCCGTATTGACCATGCTGGATGAAATCGGCGATGTCTCGAACATCGACAAATTCATCGCCAAGGCCAAGGACAAGAACGATCCGTTCAAGCTGATGGGCTTCGGTCACCGCGTTTACAAGAACCGTGATCCACGCGCCACCGTGATGAAAAAGACCTGCGACGAAGTGTTGAAGGAGCTGGGCATCAAGAACGATCCGCAACTCGAACTGGCCATGCGCCTGGAAGAGATCGCCTTGACCGACCCGTACTTCATCGAGCGCTCGCTGTACCCGAACGTCGACTTCTACTCGGGGATCATCCTCAAGGCGATCGGCATTCCAACCAGCATGTTCACCGTGATCTTCGCCCTGGCACGTACTGTCGGCTGGATCTCGCACTGGAAAGAAATGCTCTCCAGCCCGTACAAGATTGGCCGTCCACGCCAGCTGTACACCGGCTACGAGTCGCGTGATATCACCAAACTGGAAGATCGCAAGGGCCTGTACGCCGACTACGAGCCGGATGACCTGACCAAAACTCAGGATCGCAAGTAAGCGTTCAGCAGTTTGGTTATAAAAAACGGCCCCCTCGCACAAGGGGGCCGTTTTTATTTGTGCAGAAATTGAGAAACAGTTTTGATCATTCCCACGCTCCGCGTGGGAATGCCTCCTGTGACGCTCCGCGTCAGATTGCACAAGACCTGAGGCCAGCGCGAACCGGGACGCGGAGCGTCCGTGGCTGCATGCCCACGCAGAGCGTGGGAACGATCGGCGTAGAGGCGCTTTATTGATGCAGGAATTGAGAAACAGTTTTGTGATATCCACCCACAATAAAAGCAAAAAAAAGCCCCGATCTCGCGACCGGGGCATTTTTTTGTAACCGTTACAAATCTTAGTGGTTAACCGCCCCACTCGCCCCCAGGCCAGTCTGTGAACGCACAAACTGCGGGAAGTACAGCGCACGCTCTTTCTCTGCCGCCGCCGACTTGTCGGTGATGGAGAAGAACCAGATGCCGACGAACGCAATGATCATCGAGAACAGCGCCGGGTATTCGTAAGGGAAGATAGCTTTTTCATGGTGCAGGATCGACACCCAGATGGTCGGGCCGAGGATCATCAGGCCGACGGCACTGATCAAGCCCAGCCAGCCGCCAATCATGGCGCCACGGGTGGTGAGGTTTTTCCAGTACATGGAAAGCAGCAGTACCGGGAAGTTACAGCTGGCAGCAATCGAGAATGCCAGGCCGACCATGAACGCGATGTTCTGGCTTTCGAACAGGATACCCAGGCCGATCGCCAACACGCCCAACGCCACGGTGGTGATCTTCGACACGCGAATCTCATCTTTCTCGTTGGCCTTGCCCTTCTTGATCACACTGGCGTACAGGTCATGGGACACCGCCGAAGCACCGGCCAGGGTCAAACCGGCAACCACCGCCAGGATGGTGGCAAACGCCACAGCCGAGATGAAGCCCAGGAAAATACTGCCACCCACCGCGTTGGCCAGGTGCACCGCCGCCATGTTGTTACCGCCCAGCAAGGCGCCTGCAGCATCCTTGAACGCCGGGTTGGTGCTCACCAGCAGGATCGCGCCAAAGCCGATGATAAACGTCAGGATATAGAAGTAGCCGATGAAGCCGGTGGCATACAACACGCTCTTGCGTGCTTCCTTGGCGTCGCTGACGGTGAAGAAGCGCATCAGGATGTGCGGCAGGCCGGCAGTACCGAACATCAGCGCCAGGCCCAGCGAGAATGCCGAGATCGGATCTTTCACCAGGCCGCCGGGGCTCATGATCGCCTCACCTTTAGGGTGAACCTTGATCGCCTCGGAAAACAGCATGTTGAAGTCGAAGTTGACGTGCTTCATCACCATCAGCGCCATAAACGAAGCACCGGACAGCAACAGCACTGCCTTGATGATCTGCACCCAAGTGGTTGCCAGCATGCCGCCGAACAGCACGTACATGCACATCAGGATACCCACCAGGATCACCGCGACGTGGTAGTCCAGGCCGAACAGCAGTTGGATCAGCTTGCCCGCACCGACCATCTGCGCGATCAGGTAGAACGCCACCACCACCAGCGAACCACAGGCCGACAGGCTACGGATCTGGGTTTGCCCGAGGCGATAGGACGCCACGTCGGCAAAGGTGTACTTGCCCAGGTTACGCAGGCGTTCGGCGATCAGGAACAGAATGATCGGCCAGCCCACCAGAAAGCCGATCGAGTAGATCAGGCCATCGTAGCCGGAGGTGAATACCAGCGCGGAAATTCCCAGGAAAGACGCCGCCGACATATAGTCACCGGCAATCGCCAGGCCGTTCTGGAAACCGGTGATCTTGCCGCCGGCCGCATAGTAGTCGGCCGCCGACTTGTTGCGCTTGGACGCCCAGTAAGTGATGCACAGCGTGGCGCCAACAAACGCGACAAACATCACGATGGCGGAGACGTTCAGCGGTTGTTTGTGCACTTCACCGGTCAATGCATCCGCCGCCCAAACGGCCGGTGCAAACAGCGAAGCGCCGAATATAGCCAATAGACGCCGGATCATTGCGCAGCCTCCTTGAGAATCGCATTGTTCAGGTCGTCAAATTCGCCATTGGCCCGACGCACATAGATCGCGGTCAGGATGAAAGCGGACACAATCAGTCCGACGCCCAGGGGAATGCCCCAGGTAATCGAAGACCCAGGGCTGAGCTTGGCGCCCAACACTTGTGGCCCGTAGGCAATCAACAGGATGAAAGCGGAGTAAAGCCCTAGCATGATCGCCGAGAGAATCCAGGCGAACCTTTCCCTTTTTCTGACCAGCTCCTTGAAACGCGGGCTGTTTTGAATCGAGAGGTAAATGCTGTCGTTCATTGTTTTTATCCTCGCAGCACAGCTTTTTATTATTTTGGAACATATCCACTGTATGCGGCTGCGGAACAGGTTCCAGACGACCTTAGTAGTAGAGGGAGTGTAGCGAGGGTTTACGGGCGTGCGAGGCTAATGTGGGAGCGGGCTTGCCCGCGATGGCGGTGTATCAGTCAAACCATCTGTGACTTATACGCCGCCATCGCGGGCAAGCCCGCTCCCACAAGGGTTAGTGCTTTATTTTGCGGTCCACTCCGCCACACGTTCAGGGTGCTTGGCGACCCAATCCTTGGCCGCGGCATCAGGCTTGGCGCCCTCTTGAATCGCCAGCATGACTTCGCCGATTTCGTCCTTGGAGGCCCACTGGAATTTCTTCAGGAAAGCGGCGACTTCCGGCGCTTTCTTCTCCAGGCCCTTGCTGCCGATGCTGTTGACGGTTTCAGCAGCACCATAAATCCCTTTTGGGTCGTCGAGGAAACGCAGTTTCCACTTGGCGAACATCCAGTGCGGCACCCAGCCGGTCACGGCAATGGATTCCTGTTTGTCTTCGGCGCGGGTCAGTTCGGCAATCATCGCCGCACCCGAGCTGGCTTGCAGTTTGTAGTCCAGGCCATAGGCCTTGATCGCTTCGTCGGTCTTGAGCATCACGCCTGAACCGGCGTCGATGCCGACGATCTTGTTCTTGAAGGTGGTGTCGGTCTTGAGGTCTTCGATGGACTTGGCCTTGACGTACTCCGGCACGATCAAGCCGATCTTCGCATCCTTGAAGTTGGGGCCATAGTCGACCACCTTGTCCTTGTTCTTGGTCCAATACTCACCGTGGGTCACAGGCAGCCAGGCGGACAGCATGGCGTCAAGTTTGCCGGTGGCCACGCCTTGCCACATGATCCCGGTGGCGACAGCCTGCAGTTTCACGTCATAACCGAGCTTTTGCTTGATCACCTCTGCCGCCACATGGGTGGTGGCTACGCTGTCGGACCAGCCATCTACATAGCCGATGCTCAGGGTTTTGCTGTCGGCGCTGGCCAGTGTGGAGCCCATCGCAACTACCAGAGTGGCAGCTGCGCCCAAGAGTCGTCGCATCTTCATAGTACTTCCCCGAAAGTGCTGCGCCCGACGGATGCCGAGCGACGTCAACCTGTTGTTATAGGGTGCATCGCGCCCCCTTCACGCGCGTCGATCACGGTGGTGCGCCGCCAGTGGAGTGCTGACACATCGATCATCAACCTGCCGGAGCCTTGGACCTGCTCTGTCAGCGACCTCGGGTAAGCAAGAAACGACATCACATCGCCAGCAGGACAGTTCCTAGGACTTGGCGTCAATTTCCCGCCCGAACTTTGCATGTCTAAATTATGCAGCCCCACTGGGACGGGCTAAATCCGGGTAAGATGCGCGCCTTTGCTCCCCCAGATAAGCTGACCATGCCCGCGACTGCCCGCTTCCCTGCCCTGCCCTATTTCTGCGCCTTGACCCTCGGCGTGCTTGCCCTCGCCGGCTATTGGTACGGCCTCGGCCGGCCGGTGGTGCTGCCGGACGTGGCCAGTGCCAGCCACAAGATGCAATGTGCATCCTATACGCCATTCGACAAGGACCAGTCGCCGTTCGACCAGCCGTTCAAACTGCGCCCCGAGCGGATGGACGCCGACCTGGCGTTGCTGTCCACCCGTTTTGAATGCATCCGCACTTACTCCATGACGGGGCTGGAAGCCCTGCCAGGCATGGCGCGCAAGCATGGCTTGAAGGTGATGGCCGGTGCCTGGGTCAGCAGCGACCCGGTGGCTACCGAAAAAGAAATCAACGAGCTGATCGCTGCCGCCAATGCCAACCCCGATGTGGTCACCTCGGTGATCGTCGGTAACGAGGCCCTGCTGCGCAAGGAAGTCACTGCCAAACAGTTGGTAGCGCTGATTCACCAAGTCAAAAGCCAGATCAAACAGCCGGTCACCTATGCCGATGTGTGGGAGTTCTGGCTGCAACACCCGGAAATCGCCCCGGCGGTGGATTTCCTGACCATTCACCTGCTGCCCTACTGGGAAGATGACCCGTCGGGCATCGACCAGGCCCTCAAGCATGTAGGCGATGTGCGCCAGACCTTCGGCAACAAGTTCGCCCCTAAAGACGTGCTGATCGGCGAGACCGGCTGGCCCAGCGAAGGCCGCCAGCGCGAAACGGCGGTGCCAAGCCGGGTCAACGAGGCCAAGTTCATGCGCGGTTTTGTGGCCATGGCCGAAGCCAATGGCTGGCGCTACAACCTGATCGAAGCGTTTGACCAGCCGTGGAAACGCGCCAGTGAAGGCGCCGTTGGGGGTTACTGGGGCTTGTTTGATGCTGATCGCCAGGACAAGGGCATTCTGGCCGGGCCGGTGAGCAACGTGCCGTATTGGCCGCTGTGGCTGGGCGTCGGCGGCCTGATTCTGCTGGGCACGCTGGCACTCGGCGGCCGGGTGCGCAGCGCACGTGCCGCATTCATGCTGCCATTGCTCGGCGCAGTGGCTGCTTGCTCCATTGGCACCTGGGCCGAGCTGACCCGTGTCACAGCGCGCTTTAATGATGAATGGGTGTGGGCAGGCTTGCTGGTGGTGTTGAACCTGTTGGTACTGGCCCATGCCGCGCTGGCTCTGAGTGCTCGGGAAGCTTGGCGGGAACGCGCCTTCAACTGGCTGGAGCGGCGCGCCGGCTGGCTGGTGGCAATCGCCGGGTTCGCAGGGGCAGTGATGATGCTGGCGCTGGTGTTTGACCCGCGCTATCGCAGCTTCCCAAGTGCGGCGCTGGTGTTGCCGGCCCTGGTTTACCTGGTTCGTCCGGTCACCGGGCCGCGTCGGGAGATTGCGCTGCTGGCCTTCATTATTGGCGCTGGCATTGCGCCGCAGCTGTATCGCGAAGGGTTGCTGAACCAGCAGGCGTGGGGTTGGGCGCTGGTCAGCGGGTTGATGGTGGTGGCTTTGTGGCGGTGCTTGCGCGTGCGTAAGGCTTAAGACCGCTATCGCAGCGGTGCGACGATTCGACAAGCCAGCTCCCACATTCGACCGCATCTCAAGGGATGTACTCGGTCAATTGTGGGAGCGGGCTTGCTCGCGAAGAGGCCCTATCAGACAACCCGAGGCTTCCTGACCAACCGCAACCCCGCAATCACCACCGCAAACACCGCAAACGTGGTGTTGTACAACGCCAGTGCCGGCAACCCGAACACCATCCCCAACACCGCCAAACCCCAGCCCGCTCGCCCTGGCACAAAAAACGCCAGCACCGAGGTGACCAATGCGGCCCAGCCCAATACCTTGAAGTGAATCATCAGCCCCAGGTTCGAGCGCAGTTGGCATTCCCAGCGGCTGGCCTCGTCAACGCAGATCCCCACCCACTGGCCGTCTTCCATAAAACCGTAACGGGCGCCATAACTGGCGGCCAGCCATAACGGCAAGGCGATAAGCAGCAGGATAAGTGGCAAACGACGGGACATGGCGAACTCCGATAGGCAAAAACGGCGCTCAGCTTAATCCCACGGCGGCCGTTAGCAAGGTGTGTACGCAGATAACTGTTCATCAGGGCGCTGCAAAGTGTATCTTCTGGCTACTATTACCCCGAATCCATGGTTTTTTTCCGACTTTTCGTGCCGAGGGCTGGCACTTCGGTGGCAACGCGGTGGTCATAGCCTGCGAACTTCATTCAGCACGTTTCCTCTTAGGGATTAAGTCATGCTCCGTTCCTTGCGCTGCGCTGCCTTGCTGGGCAGCCTATTTTTGAGTGCGTCAGCACTGGCCGTCGATGTCGACCAGGCCACTTATGGCTTCCCTTTGACGAACCCGTTCGAGGCGACCATTGCCACCACCCCGCCGGACCTGCGGCCTAAATTGCCCAGCAACGACGAGATCAACCAGTCCGATTACACCCTCAACATGCGCCCTGAGCGTGAATTCAGCCTGCCGGACAACTTCTGGGCAGTGAAGAAACTCACCTACCGCATCGCCAAACAGGACCACGCCGCGCCGCTGATCTTCCTGATCGCAGGCACGGGCGCCCGGTTTGACAGCAGCATCAACGAATACCTGAAAAAACTCTATTACCAGGCCGGCTACCACGTGGTGCAGCTGTCATCGCCCACCAGCTTCGACTTCATCAGCGCCGCCTCGCGCTTCGCTACGCCGGGTATCACCCAGGAAGACGCCGAAGACATGTACCGCGTGATGCAAGCGGTGCGCGCGCAGAACGCCTCGCTGCCGGTGACCGACTTCTACCTCACCGGCTACAGCCTCGGCGCCCTGGATGCAGCGTTTGTCAGCAAGCTCGACGAGACCCGCCGCAGCTTCAACTTCAAGAAAGTGCTGCTGCTCAACCCGCCGGTCAACCTCTACACCTCGATCACCAACCTCGACAAGCTGGTACAGACCGAGGTCAAGGGCATCAACAACACCACTACTTTCTATGAGCTGGTGCTGGCCAAACTGACGCGCTACTTCCAGCAAAAGGGCTACATCGACCTCAATGACGCCCTGCTCTACGACTTCCAGAACTCCAAGCAGCACCTGACCAACGAACAGATGGCCATGCTGATCGGCACCTCGTTCCGCTTCTCGGCCGCCGACATTGCCTTTACCTCGGACTTGATCAACCGTCGTGGCCTGATCATCCCGCCGAAATACCCGATCACCGAAGGCACCAGCCTCACGCCGTTCCTCAAGCGTGCCCTGCAATGCGACTTCGACTGCTACCTCACCGAACAAGTGATCCCGATGTGGCGAGCGCGCTCCGACGGTGGCAGCCTGCTGCAACTGGTTGACCAGGTCAGCCTGTACGCACTCAAGGACTACCTGCACGACAGCCCGAAAATCGCGGTCATGCACAACGCCGACGACGTGATCCTCGGCCCAGGCGACCTCGGCTTCCTGCGTAAAACCTTCGGCGATCGCTTGACCGTCTACCCGCTGGGCGGCCATTGCGGCAACCTTAATTACCGCGTCAACGCCGACGCCATGCTGGAGTTCTTCCGTGGCTAAATATCTTCTGCTGCTCGCCGCGCTGATGTGCGCAGGCGTGGCCAATGCCGACAACAGCAAGGCCCACGAACCGGTCAAGGTTGACTCCGATGGCTTCAAGGAGCCGCTGACCAAACTCAAGTTCAACCCTGGCCTGGACCAGCGTGAGTTCGAGCGTTCATCGCTGACGGCACTTAACGTCTATGACCCGCTGGAGTCGTGGAACCGCCGCGTCTACCACTTCAACTACCGCTTCGACCAATGGGTGTTCCTGCCCGTGGTCAATGGCTACACCTATGTCACCCCAAGCTTCCTGCGCACCGGCGTAAGCAACTTCTTCAACAACCTGGGCGATGTGCCCAACCTGTTGAACAGCCTACTGCAACTCAAGGGCCACCGCTCCCTGGAAACCACCGGGCGCCTGTTGCTCAACACCACCATCGGCATCGCCGGCCTGTGGGACCCGGCTACCGCCATGGGCCTGCCCCGCCAGAGCGAAGACTTCGGCCAGACCCTGGGCTTCTACGGCGTGCCCGGCGGCGCCTACCTGGTACTGCCGATCTTCGGCCCCTCGAACCTGCGTGACACTACCGGCCTGATCGTCGACTACGGCGCCGAGACCGAGATCAACTTCCTCAACGTCTCCAAAGTCAGCGAAAACCACCCGGAAATCTGGGCCCTGCGCGCCGTCGACAAGCGCTACCAGACCAGCTTTCGCTACGGTCAGATGAACTCGCCGTTTGAATATGAAAAGGTGCGCTACATCTATACCGAGTCGCGCAAGTTGCAGATCGCCGAGTAACCTCCCTGCAGGAGCTGGTTCGCCAGCTCCTGCTGCTATATGCCCCGCTGACACCACTTGCGCCAGGTAAACCGCAATTGCAGCACCGCCGCCCTGGCCATCTCCCGATCCTGCTCCGTCAACCCCGACGGCTGCTCAAGTGCTTGAAGCAGTGCAGCACTTGGCCCATCCAGCAGCCCCGCCGTTGCCAAGCCTGGCCCCGCGTGCCTGAGTATCACCGCCAACTGCCGCAGATAATCATCACGCTCGCCAGCCAAGGCCCCCTGGCTGCCCGCAAGGCTTGCACGCAACTCCAGCAACTCATCACCCAGGTCCAACCCGAGCAGGCCATTGTCCCAATGGGTACGACGCTCGGCGGGCAAGGTTTGGCTGTAGCGTGACAGGCGGATCAAGCGATCGGCCATGCGCCCGCCAAACCAGCTCTCGGCTTGCTCCAGAGGGCGCGAAGTCAACTGCGCCAAATCGAACAACGAAGCCTTGAACATACGCCGGTAGTGTCGCTCGCCAGGGTTGAGCTGAATCAGGCGAAACACCATCACCGCAATCCCGACGCCCACCAAAGTCGCGATGGCCTTGTTGAGAAAGGCAGCAATGTCGTAACTCATCAGGTTGCTCGGCCCGACGTTGTTGACGAAGAAGATACAAAACGCCGAAGCGGTGGCCACAAGTTTTGCCCGGCTCATGCACAGCGAGGCGAAAAACAACGGCACGCCCAACGCCACGCATAACAGCGCGAAAGCATCAAACCCGGGCAACAAGGCAAAGCGCACAAAGCCGGCTATCGGGATCGACAGCGCAATGCCCTTGAGAAAATTGAGGCCCGACGCAGAGGGGTTTTCCCGTGCGGCAAACAGGCTCAAGACCACGCCGCTGATCGACACTGCGCCCAGGCCCGACGGCCAGTCGGTAAAAATCCAGAATGCCGCAACGGCCAGAAACGCCAAGGCACTGCGCAGCCCACCGAGCACGCCTTGCTCGATATCCCGATGCCAGGACAGGGCGCCTGGCGCACCGGGCGGCACCCTGCCGGCTTCGACGGCCGCCAGGGTCACGGTGCCCACGTCAATCAAGCGCAGCACCTCGGCCAATTGCACCAGGCAAAAGTGCGCCTCCGCGCTCAAACCTGGATCACCCAGCGCCAACCTCAGGCGCTGCGAGAGTGCAGGCAGCGCATCGGGCCGCTCTTGCTGTAGCGTCGCGGCCACCTCGTCCACCCAAGGCGCCACGCGGGTCGTATCTTCCAGCATCAGTCGCTGCCGTGCCACGCCGCGGGCCGCGCGCAAGAGTCCCAGCAACTCCCGGCTCAGCACCCGCAGCGCCTGGGATCTGCGCCGGCCCTTGGGGCCTTCGAACCAGGCATGGTCACGCTGGGCATCAACTGCAACCAAACGGCCCAGTGCTTCGAGCAACCCCTTGCGCTGATCGGTGCCCAGGAGCTCCGACGCCGCGGCGCGCAGGCCCGCCTGCCAAGCTGCACGGCCTTGCACCGCCAGCGTCTGCTCAACCCGGCGCGGCCATAAAATCGTGCTCGCGATCGATGCACAGAGAATCCCCAGGCTGATTTCCTGGCAACGGGCTACCGCCTCATCAAACACCCCAAGCGGCGCCGCTGTGGCGGGCAGCGCGATAATCGCCGTGGTGTAGCCCGCCAGCACAAACCCATAGGACGCGTGATTACGCAGCAGTGATGCCCCCGTGGTGCAAAACGCCAACCAAAGCGCCATACACAGTAAGAACAACAACGGCGCCTGACCGAAGACAGCAATCATAACCACCGAAACCGCCGCACCCACAAACGTGCCCAGCAACCGATAAGCGCCCTTGGCCAAGACCATGCCGCTGGTGGACTGGCTGACGATAAATACCGTGGTCAGCGCCCATTGCGGCTGCTGCAAGTCCAGGCAAAAAGCCAAATACAACGCGACCCCTCCGGCGATCATATTGCGCAGGGCAAACAACAGATCGGCCCGCGAGGGCGCCAGCGTGGCTTGCCAAAAGTCCGGCAGTTGAAAGGTGGGAGGTTTCATTCGGTGCACACATAGATAGCAAGCTAATGATTAGCATCGTATCTATATTCACCAGGATTGCCAATTCTCTGTTAATTCCGGTCTGAATCGCCTCATCGTTGAAGCAGTACACCGTCAAAATGTGGGAGCGGGCTTGCTCGCGATGGCATCAACTGTGTGCTCCTGATGGACTGAGGTGTCTGCATCGCAGCGGTGCGACGATTCGACAAGCCAGCTCCCACAGTTTGAATCCCGGTGTGTCAGGGCTGCCAGCCGCCACCCAGGCTTTGGATCAACGCCACACTGCCCTGGCTGAGCTGCCCTTGCGTATCGCGCAAACTCTGTTCGGCCTGTAGCAGCACAAGCTGTTGAGTCAGCACCGCCTCCCGGCTGACCGTACCCGCCCGCAACTGCGCCTCCTGGCTGCCGAACAGCTGTTGATTGCGCTGATAGACCTGCTGGAAAGCATCGGCCTGGGTTTGCAGATGATTGATCGCCGACAGGTTGTCCTCGACGTTCTGCAAGGCACTGAGCACCGTCCCGCGGTAGGCTGCGGCAATCTGGTCATAACTGGCCTCAGCCTGTTTGACTGCCGCCTCGCGGGCGCCACCATCAAAGATCGTTTCCGCCAACGCCGGCCCCAAGGTCCAGATGCGATTCGGTAAAGAGAACAACCCGCCCAACGCACTGCCGCGATAGCCCACCTCGGCGGTCAGGTCCAGAGAAGGGAAAAACGCCGCCTCGGCCACGCCGATCTTGGCGTTGGCCGCCGCTGCCGAACGTTCTGCCGCCACCACATCCGGGCGGCGTTGCAGCAAGGTCGAAGGCAAGGTCAGCGGTGGCCGTGGCACCACGAAGGTGAAATCCGTGCGCGGTGCCACGCTGAACTCGCTGGGCGTCACGCCCACCAGCACTGCCAGTGCATGCTCGTATTGCTCACGGTCTCGCAGCGAGGTCTGCAAGCCGGCAATCGAGGTGGTCAGTTGATCCTGGGCCACCAGCAACTGGTCGTTGGTGGCGACCCCTTGGGTGAACTGGGCCTGGATCATGTCGAGCAATTGCTGGGTGATCGTCTGCTGCTGTTGCAGCAGGCGCACGTCGATGTCCATCTGGCGCAATGCCAGGTAATTACTCGCCACGCTGGAGCTGATGGATAAACGCACCCCGGCCAGCAAGGCATCCGATTGCTGCGCCGCCGCCTGACTCGACTCGATGCCTCGGCGCACCTGGCCCCACAGGTCCGGCTCCCAACTGGCGGTGAGGGTGGCGCTGACACTGTTCTTCACGCCGGTCGACGCGGTGCTGCTGGAGTTGGTGCCGTCACCGCCCTCGCCGCGCGAACCCGACAGCCCTACGCCCACCGTCGGCCACAACCCGGCGCGGCTCGACGCCACTTGCGCCTGCGCCAACCGGTACGCCGCCTCGGCGGCGATGATCGACTGGTTAGCCTTGGCCGAGCGCGCCACCAAGTCGTTCAGCACCGGGTCCTGGTAGGCCAGCCACCACTGGCTGTCCATGGCACCTTGCGGGTTGGACGCGGCGCGCTGCCACTGCGCGCCTTCCTTGAACGACTGCGGCAGTTGCATCCCAGGCTTCTGGTAATCCGGCCCTACCATGCAGCCGCCAAGCATCAGGCTGATAAACAGCACACTGAATCTGAGTTTCATGACCTTGCTTCCTTGTGCCGTCCCAGGCGTTGGGACGCCCGGTCGAGCCAGAGGTAAATCACCGGAGTGGTGTAGAGCGTCAGCACCTGGCTGAACAGCAGCCCACCAATAATCGAAATCCCCAAGGGCCGGCGCAATTCCGAGCCGTAGCCCGAGCCGAGCACCAGCGGCAGCGCGCCGAGAATCGCCGCCAAGGTGGTCATCATGATCGGCCGGAAGCGGATCAGGCACGCGCGGCGGATTGCTTCCTTGGCGCTGAGGCCGAACTCACGGCGCTCGGTGATCGCGAAGTCGATCATCATGATCGCGTTCTTCTTCACGATACCAATCAACAGGATCACGCCCACCAGCGCGATGATCGACAGCTCGGTGCCGGTCAGCAGCAAGGCGATCAACGCGCCGACACCCGCCGAGGGCAAGGTCGAGAGGATGGTCAGCGGGTGCATGAGGTTTTCATACAGAATGCCCAGCACGATGTACACCGACAGCAACGCGGCGACGATCAGCAGCGGCTCGCTGGCCACCGACGACTGGAACACCTGGGCCGTACCGGCAAACTGACCAGTGACGCTGGCCGGCATGCGCAGTTGCTTCACGGCATCCTCCACCTGCTCAGTGGCCTGGCCGATGGACGTGCCGGGCGCCAGGTTGAACGACACCGTCACCGCCGGGAACGTGCTTTGGTGGCTGATAGAGATAGCGGTGCGCGAAACGCCGTAATCCGCCAAGGCCGACAGCGGCACCAGCGCAGGCGGGTTGGCCAGGTTCGGCGCAGCGGTGGTGCCTTTGGCCGCCGCCGCCGTATTGCCCGTGGGCACATAAATACCTTTGAGCGCCGAGGGATCGGTCCAGTATTGCGGCGCGATTTCCATCACCACATGGTATTGGTTGGCGGCACGATAAAGGGTCGAAACCTGGCGCTGACCAAAGGCATCGTAGAGCGTCTGGTCCACCGCCGACATGCCCACGCCGAGGCGTGCCGCCGTATCGCGGTTGATGGTGACGTTGGCCAGCAGGCTGTTGTCCTGCTGGTCGGTGTTGAGGTCGGTGAGTTGTGGCAGCTTGTGCAACACGGCCACCACCTTGGGCACCCACTCATCCAGGGATTGCTGGTCATCGGCGGTCAGGGTGTATTGGTACTGCGCGCCGCTTTGCCGCCCGCCCACGGTGATGTCCTGCGCCGCCTGCAAGAACAGCTTGGTGCCGGGCATATCACCGAGGGTGCGGCGGATTTGCCCGATCACATCGGTGGCACTGTCTTTGCGCTGATCGATGGGCTTGAGTAACACGAACAGTTGCGCGCTGTTGACCGCCCCGCCGCCACCGCCCCCGCCGCCGACAAACCCGGCAGCGGTTTCCACATTGGGGTTTTGCATCACCTTGTGGTTGATCGCGGTGAAGTCTTTTTGCATCGCCCCGTAGGAAATACTCTGCGCGGCAATGATGCTGCCTTGCAGGCGCCCGGTGTCTTCCTGCGGGAAGAAGCCCTTGGGCACCAGCACATACAGCACGCCTGCGAGCACGATCACCAATACGGTGACCAGGCCCATCAGGATCGAATGATCAATTACCCAGCCCAAGGTGCGGTCGTAAAAACGGTGAAAGCGTGAATCCGGGTGTTCGTTGCCTTCATGGACCTCCTTCGGCGCACGCAGCAACACACTGGCGAGCATTGGCGTGACGGTCAGCGAGATCACCATCGAGATGACGATGGCTACCGACAGCGACACCGAAAACTCGCGAAACAGTCGCCCGACAATCCCGCCCATCAGCAGCAGCGGAATAAACACCGCCACCAGCGACACACTAATGGTCAGCACGGTAAAGCCGACTTCCTGCGCCCCGGCCAGCGCGGCCTCCACCCGCGTTTTGCCGCGCTCCAGGTGGCGCATGATGTTTTCCACCACCACGATGGCGTCGTCCACCACAAAGCCGGTGGAAATGGTCAGCGCCATCAGCGACAGGTTATTCAGGCTGTAGCCAAGGAAGTACATGGCGCCAAAGGTGCCCAGCAACGACAACGGCACCACCACCGCAGGCACCAGCGTGCTGCGCCAGTCGCGGAAGAAGCCGAAGGTCACCAGCGTCACCAGCAGGATCGAGGCCAGCAACGTCACTTCCACGTCATGCAGCGACGAGCGAATGGTGGTAGTGCGGTCCATCAGCAGGTTGAGCTTGATTGACGCCGGGATCGAGCTTTGCAAAAACGGCAGCGAGGCTTTTACCGCGTCCACGGTTTCGATCACGTTGGCGCCCGGCTGCTTGAACACCACCAACAGCACCGCCGGCTTGCCGTTGGACAGGCCGAAGTTGCGCAGGTCCTGTACGTCTTCGCGTACATAGCCCAGGTCCGAGATATGGATCAGGTCGCCGTTGTGCGCCTTGACCACCAGCGGCCCGTAATCGTTGCTGTCGAGCAACTGGTCATTGGCCCCAATGCCGTAGGAGCGGTCACCCACCGCCACATTGCCCTTGGGCAGGTTGGCGTTGGACGCGCCGATCACCTGGCGCACCTGCTCCAGGCTCACGCCGTACTGGTTGAGGCGGTCCGGGTTAAGCTCAATGCGCACCGCCGGCAGCGCGCCACCGCCCACCGTCACGTCGCCGACGCCGGTGGTTTGCAGCAGGCGCTGCTCCAGTACCGTCGAGGCGGCGTCGTACATTTGCCCGGGCGTGGCGCTGTCGGAGGTCAGGCTGATAATCAGGATCGGCGAATCCGCCGGGTTGACCTTGCGATAGGTCGGGTTGCCGGACAAGTCACTCGGTAAGTTGCTGCGCGCGGCGTTGATCGCTGCCTGCACGTCCCGCGCGGCGCCGTCGATGTCGCGGCTCAGATCAAACTGCATGGTGATGCGCGTCGAGCCAAGGCTGCTGGCGGAGGTCATCTGCGTGACCCCGGCGATCTGCCCGAACTGGCGCTCCAGCGGCGTGGCCACCGAGCTGGCGACGGTGGTCGGGTCGGCGCCGGGCAATGAGGCGCTGACGCTGATGGTGGGGAAATCCACTTCCGGCAGCGGCGCCACCGGCAGCAGATTGAAGGCCAATAGGCCAAACAGTGCCAGCCCGGCCGCCAGCAGCGTGGTGGCAATGGGACGATGGATAAACGGCGCGCTAAGGTTCATCGCATCATTCCACCGCCACCGGGCGACGGCTGAAACGCTGCCCCAGGCCATGCATGGCGAGGAAGATCACCGGCGTGGAAAACAGCGTGAGCAGTTGGCTGAGCAATAGCCCGCCGATGATCGCGATGCCCAGCGGGTGGCGCAGCTCCGAGCCGATGCCGGTGCCCAGCGCCAACGGCACCGCGCCGAACAGCGAAGCCATGCTGGTCATCAAAATCGGCCGGAACCGCAACTCCGCTGCCTGGCGAATCGCCTGCACCGGGCTCAAGCCGCCTTCGCGTAAAAGCTCCAGCGCGAAGTCGACCATCATGATGCCGTTTTTCATGACGATGCCGATCAGCAACACAATGCCGATCAAACCGATAATGTCGAACTGCGTGCCGGTCAGCAGCAACGCCAGCAAGGCGCCGAGGGCCGCCGACAGCAGGGTCGAAAGAATCGTCACCGGGTGTACGAAGCTCTCGTACAAAATGCCCAGCATCAGGTACACCACCACAATCGCCGCCAGCACCAGAAACACCTGGTTGGATAATGACGCCTGGAACGTCGCCGCCGCGCCTTCGAGGTTGGCTTGCACCGACAGCGGCAGGCCGACCTTGGCTTCGATTTCCTGCAAACGCGTGACTGCCGCACCCAGGGTCTGCCCAGGCGCGAGGTTGAACGACACATCCGCATAGGGGAACTGCCCCAGGCGGTTGATAGTGACCGGCGAACGTACAATCTGCATGGTCGCCATGCTCGACAGCGGCGCCACACCGCCCCCAGGAATATCCACGTACAACCCGGTGAGCAAGTCCGGCAGGTTACGCGGCGGGTGGTCGGTGGCGATCACCACGTGGTACTGGTTGAGCTGCGTGTAGATGGTCGAGACCTGGCGCTGGCCGAACGCGTCGTACAGCACATCGTCGATGGCCTGCGGCGTGATGCCCAGCCGCGAGGCGGTGGCGCGGTCGAAGGTCAGCTTGATCTGGTTGCCGAACTGCATGGCCTGGCTTTGTACATCGGTGAACATCGGGTCTTGCTTGATCGCGGCGAGCAGCTTGGTGGTCCACTGTTCCAGTTCATCCGGGTCAGTGGCTTGCAGGCCCAAACGGTAGCTGGTGGTCGACACCGTGGCGTCCAGGGTCAGGTCTTGCACCGAGTGCAGATACAGACGGATGCCGGCGTCATCCGCGTTGGCGTCGGCCAGGCGGCGAATCACTTCGGTGCTGCTGTCACGTTCGCCACGCGGCTTGAGGTTAATCAGCAAATTACCCTGATTAATGGTCGGGTTGGTCTGGTCAATACCGACGAACGACGACAGGCTTTGCACCGCCGGGTCCTTGAGGATACGGGCCGCCAGGCGTTGCTGCTCGACTTGCATTTGCTGGAACGAAATGGTCGGTGAAGCCTGGGAAATGCCCTGGATCAGGCCGGTGTCCTGATCGGGGAAAAAGCCCTTGGGCATGATCACCAGCGTGAACAAGGTCAGTGCTGCGGTGAGCACCACCGAAATCAGGGTCAAGGTACGGTGCGCCAACACCCAATCCAGGCCGCGCACGTAATGGTGGTTGATGCGGTCGAAGAAATCCGCCCGGCGCTCCTCATGCCTGGACTTGAGCATGCGCGCGCACATCATCGGCGTAAGCGTCAGGGAGATGAAGGCCGAGATCACGATGGTCACTGCCACGGTCATGGCGAACTCACGGAACAGCCGCCCGACCACATCGCCCATGAACAGCAGCGGGATCATCACCGCAATCAGCGCGATGGACAGCGAAATAATGGTGAAGCCGATCTGCTCCGCGCCCTTGAGCGCGGCTTGCAGTGGCGTGTCACCGGCCTCCAGGTAGCGCGTGATGTTTTCGATCATCACGATGGCGTCATCCACCACAAAGCCGATGGCAATGGTCAGCGCCATCAGCGTCAGGTTATTCAGGGAAAAGCCCAGAGCGTAGGCCACCGCCAGGGTGCCGATCAGCGTCAACGGGATGGTGACGGCGGGAATAATCGTGGCCGGCACGTTGCGCAAAAAGGCAAAAATCACGATCACCACCAGCAGGATCGCCAGGCCGAGTTCGTACTGCACATCGGTGACCGAGGCGCGGATGGTCTGGGTGCGGTCGGTGAGCACCGCGACTTTCAAGGTGCCCGGCAGGCTGGCGCGCAGTTTGGGCAGCAGTTGCTGCACGCGGTCGACCACTTCGATCACGTTGGCGCCCGGTTGGCGCTGGATATTCAACACGATCGACGGCGTGTCGTTGGTCCAGGCGGCCTGGCGTGGGTTTTCCGGGCCTTGGGTGGAGCTGGCAATTTGCGAGAGGCGAATCGGCGCGCCGTTTTTGTAGGCGATCACCAGGTCGCGGTATTCCTCGGCCGATTGCAGCTGGTCGTTGGCGCCGATGGAATAGGCCTGGAACTTGCCGTCGATGTTGCCCTTGGCCTGGTTGACGTTGGCGGTGCCCAAAGAGGTGCGCAAATCATCCAGCGACAGGCCGAGGCTGTTCAGCGCCGAGGTGTTGGCCTCAACCCGCACCGCCGGGCGCTGGCCGCCGCTGATGGTCACCAGGCCGACGCCGGTGATCTGCGAGATTTTCTGCGCCAGCCGTGTGTCGGCCAGGTCTTCGACCTTGGTCAGCGGCAGCACATCGGAGGTCAGCGACAGCGTCAGCACCGGCGCATCCGCCGGGTTGACCTTGCTGTACACCGGCGGGTACGGCAGGTTGGCGGGCAGGAACGTCCCCGCCGCGTTGATCGCCGCCTGCACTTCCTGTTCGGCCACGTCCAGGGACAGCGACAGGTCAAATTGCAGGGTCACCACCGAAGCACCGTCTGAGCTGGTGGAGTTCATCGACTTGAGCCCCGGCATTTCGCCGAGCTGACGCTCCAGTGGCGCGGTGATCGAGGAACTGACCACATCCGGGCTGGCGCCGGGGTATTGGGTGAACACCTGGATGGTCGGGTAATCCACTTCCGGCAGTGCCGACACCGACAGCAAGTGATAACCCAACAGGCCAAGCAGCAGCACCGCGACCATCATCAACGTGGTGGCCACGGGGCGTTCGATAAAGGGCCGCGAAATATTCATGTTCGGCGGCTCCTTACTGGGCGACGACTTTTACGGAGGATCCATCATCCAGTTTGTCGGCGCCCTCGGTGATCACCTGCTCACCGGCCTTGACGCCATTGTCGAGCACTGCCGAGACATCCCCGGTGCTTGGGCCGGTCTTGATCGTGCGCAGGCTGGCCTTGTTGCCGTTGACCACAAAGACGAAATCGCCCTTGCTGCCGTGCTGGATCGCGCGGGTCGGCACCACGGTGATCTGGCTCAAGGTGTCAGCCTTGAGCCGCGCGTTGACGAATTGGTTGGGGAACAGCGCAGTGCCCGAATCGTCGAACTGCGCCTTGACCTTGATGGTGCCGGTACTGGTGTCCACCTCGTTATCCAACGCAAGCAACGCGCCGGTGGCGAGCAGGGATTGCTTGTTACGGTCGTAAGCCAGCACGCTGACGCTGCCATGGGACATGGCCTGGTTGATTGCGCCCAGGTCGTCCTCGGGCACGGCGAACACCACAGTGGCCGGGTTCATCTGGGTGATCACCACAATTCCGGTGGTGCTGGCGGTGGTCACGTAGTTGCCGGGGTCGACCAGGCGCAAGCCGACCACGCCATCCACCGGCGAAGTGATGGTGCAGTAGCTCAATTGCACTTCAAGGTTTTGCACACTGCCCTGGTCGGCGGCGACGGTGCCTTGTTGCTGCTGCACCAAGGACGCCTGGGTGTCGAGGGTTTGCTGGCTGGTGGAACCGGCTTTGACCAGGTCGCGATAGCGCGCCAGGTCGCGCTGGGCGTTGCTCAGTACCGCCTGATCATGGGCCAGGTTGCCCTTGGCCACCGCCAGTTGCGCCTTCAGCGCACGGTCGTCGATGCGGGCGATAACCTGGCCTTTGCTGACGTGCTGGCCTTCCTTGAATTCCACGCTGCTGAGGATGCCATCGACCTGGCTTACCACCGTAACGCTGCGGGTGGGGGTGACGGTACCGAGGGCGTCGATGTACACCGGCACGTCCTGCAACACCACCGGCACCACGGCGACCGGCTCACCCAGGGACGGCGGCTTGCCCTTGTGTTGCCCGCTGAAGAAATGAATCCCTGCCAAAACCGCCAGTACCACCAAGACTACGCCGACCATCCAGGCGAACGTACGACGTCTGCTTTTCTCCACGGTTTCTCACTCACAAAAGCCAAAAACAGGATGAAGCGATGCAGCTTTGCACCGAATCGCTGCCCTGAACTCTAGCAGCGTGCCCGGCGCGTGCCTGTACAACCGTGAATGCGTTCAGCATCAAGACAGACAAACTCCGCTGTAACGCCCGGTGTGCAAGGGTTGCACCTGCATTCTTGAGCGCTGCGTCAAGCCGGTGCTACCATGCCCGACCGCCTGTCTTGGCAAGGAACCTGTTGGTTTATGAGCACCATTCGCGAGCGCAATAAAGAAAAGATCCTGCGGGCGGCAAGCGAGGAGTTTGCCGACAAGGGCTTCGCCGCGACCAAAACCAGCGACATCGCCGCCAAGGCCGGGCTGCCCAAGCCCAACGTCTATTACTACTTCAGGTCCAAGGACAACCTCTACCGCGAGGTGCTCGAAAGCATTATCGAGCCGATCCTGGCCGCCTCCACACCGTTCAACCCTGAGGGCGAGCCGGCGGTGGTGCTGAGCAACTACATCCGCTCGAAAATCCGCATCTCCCGCGACTTGCCGTATGCCTCCAAGGTGTTCGCCAGCGAAATCATGCACGGCGCCCCGCACCTGAGCCCCGAGCAGATCGAGCAGCTCAACGCCCAGGCCAAGCACAACATCAACTGCATCCAGAGCTGGGTAGATCGCGGCCTGATCGCCGCCATCGACCCCAACCACCTGATGTTCAGCATCTGGGCGGCGACGCAGACGTATGCGGATTTTGACTGGCAGATATCGGCGGTGACCGGCAAAGCCAAGCTGGATGAGGCGGACTATGAGGCGGCGGCGCAGACGATTATTCGGTTGGTGTTGAAGGGGTGTGAGTTGGGCTGATGGGCTGTGGTGCCTGTGCTATTCGGGACAAAGCCCGCTCCCACACTTTGAACCGCGCCAGACATAAATTGTATGAACACCACAGAGCCCATGTGGGAGCGGGCTTGCTCGCGAAGGCGCCCTCCCAGACACATCCTGCCAAAAGCCTGCCAATCAGCATCAGCCACCTAGACCTAGCCTCTCAGAACCCCATCTGAAGAGAGGCCATGGAATGCCTGATCTAGCCACTTCACACCGCCTGCGCATCGGGCGGTTCAGCGAACCGAACCGCATCTACCTGATCACCACCAACACCCACGAACGAGTCCCACTGTTCGGCGACTTTCACCTCGGCCGCCTGGTGGTCTGGCAGTTCAGACTGGCCCAATACCAAGGCCTGGCTAACTCTTTGGCCTGGGTAGTGATGCCAGACCATTTCCACTGGCTGATCGAACTGCAAAAAGGCTCGTTGGGGGATCTGATGTGTCAGGTGAAATCCAAAAGTACCCGGACGGTGAATGGTGCAACCGGACGCAAGGGTCGGCTTTGGCAAACCAGTTTTCATGATCGGGCACTGCGCAGGGAGGATGATTTGGTGAAAATGGCCAGGTATGTGGTGGCCAATCCATTGCGAGCCGGGTTGGTAGAGCGGATTGGCGATTATCCGTTGTGGGATGCTGTTTGGGTTTAGAGCCAAGACCGAGTCGCCGCCTTCGCGAGCAAGCCCGCTCCCACACTTGACCGAGTTCCAGCTGTGGAATGCAGTCAAAATGTGGGAGCGGGCTTGCTCGCGAAGGGGCCCTTACAGTCACCACATAATCAAGCCGAAACCCCCGCATCCGCCAACAACCCCACCCCCTCGATCGCCGTAATCGCGCACTGCTCATCAATATCCGAGGTATCCCCGCTGATCCCGATCGCCCCCAGCACCAGCCCCTCCAGATTCCGTATCAACACCCCACCCGGTGCCGGCACCACGCTGCCCTGCCCCAGGCTGTTCAACGCGGCGATAAACGCCGGGCGCTGCTGTGCGTCCAGCGCCAACAGGCGCGAGCCCTTGCCCAACGCAATCGCGCCCCAGGCCTTGCCGATGGCGATTTGCGGGCGCAACAAGCTGGCGCCGTCTTCGCGTTGCAGGGTGATCAAGTGGCCGCCGCTGTCGAGCACCGCAATGGTCAGCGGCGCGGCCGAGATGGTGCGGCCTGCGGTGAGGGCCTGGCTGGCGAGTTGGGTGGCAAGTTTCAAGGTTAAAGCGCTCATGGTGCTGTCCTTCTTTTGTTATTGGGAATGCCGTGGATGTCTGTTTGATCAGATGCTCGATCAAACAAATAGAACACAATGATATTTATTTTTGTATACAATATTTTCGCACAAAGGCTCCATACGTCGAAAAAAGTGCTTCCGACGAACGCCAGGGCCACTTTGCAAAATGCATTGACCTGCGGCGCTTGCCGTGAATACACTTTGTCCAGACACCACTTGTATACAATTACAAAACGCAAGAGGCACCAAAACCATGAGCAAAATGAGAGCAATCGAAGCCGCCGTCCTGGTAATGCGCCGTGAAGGCGTGGACACCGCCTTCGGTATCCCGGGCGCCGCGATCAACCCGCTGTATTCGGCCTTGCAGAAGGTCGGTGGCATCGATCACGTCCTTGCTCGCCACGTTGAAGGCGCCTCGCACATGGCCGAGGGCTACACCCGCACCAAGGCCGGCAATATCGGCGTGTGCATCGGCACCTCCGGCCCGGCGGGTACCGACATGGTCACCGGCCTGTACAGCGCCTCGGCCGACTCGATCCCGATTCTGTGCATCACCGGCCAGGCGCCGCGTGCCCGCATGCACAAGGAAGACTTCCAGGCCGTCGACATCACCAGCATCGTCAAGCCGGTGACCAAGTGGGCGACCACCGTTCTGGAGCCCGGCCAAGTGCCCTACGCGTTCCAGAAAGCCTTCTATGAAATGCGCTCCGGCCGCCCTGGCCCCGTGCTGATCGACCTGCCGTTCGACGTGCAGATGGCCGAGATCGAATTCGACATCGACGCCTATCAGCCACTGCCGCTGGCCAAGCCATTGGCCACGCGCATCCAGGTGGAAAAAGCCCTGGCCCTGCTGGATGCGGCTGAACGCCCCTTGCTGGTCAGCGGTGGCGGCGTAATCAATGCCGACGCCAGTGAGCTGCTGGTTGAGTTTGCCGAACTGACTGGCATCCCGGTGATCCCGACCCTGATGGGCTGGGGCACGATCCCGGACGATCACCCGCTGATGGTCGGCATGGTCGGCCTGCAAACCTCGCACCGTTATGGCAACGCAACGATGCTCAAGTCGGACGTGGTGCTGGGCATCGGCAACCGCTGGGCCAACCGCCACACTGGTTCGGTGGAGGTTTACACCGAAGGCCGCAAGTTCATTCACGTCGACATCGAACCGACGCAGATTGGCCGCGTGTTCACGCCGGATCTGGGCATTGTGTCCGACGCCGGTTCTGCCCTGACGATGTTCATTGAAGTGGCCCGCGAGTGGAAAGCCGCCGGCAAGCTCAAGGACCGCAGCGCCTGGCTGCATGACTGCCAACAGCGCAAGGCTACCCTGCACCGCAAGACCCACTTCGACAACGTGCCGGTCAAGCCGCAACGTGTGTACGAAGAGATGAACCAGGTGTTTGGCAAAGACACCTGCTACGTCAGCACCATCGGCCTGTCGCAGATTGCCGGCGCGCAATTTCTGCACGTGTACAAGCCACGCCACTGGATCAACTGCGGCCAGGCCGGCCCCTTGGGTTGGACCATCCCGGCGGCACTCGGTGTGGTCAAGGCTGACCCGACGCGCAAAGTGGTGGCCTTGTCCGGCGACTATGACTTCCAGTTCATGATCGAAGAACTGGCGGTGGGCGCGCAGTTCAAGCTGCCGTATATCCACGTGGTGGTGAACAACTCCTACCTGGGCCTGATTCGCCAGGCCCAGCGCGGGTTTGAAATGGACTACTGCGTGCAGCTGTCCTTCGACAACCTCAACGCGCCGGAACTCAACGGTTATGGCGTCGACCATGTGGCCGTCGCCGAAGGCCTGGGTTGCAAGGCGCTGCGTGTATTCGAGCCGGGCCAGATACAGCCGGCGTTGCGCAAGGCGCAGGAAATGATCGAAGAATTCAAGGTTCCGGTGATTGTTGAGATTATTCTGGAGCGCGTGACCAATATTTCCATGGGCACCGAGATCAACGCCGTCAACGAATTCGAAGATCTGGCCCTGGTCGGCAACGATGCGCCGACTGCCATTTCCCTGCTCGATTAAGGAGAACCCTATGCCGCGTTTTGCCGCCAACCTGTCCATGCTGTTTACCGAGCAGGACTTTCTCGCCCGTTTCAAAGCGGCCGCCGACGCCGGCTTCCAGGGTGTGGAATACCTGTTCCCGTACGAGTTCAGCTCCGCCGAGATCAAGGCGCAGCTGGATGCCAACGGCCTGACCCAAGTGCTATTCAACCTGCCGGCCGGTGACTGGGCCAAGGGCGAGCGCGGTTTGGCGTGCCACCCGGATCGGGTCGAAGAGTTCCGCGCCGGGGTCAAGCTGGCCATCGCCTACGCCCAGGTGCTGGGCAATACCCAGATCAACTGCCTGGCCGGGATTCGTCCTGCCGGTGTGGATGATGAAACCGTGGAAAAGACCTTTGTCGCCAACCTCAAATACGCCGCCGACAAGCTGCAAGCGGCGGGCATCAAGCTGGTGATGGAGATGATCAACACCCGCGACATTCCGGGTTTCTACCTGAACAACACGGCGCAGGCCCTGTCGATTCGCGAGCAGGTGGGCAGCGCCAACCTGTTCCTGCAATACGACATCTACCACATGCAAATCATGGAAGGCGATTTGGCCCGGACCATGGCCGCACACCTGGGTGAGATCAACCACATCCAGCTGGCTGACAACCCTGGGCGTAACGAGCCGGGGACCGGGGAGATCAACTATCGCTTCCTGTTCGAGCATTTGGATCGGATTGGTTACGCCGGTTGGGTCGGCTGTGAGTACAAGCCGCTGACCACCACCGAAGCGGGACTGGGTTGGCTCAAGACCCATAACGCCATCTAACTGACACAACACAAAAGAATGTGGGAGCTGGCTTGCCTGCGATGCAGACACCTCGGTGTATCAGGCAAAACCGGGTGATGCCATCGCAGGCAAGCCAGCTCCCACAGTAGGTCTTCGGTGTTAGGCGAGCCCTAGACAGGCTTGCACATAGAATAAAAAGAGGATGTTGATCATGGCTAAAATCGGATTTATCGGCACCGGCATCATGGGCCAACCCATGGCCGCCAACCTGCAAAAGGCTGGTCACCAACTGTTCTTGTCCGAGCACCACGGCAAGGCGCCCGAAGCCCTGATCGCGGCGGGTGCCGTGGCCCTGGCCAACCCGCAGCAAGTCGCCCAGGAAGCCGAGTTCATCATTGTGATGGTGCCCGACACCCCA
This sequence comes from Pseudomonas sp. Xaverov 259, assembly GCF_019352915.1. NCBI lineage: Bacteria > Pseudomonadati > Pseudomonadota > Gammaproteobacteria > Pseudomonadales > Pseudomonadaceae > Pseudomonas > Pseudomonas sp. Xaverov 259. The sequence continues at coordinate 281,355 of NZ_JAAAFV010000033.1, read as the reverse complement.
CAGGTGGACGATGTGCTGTTCCGCGCGGATGGCGTTGCCGCCGGCCTGTCACCGAACAAGGTGGTGATCGACATGAGCTCGATCTCCCCCACCGCCACCAAAGCCTTTGCCGCCAAGATCAATGCAACCGGCGCGCAATACCTCGACGCGCCGGTGTCCGGCGGTGAAGTCGGCGCCAAGGCCGGCACCCTGAGCATCATGATCGGTGGCGAGCCGCAGACGTTCGAGCGCGCCCTGCCGCTGTTCCAGGCCATGGGCAAAAACATCACCCTGGTCGGCGGCAATGGCGACGGCCAGACCGCCAAGGTGGCGAATCAGATCATCGTCGCGCTGAACATCCAGGCGGTGGCCGAAGCGCTGCTGTTCGCCTCCAAAAACGGCGCCGACCCGGCCAAGGTGCGTGAAGCGCTGATGGGCGGGTTTGCTTCGTCGAAGATCCTGGAAGTGCATGGCGAGCGCATGATCAAGGGCACCTTTGATCCGGGCTTCCGTATCAACCTGCACCAGAAAGACCTCAACCTGGCACTCGCTGGGGCCAAGGAACTGGGGATCAACCTGCCGAACACGGCTGGTACCCAGCAGGTGTTCAGTACCTGCACGGCGATTGGTGGTGGCAATTGGGACCACTCGGCGCTGATCAAAGGGTTGGAGCACATGGCGAATTTTTCGATTCGCGATAAGTAACAAACACCACTGATCGTACTGATCGTTCCCACGCTCCGCGTGGGAATGCAGCCCAGGACGCTCTGCGTCCCAAAGCATGACGCAGAGCGTCACATGAGGCATTCCCACGCGGAGCGAGGGAACGATCGCTGCACCTCTAATAACAAGAATCCCCCGGGAGCCCGCTTATGTCGGTCGATCCGCAACACCTGCTTCGCGAGCTGTTTGCCACAGCCATCGACGCCGCCCACCCCCGGCAAGTCCTTGAACCTTATCTGCCCGCCGACCGCAGCGGCCGTGTGATCGTGATCGGCGCCGGCAAAGCCGCAGCCGCCATGGCGCTCGTGGTCGAAAACTGCTGGCAGGGCGAAGTCTCGGGCCTGGTGGTCACCCGTTATGGCCACGGCGCACCCTGCAAGAAAATCGAAGTGGTTGAAGCCGCGCACCCGGTGCCCGATGCAGCTGGCCTGGCCGTCGCCAAGCGTGTGCTGGAACTGATCAGCAACCTCACCGAAGACGACCGCGTGATCTTCCTGCTCTCTGGCGGCGGCTCAGCCTTGCTGGCCCTGCCCGCCGAAGGCATCACCCTGGCCGACAAACAGACCATCAACAAAGCATTGCTCAAATCCGGCGCGACCATTGGCGAGATGAATTGCGTGCGCAAGCACCTCTCGGCCATCAAGGGTGGCCGGTTGGCCAAGGCCGCATGGCCAGCGACGGTGTACACCTACGCCATCTCGGATGTGCCGGGCGACCAGGCCACCGTCATCGCCTCCGGCCCCACTGTCGGCGACCCGAGCACTTCGCAGCAAGCCCTGGCGATTCTCAAGCGCTACGGCATTGAGGCGTCGGCGTCGGTACGCAGTTGGTTGCAGAACCCAGCCTCGGAAACCGTCAAACCCGGCGACCCGGTGCTCGCCCGCAGCCACTTCCAGTTGATCGCCCGCCCGCAGCAGTCGCTGGAAGCGGTGGCGGTAAAAGTCCGCCAGGCGGGGTTCAGCCCGTTGATCCTCGGCGACCTGGAAGGCGAAGCACGGGACGTGGCCAAGGTACACGCAGGTATCGCCCGGCAGATCGTGCAGCATGGCCAGCCATTGGCGGCGCCGTGCGTGATTCTCTCGGGCGGTGAAACCACCGTCACCGTGCGCGGCAATGGCCGTGGCGGGCGCAATGCCGAATTCCTGCTGAGCCTCACCGACAGCCTCAAAGGCCTGCCCGGCGTGTACGCACTGGCCGGTGACACCGACGGCATCGACGGCTCCGAAGACAACGCCGGCGCGATCATGACCCCGTGCAGCTACCGCCGCGCCGAAGCCTTGGGCCTTAGCGCCAGCGACGAGCTGGACAACAACAATGGCTATGGCTACTTCGCCGCGCTCGACGGTTTGATCGTCACCGAGCCGACCCGCACCAACGTCAATGACTTCCGCGCCATCCTGATTCTCGAGACTGCCAAACATGACGCCTGACAAGAAAGTCAAAATCCTCGCCACCCTCGGCCCGGCCACTGACGGCATCGATGATATCCGTGAGCTGGTGGAAGCCGGCGTGAATATCTTCCGGCTCAACTTCAGCCACGGCGAACATGCCGACCACGCCCAGCGCTACCAGTGGATTCGCCAGGTGGAGCGCCAGCTCAATTACCCGCTGGGCATCCTTATGGACCTGCAAGGGCCGAAGCTGCGCGTCGGGCGCTTTGCCGAGGGCAAAGTGCAACTGGTGCGCGGCCAGGCGCTGCGCCTGGACCTGGACCCGACACCGGGCGATCAGCGCCGGGTCAACCTGCCCCACCCGGAAATTATTGCAGCGCTGGAGCCGGGCATGGACCTGCTGCTGGACGACGGCAAACTGCGTCTGCGCGTGATCACCAAACATGCTGATGCCATCGACACTACCGTACTCAATGGCGGCGAACTGTCCGACCGTAAAGGCGTGAATGTGCCGCAAGCGCTGTTGGAACTCAGCCCGCTGACCGCTAAGGACCGCCGCGACCTGAGCTTCGGCCTGGAGCTGGGCGTGGACTGGGTGGCGTTGTCGTTTGTGCAGCGCCCGGAAGATATCCGCGAAGCCCGCGAGTTGATTGGTGACAAGGCTTTCCTGATGGCCAAGATCGAAAAACCCTCAGCCGTGCTGCGCTTGCGGGAAATCGCCGAACTGAGCGACGCGATCATGGTGGCCAGAGGCGACCTGGGTGTGGAGGTGCCCGCCGAGAGCGTGCCGCAGATACAGAAAGACATCATCAGCACCTGCCGCCAATTGGGTAAGCCGGTGGTGGTGGCCACGCAGATGCTCGAATCCATGCGCTTCTCGCCGGCGCCGACCCGCGCCGAAGTGACCGACGTGGCCAACGCCGTGGCCGAAGGCGCGGACGCGGTGATGCTCTCGGCCGAAACCGCCTCGGGCGAATACCCGCTGGAAGCCGTGCAGATGATGAGCAAGATCATCCGCCAAGTGGAAAACGGCCCGGATTACCAGACGCAACTGGACGTGAGCCGGCCCAAGGCGGATGCCACGGTGTCGGACGCCATCAGCTGCGCGATCCGGCGTATCAGCAGCATTTTGCCGGTGGCGGTGCTGGTCAACTACAGCGAGTCCGGCAGTTCCAGCCTGCGCGCGGCGCGGGAGCGGCCGGTGGCGCCGATCCTCAACCTCACGCCGAACCTGTCTACGGCAAGGCGTCTGAGCGTGGCCTGGGGCGTGCATTCGGTGGTCAATGATCGGCTGCGCCAGGTCGATGAGGTGTGTTCCACGGCGCTGGAAATTGCCCAGGCGCAAGGCATGGCGCAGCGCGGGGACACCCTGGTGATTACGGCGGGGGTGCCGTTCGGGCAGCCGGGGTCGACCAATTCGTTGCGTATCGAGACGTTGATTTAGCGTCTGTAAGGGCCTCATCGCGGGCAAGCCCGGCTCCCACAGTTGATTGGATTCACACCTCTTTATGTGTGAACACAGCCAAGTGTGGGAGCTGGCTTGCCTGCGATAAGGGCAACTCGGTCTCACTGACTAACCACCATGCACAACCCAACCTGCCCCGACTGGGCCGAAGCCCTGCTCAACGGCTTCAGCCAGATATTCCTGCAGCGCCAGCCGCTGTGCGGCCTGCTGTGCCTGCTGGCCATCCTGATCGGCGCCCCGACCTTGCTCGGCGGGGCGTTGCTGGGTGGCCTCGCCGGTTTGCTCACGGCCCAGCGCCGGGGTTATCCCAAGGCTGAGCGCCAGGCCGGTCTGTACAGCTATAACGGCGTGCTGCTGGGTGTGTTGATCAGCCAGCACTTCGCCTGGTCGGCGTTGCTGCCGCCGTTGATTCTGGCCTGCGGCGGCCTGAGTGCGATGCTCACGCGGCAATGGTTGAAACATGCCCATCACCCGGATGACTTGTCTGCGTACACCGCGCCCTTTGTCGGCCTGGGTTGGCTGCTGATCGGCAGCGTGCCTCAGCCGACGTTCGCCCTGGTTGAGCCCGACGTTCTGTCTGTGCTCAGTGCGCCCTTTACCGGCCTTGCGCAAGTCATGCTGCTGGACCAACCCCTGGCGGGAATCTTGGTTGCCGTCGGCCTGTTGTTGGCCAACCGTCGCGCCGCGCTGTGGGCCTTGATCGGCGCGACCACCGGCGTGCTGGTCGCTCTACTGCTCGACGAACCCGCCAGCGCCCTCCTCGGCCTGCACAGCTACAACCCGGCGCTGGCGGCACTGGCCTTGAGCCAATCACGCCGTCAGCCGTGGCTGCCAGTGGTGGGCATCCTGCTGGCGATCATCCTCACGCCCGGTTTTGCCGCCCTGCACCTGCCTGCGTTGACCGCGCCGTTTATCCTCGCCTGCTGGCTGGTGCGCGCCACACAGCGGATGTTCAAAGCCCGCGTGGACAGCCCGTTCGAATCCCCCTAGGCTTGCTCGATATTCGATTCAGGCGGGTTTTATGGACAGCAACAGCGACTGGCGTCAGCGCCTCTATGTCATGGTATTCCAGAGCGACACCGCAGCCGGGCGGCGCTTTGACGGCATCCTGCTACTGATCATCCTTGCCAGCATTGTGATCGTGATGCTCGACAGCATCGACGAAATCCACCAGAACTACGCCAATGTGCTGGCCTATATCGAATGGGGCTTTACGCTGATCTTCGCGATCGAGTACGGCTTGCGCCTGTACTGCTCGCCCAAACCCTTGCGCTATGCCTTCAGCTTTTATGGCTTGGTGGACTTGCTGGCCATCGTGCCCGGCATCCTCGCGCTGTATTACAGCGACGCCCAATACCTGCTGATTATCCGCATCATTCGGATGCTGCGGATTTTCCGCGTGCTCAAGCTCAGCCCGTACCTCAAGCAAGCCAACTACCTGATGGCGGCGCTGCGTGGCAGCAAACAGAAGATCGTGGTGTTCCTGGTCAGCGTGTGCACCCTGGTGACGGTATTCGGCACCCTGATGTATGTGATTGAAGGCCCGGAGCACGGGTTTACCAGCATTCCCAAGGGCATCTACTGGGCGATCGTGACTCTCACCACCGTGGGCTTTGGCGATATCGTGCCGAAGACGCCGCTGGGCCAGGTAATTTCGTCGCTGGTGATGATCACCGGTTACTCGATCATCGCCGTGCCCACCGGTATTTTTACCGCTGAACTGGCCAGCGCCATGCGCGGTGAACAGCTGGAACACGATTGCCCGGTGTGCAAGAAAAACAGCCACGAACCCAACGCGGCGTTTTGCTCGCGCTGCGGCAGCAACCTGTTTCATAAAGTGGAATAAGCACAGTACGTTTTAATCTTTAAACGCCTATGCAGGCCCGGCTATAGTTGCTGGCAAATTGCCCCCAGTCTTCTCTCGAACAACAAGGAATGAGCAGTGAAAAAAATCCTCAGCGCCTCTCTTCTGGCCGCGGGCCTGGCCCTGGCCGGTGTCGTGCAAGCCGCACCGGTCACACTGCTTAACGTCTCCTACGACGTGATGCGCGATTTCTACAAGGACTATAACGCCGCCTTCCAGAAGCACTGGGAAGCCGAGCACCCGAACGACAAGCTGACCCTGCAAATGTCTTTCGGCGGTTCCAGCAAACAAGCGCGCTCGGTGATCGACGGCCTGCCGGCCGATGTGATCACCATGAACATGGCCACCGACATCAACGCCCTCGCGGACAACGGCAAACTGGTGCCGGACAACTGGGTCACACGCCTGCCGAACAACAGCGCGCCGTTCACCTCTGCCACCGTGTTTATCGTGCGCAAGGGCAACCCCAAAGCCCTGAAAGACTGGCCGGATCTGCTCAAAGATGGCGTGCAAGTGATCGTGCCCAACCCGAAAACCTCGGGTAATGGCCGCTACACCTACCTGTCGGCCTGGGGTTATGTGCTGAAAAACGGTGGTGATGAAGACAAGGCCAAGAAGTTCGTCGGCGAATTGTTCAAACATGCACCGGTGCTGGACACCGGCGGCCGCGCCGCCACCACCACGTTCATGACCAACCAGATCGGCGACGTGCTGGTGACCTTTGAGAACGAAGCCGAAATGATCGCCCGTGAATTCGGCCGTGATCAGTTCGAAGTGATCTACCCAAGCGTCTCCGCCGAAGCTGAACCGCCGGTGTCGGTGGTCGACAAAGTGGTCGACAAGAAAGGCACCCGCGTCGCGGCCGAGGATTACCTGAAGTACCTGTGGTCGCCGCAAGGCCAGGAAATTGCCGCCAACAACTACCTGCGCCCACGGGATCCGAAAGTGCTGGCCAAGTACACTGACCGTTTCCCGAAAGTCGACTTCCTGTCGGTGGAGAAGACCTTTGGTGACTGGCGGACCGTGCAGAAGACCCACTTCAATGATGGTGGGATTTTTGACCAGATCTACAGCGGGCAATAAATCGCTGTAACTGAAAAAATGCGGTCAAGTGTGGGAGCCAGCTTGTGTGGGAGCTGGCTTGCCTGCGATAGCATCACCCCCGTATGCCTGATACACCGAGGTGTCTGCATCGCAGGCAAGCCAGCTCCCACACAAGCCCGCTCCCACATTTTGGATCTATGTTTTGCAGTTACATCGGCGGTGTCACGCCATCCTTGCCGGCTGAGATCGCCTGGGCCGTGATGGTCCCATCCGCGCCCTGCGCCGCAAACAACACCACCTTCACGCCCGCCTTGAGCAAACTGCGATCGCCTGGCTCCAGGTTCACGATCGGCACATCCTCCGGCACCACAATCTTCTGCTCGCCGCCTTTGTACTTCACGGTCAGGGTGCGCCCGTTGCTGACCACCAGGTCGCCCACCGTGCCGTTGGTCATGCTGCTGCCTTCTTTCAAATCAAACGCGCGGTGCCCGTCGCCCGTGCCGGCCATGGCCGGTGGGAACACGTGCACTTCCAGCGCAGTCAGGGTGCCATCGGCGTTCGGCATGGCGGCCGAGCCAATGTAGCTGCCGGGTTTGATCTCATCGATCTTGGCCAGGGTAACGGCGCGTACCTGGGTGGCCGGCGTCAGATGCACCACAACCTCTTCACCACTGTTGACCTTGACGTGCATCGCGTCGCCGTCCATCGCAGTAATGGCGCCGCGTACACCAACCCGTGGGGCCTCGGCGGCATTCGCCAGCCCAATGGCCATGGCCGCAGCCAGGGTGGAGGCCAGGAGCATCTTGTTCAGCGTGATTTTCATCGCAATGGATTTCCTGTTTCGACAGTTATGTCTGAATGTATCATTGGCGTTCGACGCAAAAGTTAACGATTCAGTCATTAATTTGCGGCATGAGTGATATCAATGCGCACGCCCTACACCGACGCAGGCGTTGTCTTTACTCTCGCACGCCACCTTCCTTCGCTTGAATGAGAACATCATGACCGCTACCTCACACGCTTCAAGCACCATGACCCGAGGCATGGTGATGCTGTTTGCGTTCTGTTGCGGCGCCATTGTTGCCAACATCTACTACGCCCAGCCGATCATCGAGTTGATCGCGCCGGACATCGGCCTGACCCCGGCACTGGCCAGCCTGATCGTCTCACTCACGCAAATCGGCTACGCCCTGGGACTGTTCTTTCTGGTGCCGCTGGGCGACCTGCTGGAAAACCGCAAGCTGATGATCATCACCAACCTGGTAGCCATCGCCAGCCTACTGGGTGCAGCGTTTGCTGAGCAGCCGAATGTGTTCCTGCTTGTGTCGTTGCTGATCGGCTTCAGTTCCGTCTCGGTGCAGATTCTTATCCCGCTGGCCGCGCACCTGGCGCCCGCCGAGTCCCGGGGCCGTGTGGTCGGCAGCATCATGGGCGGCCTGTTGCTGGGCATCCTGCTGGCGCGGCCGGTGTCCAGCCTGGTGGCTGACCACTTTGGCTGGCGGGCGATGTTCATGGCGGCGGCTGCGGTGATGGTGTTTATCAGTGCGGTGCTGATGCTGACCATCCCCAAGCGCCAGCCCGACCACAGCGCCAGCTATGGCCAACTGCTGGGCTCGTTGGGCACCTTGCTGCGCAAGCAACCGGTGCTGCGTCAGCGCGCGTTCTACCAAGGTTGCATGTTCGCCACCTTCAGCCTGTTCTGGACCGCCGCCCCGCTGGAGCTGGCGCGTAACCATGGCCTGAGCCAAAGCGAAATTGCCCTGTTTGCCCTGGTCGGCGCCCTGGGCGCCATCGCCGCACCTATCGCCGGGCGCCTGGCCGATGCCGGGCATACGCACCGCGCCTCACTGCTGGCCATGGTATTTGCCGCGTTGAGCTTCCTGCCGGCTTTTGTACACCCGTTGTACAGCGTGATCGCCCTGGCGTTGACCGGCGTGGTCCTGGATTTCTGCGTGCAGATGAACATGGTCCTCGGCCAACGCGCCATCTACGCCCTCGACGCCAACAGCCGCAGCCGCCTGAACGCGCTGTACATGACCAGCATTTTCATCGGCGGTGCCTTCGGCTCGGCGATTGCCAGCAGCGTGTATGAACACGGCGGCTGGCTGGGTGTGATGCTGGTGGGCAGTGCATTCCCGCTGGTGGCGTTGGTGCGGTTCCTGAGCGCTTCGCGCCAGGCTGAGGTGGCTACCGCTTAAGAACGCACCAACTTCTCCAACGCCGCATCCGCCAGAAATGACGAGCGGCTTTTGACCTTGTGCTCGCGCACATAGCGGTCGATGCGCTGGATGACATAACCGGGCAAGGTCACATTGACCTTCTCGGTCTTGCCCAGATAGGGCGAGATATCCAGCTCCAACATGCCCCAGCCCATGCCTGCGTAGTCTTCGTGGGCATGGTGGTTGGCCACTGACGTCGGCATTGGAATTGCGCCGCCTTCAGCTGCGATCTCTTGCAGCATGATGTGGGCGATTTCTACCGCAGCGTTATACGCCTCTTCAAAACTGTCCCCGGCGGTGACCGCGCCTGGAATATCGGGGATCTGGATACCGGTGGCAGTGAAGTCATCGCCCCATTCGATACACATTGGGTATTGCATGCATGCTCTCCTTAAAACTGAAACAGCCCGGCGCGCTTTCTGATGCTGCGGACGGTGCCCTGAGGCAGGTCCTTTTTGGGATGAGGCACCGGGATCGTGTACGGGTTATAGCGGTGGGTAAAAATATGATGACTGCCCGTGACCCGATCCAGCACCCAACCCGCCTCTTGCAGCTCCTTGATCAATAACCTGCTTTGCACCCCAGCCTCCTTGGCTCGGCCTGAATAAAAGTAACCCTAGAGTTATCTTTACTCAAGCACAGATTTTGTTGGTCGGACTGGCGGCTGTATTACTGAATATTGGACAGGCCCGATTTTTCAACCCCGATTACACTCAACGCCCAGAACCCTCAGCCATGCTCGAGGCCCTCACCCGCTAACCCAAGGACCTTCGATGGACCGCCTCAGCGCAATGGAAACCTTCGTCCACGTGGTCGAAACCGGCTCGTTCTCCGCGGCAGCCAAACGCTTGGGCATTGGCCAGCCCGCCGTGTCAAAAAGCATCGCGCAATTGGAGGCGCGCCTGGCGGTGCGGTTGCTGTTGCGCTCTACACGCGGCCTGACCCCGACCGAAGCGGGCCTTGCCTATTTCGAACGGGCCAAGCGCGCCATCGATGAAACCAACGAGGCCGACGACGCTGCACGCGGCGCCGGGGCCGGGCTGTCGGGCAACCTGCGCGTCAGCGCCGCAACCACCTTTGCGCGGTTGCACGTCATCCCTTACCTGGGGCCATTTCTGGAGCGGTATCCCGCCGTCAATATTGAAGTGGTGCTCAATGACCACTCGCTTAACCTGGTGGAAGAAGGCATCGACGTGGCGCTGCGCATGGGCAACCTGGTCGACTCAGGCCTTACCGCGCGCAAGATTGCCCAATCCCACCGGCAAATTCTCGCCACCCCAACCTACTTCGAACGCTTCGGCGAACCCGCCACCCCGGCGGATGTGCTGCAACATCAAGCGATCATCTACAGCCTGGGCGGCGGCGCACGCTGGACCTTCAGCAAGGGTGACAGCCACTACCCGATCGTCGCCAGTGGCCGCATACGCGTAACCTCGGCGGAAGGGGTTCGCGCCGCCGTACTCAACCACCTGGGCCTGACCATGGCGTCGACCTGGATGTTTGCCCCGGAGTTGGCCAGCGGCGAAGTAAAAGCCGTGCTGAACGACTGGCGGCTGCCGCCCCTCGATTTGTGGGCGGTGTTCCCCACAGGCCGCATGGCGAGTGCCAAGGCGCGGGCGTTTGTGGAGTATGTAGAAGGGTTACTGACTTAGTGCAGTTTCATCAAACCTGGGAATACGGCCGTTAAGCGATGGCCAGTAGCTGAACCGGCCAGCGCCCGCCAGCAAAGCCGGCTGACGACGCAGCAAGGCCAACACAGCTTGCGCGGCGATCGTCAGCGCCAGCTGTTGGCCTGGGCACTGATGGCGCCCGCTACCAAAGCTGAACAGACGCCGTTGCGTGCGCGCCAGCACAAAACTGTCGGGATCGGTGTTGGCCTCAGTGTCGCGATTGGCCGACGCCAGCAGGACTAAAATACTCTCTCCCGCCGCCAACACCTGGTTGCCAATGGTGCAGCGCGCCGCCACGAATCGCCGTGTGTTTTGCACCGGTGAATCGTAACGGGCCACCTCCTCCACCAGCGCCTTGGCGAGGGCTGGCGTGCGCACAATCTGCGCAACCAGCTCAGGTTGCCGCGCGAGCATCACCAGTGAGTTGCCGATCAACCCGGCGCTGGCTTCACAGGTCTGCGACAACAGCCCGATCAGATTGGCCGTCAATACCTGCGCGTCCTCCCAGTTGCCGCCACGGATATGGGCCAGCAGCGCGGTTTCCTCCAAGACATCACGGAACATCTGCTGCAACTGCGACGCGCCGGCCTGCGCATTGCACAGTTGCGCTTCACTGCTCAGCGGTGAAAGGCCGGCGACCAACGCCCGCGTCAGCCCGGCGACACATGCCAGTTGTGGCGCCGGGCATCCCAGCAGCGACGCAACCACCGACATGGGCAAGGTAAACATCAGCGCATCCAGGCTCTGCACGCTGTCGATCAACCGAGCGACCCGCTGGGCGACGGCCGACGCCTCCACCACCGCCAACGCCGGCTCAATCGCCGCCCGTGGGCATCGATGCGCCGGGCCTTCGTTCATGCGCATCCACCGCGCAAAAAGCTGTCCTGCCGCGCCCTGTGCAATCGCCTTGGGCACCGGCTCGTGTAACGGGCGTACGCGACACTCCGGGAGTGCCAGCACCGCCTCCACGGTCTTGGCGCGGCTGGCGATCCACAGGCCCAGCTCGGCATCGAACAGCAGTTCTTCATGGCGCCGCAGACTGGCGTAATACGGGTAGGGATCAACATGGGTAGCAGCTTGCAGCGGTGTCATCCGGGACGTCCTGTGCTTGAAGAAGCATTACTATCGGCGCTCCCACGCGGCAATGATTCGTTCAGGAACGAAATATGAACGCCTTTGATGATGACGCAGCACTCTCACAAATCGCCGGTGCGATAGCAGAGCCTGCGCGCACAAAAATGCTCTGCGCGCTGATGGATGGCCATGCGCGCACCAGCACCGAGATGGCCGTGATCGCCGGCGTCAGCACCTCGACGGCCAGCGCCCACTTGGCCAGGCTCAAGGACGATGGCCTGCTCACGCTGCACACCCAGGGCCGACACCGTTACTACAGCCTCGCCGGCGCGCACGTGGCCCAGGCCATCGAAGGGTTGATGGTGATCAGCCGCAACAGCGCACAGGCATTTGTCCCCAGCACGCCCAACCGCCTGCAACTCGCACGCACCTGCTACGACCACATGGCCGGCACGCTGGCGGTGCACCTGCACGACCATTTCATCGCCTCTGGTTGGCTGGTTGGCGACGGCACCTATGCGCTGACGGCGCCCGGCGAAACCGCGATGATCGCGTTGGGGCTGGATATGCCGGCGTTACGCGCGCAACGTCGGCGTTTCGCCTGTGCCTGCCTGGACTGGAGCATGCGCCGTCCGCATTTGGCTGGGGCATTGGGTGCAGGCTTTTTACAGTGCGTGATTCGTCGTGGGTGGGTGACTCAGGATCTGGACAGCCGGGCGCTGGGGGTCACGGCCAAGGGGCGCAAGGCGTTTGCAGCCCGCTTTGGAATACACACTGCCGAACAATAAAGACCAAAGGTGGGAGCGGGCTTGCTCGCGAATGCGGTGTGTCAGTGACAGATGAATTGACTGACCCACCGCATTCGCGAGCAAGCCCGCACAGTTGACCGCATGCAGTTTTGAATATGAGGTCGGCTGCGGATTTGCATGCACCGAAGGAGCTCCCACAGGGTTATGCGGTGTTCAAATAATCCGGCCATCCCAGGCCACTGTCACATGCCGTGGCAATTCGCGTCGGTGTTCCAGCAGCCACGCATCCAAGGTGTGCCCCACATGGGTCAGCACGCCCAACTGCGCGCCGGTTGCTTCGATGCTCTGCAACGCCAGCGTCAGGTCATTGTGGTTACGCGGCGCTTGCGGCTGCGGTGGCATGGAGCAGTCGAGTACCAACACGTCCAACGGCTCCCGTTGCAACCAGGCCAAGGTAGCCGGTGGTAGGCCGACGGTGTCGGTGAGGTAGGCGATGCGCCGCCCCTCGCCCTCCAGCAGATAACCCAAGGTCAGCTTTGAATGCTGCAACGGCAAGGCGGTGACGCTCAGTTCGCCGAACGTGCGGGTTTCAAACTCGGCAAACGGCTGGCTGAAATCAAGAATGCCCGGATGTTTGTAGAGGTCGGACAAACCCTCCGGGTCGGCGGGGCCGTGTACCGGAATGATCAAGCCCTGGCCCCAACGCAGGTGCAACAAACCCTGAGCGTGATCGGCATGATAGTGCGTCTGCAAAATCCCATTAAAACTGCGCGGCGGGAAGCGTTCGCAGAGGTCGGGCAAGCCGCTGTCGATCAACCAGCGCTGGTCACCGCACTCGATCAACGCGCTGCACGGGCGGCGGCGCAGGCTGGCATCACTGCGTGCCAGACCGCACGCCGCGCACTCGCAGCCATACACCGGAACCTGCCGCGCGTCACCGGTGCCCAGTAAGGTCAGGCGCATGCCGTGTGCCCGTGATCGAGGCAGCAGAGCAAACGCTCGACGGTGTTTTCCAGCGGGCCGGAATTGTCGAGCACAAACAACCCAGGGCCATTACCCGCGATCAAATCGGCGGTGAACCGCGCATTGCGCGCCAGGCGTTCCTCGATATCGGCCTGGGACTCGCGCCCACGCGCCATCAGGCGCTGGCGCAATACGGCCTGATCCACCGTCAGCAGCAATACCAGCAAGCCCGGATAACACTCACGGGTTTGCGCCAGGTGCGCACGCGAACCATTGACCAGCACGTCGTCCCCCGCCGCCAGCCATTCGTCGATGGCCTTGGGAATGCCATACCACAAGCCATTGGCCTGCCAACTGAGGGCAAAGGCGCCCTCGGCCAGCATCGCGGCGAACTGCTCCGGGCTCACCCCTTGCGCGGCCTCGCCCACCGCTTCCGGCGAGCGGGTGATCACGCGGCGCACAATACGGCAGCCGCGCTCGGCCAAGCGTGGGCGTGCGGCATCCAGCAGGCTGTCCTTGCCCGAACCGGATGGCCCGATGAGATAGATCAACCTGCCTGCCATCAAAACACCCTCTTCGCTTGTCGCCAGACTTGTTGCACTACAGGAAGCCCTTCACAACGGCGGGCCTGCACCAGGTCCGCCCGCAGGCCAATGGCGATTTCACCGCGATCATCGAGGCCCGCCGCTTGTGCAGGCGCCAGGCTGATCATCTTGACCGCCCGTGACAGCTCGCCGCCATCTTGTTGGTCGGCCAGCACAAACGCCGCCTGCAACAGGCTGGCCGGGTAGTAGTCACTGGAAAGTATATCCAGCAATCCTTCAGCGGCCAGGCCGGCGGCGGCCACATTACCCGAGTGCGACCCGCCGCGCACCACGTTCGGCGCGCCCATCAACACTTTCATGTTCAGCGCCTGGCAGCCCTTGGCCGCCTCCAGCGTGGTGGGGAATTCGGCGATGGTCATGCCATAGCCCGCCGACTCCTCCACGTGCGCCAGCGTCGCGTCGTCATGGCTGGCCACCGACAGGCCGCGTTCCAGGCAATGCGCGACGATGGCCGCGCGATAGCGGTCGCTGTATTGCTTGGAATTGGCCATTTGCAACACGATAAACGCGTCCATGGTTTCGTCGTTGAGGTGGTACTTGCCCATGTAGTACTCACGGTACTTGGATTCAAGCACGAACTGGCGCTGGCCCGGCGAATGGTCCATCACCGACACCAGGCGTACCAGGGGGTTTTCCACCAGGTCGCGGAACACGCTGAGGGTGTCCGGGTGGCACAGCTCGCAGCGCAGGTGCAGGTGGTGTTCGGCGCGGGTCAAGCCGGCGTCTTCAGCCTGGGCGATCGCATCGAGCATCGCCGGCAGCTTTTTCATGCGGTTGCCCTTGGGGTTCACATCGCCGATGGACACCGCGTCGAACACCGTGGTGATGCCCGCCGCGATGATTTGCGCATCGTGGCTGAGCACCGCCGAGATCGACGGCCAGTCCACGCCGGGGCGCGGGGTCATGTGTTTTTCCAGGTTGTCGGTGTGCAGCTCCACCAGGCCCGGCAGCAGGCAATCACCGCCCAGGTCCTGGGCCTGGGGCAACTGGCTGCGGCCTTCGGCGAGGTCGACAATCTTGCCGTCGCGCAGCACTACCGTGCCCAGAAACATACGCTCCGCCGTGACGACCTGGGCATGGGTGAGGATCTGTTCAGCGGGCATGGGCGTATTCCTCTTGAGCGACGGGCGATGGGGTCATGTCGAGATGGCGGTCGGCGACCGCTTCACGGGCGGCGCGGTCATGGAAGATGCCGATCAGCGCAGCGCCGGCGGCCTTGGCTTCGTTCATCAGTTCCAGCACCACTTGGCGGTTGCTGTCGTCCAGGGACGCGGTGGGCTCGTCCAGCAACATCACCGGCCAGGCGACCATGAAGCCACGGGCGATATTGACGCGCTGTTGTTCGCCACCGGAGAAGGTGCCGGGCGCCAATTGCCACAAGCGCTGCGGGATGTTCAGGCGTGTAAGCAGGTGTTCGGCGCGAGCCTGTGCATCGGCCTTCGACCAACCACGCGCCAAGGCCGGCTCCATCACCACGTCCAGGCAGGCCACGCGGGGAATGACGCGCAGAAACTGGCTGACATAACCGAGGGTCTGCTGGCGCACCTGGAGAATGTCACGCGGCTCGGCGCCGACCAGCTCCAGCCACTCACCGGCATGCTGCACACGGATGCTGCCACCCGCTGGCAGGTAGTTGCCGTACAGGGTGCGCAACAAGGTGCTTTTACCCGCGCCGGACTGGCCATGCAGCACCAGGCATTCACCGCCCTGCACACTGAACTCCACACCGCGCAACACGTTGAGCACCACGCCGTGTTGCTGATGCAGGGTGAAGGTTTTCGAGAGGTCACGGACCTCGATCAAGGCATTCATCATGGCTGCAATACCGAAGACACCAGCAGTTGAGAGTAAGGGTGCTGTGGATCGTCGAGGATCTGGTCAGTGAGCCCGGTTTCCACCACATGGGAGCGGCGCATCACCATCAGGCGGTCGGCGAGCAAGCGCGCAACGGCCAGGTCGTGAGTGACGATCACTACCGCCAGATCCAGCTCACGCACCAAGCCGCGCAACAAGTCGAGCAGGCGCGCTTGCACCGACACGTCCAGGCCGCCGGTGGGTTCGTCCATGAATACCAGGCGCGGGCTGGAGACGAGGTTGCGGGCGATTTGCAGGCGCTGCTGCATGCCGCCCGAGAAGGTGCGCGGCAAATCGTCGATGCGCTGCGGGTCGATTTCCACCTGGCCGAGCCAATCCAGACCGGCGCCGCGCAGTTGCGAGTAGTTGCGCACGCCTTGGGCCATCAGGCGTTCGCCGATGTTGGCGCCGGCTGACACGCCCATGCGCAGGCCGTCCCGTGGGTTCTGCTCGACAAAACCCCATTCGGTGCGCAGCAAGGTGCGGCGCTCGGCTTCACTGACGCTGTACAAATCCAGCCATTCGCCGTCCTTGCTGCGGTAGCCGATGCTGCCCGCTTGCGGCGGCAAACGCCCGCTCAGCAGCGAGAGCAAGGTGGATTTACCTGAGCCGGATTCGCCGACAATTCCCAGCACTTCACCCGGGTAAAGATCAAAGCTGACGCCCTGGCAGCCCTTCTCTGGGCCGTAAAGCAACGACAGGTCACGTACTTGAAGCAAAGGCTGGCTCACTGGTTGTTCTCCTTGACCCGTTGGGCGCAATACCAGGTGTCGGAACAGACAAAACTCTGGGTTCCCGCGTCGTCGAGAATCAGCTCATCGAGGAAGGAGTCGTGGCTGCCGCAAATGGCGCAGTTGTGTGCCCACTTCTGCACTTCGAACGGGTGGTCTTCAAAATCCAGGCTGGTGACCTGGGTGTACGGCGGCACCGCGTACAGGCGCTTTTCGCGACCGGCGCCGAACAGCATCAGCGCCGGGCTCATGTCGAGTTTGGGGTTGTCGAATTTGGGGATCGGCGACGGGTCCATCACGTAGCGCTCATCGACCATCACCGGGTAGGCGTAGCTGGTGGCGATATGGCCGAAGGTGGCGATGTCTTCGTAGAGTTTGACGTGCATCACCCCGTAATCATTCAGGGCGTGCATGGTGCGCGTCTCGGTTTCCGAGGGTTCGATAAAGCGCAGCGGTTCGGGGATCGGCACCTGGTAAACCATGATCTGACCGGCCTGCAGCGCAGTTTCCGGGATGCGGTGGCGGGTCTGAATCACGCTGGCGTCTGGCGTGGCTTCGGTGGTGGCAACCCCCGCCGTGCGGGCGAAAAAGCGCCGAATCGACACGGCGTTGGTGGTGTCGTCGGCGCCCTGGTCGATCACCTTGAGCACGTCATCATCACCGAGGATCGCGGCGGTCAATTGCATGCCGCCGGTGCCCCAGCCGTAAGGCAAAGGCATTTCGCGGCCGCCAAACGGCACTTGGTAACCGGGGATCGCCACGGCCTTGAGCAAGGCGCGGCGGATCATGCGTTTGGTCTGTTCGTCGAGGTAGGCGAAGTTGTACGCCGGGTCGCGCACAGCCGGTTGGGTCAGGTCATTCATGGCGGGTGCCCTCGGCCGGTTGGCGCAGTTTGCGGATCAGTTCCAGCTCGGACTGGAAGTCCACGTAGTGAGGCAATTTGAGGTGCGAGACGAAACCCGCCGCCTCGACGTTGTCGCAGTGGGCCAGCACAAACTCTTCGCGTTGGGCCGGTGAAACGACTTCTTCGTTGTATTCCCCGGCACGCAGCGAGCGGTCGACCAGCGCCATGCCCATGGCCTTGCGCTCGGCATGCCCGAACGCCAGGCCGTAGCCACGGGTGAACTGCGCCAGCTCGGTGGCCGAACCGACAAACTGGTTGACCATCTCGCACTCGGTGACTTCGATGCTGCCCAGGCAGATGGGAAAGCCCAGCTCTTCGGGGTCGATCCACACCTCGACGTCGCCGATGCGAATCTCACCGGCAAACGGGTGGTTGCGGCCATAGCCGCGTTGGGTCGAGTAACCCAGCGCCAGCAGAAAACCTTCGTCGCCACGGGCCAGGGCTTGCAGGCGCTCGGCACGGCTGGCCGGGTATTCCAGCGGGTCGCGAGTGATGTCGGCGACGCTGGCGTTGTCGTCGGCTTCGTGCTTGATCAGGCCTTCTTTGGCGAGCAAACCGAGCACCCGTGGGCAGGCGTCAATCTGCGCATCCGCGGTGGTCTGCGGGCCTGGGTATTCACCTTCGGCCAGCAGCGAAAAATCCAGCAGGCGGTGGGTGTAGTCGAAGGTCGGGCCGAGCAATTGGCCGCCGGGCACGTCCTTGAACGTGGCCGAAAGGCGCCGGCTCAAGGACATCTGCGCGGTATCAATCGGCAGGCTCGGGCTGAAGCGCGGCAGCGTGGTCCGGTAGGCGCGCAGCAGGAAGATCGCCTCGACCAAATCCCCTGCCGACTGCTTGATCGCCAGCGCCGCAAGCTCTTCGTCAAACAACGAGCCTTCGGTCATCACCCGCGCCACCGCCAGCGGCAATTGCTCGCGGATTTGCCTCACGCTCAACTCAGGAATGGCCGTATCGCCCCGGCGTTTTTTCGCCAGCAGGCGGTGGGCATTGTCGATGGCCTGTTCGCCACCTTTGACGGCTACGTACATCAGGCGTGCTCCTGTGCAATACGGCTGCTGCGCGGCAGGCCGATCAGGTGGTGGCCGGCGGTGAACAACAGGTCCAGGCCACGCGGGAAGGCTTCGCGGCGTTGGCGCTCTGGCCAGAAGGCTTGCGGCACCGGCAGGTTTACCAGGCGCTGGGTTTTGATCCCTGGGCCACGCCAGTGCAGGCCGCGGCCGGACTCCAGGTCGGTGAGCTGAACCAGCAAGGTGCAGGACTGATCCGGGTAACGGTCGTTGCCGTGGTCGAAGCCGCCGAGGTCGAGCAGGTCTTGCTCGCCGAGCAGCGCGAACACCGCGTCTTCGCGTTTATCGGTGAGCGGGCAACCGCAGTGGAAGGCCAGGTTGGCGCGGATCAGCGCCGTGTCGAAGCTCGGCGCCAGCCACAGCGGCGTGTCCATATCCAGCAGCGCCAGGCACAGCGCGTAAGTAGCAGGCGCCAGGCCGTCGAGGCGCGGGGCCGAGGGCAGATGCTGGATCAAACCGGGTTCGGCCAGCGCCTTGAGGGCAGCACGAAAACCGCGTTGGGCATCCAGTACCGGCTCGACAAACGCCGGTTGCAACAGGTGAGCGTTCATCAATTTTCTCCTCGCACCAGGGTGAAGAACTCGACCTTGGTGGCAGCGGTGTCGGCTTCTTTTTCGGCACGGCGTTTGGCTTGGGCAGTGGCCAGGGAGGTGATCAAGTCGCTGAGCCACAGGCTCGGTTGCATGCCTTGCAGATGCGCATCGGCCAGGGCGGCCAACTCGGCATGCAGCTTGTCGCGCCCGGCCAGGTAGCTGTAGCCGGTGCGGCCATCAGCCAGGCGTACCACGCAACGGGTCACGCTCATTTCGCCGACGTTGAAGGCCGCGCCGTCACCGCCCATGCGCCCGCGCACCAGGGTCATGCCGATTTCCGGGGCGCGGATAAGTTGGTATTCGGCGTCTTTCAACGCGGCTGCGTGGGGTTGCAGTTCATTGAGCTGGGCGCGGGCTAATACGCCGATCCAATGTTGTCGCGGGGACACACTCATCATTCAAGTCACCACTTGGTACTGAAAGCGATCCGAACGGCTGGTGGACTGCGCCAGCTCCACCGGGCGGCCGTCGCGATCGCAGGAAAGGGTAAACACCGTGAGGGCCGGCAAGTGCCGAGGCATCATCAGCAGCGCGGCTTCATCACGGTTGGGCAAACGCGCACCGATCAGGCTTTGGGTGCGGGTCAGCGGCAGCGCTCGTTCACGCAGGTATTGGCGCAGGGAGCCGCCGGTGTAATCAGCCAGCAACGGCGCACGGCTGGCGCAGTAGCGATGGCGGATCAGGCTGACGGGCTGGTGGTCGAGCTTGCGCAGGGTTTGCAGCTCGATCATCGGCGCCATCTCGGCGATGCCCAAATGCTCGGCTTCGTCACGGCTGGCGTAGCAGTAGCGGCGCTTGAGCAACACCGCCTGCACACCGACGCCCTGGGCCGACAGCGATTGGCTGTAGGAGGTCTCGGCGCCCATCGAGTAAATCAGTGGGCGGTCGAGCACCTGGGTGCCCTTGCCCTGACGGCGCAACAGGCTGCCTTCAAACACCAGCTCGTCGATGGCGCGGCGCAAGGTGTGGCGGTTGACGCCGAAGCGCTCGGCCATGTGCACCTCGCCGGGCAGGAAGTCACCGGCCTGGTAGCTGCTCAATTCACGGCGCAGGATATCCGCGAGTTCGCGATACACCGGCTCATCTTGTCTAGACAACTGCATGCTAAAAAAAAGCGCCGCGTGGGCACCCCTCCGGCGTCAGATGAACTGCTTGCGCAGGCGTTGGGACAGCACATCGATACAGCTCACCACCACGATGATCACCAGCAGCACCGCGCAGGTTTGTACGAACTGGAAAGCGCGAATGTTTTCCCAGAGGATCACGCCGATACCGCCGGCGCCGACCATGCCCACCACGGTGGCTGAGCGCACATTGGCTTCGAAGCGGTACAGCGCGTAGCTCACCCACAGCGGCATCACTTGCGGGATCACGCCGTAGATCACTTCCTGCAGGGCACTTGCGCCGGTGGCGCGCACGCCTTCTACCGGGCCTGGGTCGATGGCTTCGACGGCTTCGGCAAACAGCTTGGCGAGCACGCCGGTGGTGCTGATCCACAAGGCCAAAACACCGGCGAAAGGACCGAGGCCGACGGCGACCACGAACAGCATGGCGAACACCATTTCATTGATGGAGCGGAAGGCGTCCATCACTCGGCGCAGCGGTTGGTGGACCCACCACGGGGTGATGTTGTCGGCGCACAAGATGCCCAGCGGCACCGAGCAGACGATGGCCAGCACCGTGCCCCACAGGGCGATTTGTACGGTGACGATCATCTCCTTGAGGTAGGAGCGCCATTCGTGGAAGTCGGGCGGGAAGAAGTCGGCGGCGAAGGTCGCCATGTTTCCGGAATCGCGGTACAGCGCCAGCGGGTTCATCTCGGCGCCGTGCCAGGCCCAGGCCAGCAGGACCAGGAACAGGCCCCAGCCGAGGTATTGCGGCCAGGTTCTTTTACCCACTGCTTCGGCATGTAAAGTCGTCATGGTTGTCCTCGATCAAAATGTGGGAGCTGGCTTGTCGGATCGCCGCACCGCTGCGATAGCGGTGTATCAGGCAACACATTGGTAACTGCCAGACCGCTATCGCAGGCAAGCCAGCTCCCACAGGGGTTAGCCGTTTGCCGCGGTCTTCTTGTCCAGCTCGGAGATGCGCTGTTGCAGCTTGGCCAGGTCGGCGTCGATATCGGCGAGCTTCTTGGCTTTGTCGGCCGCCTCAAGCTTGTCGTCTGCATTGATGGTGGTGCGCTGCTTGAACAGTTCAAGCTGGCGGATCGGCAACAGCTGGTCGTCGTTGGAGGCGAGGAACTTGCCCAGTTGCATGTTCTTCAGCACCGCCTTCTCTTCGTCGGTGTCGCCGTAGTGGGCGAAGAAATCACGGATCTTGGTTTTCTCGCTGTCCGTCAGCGCCTTGCTCCACACCATCGGGTCGGCCGGGATCAGCGGCGATTTCCAGATCACCTTGAGCATTGCGGCTTTGTCCGGCTGGGTGACTTCCAGGCGGTCCCAGCTTTCGGTGTTGAAGGTGGCCACGTCCAACTGCCCCTTAGCCACGCTGAGTGCGTTGACTTCATGGCTGGAGTTAAGCGTGCGTTTGAACGCGGTGGCGGCATCCACATGGTTCTTGGCGAACACGTAGTAGCCCGGTACCAGGTAACCCGAGGTGGAGTTCGGGTCACCGTTGCCGAAGGTCAGGTTCTTGGCGTTCTTGAGCATGTCGTCGACGTTGTTGATCGGGCTGTCCTTGCGCACGATCAGCACGCTCCAGTAACCGGCGGCGCCGTTGGCGGCGGCGGTCTGGGCGAAGATTTCGCCGTTGGAACGGTCCACCGCTTCCATCGCCGCCTTGTTACCCAGCCAGGCCACGTCGACTTTGTTAAAGCGCATGCCCTGGATCAACCCGGCGTAGTCGGAGGCGAAGGTGGCGTTGATGATCAGGCCGGTCTTCTTCTGCATGTCATCCAGAAACGGCTGCCACACACTCTTGAGGTTCTGCGAAGACTCGGTGGACATGATGCCGAAGTTGATGGCTTTGTCGGCGGCCTGGGCAGTGCCCATGGCGGCGCCGGCCAGCAACACCGCAGACAGAAACACTTGGCCGATACGGTTCAACATGGACGGGATTCCTGTGGGTCGTGAGTTGGGTTTCAAGCGCGCGCCATGGCCAGCCGAGGCGTGGCGACGGCTGTGCGGGTCTGGTCGGAAAACATCAGGCTGGTGTCGACGTCGGCACCGTACAAATCGTTGAGGAACTGGCTGCTCATGGCGCTGCCCTGCCCGTCGAAATGAATGCGCCCACCTTTAAGGGCCACGGCACGCGGGCAATAACGCATGGCGTAATCGACTTGATGCAGGGTCACCACCACGGTCTTGCCGTCGCGGCGGTTGATGTCAGCGAGGATCTCCATGACCTTGCGCGCCGACTCCGGGTCCAGCGAGGCAATCGGCTCATCGGCGAGGATGACTTCGGCGCGCTGGGTCAATGCACGGGCAATCGCCACACGCTGCTGCTGGCCGCCGGACAAGGTCGAGGCACGCTGCCCGGCCAGGTCGGCCAAGCCCACGCGGGCGAGGGATTCGAGGGCAAACGCCTTTTCCTCGGCATTGAACAAACCCAGGTTGCCGCGCCAGCGCGGCATGCGGCCCAGGCAACCGAGCAGTACGTTGTCGAGCACGCTCAGGCGGTTGACCAGGTTGAACTGCTGGAAGATGTAGCCGATGTCTGCGCGCAACCGCCGCACCTTGCCATTCAAGCGCCCACTGGCCTGCACCTCCCGGCCCAAGACCTTGACGCTGCCGCCGTTGCTCTTGTCGCAACAGGCCAGGCCGGCCAAATGGCGCAACAGCGTGGACTTGCCGGAACCGGAAGCGCCAATCAGCGCGACCATCTCACCGGATGCAATGGTGAGTTCGAGGTCGACCAATGCGGATTTCTTCGCAAAGGTCTTGTTCAAGTGATCGACATGGATAGCGTGAGTCATGGGCTTCTCTGTCTGGTTTGAACAGCCACACAAGGGCTGCGGTTGAGTTCAAACGACAGTAGGCGCGGGAGGTGTCAGTGCTATTACTTGCACATGACTGGCGGGCGGCGGTTTGATGAAGGTTTTGTGAAAGGTTGGATGCGACCCTGAGAGGTCTTGTTGTGGCGAGCAGGCTTGCCCTGCGTTGGGCTGCGCAGCAGCCCCAATAAGACTACCGCGCTTATTCAGGCAGAACGCGTCCTCAGGTTTCAGGGCCGCTTCGCAGCCCAACGCAGGGCAAGCCTGCTCGCCACAGGGGATGGGCTTGCCTTAAGGTATTCAGTGCTCCTGCGATGACCGATCGTTCCCACGCTCTGCGTGGGAATGCCGCCTGGGACGCTCTGCGTCCCGAACCCTGCGCAGGGGTGACGCAGAGCGTCACGGGATGCATTACCACGCGGAGCGTGGGAACGATCTATTGCTTCACGCCCATATAAATTGTCCCAAAACATGGAAGACAAACCTCAATGATCATCGCCAAGGCTTGCCCCATCGTCCTGCGAACAAGACAGACTTTGGAAATCCTGGCCTTCGAACACCCCCTTGCCGGTTTCCAACTGGTCAAGGGCAGCGTAAAGCCAGGCGAAACCACAGAGGCCGCCGCCATCCGAGAACTGCGCGAAGAGTCCGGAATAAACGGCCGCGTAATACGGAGCTTGGGCACCTGGTATTCAGAGAACACCGGCCATACCTGGGCTTTTCACCAATGCCAGGCTTCGGTAGAGCTTGCGGATACCTGGACCCATTTTGCTGAAGATGATGGAGGTCATGAATTTCGATTTTTCTGGCACCCATTGAGCAGTGAACTTACCCATGAATGGCACCCAATCTTTAAGGGCGCGCTGACTACATTGATAAAAAGGCTTGGTGATAACGAAAGCTGAACAAGGCTTTCCCTACGCTTAATCATTTAACCGCTCTGCATTATATGGACCGAGTCATACGCAGGAGGGCCAAGCCCTGCCGGGTTTCCCATTCCCCGGTCGACCAACCTGCGTATGGCTCACCCTCTTTAGCTGCCCTCTTGTTAGGACATGCCCTACAAAGTTTTCGGGTTGCGTCCGAGCAAAGCCCACCGCTAACCTTCTCGAGTCGTTGCAAAATCAACGACCGGGTGTGGAAGCCCGAATGATCCAGGCGCATTAGCGCCCACAGAAGTGAGCGCTTTTTTCATAACTCACGGAGTATCCGTATGAAAAAAGTAACGCCTAATCCAATATCGTCTACCCCGGATGAAACCTCACAAGCCACAAAGAACCTCATCTTCTCCGTCCGCCCCGGCCTCAGCACCGAAGTTGCCTTGAGTAATGCCAGCGAAATGCTGGAATCGGCGACGGTGTGTGCCTACGACTGTGCCGAGCATTTGGATGGATCAAGCCGCAAGCAGGTGCTGGCGGTGGTGCAGATGGTTGAGATTGCGCAGCTGCTGGTGGATCAAGCGCTGAATCGGGAGTGCCCCGTGGCCTGATGGCTGAGGCGATGCTCGTTCCCACGCTCTGCGTGGGAAAGCCGCCTGGGACGCTCTGCGTCCCCAAGTGGGCCTGACGCAGAGCGCCACCGGATGCATTCCTTTGCTGCGCGTGGGAACGATCAAATTCGAACGATCAAAGGGGATCCACTGTGGGAGCTGGCTTGCCTGCGATAGCGGTGGGTCAGTTGGCAGATGGGTAGCGGATACACCGCTATCGCAGGCAAGCCAGCTCCCACAGGGGATTGCGTTTCAAGTTGAGTAATAAAAAAGGCGACCTTTCAAAGGTCGCCTTTTTTATTGCGCGTATTGCTTGCTCAACCCCGGCGGCACGCCGTGTATGTCGGTGTCTTCCCACGGCCCGTTCGGGCTGATGGAGCGGCTCCAGCCGTTGCTCCAGCGGTAGTAGGTGCGCTGGCGGTAGAAGGTGTCGGGCTGTTCGTCCAGCACGTACACCTGCATCTTGCCGTCCCAGTGGCTGGCGGCGCCCGGCGGTGGGGCGAAGGTCGGTGATTTGCTTGGCACCGGCTTCGGCGGCGGCGTTACCGGGCCGGAAGGCTGGGTGCTTGGCTGGGTCGCCGGGCCAGACGGCGGGATAGTCGGGCCGGTGGGCGCGGGAGGCCGATGGACCGCACAAGCGCTCAAGCCGAGTACCAGGCTGAGCAGGGTGATGCGTGCAAATGCGGTCATAGGCGTTTCCTCGAATTATTTGTCCGGAGTGTCAATGGTCAGCTGCTGCAGCGCAGTGGTGCTGCTGGCCAAGGGTTGGCTGCGGCCGATCCACTCGCCAGTGGTCGGTTGACCGGCCCGGGATATGCGCGCAACCAGTTGGACTTCGGGGAAGTTCGACAGTTTCAACTGCGGCATCATTGCGTCCGCATCGCCCAGTTCGACGGTGACCGGCAGTTCAGCCACGGTGACGCGCTTGGCCGCCAACGGCGCCGGTGGGCCGTTTACCGCACGAGCGAAGATAAACACGCTGTCGGTGGGCAGGGCTTTGGCCTTCACCTCAGGTGCCAGGTCCACGCGGACTTTCATCACGGTTTTTGCCGCCACCGTGCCACCGCTTTCCTTGAGCTTCTCGGCCGCGCGGTCGATACCGCCTTGCAGCGCGACCCGGGAGTTGTCTTCCGCTGGCAACTGCGCCAACAGGCGGTTCCAGTAATCGATGGCTTCCTGATAACGCTGGCCTTCAAAGGCGGCGATACCCAGCAGGCCAAGGCTGGTGACTTCTTTGGGGTCGAGCTTCAAGGCTTCATCGGTCAGCGCCTGCACCTTGGGCGACCATTGTTTGTTGTCGGCAAAGTACTGCGCCTGCGCCCATTGGCCGAGCAGTTCGGGCTGGCGCCCGGCGAGTGCGACAGTGCGTTCGAAGATCTTGGCGGCATCGGCCGAACGGTCCTGAGCCATGTAGGCGCGGCCGAGGAAGTACAAGCCTTCCGCCGAGTCCGGCTGGGCGGCGGCGGCGCGCTCCAGGCGGCGGGTCATGTCTTGCATCGACACCGGCGGCTGGGAAAATTCGCGGGTCAGTTCGACCTTGTCGCTCGCCCCGTAATGCAGGTACAGCGCAACGCCCAGGACCGGCACGAGAAACGCGGCCAAAAACGGCAGTGGTTTGCCCAGGCGCGATTCACGCGGCTTTTCTACGCCTTCAGTGTCGGCCAACAATTCACGCGCAGCCTCGGCACGGCCGGTGTCGAGTTGCGCGGCATTCAGCACACCTTCGTCCTGCTGCACTTGCAGCTCAGCCACGCGTTCCTGGTAGAGCGCCACGTTCAGTGCGGTGCGATCCTCTTCACGCTGGGCACGGCGGCCGCGCAGTACAGGGATCAACAGGAAACTCAGGGCAATCAGGAGCAGCAACCCTGCTGCGAGCCAAAAATCAATCATCAGTCTTGGTGTCCAGCAATTGGTCGAGGCGTTTGCGTTCATCCGGGGAGAGCGCATCGGAACCATCAGTAGGCGCGGCGCGGCGGCGGCGCACGATCACGGCCATCACCACCACACCGGCCAGCAACAGCCCGGCGGGGCCGAACCAGAGCAGCGCGGTCTTACCGGTGAGGGCCGGTTTGTAGCGCACGAAATCACCGTAGCGGTCGACCATGAAGTCGATGATCTGCTGGTTGTCCTTGCCCTCCCCCAGCATGCGGAAGATCTCTTTGCGCAGGTCAGCGGCGATCGGGGCGTTGGAGTCGGCGATGTCCTGGTTCTGGCATTTGGGGCAGCGCAGTTCCTTGGTCAGTTCGCGGAAACGCTCGCGGTCACCGTCCTTGGCGAATTCGTAGGTGTCGATGGCCGCATGGGCGACGCCAACCAGTCCAAGCGCCAAAACAGCAGCGGCTAACAGACGCTTCATGGTTTGGCCTCATCGACCAGCGCCTGGTACTTGGCGGCCAGTTGCTCGCGCCAGACCACTTCGTCGATCACGCCGACGTACTTGTCGCGGATCACACCCTTGGCATCGATAAAGAAGGTTTCCGGCGCGCCGTACACGCCGAGGTTGAGGCCCAGGTTGCCGTCCTCATCGCGGATATCCAACTGGTAAGGGTTATGGAACTCGGCCAGCCACTTCAAGGCCGCCGCATTGTCGTCCTTGTAGTTGATGCCGTAGATCACCACGCCCTGCTCGGCCAACTTGTTGAGCACCGGGTGCTCGACGCGGCAGGAGATGCACCAGGTGCCCCACACGTTGACCAGCGCCGGTTTGCCCAGCAGGTCGGCCTGGGTCAGGGTTTTATCGCCCTGTACCGTCGGCAGGCTGAACGCCGGGAAGGGTTTGCCGATCATCGCCGAAGGCAACTCGGCCGGGTCCAGGTACAAGCCACGATACAAAAACACTGCCATCACCAGAAAGGCCGCCAGTGGCAACACCATCAACCAACGCTTCATGCCGCCGCTCCTTGCAGGCCGAGGGCTTCACGCACCCGGCTTTTGACCTTGACCCGATAACGCCGATCCAGCGCGGCGAGTAACCCGCCGAAACCGGTGAGCAAACCGCCGAACCAGATCCAGCGCACGAACGGTTTTACATGCACGCGCACCGCCCAGGCGCCGTCGCCCAACGGCTCACCCAGCGCCACATACAGGTCGCGGGTGAAACCGGCGTCGATACCCGCTTCGGTCATCATCGAACTTTGTACGGTGTACAGGCGTTTTTCCGGGTGCAACACGGCCACTTCCTTGCCGTTGCGCACCACACGCACCGTGCCTTTGTCGGACGTGAAGTTCGGGCCTTCGAAGTGCTTGGCGCCTTCGAAGATAAAGTGGTAACCGGCCAGGTCCATGGACTCACCCGGCGCCAGGCGCAGGTCGCGCTCGGCGCTGTTCTGGCTGGACAGCACCACGCCAAGGGCACACACGGCGATGCCGATGTGGGCGACCTGCATGCCCCAGTAGCTGCGGGTCAATGTTGGCAGACCTTTGATCAGGCCTTTGTGGCGGGTCTTGTCGAAGATATCGCGCACACCGGCCAGCAATACCCAGGCGGCGAGCAGGAAGGTAGCGAGCACCGCCCAGTTGAAATCGCCATAGGCAAACCCGGCGATCACCGCCAAGGCCACGCTGCCCAGCAGCACCGGCATCAGCATGCCGGCCAGCCATTTCACCGGCGTGTCTTTCCAACGCACCAGCACACCCACGGCCATGACCACCATCAACAGGCCCATCAACGGGATAAACAACGCGTTGAAGTACGGCGGGCCGACGGACAGCTTGGCGCCGCTCAGAGCGTCCAGCACCAAGGGGTACAGGGTGCCGAGCAGGATCATCGACGCGGCCACCACCAATACCAGGTTATTGCCCAGCAACAGGGTTTCACGCGACCACAGGTTGAAGCCGACCTGGCTCTTCACCACCGGCGCGCGCAGCGCAAACAGGGTCAGCGAGCCGCCGACTACAAACAGCAGGAAGATCAGGATGAATACGCCGCGCTCCGGGTCGGACGCAAACGCATGCACCGAGGTCAGCACGCCCGAACGCACCAGGAAAGTACCCAGCAGGCTGAGGGAAAATGCGGCGATGGCCAGCAACACCGTCCAGCTTTTGAACACGCCGCGTTTTTCGGTGACCGCCAGCGAGTGAATCAAAGCGGTGCCGACCAGCCAAGGCATGAACGAAGCGTTTTCCACCGGGTCCCAGAACCACCAGCCGCCCCAGCCGAGTTCATAGTAGGCCCACCACGAACCGAGGGTGATACCGATACCGAGGAACGCCCAGGCGACGATGGTCCACGGCCGCGACCAGCGCGCCCAGGCCGCATCGAGGCGCCCGCCGAGCAAGGCGGCGATGGCAAACGCAAAGGCCACGGAGAAACCGACGTAGCCCATGTAGAGCATCGGCGGGTGCACGATCAGGCCAATGTCCTGCAGCAACGGGTTGAGGTCATGCCCGTTCGCCGGGATCTGCGGCAAGATGCGCGTGAACGGGTTGGAGGTCATGATCAAAAACAGCAGGAAGCCGATGCTGATCATGCCCATCACCGCCAACACGCGGGCCAGCATGACTTGCGGCAGTTGGCGCGAGAACACCGACACGGCAAAGGTCCAGCCCCCGAGGATCAACGCCCACAGCAGCAACGAACCTTCGTGGGCGCCCCACACGGCGCTGAACTTGTAGTACCAAGGCAGCGCGCTGTTGGAGTTATTGGCGACGTAGGCGACGGAAAAGTCGTCGGTCATAAAGGCATAGGTCAGGCAGCCAAAGGCGAACACCAAAAAGGCAAACTGGCCCCAGGCGGCCGGCTGCGCCAGGCTCATCCACAGGCGGTCACCGCGCCAGGCACCGAGTAATGGCACCACGGCCTGGACGATGGCGAAGCACAGGGCGAGGATCATCGCCAACTGGCCCAGCTCCGGAATAAACAGTGCGGACGTCATGGCTTAGCCCTCCTTGGCAGGTGCTGGGGCCGATTGGCCGCTGTCTTTCAACGCCTTGGTCACTTCCGGCGGCATGTATTTCTCATCGTGCTTGGCCAGCACTTCATCGGCCACCACCACGCCGTCGGCGTTGAGTTTGCCAAGGGCGACGATGCCCTGGCCTTCGCGGAACAGGTCCGGGAGGATGCCGCGATAGGTGATGGTCACGGCTTTGTTGAAGTCGGTGACCACAAAGGTCACGTCGAGGGAATCACCGGAACGCTTCAAGGAGCCCTTCTCGACCATGCCGCCAGCGCGGATGCGCGTGTCGACAGGCGCTTCGCCATTGGCGATCTGGGTCGGGGTGTAGAACAGGTTGATGTTCTGCTGCAAGGCGCTCAGGGCCAGGGTCACGGCAATGCCGACGCCGGCCATGATGGCAAGGATGATCAACAGACGCTTTCTACGCAGCGGATTCACTTATCGGTCTCCCGGCGCAAACGACGCGCCTCTTGTTGCAGGTAACGCTTGCGGGCCAGGATCGGCGCGGCGACGTTGAGGGCCAGCACCGCCAGGCAGATGCCATAGGCCGTCCAGACATACAGGCCGTGATGGCCCATGGCGAGAAATTCACTGAACGAGTTAAAGCTCATGCGCGGGCTCCCAGGCTGTTTTGCACTTCGGCCTTGACCCAGCTGGTGCGGGCTTCACGCTTGAGCACTTCGAGGCGCATGCGCATCAGCAATACGGCGCCAAAGAAGCAGTAGAACCCCAGCACCATCAGCAGCAGCGGCGCCCACATTTCCACGGGCATCGCCGGTTTTTCGGTGAGAGTAAAGGTGGCGCCCTGGTGCAGGGTGTTCCACCACTCCACCGAGTACTTGATGATCGGGATGTTGATCACGCCGACGATGGCCAGCACCGCGCAGGCCTTGGCCGCGCTGTCGCGGTTGCTGATCGCGTTGCCCAGGGCGATGAGGCCGAAGTACAGGAACAGCAGGATCAGCATGGAAGTGAGCCGCGCGTCCCACACCCACCATGAACCCCAGGTCGGTTTGCCCCAGATCGCGCCGGTGACCAGCGCCACGGCGGTCATCCATGCGCCGATGGGCGCGGCGCATTGCAGGGCTACGTCGGCCAGTTTCATCTTCCACACCAGGCCGACGATGCCGCACACGGCCAGCATCACATAGCAGGATTGGGCCAGCATGGCGGCGGGCACGTGGATATAGATGATGCGAAAGCTGTTGCCTTGCTGGTAGTCCGGCGGCGCGAAGGCCAGGCCCCAGACCAGGCCGATGCCGATCAGCAAAATGGCGGCGACGCTCAACCACGGCAGCAGCTTGCCGCTGATGCCGTAAAACCATTTGGGCGAGCCGAGCTTGTGAAACCAGGTCCAGTTCATTGCTGTTTCCATCACGGTGGCTGTGCGTCATTGCGCAAAGCTCAGGGTCTTTACTGGCCAAGACATAACTCTTGGCCAGACCTCATTATTCGCCGACGCTGATCTTCAGGCCAGCCGCTATAGCAAAGGGTGTCAGGGTTACCGCCAGGGCGGTCAGGCTGCCAAGCCACAGGAGGTAACCGGTCGCCGGCATGCCCATGAGCGCGGCCTGCAAGGCACCGCTGCCCAGGATCAACACCGG
Organism: Pseudomonas sp. Xaverov 259; assembly: GCF_019352915.1. Classification (NCBI taxonomy): domain Bacteria; kingdom Pseudomonadati; phylum Pseudomonadota; class Gammaproteobacteria; order Pseudomonadales; family Pseudomonadaceae; genus Pseudomonas; species Pseudomonas sp. Xaverov 259. The sequence goes on along the minus strand of NZ_JAAAFV010000033.1, from coordinate 250,538 downwards.
GATGTACAAAGGCAGAATCAGCAGGGCCAGCAACAGGCCGCCCCGCTTCAAACCGACGGTCAACGCTGCGCCCACCGCCCCCAACAGGCTGAGCACCGGCGTACCGAGTAACAAGGACAGGAGCAACACCGGCAGGCACTCAACGGGCAAGCCGAGCATCATCGCCAGCAGCGGCGAGAGCAATACTAGCGCCAAGCCGGAAAAAACCCAGTGTGCCAGCACCTTGGCCAGTACCAGAAGTGGCAAGGGGTGCGACGAAAGGACCCACTGTTCGAGGGAGCCGTCTTCGAAATCACTGCGAAACAGCCCGTCCAGCGAGAGCAAGACCGATAAAAGCGCCGCTACCCACACCAATCCTGGGGACAAGGTTTGCAACAGTTTAGTCTCGGGGCCGACTGCCAGCGGGAACAGCGCGATGACGATGGCGAAAAATACCAAAGGGTTGGCCAATTCGGCCGGGCGACGGCACAACAGGCGGGCTTCACGGGCAACTAACAGCGCAAAGACGCTCATGCCGACCACCGCCCTAAATCCAGGTCGCGGTAACCGGCGGGCCTGCGCGCCAGCGTGTGGTGAGTGGTGAGCAGCACCAAGCCACCCTGTTCACAGTGCTGGGCCAAGTGTTCTTCGAGCTGGGCGACGCCCTGCTTGTCGAGCGCGGTGAAGGGTTCGTCGAGAATCCACAGCGGCGGGCCAGGCAGATACAAGCGTGCCAGTGCCACGCGGCGCTGCTGGCCGGCGGACAAGGTATGGCAGGGAACGTCTTCGAAGCCTTTGAGGCCGACCGCGGCGAGTGCCTGCCAGATGGCATCGCGGGGCGCCGGATGATGCAGGGCGCTGAGCCAGCTGAGGTTTTCTTCCGGCGTGAGCACGTCCTTGATGCCGGCGGCGTGGCCGATCCAGATCAGGTTGCGCGCAAGCTCGGTGCGTTGTTCGTTGAGGGGCTTGCCGTTGAGTCGAACCTCACCGGCCGTCGGCTGCATCAAACCGGCCAGCAGGCGCAGCAAACTGGTCTTGCCGCTGCCGTTGGGGCCGCTGATCTGCACCATGTCGCCGCCCGCCAGCCGCAGTTCGAGATGCTCGAACAGCAGGCGCAGGTCGCGTTCACAGGCAAGCGCTACGGCTTCTAGAAGAGGGCTGGTCAAAAGATCGCGGGCCTTTACGGTTCAAGTCGGCGGTGCAGCGGCCGTTATAGAGAAATGCACAATAACGGCTTTGGCGACCGATTTTAGAGAGCTGGATCAAATAGTTGTGAGGTTTTTACCGCTCTCTTTGCAGACGGGCGGCATTATACATGTGATGCCCTACTCTAAAGAGGGCAATTTCCCCAGAGACGACGCGCACGATGACCGGTGAGATCAACCTTCCTACGCTGCCGCCAGCACCGACGCCCGGGCCTGCCCCGCTGCCGCCGACCGGCGAGTTGTTGAAACTGCTGGAGCCGCAGACCGGCCTGATCGACCCTGGGAAAACCGTCAACGCCGAGGTGATTGCGCTTAAACAAGGCGGCGATGCGTTTCAGCTGTTGCTCAAGTTGACCCTCGAAGGCGGCCGCCAGACCTTGGTACAGGCCAGCAGTGCCCAGCCGTTGCCGCTGGGCAGCAACGTGGCCGTCAGCCAGACGCCGACCGGTAACCTGACCATCAGCTTGCAACAAGCCTTGAGCGCCAATGTGGCCGCCCTGACCCGCATCGACACCACGCAAATACCGGTGGGCACGCTGTTGCAGGCCAAGGTGCTGACCACCCAGATGCTGCCGCAAGGCACCGCGCAACCGGCGATCTATCGCTCGCTGGTCAGCGTACTCAATAACGCCCTGGCCGGCACCACGCTGAGCCTGGAAAGCCCGCAGCCGCTGCGGGTCGGCAGCTTGCTCAGCGCCGTAGTGCAGAATGCGCAAAGCCTGAATTTCGTGCCATTGAGCGGGTTCAAGGATCAGTTGGCCGTGACGCAACAACTGTCGACCCAGCAAAGCCGCCAAGGCTCGCTGGATGTGCTGTTCACCGCGCTGCAAAGCCTGCCCGCCGACGACACCACCTCCAGCGACCTGCGCGCCGCCGCCGCGCGCTTGCTCAACGCCCTGCCCGACCTGGCGCAAGTCAGCAACCCCAAGGTGCTGGCGCAGTTGGTACAGAGTAGCGGCGTGTTTCTTGAGGCCAAATTGCTCGCAGGGCAAGACCCGCAAATTCCGCCTCTGGACATGAAGGGCGCCCTGCTGCGCCTGGTTGCCGATCTATTGCCGGCCCTGCCCGCCGCGACGAATCTGAATGCCATCCTCGCCGCCAATACGCTGGCCCAGGTACTGCCCAATTTCGTCCGCAACCCGCTCAGCACCCTCGGCCAGATCGGCGCACGGCAAGCCCCGGCAGGGTTTCCGCTGCCGGACCGGCTGATGGCCAAGCTGGCAGGCGAAGGCGACCTGGAAAACCTGCTGCGCCTGGCCGCCGGGGCTATTTCCCGGCTGCAAAGCCACCAGCTATCGAGCCTGGAGCAAACCGGCACCACCGCCGATGGCCGGCTGCAAACCACCTGGCAGCTGGAAATCCCCATGCGCACCTTGCAGGACATTGTGCCGTTGCAGGTCAAGTTCCAGCGTGAAGAACCGTCGCCGGACAAGGACCAACCGGAGCGCAAGGACAAGAAAGACCCCAAGCAAATGCTCTGGCGCGTCGAGCTGGCCTTCGACATGGAGCCGCTGGGGCCGTTGCAGGTGCAGGCGCAACTGACTCAGGGCAAATTGTCCAGCCAACTGTGGGCCTCGCGCCCGTTTACGGCCAGCCTGATTGAAAGCCACTTGGGCAGCTTGCGCGAGCGTCTGGTGACTTCGGGTATCAATGTCGGCGACCTGGACTGCCACCTCGGCACGCCGCCACGCGGGCCACGAACCGGATTGGAGCAACGCTGGGTGGATGAAACCGCATGAAAAACTCCCTTCCGCCACGCCAGGCGATTGCCCTCAAGTACGACGGCCAGCAAGCGCCGACCCTGACGGCCAAAGGCGACGATGCCTTGGCCGAAGCCATTTTGAAGTTGGCGCGGGAAAATGAAGTGCCGATCTATGAGAATGCCGAACTGGTGAAACTGCTGGCGCGCATGGAATTGGGCGACAGCATCCCCGAGGAGCTGTACCGCACGGTGGCCGAGATTATTGCGTTCGCGTGGACGCTCAAGGGTAAATTCCCGGTGGGCTATGACCCGAATGCCGAGCCGGTGGAGCGGGATGTGACTGAGCGTGGGGATGATTACTGAGTGTTATCAGATGTACACAAATCAAATGTGGGAGCGGGCTTGCTCGCGAAGGCGGTGTGTCAGTCACACCTGGGTTGACTGACACACCGCCTTCGCGAGCAAGCCCGCTCCCACACTTTTGAAAGGTGTCTAGTTCAGGACTTCACTCAAGGGAATGAAATTGACGCGGTCGCCAATCTCGAGTGTCGTGCCCTCCAACACCTCCACAAACCCTTCGGCCCACGCCGCGCTGCGCAGCACGCCGGAGCTCTGGTTGCGGTAGATAATCGCCCGGCCCTGCTCGATACGACCACGCAGGTACTCGCGACGGTTACCCGGCCGGGGCCATACAAACCCCACCGGCACTTCAAACCGCAGCGGCGCCACATCTTGCACGCCCTGGCGGCGCAGCAGATAAGGCCGGGCCAGCAGTGCAAAGGTCACCAGGGTCGACGCCGGGTTGCCGGGCAGGCCGATCACCGGCACACCGCGAAAGTGCCCGAAGGTCAACGGTTTGCCTGGCTTGATCGCAAGTTTCCACAGGGCCAGTTCGCCCTCTTCGCGCAGGGCGATGCCGAGGAAGTCCGCCTCGCCTACCGAGACACCGCCGGTGGACAGGATCAGGTCGACACTGCCCAGGCTGGTCAGGCGTGTGCGGGTCTTTTCCAGGTCATCCGGAAGAATCCCGGCATCGATCACTTCACACCCCATGCGCACAAGCCAACTGCACAACACACGCCGGTTGCTGTTGTAGATCTGCCCCGGCCCCAGCGGCAGGCCGGGTTCGATGAGTTCGTCACCGGTGGACAGCACGGCCACGCGCACGCGGCGCACCACACTTAAACAGGCATGCCCGAGGGAGGCTGCCAGGCCCAGCTCTATCGGGCCCAGGCGGGTGCCGGCGTTTAACACCAACTCGCCGACCGTGGTTTCCTGGCCCTGGGGGCGGATGTTTTGGCCGGCCCGCAAACGCTCGGTGAAGCTCACGCGGTCGTCGGCGTGGACCACGGCGTTTTCCTGCATCTCCACGCAATCGGCGCCTTCGGGCACGGGCGCGCCGGTAAAGATGCGCGCGCAGGTGCCAGCCGCCAGTGGCTGCGGTGCCTGGCCGGCGAAGATGCGCTGGCTGACGGGCAGCGGCTCGCCGGTCCAGTCCGACAGCTGCAAGGCGTAGCCGTCCATGGCGCTGTTGGGCCAAGGCGGCAGGTCGAGGGTGGAGACCAAATCTTGCGCCAATACGCGGCCATCACACTCGGCCAAGGGCTGCACGTCGTGCTCGCGAATCGGTGTTGCTTCAGCCATGTCCAGTAGTTGCTGCAGCGCTTGTTCCACCGGCATCAGTGCACCGGACTTGCCAGGCTTACCCACGTGATTCGCAGGGTTCGGCCTGCTTCAGGTGCGGCACAAAGTTGCACGGGCGGTGACGGTTATCCAGCTGCTCGGCGAGGATCCCGTCCCAACCGGTGCGCACGGCATTAGTCGAGCCCGGCAGGCAGCACACCAGTGTGCCGTTGGCCAAGCCGGCCAGCGCGCGTGATTGCACGGTGGAGGTGCCGATATCGGCCACGGAGATCTGGCGGAACAGTTCGCCAAAACCATCGACGAGCTTGTCTAGCAGGCAGCTGACGGCTTCGGGCGTGCTGTCGCGCCCGGTGAAGCCGGTGCCGCCAGTGATCAGCACCACTTGCACCACGTCTTCGGCGATCCAGTGGGCGACCTGGGCGCGGATTTTGTACAGGTCGTCCTTGAGCAGCACACGCTCGGCCAGGTTGTGACCGGCGGCGGTCAGGCGATCGACGAAGACCTGGCCGGAGGTGTCGGTGTCCAGGGTGCGGGTGTCGCTGACGGTCAGCACAGCGATATTGAGGGGTACGAAGGGCGCATCAGCCTTGGCTTTCATGGCTTGGTCCGGTTGTCGAATGAACAGCCCGATGTTATATCACAGGCCCCTATTTGCCTGCCGCAGCGGAACCACTATGTCGCTTGATTCTTTGCCCCTGCCCTGTTCGATCCTGCTGCTGGCCGGTGGCCGTGGCCAACGTATGGGCGGCCAGGACAAAGGCCTGCTGCCCTGGCACGGCCAACCGCTGGTTGCACATTTGCAGCGCCTGACGCGCCCTCTGACCGATGACCTGATCATCTCGTGCAACCGCAACCATGAGCAGTACGCGCCGTATGCCGACCAGTTGGTGAGCGACGATAGCCCGGACTTCCCCGGCCCGCTGGCGGGCATCCGCGCGGGCCTGGCCGCCGCGCACCATGCGCATTTGCTGATACTGCCGTGTGACGTCCCCAACATCGATGTAGGACTGTTGGGCGATTTGTGTGAGGCGGCACGCCGCAACCCGCAGCTGCCGGTGATGGTTCGCCATGGTGAATTCTGGGAACCCTTGATCTGCATCATCCCCACCCACCTCAAAACCCAGGTAGAACAGGCATGGGACGCCGGTGAGCGCAGCCCGCGCAAGATCTTCCTGCAGTTGGGCGGTGTGGGCCTGGAATGCCAAGCTGGCGACCCACGCCTGGCCAACCTGAATACACCCGAGCTGTTGCACCCTGGGTCCGGCGTGTCAGAATGAACCTCGCACAAGGAACTTTGTCGACGCCATGCGCGTCACAAGGTCAGCAATTTAAAAGAATTCTCTTGGAGACAAACTCATGACTCAACGGACCATCGCCGCTCTCATGCTTGCACTGGGCCTCGCCACTCTTGCCGGTTGCGCTTCGCCTACAGTGATCACCCTGAATGACGGTCGCGAAATCCAGGCCGTCGACACCCCTAAATACGACAAGGCTTCGGGCTTCTACGAGTTCGAACAACTTGACGGCAAGCAGACCCGCATCAACAAGGATCAGGTTCGCACCGTTAAAGACCTGTAAGTCTTAAGCGCTTGCCCACAAGGCCCGCCATGTGCGGGCCTTGTCGTTTCTGGCGGTTACCAGTCGAGGGTGATGCGGCTGCGAAAATCGCGTTGTTCGCCGGTCACCGGGTCGATAAAACGCACGCCCTGGGCCAGCAGTTTGAGCGGGTTGGCGTAGTCGTCCTCTACATCCTTGAGCACGTCGGGGTAGAACGGGTCGTTGCAGATACTCGCCCCCAGTGCGGTCATGTGTACACGCAACTGGTGTTTCTTGCCGGTCACGGGGAACAGGCCATAGCGCCACAGATCGCCATTTTTCTCTCGCACTTCAACCGCCGTTTCGGTGTTGCTGGCGCCCGGCCCTTCCTGCATGCGAAAGAACGGCTCGCCATCGACCAGGCGGCTTTTATGCACCAACGGGAAGGTCAGACTGGGCAAGGCCGGGGCAATGGCTTCGTAGAATTTATCGATGCGCCGCGTGGGGAACAGCTGCTGATACGCCGACCGGGTTTGCGGGTTGGCCGAGAACAGCACCAGCCCCGCCGTGTGCCGATCAATACGATGCAAAGGCACCAGCGCGGGGTTGTCCAGGCGACGAATCAAGCGGCGCAACAGGGTTTGTTCGACGTATTCGCCGGCCGGGGTCACCGGCAGAAAGTGCGGTTTGTCGGCCACCACCAAGTGCTCATCGGCGTACAGGATGGTTTCCTGCGCCGGGATCACCTTCTCATTCGGCACTTCGCGGAAATAATAAATGCACAGGCCTTCCTTGTAGGCGAGGTCCAGGCTGATTGGCTGGCCATTGATGTCCAAGACGCGGCCACGGGCGATGCGGTCCAGCCACTGCTCGCGGCCAATCGCCGGGAAGTGCTCGCACAGGCAATCGAGCACCGTCGCCCAGGGGCCGGGCGGCAGGTACAAGGTGCTGGCTTGATGCTGGGACGCAGAGAAACCGGATGTGGACATGCAATGCTCGAAACCTGAATAAACCGGCTGGCATTATCCCGCATGGAGCACGATTGAGCCTAGGGCGGATCTCAGGCCTTGGCCAATTGCGCCCGCAGTACCGGCGAAGCACTGGCCGCCTCGGTGAACTCCTTGAGCCAACGCAACACATCCACCGCTTCCCAGCGGCCAGGATCATAAAGCGCGTACAACAAGCCCTGATAACCCACCACATCCAGCTGCTTGTGGTAACCGGCGCGCTGGAACAACGCCTCGATTTCAGCAAAGCAGGTATTGAAATGCACTTTGTTAAACGGCGTCTTGCCTTCCGTGACCAGGCCGTCGAGGCGCAGCTCGTTCACCGCGTCGCGCACGACGTCGGCGGACATGCGATTGACGCTGCTTTTCAGTTGTTCAACATTCACCACGGGCGTTCCCTCTATTCAATCGCTGTACAAACATACAGTAACCCAATATTTGGAAACTCGCCATCGCGAAAACGCGCCTGCGCGATCAAGCTCGTCAGAGCACACCCGGCGAGCCTGCTCAGAGGTTCTGCAACTGAGCACTGATGCGCTGACAATTGCTGCGCAGCACCTCCACAAAGTGAACGACGTTGGACGATTCCGGACGGTGCAGCGGCCGCACAACACTCACACAGTAAGAAATCGAATGGGAAAAACGCCGGATCTGCAAACCTCTGCCCACATAGTCCAGGGCGGTGAGTGGGTTGACGATTGCAACGCCGACACCCAGGTTTACGGTCGCGCACACAGCACTGGCGCTATGCGTTTCCACCACCAGCCGTCTTTCAATGCCCGCCTGGTGAAAGATCGCGTCGGTTTTGATCCTGTAGGGGTCATCCGCCGCCAGGTAAACAAAATTTTGCCCATTGAAATCCTCTGGTGTGAGGACCGCTTTTGCATTGAGCACGTGGTGAGACGGCAAGACACACACCACATCAAGGTTTAACAAGGTTTCGCTGTAGGTTCCAGGTGGCGTCTCAAGGGTCTCGGTGAGCCCCAAATGATAACGCTGAGCCGTCAGCGACTCTTCCAGCGCGGGAGACTCCTGCGGCGTGACATTAATGCTGACACCCGGGAATTTATTACAAAAATCCTGGCACACCTGCGGCAGCAAGGCATTCGAAAACGCCGGCTGGCAGGTTAGCGAAATTTGCCCCTGGCGAAAGTGCCGGATCGCCTCAGCAGCGTTCTTGACGCGCGCCAGGCCCACATAGCTGCGCTGAACTTCATCGAAAAGCATCAGGCCATGTTCAGTGGGAACCAGTTTTGCGCCTGCGCGTTTGAACAGCGTCAACTGAGTCAAGGTTTCAAAGCGACTGAGCTCGCGACTGATCGTCGGCTGCGAAGTATGCAGGAGCGCTGCGGCAGCGGTTGCGCTGCCGGTGGTCATGACCGCCCAGAACACTTCCACGTGGCGAAAACTGAAATTCATGGGCAACCCTCACGCTGAATTGAATGACGCAGAGCATATCAGAAATGAATAGATGGCCATCATTTTGATATTTTTCCTTTATTTTTTCGCCATGCATACTTTCCACGTACCCAACGCGTCAGTGATCAGGGTGATCACTGACAGGTGTGCGCGTACCGCCCTGAACACAATAACTAGAGAGCGAGTGGGCAATGGAATACCGGCGATTTGGACGACTGGAATGGAACGTTTCTGAAGTTGGATATGGAATGTGGGGCGTCGCGGGTGGTGAAGGCGGTTGGACCGGTTCTTCGGATATCAGCGGCATGGCAGCACTGGACCATGCGATCAATTCAGGCTGCAACTTTTTCGATACAGCCTGGATTTATGGGCGCGGGCACAGCGAAAAAATGCTCGGTGAAGTACTGCGAAACCATCCAGGTAAAACCTTATACGTTGCGACTAAAGTCCCGCCGAAAAATCGAGAGTGGCCCTCTCGTCGAGGCGACCGCTTAGAGCAGGTTTTTCCGCCGGAGCATATTAAAGAGTATGTCGAAAAAAGTTTGCAGTGCCTGCAGTTAAGCTCGCTTGATTTGTTGCAGTTTCATGTATGGGAAGATGAGTGGGCCAAGGATGAGTCGTGGATGCGGGTGGTGGATGACCTCAAACGTGAAGGCTTGATTCGCGGGATTGGGATCAGCGTCAATCGCTGGGAACCGGACAACGTCGTTGAAACCCTGAAAACCGGCATGATCGACGCGGTACAAGTCATCTACAACATTTTCGATCAGGCACCTGAAGATCTGTTAATGCCGGTATGCCGTGACCTCGACATTGCCGTCATCGCCAGGGTGCCTTTTGACGAAGGTTCATTGACGGGCAGTTTAACGCTCGACTCAAGTTGGCCGGCCGGTGATTGGAGAAACAGCTATTTCGTGCCGGAGAATCTGGCCGCAACGGTTGCACGGGTCGAGTCGTTGAAACAGGCGTTGCCCGCGGATGCAGACCTGGCAGAAATCGCGTTGAGGTTCATTTTGTCTAACGACACCCTGGCGACCACCATTCCCGGCATGCGTTCTATCGCACATGTGGAAGCCAACCTGGCATGTTCGCAGAAGGGCAAGTTGGACGACGCATTAAAAAAACAACTTAGACACCACCGGTGGGATCGTGAACCGACGCAGTGGTCGCAATAACATCTGTGCAGCGCACTATTGATAACACCACCTCTATAAAGGACTGCAGCGTGAACTTCTCGGACTTGAAAGGTAAGAAAGTAGGTATTTGTGCGTCTGGCGGTCTGGTCAGCTTATTCATTGCACAACGCTTGAAAGAAGAAGACGCCGACATTGAACAATTTATTGTCGATATCGGCCAACCCGGTAACGAAGCGCATGCGTTTTGTGCAGACAACATTGAGTTGATGCACGCGGTCAATGTCATTGACCTGAAGGAAGATATTGCCCTTACCTTTCTCCAGGCGGTACGTGCCCAGGCGCAGTATGACGGCGGCTACTGGAACACCACGGGGATCGCCAGAGCGGTAACGGTCAAGGGCCTGGTGGATGCATTGCGGTCGAGAAAGTGCAGTGTATTGGCACACGGCGCTGTGCATGGCGGCAACGATGAGTTCCGCTTCAATTACTACTTGAAAATGTTTGCTCCGGAAATCACGCCCTTCTCCCCATGGGAAGACGCCAGCACCTCCAACCGCTTTCAAACCCGCACGGACATGGGCGATTTCGTCGCCGACGCCGACGAAACCATGATGCGCAATAAAGCCAAGCATTCGGTTGATGCCAATGTGGGCGGTGTCTCACATGAAAACCGCGAAGTGGAGGTGCTCTCAAACTCGCCCGACATGATCACCCCTATCATGGGCGTAAAGGTCATGGACGCGCCTGACGTGCCAGAGAAGTGCAGCATCACCTTCAAACAGGGTATCCCCGTTGAGATTAATGGTCAGGCCGTGAGCCATTACCAAGCGATCGCTGAAGCCAACACCATTGCCGGGCGCAACGGCGTGGTCTTGAAAAACGTGCTGGAAAATAGAATGAATGGCACCAAAGGCCGGGGTTTATACGAATCGCCGGGCCTGGACATGCTGGGTATCGCCGCCAAACACCTACTGCAAGCGACTGTCGATAAGGATTCCTGGGAAGTCCTGCGATTTTTATCGCCCTTTATTGCGCGTCAATCTTATGCCGGTCGTTTATATGATCCGGCCACCCAAGCCGCATTGGCCAATGTGGCGACCTTGACTGAAAGCGCAAACGGCACCGTCGATATGATCGCGTATAAAGGCAACTACATGGTCGACCGTGTTCGAGAGTATTCCAAGTCGCGCTTCACCGCCCAGCAGTTCCGTTTTGCACATGGCGGACAAAAGTGGATTACCGAGTCCGTTTAAGACCTCGGGCTGACCGTTCCGGCAGCGTGCACGTATTCTCGAACCAAGGTGACCTATGCAACACAGACTCATTGTCATGTGGGCCCCTCCACGCTCGCTATCCACGGCGTTTGTACGTGTCATCGCTGCCCGTGGTGATTTCACCGTTGTGCATGAGCCTCTCTGCGACCTGTCGGCGTGTGGTGAATATAAACACCCGCAACAAGAAAACTCATCGCCACCCTTGAACAGCCCCACGGCGCTATTCGATTACATACAGACGCTGCGATCTCACAGTGCGGTATTTATCAAGGACACCTGTGAGTTTGACTACCGTCATCTACTGGCAGGTACGCCGTATTTACGTGAGGCGCAGCACGTCTTTATGTTACGCAACCCGGAAAAGGTCATTAATTCGCACTATCACGTTAACCCCCAGCTCACCTGTAATGAAGTCGGGTATCAAAACCTGGCTCAACTTTATGATTCAGTGAAGGCTGAGTCGATACACGCCCCCTTGTTTGTTGATGCGGACGACCTGCTCGATAATCCAGACGCTGCGATATCGCAGTTCTGCAGTGAGGCCAACTTGCAGCATTTACCCACCGCCTTGCAGTGGGAGAGTGGGCACCTGGATGTGTGGGAGAGAACCCGGCATTGGCATCTGGATGCTGCCAACAGCACACGTATCGCGCCTATCGAAAGGCAATACAGCACGCGTGTCGACAACCACCCAATGCTCAATGAGTTCTACCTGGAAAACATGCCGTATTACCAATACCTGAAACATCAAAGGGAGACTGTGAAGAACAACACTTCGTCCCTCGCGGGTGACTGCTGATATGTCTACAACTGATGTGTCTTCTGACCTGACATGGCAATTGTTTCCGGTGGAGCAATCGATGCGCACCGCTAGATTGAAACAACAACCCTGTGTGCTTTGGTTCACCGGTTTGAGTGGCGCCGGCAAGAGTACCGTTGCGGGTTTAGTTGAGTCGTTATTATTCCAGAAAGGCTACCTGACTTACGTATTGGATGGCGACAACGTGCGCCACGGGCTCTGTCGCGACCTGGACTTCACCCCTCAAGGGCGAAGTGAAAATATTCGTCGCGTGGGCGAGGTCAGCAAACTGCTGGTGGACGCCGGTTTAATCGTGATAACAGCCTTCATATCTCCTTTTCGACAGGACCGTGCACGGGTACGCCAGTTGATGGGCGATGCGCATTACGTAGAAATCTTTATCAATGCCTCTTTCGATGTTTGTGAAGCCCGTGATCCGAAAGGGCTCTACAAGAAGGCCAGGAAAAATCAGGTTGCCGCGTTTACCGGGATAAATTCCCCCTACGAACCACCGCTGTGCCCAGAACTCATTATCAACACTGACACCGAAACCGCTATTGCCTGCGCTGAGAAGATCGTCAAACACCTGTACAGCACGGGCCGACTTTTACTGGAATCAACCGATGATGCCCTCCGCCGCGAGCCTGTCTGTGCGCTGAGTTGAAGTCATCCAATCGAGGTAGCAAGATGGACCATTTTAATTTTATCGACGGTCATTTACATGTGGAGCAGGTTGATGTGCGTGCCATTGTGGAACAGCACGGCAGCCCTGTTTATATCTATTCAGCCCAGACGCTGAAGAACCACTACGCCGTACTAAAAAGTGCATTTTCTGCCTTGTCACCCTTGATTTGTTTCTCGGTTAAAAGTTGCAGCAACCTCAGCGTCCTCAAGCTGTTGGTCGATCAAGGATCTGGCCTCGATGTGGTGAGTGGCGGTGAGCTCTACCGGGCACTGATGGCAGGCGTGACGGCAGACAAGATAGTGTTCGCAGGTGTCGGCAAGTCTCATGAAGAAATCAGCTATGCCGTTGATGCAGGCGTATTCCTTTTTAATGTGGAGTCCGAAGCCGAATTGCTGCGCCTGGATGCGATTGCATCGGCAGCCGGCAAGCGTGTAAAGGTGGCCATTCGTATCAATCCGGATGTGGCCGATGCGGGTACCCATGAAAAAACGGCAACCGGCGGTCGTCAGACAAAGTTTGGCATACCGATTGAACGCGCCTATGAACTGTTTACACCCGCGCGTTACAGCAGCGTAGATGTCGTTGGCATACACGTTCATCTTGGTTCACCGATTCCATCGGCCAGCACCTACTTGTCTGCCATCGACAAGATTGAGGAAATGGTCAACCGGCTTGCGGCCGCTGACTGCACGATTGAGTTCATTAATATTGGCGGCGGGTTTCCTGCGCAATACGGCACCGAAAGCAACCCCGTGTGTTCACTCACTGAAACGGGTGCGCTTATTTGCGAGCGCCTTCAAGAGCTGAAACGCCGTGGCCTGCACTTCATCATTGAGCCAGGTCGTTCGATCAGCGCGAACGCAGGCGTTTTACTCACCACCATCGAGTACACCAAACAAGGCTGGGATCGCAAGATAGCCATTGTGGATGCGGGTATGAACGTCCTGCTGCGCCCCACTTTGTATGGTGCGAATCACGTTATTTGGCCAACCCGTTTTGGCGACTTTTCTGGCCACTGGACGGCGTTAACCGAGCATGTCCGTGAAGCAGGTGCCGCGCCTCTTGAAGCGATAGATATTGTCGGCCCCATCTGTGAAACCGGCGATCACTTTGCATTGAGTCGCCCCTTGCCCGTGCTGGAAGACGGTGACTTATTGGCGATTTTCTCATGTGGCGCTTATGGGATGAGCATGGCCAGCCAATACAACTCGCGTGGGCGCCCTGCAGAAGTGCTGGTTGATGGGGCGCACGCCAGGTTGATACGGCGTCGTGAGTCCCACGATGATTTAGTCGCGCATGAACGTTGTGGCCTAGAGAACATTTAAGGCTGCCCCACGCTAAATACACTGGAATGTGACAATGGCTAACAAGTTTGCTGTGATCGTCGACGCGTATTCCACTGGCGCGAAACTGGCCTCCAAGTTTCAGGCTGAGGGCATCTCTGTTCTGCATGTACAGAGTGCCGCACCGATCATTGATTTTTACGTCAACGACTTCAGGCCCGACGACTTTATCGCCAACGTGATTTTCACGGGGCTGGCCGAATGTGTTGCTGACATCGACCAAGCGTTGAATGGCGCCAAACCGATGTGTGTTTTGGCCGGCGCCGAGACAGGTATCGAACTCGCCGACCTGCTGGCAGCCGAATTGGGCCTGCCAGGGAACGCCACAAACAGCTCACGTGTTCGCCGCGATAAGTACGCAATGGCCAGTGCGTTGCAGGCGGCTGATTTGGCGACGCCGCACTTTCTGCGCACAGACAGTCTGGATGCGCTGAACCAATGGGCCGCCGACCACTGTTGGCCGCTTGTTCTGAAGCCTTTGGCCAGCGCCGGTAATGACAGTGTTTTCTTCTGCTATGACTCGACTGAACTGAAAACCGCCTTTCAATCCATCTATAACAAAGCCAACCGGTTTGGCGGGCATAATAATCATGTGTTGGCGCAAACCCTGTTGAAGGGTACGCAATACGTTATTAACAGTGTCTCTATCGACGGCCAACACTATATTTCTGACATGTGGGTAGATCGGCGCAAATTTATCCTGGGCGCCTCGAATATCTATGACTGCGAAGAACTCCTGGCCTATGAAGGTGACGTACAGGGTGACTTGATCACTTACATCAAAAAAGCATTGGATGCACTGGGTGTGTGCAATGGGCCCGCTCATTCTGAAATCATGATGACCGCTGAGGGGCCGGTATTAATTGAAACCGGTGCTCGCCTGCAAGGGGCGATGCTTGAAGAGCCGGTTGTTGAGGCGCTTGGAGAGAGCCAGATCACCCTGACGATCGAACGTTATTGCCACCCGGAGCGGTTCAAGCGTCGTTTGGGCCAGCAGTATGTGTTATCCCGGCATGTGATGTGCGTAGCGATGATCTCCGACCAGGAAGGTGTCGTCGTTGACACCACAGGTTTTGAGCAAGTGTGCTCACTGCCCTCCTATGCCTGTCATTTCCATTTGCCCGAAAAGGGCGATGACATTGTGCGCACCATCGACTTGTTCTCGATCCCTGGCGTTGTTTATCTAAGCCATAAAGACCGCCACGTGCTGCAGCGTGACTACCAGACTATCCGTCAGCTTGAGCAAGCACATCAAGTGTTCACCGTGCACGAAAAAATTCGCGCATAACGTTGGCGCACGCGGCTCAACCAGGCTTGAACGCGTGCACTAACTTCAGGCCGTTAGCCAGTTGACCGTCCTTGGCATTCTCGGACTAAAGCCCCCTAGCACAGATTATTTATACATTTCTATTTACAGGAGTATTAGATGATTATTGGTCACGTTGAGCACTCATGGCTGAGTGAGGGGCAAACTGATAGGCCAAGTGTATTGGCGATGGTTGAGGCAGCTGCACAAACGCATGGAAACGCAACAGCAGTCGTCTGTGGTGAACACCGTCTTACCTACAATAATCTGATCATGTCGGCGCGTGCCAATGCAGCGCGCTTGCGCGCACAAGGTGTGGTCAACAAAGACATCGTGCTCTGTGCGCTGGCGACCGGAGTTGAACTGCCCATTGCCTGGCTGTCCGTGATGATGGCCAACGCCGTCATTATTCCGATCGATATTAGATGGCCAGAGAGCAGACTGCGCGCAGTTGTCGAGGCCAGCCAGGCCAGGCTGGTCATCACCAATGGAGATGAGCCTGCATTAAGGAATGCAGGTTTGAGCCAGTTGGAAATCCTGCTCGACAAGGGTACTGACCTGCACACCAAAGAGTACGCCAGTTGTACCGCTGCCGATGTGCTCTACGGCTTCTTCACCTCAGGGTCGACTGGCCATCCTAAGTGCGCCCTGAACCACCACGCTGGATTGGTTAATCGCTTTAGCTACATGACCAAGCGCTTCGGTAGCGGCCACACTGTCTATCAAAACAGCGCCCCTTTATTTGATTCCTCGATTTGGCAAATGCTCTGGCCACTGACCCAGGGTGGCGTGGCAGTCCTGCCTGAGCAACGCGATCACTGGAGCGTTGAGTCGCTGGTAGACGAAATTGAGCACCATCAAATCAGCATGACTGATTTCGTACCGACAACGTTCAAATTACTGGTACGCGCTTTAGAAAACCAAACGATTGCCGCACACCGATTAAACAGCCTGCGACACGTGCTGATTGGCGGAGAGGAAATCGACGCCGCCTCCGTGCACAGCTTCAGACGCCTGTTTCCTGGCTGTACGATCATCAATACCTACGGCCATACCGAAGCATCAATCGGAATGGTATTTCATGAGGTGCGCGATGAAGATGAGGACAGGATTCCACTAGGACTGGCGATTGATAACACCTTTGTCAAAATAGTCGACGATCAGCGGCTGCCGGTGGCTGATGGCGCCTTTGGTGAAATTGTTGTCGCCGGCATTTGCGTGGGCGCAGGCTATCTGAACGCTCCAGAACTGAGCGCACAATCGTTTATACCCAACCCCTTCCCGGACTTGCCCGGTGAGACCGTTTACTTGACCGGGGACATCGGCCGGTTGCGGCCCGATGGGTTGCTGGAATATGGCGGCAGGGCCGACGACCAGGTAAAGGTGCGTGGCGTTCGCATCGAGCTCTGTGAAATAGCGTCGGCAATGAAAGCCAGCTTCCCCGCCGTCAAGGATGCCTTGGCGATTGTCTTGCCCAATGAGCAAGGCGACGCTGGCCTGGCGTTGGTTTATGTGGCTTCACACGCATTGGAGTTACAGCAGGTGCGACGCGAGCTGGCGCGACATCTGCCGGCCACCCACATGCCTCAGTTAGTGCACCACTTGAAGCGCTTCCCGGTGTCACCGAATGGCAAGGTCGATCGTAAAAACATCTTGAATGACTTGGAAAAGCACTGTTTGGATGCGGTGCAACCTTGTATCAGCGGGACACTCCTGGAAAAAATCCTGGCCTGCTATCGCGCCGTCCTGCTGAACAGCCAAATTGGAATTGATGACGACTTTTTTGAGAGTGGCGGCGATTCGTTAGCGGCCGCTAATTTGTCACTCACGCTGGGCAAGCACCTTTCAGTCAGTGTGCCAATGACCGCTATCTATCAATACTCCACGCCGCTGCGGCTTACGGATTTCATCACAGGTTGCCAACTGAAGAACGACGCCACGCCGACCTATAGCTCTGCCATCGCGCCCTTCACTAATCACCAGCCCACCGCCTTAATCAGCTCAACGCTTTTGCTCACGGGTGCAAGCGGTTTTGTAGGCATTCATATTCTTGCGCACTTATTGGCAACGACACGCGTTGCAATCACCGTGCTGCTGCGCGGCAGCAATAAAGAGAGTGCTTTACGGCGACTGGAAGCAGTGTTTTCAAAGGCATTCCCAGACAAAGTACTGCAACGCAACCGTATCACTGTCGTGCTTGGAGACCTTGCCCTGCCCTCCTGGGGGTTGGATAACGATGAATGGCAACATCAATGTGCTCATATTGATGAGGTGATTCATTGCGGTGCCGCGGTCAACTTCCTGTTTCACGCCTCGCAATTGTACTCAGCCAATGTGGGGGGCACGCAGGAGCTTATCCGGTTCTGTAATGAAGGTAAGGCGAAGCGATTGCATCACGTGTCCTCTTTGGCCGCAAAGTTGCCGGAAAGCGCGCACCGTGGGCAGGAAGATATTGTGTCAGCCGTCGAGGCCCAAGCGCTGGGCGTTACTGGGTATGGGTACACCAAATATCTGGCAGACAAACTCGTGGCGGCTGCACAAAAACAAGGGCTGCACGCCAGGATTTATCGTGTCGACGATGTACTGCCGTCCATGAGTACCGGCTACTCGAATGGTCAGTCTCTATTTCATTTACTCCTCAAACAATGCGTTCAGATGGGGGTTGCACCGGCGGGCTGCGGAAGCCTTGGACTGTTGTCTGCTGACGCTTTGGCCGATTGGTTATGCACCTTTGTCGGCAGCCAGGAACGTTTCCGCGGCGGGGCGGCGTTGATTGATGTTGTCGGTCAACAATACGTCGGCTTTGACGACATTGTGCACTACACGGCGCAAAAAACCGGCCGGGATGCAACGTCAGCGTCCTACACAGAGTTTTTATCGATGCTCACTCACTTTGATCAAAGTGAAGCAACGCTTATTCATCAAATATTACCGCCGGCGGACGCGGACAAAGTGGCCTTCACAAAAGAAACGCAATGTTTGCCCACAGACATCCCACATGCGCATCTGCTGTCCGGCGGTCTAAACAGCTTTGACGCGTTCATCAACCTGTTTGATATCGAACTCGGAGAAAGTTTCAAGCACCGGCGCAAAGCACTGAGTTAACGCGCGAGCGACAAAACAAGCATGGTTAACGCTGCTGACGCACGTTAACTACTTACCTACATTGTTCGGGAAAAACCTGTGATGCGTCGTTTAATTATGATCGGTGGCTGGACTGAAATATATAAAAAGGCCAAGGCGTGCGGCTTTCACCTGACTGTCGTCCAGCAGAAGGAAGATATCCAGTTTGAAGACTTCTTGATCGTGGATCAGATTATTTCCTCGCCCATGGGGGAAAAAGTTGTAGTCGATTTGGTCGAAACGCTGCATCGACGCACGCCCTTTCACGCAGTCGTTTCCTTTCAAGAGTTTGGTCTTTTGAATGCAGCATTGATTCAGGATCGCCTGGGAATAATGGGCAACCCGCTGGGCCCAGTGCTGTTAACGCGTGACAAAGGCCATATGCGCACTCACATGAAAGAAAACGGGATACCGTCGATCCCATTTGCGACCGTCACCAGCCCTGAAGAGGTGATCGTTTTTGCGCGCCAATGCGGATGGCCCATCATCATCAAACCGGTGAACGGTGCAGGCAGTCTGCAGGTACACAAATTGTTTTCTGAAGATCAAGTGGCCGCCGCCTACCGTTCGATCAAGCAAGACTTCCTGACCACCGATTTAATTAAATACGACTTTCCCGAGATCGGGATTATCGCCGAGAAGTTTATCGAGGGTCCGGAAGTCAGCGTCGAAGCGATTTCCTGGGAGGGTCAACACACGATCGTGGGGGTCACCGACAAGCTCACCACCGGCCACCCTGGATTTGTTGAAACCGGTCACAGCATGCCTTCGGCGTTGGCACCGGAGAAAATTGAAGCGATCAAGCAATTAACCGCTGCTTTCCTGGCCTCTATAGGGCACCTGTACGGCCCCTCACACACCGAGGTGATTTTTTCCGAAACCGGGCCGGTTATCGTTGAATCACATACGCGTACCGGTGGTGACCGTATTTTTGAAATGACCCAGTTGACCTATGGTGTCGACATGTTTACCGCCACGCTTCAGGGTCTGGCTGGGGCATTTCCAGACATTCAAATTGATACAACCAAAGGCGCGGCTATTCGCTATCTGTCTTTGTCTACAGGGCGAGTGGCGAACATTTCAGGGCTTGAGAGCGCCCGTCAATCTGCCGGTGTCGTCAGATGCGACATCACCGTCAACGTTGGAGATAAGTGCAAACACCCGCAAAACTCAGATGAACGCGCAGGCTATATTCTTGCGAATGGAGACAACGGCCCCGACGCTATCGACAATGTCATGCGCGCATTAACCAGGGTCAATATTGAAGTGGAGCCTGTTAATGCTTAGCCTGCTCTCACTTATTGCGAGCCGAGAGTTCAGCAAATATATTGCTGCTTCGATATTGACCGCGATTGGCAGCGGCATGTATTTCGTCGCTATTTCCTGGTACATCTACAAAACATCCGGCTCGGCAATGGCGGTTGGCTGGGTACTGATTTTCTCTTCGTTACCGGGCTTGCTGTTTTCACCCTGGATTGGTGTATTGGTTGACCGATGGAATGTGCGCGTTATTTGCATCGTCACCGACTTTGCCCGCGCACTTATCTTGATCTGCGTTGCTGTTTCAATGTACTACGAAGTACTCGGTCTTGAATTAATATACTTGGCGACATTCCTGATTGCGTTGTGTGAAAACTTTTTCCAGCCCGCTGTCGGAGCGCTGATACGCGATATCGTGCCTAAGGAGCGTCTGCTTGAGGCCAATGTTTCAAGCAGTATGAGCATGCAGGTTGGGCTGCTCATGGGTGCCAGTATCGGCGGCTTCCTGGTGGCTGTTTTTGGTACGCAGTATGTTGTTGTCATTAACGTTATTTCATTTTCCATTTCCGGCTTGCTGACCCTGTGGATCAAACACACTCCCGCCTTGAAACAGATTATTCATACCGTCGACGCGCCCGGCGCTCTTAAGGAGTTTTACCAGGCGATTCACTATGCGATTGGCACCCGTTTCGTGGTCGGACTCGCGATCCAGCAAATGTTCATCTATGTCACCCTGTCGGTGTGTAATACGCTCCTGCCTATTTTTGCCGACAAGGAACTGTCCGCCGGCGCTCAGGGGTTTGGCTTGATTGACGCGGCATGGGGAGTCGGCGCAATCGCCGGAGGGTTTTCCCTGACCTACCTTGTGAAAAAGATAAGCCCTGAGTGGTTTGGGATAGTTGGCTTGGGCGGGATTGCTTTATTGCTCTTCATGTTCTTGAGCGCCAACGGTGTTCCCCAGGCAGCGATGGCCTACTTTCTATTGGGCGGCTTCGTGGTCATGATTCGGGTCAATTCAGACACCCTGATCGCCACCGGCGTCGACCCTGCTCAGTTCGGAAAGGTCAAGGCGGCCATTTCGATGCTGATTTCATACATGAGTCTTATTGCCTATGCAGGTGTGGGTTACCTGGGCGATATTATCTCTGTTCGATGGATTTATCTGGCATTGAGCGCGGTGATTCTATGCTCGGCGCTTGGGATGCTTTGGATAACCCTGTCGAAAAAACCTCTGGTGTCGGGAATCGGTAAAGTCGACGGGGTTACTCAAGCCATTGAGGATGCTTGAACAACCAAAGCCTGGTGGTCAGCAAGCCACCGGGCTCACGCTATTGAAGGAAGTTGACCACCTGTTCGGTCTCGAACGGCCAATCCAGCTCCGCCCCCGTATCCAAGCGCCGAAGCACCGGGATGCGCAGACCGTAAACTTCGGTGAGATCGGCGGGGTCGGTGATATCCACCAACTCCACCAGCAAACCGTGTTCGACGAGCGGCATGATTTGGTCTTCGGCCACCTCACAAAGATGGCAGCCCAGGGTGCCGAACAACTGGCATTCAGGAAGCATGGCGAATGGACCCGATCAAAAACAGGCAACCATTCTAAGCCCACCCACCTGGCTGAGGCGAGCGGGCAGCCGGTTGCCAGGCAGCCGATCAATCCTGGCTGACCGCACCAATCTTGTGGATTGACAGATCAGCGCCGTAATACTCCTGTTCCTGGCTCAGGCGCAGCCCATACACACGCTTGATCACGCCATACACCAGCAAACCACCGACCAGCGCCACGGCCACGCCCAGCGCGGTGCCGATCAACTGGCTGATCAGGCTGACGCCGCCCAGGCCACCGAGTGCGGTCTGGCCAAAAATGCCGCAGGCAATGCCGCCCCACACGCCACACAGGCCATGCAGCGGCCATACGCCCAGCACGTCGTCGATCTTCCAGCGATCCTGGGCGGCGATAAAGCACCACACGAACAACCCACCGGCGACCACACCGGTGACCAGCGCGCCCACCGGGTGCATCAGGTCGGAGCCGGCACAGATTGCTACCAGCCCGGCCAACGGGCCGTTGTGCAGGAAGCCTGGGTCATTGCGGCCGATCACCAAGGCCGCGACCGTACCGCCGACCATCGCCATCAGCGAGTTGACGGCGACGAGACCGCTGACACCGTTGAGGGTTTGCGCGCTCATCACGTTAAAGCCGAACCAGCCGACGATCAGAATCCACGAACCCAACGCCAGGAACGGAATGCTCGACGGCGCAAATGCGACCAGCCGCCCTTCCCTGTAGCGCCCATTACGCGGGCCTAACAGCAGCACCGCCGCCAGCGCCAGCCAACCGCCCATGGCGTGCACCACCACGGAACCGGCAAAATCATGGAAGCTGGCGCCAAAGCGCGCGAGCAACCAGGTTTGCAGGCCGAAATTGCCGTTCCACACCATGCCTTCGAAAAACGGATAGATAAACGCCACGATCAGCGCGGTGGCACACAACTGCGGGGCAAACTTGGCCCGTTCGGCAATGCCCCCGGAAATGATCGCCGGGATCGCGGCGGCGAAGGTCAACAGAAAAAAGAACTTCACCAGGCCATAGCCGTGGTCGGCGCTGATCACCGCCGCCGGTTGCATAAAGCTCACGCCGTAGGAGATCCAATAGCCTATAAAGAAATAAGCCAGGGTTGAGATCGCGAAGTCACTGAGGATTTTCGACAGGGCGTTGACCTGGTTTTTCTGGCGCACGGTGCCGACTTCGAGGAACGCGAAGCCAGCGTGCATGGCCAGGACCATGACCGCACCGATCAGGATAAACAGGGTGTTGGAGCTGTGGACGAGGGTGTCCACTGCGCTTTGCAAATTTTCCATGGAGGTTGGCAGGCCTGCATTCAAGGCAAAAAGCACCAAAGCGGTTCAAGTCAGGGTTGCGCGCACTAAATTGGCACCACCGGCCCCACCCCTCTTCAGAGGGCATGAACCGTTTTAGCGCAGCGATCAACACAATGGCCTTGGCCGACAGGGTTTTTCCGCGAGTTTGTGTGATTTAGGGTAAGGTTTTTCCAGGCATTGACCTCGATCCGCCCTGACTCGGCGCAAGCCCAGGGCCTGCGCACCAAGGCAAAGCAAAAGCTGTACCAGGCAATTGAACTGAACCTTCACCGAAGTCGGTGACTCGAAAACTCATCTACACAAACCACGCACACTCAGACATACAGAATCAGCCAATCACGGAGATACCCATGGCCAGAAGAACTGCTAAGACTGCTCAAGAAATACTGATGGCGGATTTTCAAACCCTGGTCAGCGACACCGAAAAGTTGCTCGACGACACCGCCGTGCTGGCGGGTGACCAGGCGGATGAGCTGCGCAGCAAGATCCACGAGAGCCTGCTCAAAGCACGCGAAACCCTGCAACTGACCGAAGACTCCCTGCGTGAACGCGGCCAGGCGGCGGTTACGGCCACCGAAGATTACGTGCAGGCCAACCCTTGGCAGTCGGTCGGCATTGCCGCCGGTGTGGGCTTTCTGATCGGTCTGCTGGCCACAAGGCGCTAACTATCATGTCTATCGGCGAAACCGGCTCGTCCACGGGCACCAGTTCCACTTCACGACGCCTGGGCGCAGCCGTTCTGGGCTTGCTGCACAGCCACGTCGAATTATTTGGCATCGAGTTGCAGGAACAGAAGGCCCGCACCGTGAGCCTGCTGCTGTTTGCAGGCCTGGCACTGGTGTTTGCGCTGTTATTGCTGGTGGGGTTGTCGACCTTGGTGATGATTCTGGTGTGGGACACCGGCTATCGTCTCACCGGGATCATCTGCCTCTGCGTGTTCTACAGCCTGGCTGCGGCCTTCTGCGGGGTGCGCTTGAAAGCGGCGGTGTTCGATGAGTCCACGCCCTTCCACGCCACCCTTGAAGAGCTGGCCAATGATCGGGAGCGCCTGCTGCCATGAGCATGACTGAAATCCCGCAAAACACCTCGCGCCGGGAAATGCGCAAGGCGTTGATTCGCCTGCGTATGGAAATGCATCGCCAGGAGATTCGTCACGAGTCCCAGCAACTGATGGCGCCGTTGAACAAAATGCGCGACATGCGCCACAACTGGCAAGACAGCCTGGGCATCAAGCACGCGCCGCTGTGGGGCGTGGCAGCGGTGACACTGATGGGCTTTTTCACCGGCAAGGGCGCCAAGGGCGGCGGTATCAGCAGCCTGACGCGCCTGGTGCGGCTGGGCGCTGGTTTGATCCCGCTGATCAAATTGGCCATGCAGCGTAAGGGCTGAACCTGGCTGGCTGCATTCTTGCAAACAGAATCGGCCCGGCCCTCGTTACTGAGGGCCGGGCCTTTTTTCGCCAGCTCTCTTAAGGAGGCCCCGTGATCGACGGGCAACCGCTCGCCTGTTTCCAGCCCTTCATCGATACTGCCACCGGGCGCATTGCCGGCGTCGAGGCGCTGGGCCGTTTACGTCAGGCCGATGGCCGCCTGCAATCGGTGGGGCCGCTGTTTGCCGACCCGCGCACACCCGGCGTGGCCCTGCGCCGCCTCGACCGGCAGATCCGCGAAAACGCCCTGAGCCGCCTGCATGAAGCACCCGCCGACTGGTTTCTGAGCCTGAACATCTCACCCCGCTGGATCAACCGCCTGCGCCCTGGCCAAGCCCTGCCCAGCCTGAAACAAGTGCAGGCCCACCACGTCGACCCACGGCGCATTGTGTTTGAAATCACCGAACTGGGCGGCGATATCCAACGCCTGGCCGACGTGGTCGCGCGCTACCGCGAGGCCGGCGCACGCATTGCCATCGATGACTTCGGCGCCGGCTATTCGCAACTCGACCGCGTACTGGCGCTGCAGCCGGATATTCTCAAACTCGACATGCGCCTGTTCCAGGAAGCCGCTAAAGGCGGGCCGAGCAGTGAAGTGGTACGGGCACTGGCGCAAATGGCCGAAAAAACCGGATGCTGGATCATCGCCGAGGGCGTGGAAACCGAGGCGCAACTGAATTTTGCCCTGGAGTGCGGCGCGCGTTATGTGCAGGGCTATCTGTTTGCCCAGGCCCAACTGGACTGGTTTGCAACTGATGCGTTCGTTGCGCGTTTTGCCCAACTGCGCAGCGTTTACGTGCAGCACAAACTCGCCGAACGTGGCCGTGTGATGCAGTTGCGGGTGCAATTGGCCGAGCTGATGAACATCCTGCAAAGTTGGGCACAGGGCCGCGCGCCGCTTGATCAACTGCCCCAATTGCCGGACTTCCCGTGGCTGCTGCGTTTTTACCAGTGCGACCGCCATGGCACCCAGCTGACGCCCAACTTCGAGTGGCGCCAGGATGCCTGGCAGGCCGACAGCCGCTACCTGGGCCACAACTGGTCGTGGCGGCCGTACTTCTATCACCTGCTCGCCGAAGGCTGGGAGGAGCGGCGCCTGACGCTGTCGTCGACCTACCGCGATGCCACCACCAACCAGTACTGCCTCACCGCCGGGCAGTTCTTCGATAACGGTCAGCGTTTGCTGTTAATCGATATCGATGCGGCGGGCCTGTAGATTTTTGCTTGCCGATGCCGCGCTGAACCGGGAAGCTGGGAGGGTCATTCACCGCACGGAGAGTAACCGCCTTGGATTGGCCCACCCTGCTTACCCGCGAACGTCTTGGAAAGCCCCTGCACAGCCCGGAAGAACTCGGCCGTAGCCCGTTCCACAAAGACCACGATCGGATTATTTTCTCCGGCGCGTTCCGCCGCCTGGGCCGCAAGACCCAGGTGCACCCGGTGTCCAGTAACGACCATATCCACACGCGCCTGACCCATTCCCTGGAAGTCAGTTGCGTCGGCCGCTCCCTTGGCATGCGCGTCGGCGAAACCCTGCGCAGCGCCCTGCCCGACTGGTGTGAGCCAAGCGATCTGGGCATGGTGGTGCAATCGGCTTGCCTGGCCCATGACATCGGCAACCCGCCGTTCGGGCACTCGGGTGAAGATGCCATTCGCCACTGGTTCCAACAGGCCGCGGGACGCGGCTGGCTGGATGACATGAGCAGCGCCGAACGCAACGACTTCCTGAATTTCGAAGGTAATGCCCAAGGTTTCCGGGTGCTCACCCAACTGGAATACCATCAGTTCGACGGCGGCACACGCCTGACTTACGCCACCCTCGGCACTTACCTCAAATACCCCTGGACTGCCCGCCACGCGGACTCGTTGGGCTACAAGAAGCACAAGTTCGGCTGTTATCAGAGCGAGTTGCCGATCCTTGAGCAGATCGCCCATAAGCTCGGCCTGCCGCAACTGGAAGAGCAACGCTGGGCGCGTCACCCGCTGGTCTACCTGATGGAGGCGGCTGACGATATCTGCTACGCCTTGATCGACCTCGAAGACGGCCTGGAAATGGAGCTGCTCGACTATGCCGAAGTAGAGTCGCTGCTGCTCGACCTGGTGGGTGACGATTTGCCTCAGACCTACCGGCAACTGGGCCCGGCGGATTCACGTCGGCGCAAGCTGGCGATCCTGCGCGGCAAGGCCATCGAGCACCTGACCAATGCGGCGGCACGCGCCTTCGTCGAGCAGCAGGACGCCTTGCTCGCCGGCACGCTGCAAGGCGACTTGGTGGAACACATGCATGGCCCGGCCAAGCGCTGCGTACTGGACGCCAAGGACATGGCGCGCAAGAAAATCTTCCAGGACAAGCGCAAGACCCTGCACGAAATCGGCGCCTATACCACCCTGGAAATCCTGCTGAACGCCTTTTGCGGCGCCGCCCTGGAGCAGCATGGCGGGCGCACGCCGTCGTTCAAGAACCGCCGCATTCTCGACTTGCTGGGCAACAGTGCGCCCGACCCTGCGTGGCCCCTGCACGCATCGTTTCTGCGCATGATCGACTTTATCGCCGGCATGACCGACAGTTACGCCACCGAAATGGCAAGGGAGATGACCGGGCGTTCCAGCCCCCAGTGAAACATCAGGTCATGCCGCCTGCGTCCCGTACAGACTTTACCTACGACGGGAACAGAGCGGCCTGATCGAATTCGCACATCCGCTCGAGGAATAATCGCGCACGCTTCTTGCGAACCTGACACGCAATTCCTACGTCACGTCCCTCTGACTGAGCCATGTGCCTTCTATGCCCATACCCCATCTTCGAATCCTATTGGTGGAGGATCATCCCTTTCAGCTCCTGGCCACTCAGTGCCTGCTCAAAAGCTTCGGTTTCGAGCAACTGACCCTTGCGGAAAATGCCGAGCAGGCAATCCGCTGGATGTCTTGCGCCACCCACCCCTTTGATTTGATGTTGTGCGATCAATGCCTGCCTGATCTGCCCGGGCTGGAACTGATAGACATTGCCAGCCGCCAACACTTCATCACCGGCGCCATCCTGTTGAGCGGGCTGCCCGCAACAGAGTTGTCCAACCTGACACTCCAGGCACGGCAGCGCGGCCTGCCATTGCTGGGTTACTTATTGAAGCCCCTGAATAAAGACGCACTGACAGAATTGATTGCGCCACTGCTCTCGTTATAAATGCAGGACTATAAACACTGCTCACGGGTAAACAATCGCCGCAAGAACAGGGTTGGATCCCTGACACCGCTCCAGGGCTTACTGATTCAACTACTGCTTACATCCGACGACACGAAGCCTTATCGAACGGTAGGTCGTTACCTTTTATTATGTAGGAATTCTCCTGTTTTATATCTACTCCCCCCAACGCTCGTCCTCCTCCCTCATCTTCTGAGCTAATGTGCCCGCTTTATTTGCACTTGCATGGAATATGATTATGAACACGGTTTTTATCATTGATGACCACCCGGTTATCCGGCTGGCGATTCGCATGTTGCTGGAACACGAGGGTTATAAAATCGTTGGCGAAACGGACAACGGTTGTGACGCGATACAAATGGTTCGCGAGTGCCTGCCCGACCTGATCATCCTGGACATCAGCATTCCGAAACTCGACGGCCTCGAAGTGCTCTGCCGATTCAACGCGATGAACACCTCGATGAAAACCTTGATCCTGACGGCCCAGAGTCCGACGTTGTTCGCCACCCGCTGCATGCGCTCGGGCGCAGACGGTTATGTGTGCAAGGAAGGCGACCTGAGTGAATTGCTGAGTGCCATTCGTGCGGTGCTGTCTGGCTACAATTACTTCCCCAGTCAGGCACTCAATTCCAATGGCGCCGACAGCAAGGACGCACAGGAACTTGAACTGTTCAAGGCCGTGAACGACCGGGAACTGATGGTATTGCAACTTTTTGCACAAGGCCGCACGAACAAAGAAATCGCCAAAGGTATGTTTCTAAGTAACAAAACAGTAAGCACTTACAAAAAAAGATTGATGCAAAAACTTAAAGCCAAGTCCTTGGTAGAACTTATCGAGATGGCAAAACGAAACGCGCTAGTGTGAGAAAGCGGATGCCCAGGCGTATAAAGGACTATCTGATTATATTATTGGCCGGCATGTGCTTGAGCACGACCGTGCCCGCGGCCCTTCAAATCGGACCGGAACACTTCACCTTATTGAGCCGCGCGGGTACCGTTCAACTCGATATTCAACTGGATAAGACCCAGCGCCAATGGCTACAGTCCAAGCGCGAGCTGGTACTGGGCACTTCGGCACCCGACTACCCGCCCTTCGACCTCACCTCCAGCGGTCGCGACTATGAGGGCCTGACCGCCGATTATGCAGGGCTACTGGCCAAAGCCATGGCCTTGCCCGTCAAGGTGTTGCGTTACCCGACACGTGAGGCTGCGATAAACGCGCTGGAAGCCGGCGAAATCGACCTGCTGGGCTCCTCCAATGGCTTTGAGGCCGCCAACCCTGAACTCATCCTCTCGCGACCTTATGCGGTAGACCAGCCGGTGCTGGTGACCCGCGAAGGCGAAACACGCAGCTTGAGCGAGGGCCTGGCTGGCCTGCGCCTGAGCCTTGTCTACCACTACCTGCCGCTGAGCGAAGTCGAAAAGTTGTACCCGCAGGCGGACATCCGCGCGTTCCCTTCTTATCAAAACGCGCTGAATGCCGTGGCTTTCGAGCAGGCGGACGTGTTCCTGGGGGACACTATTTCCACCCATTACATGATCAACAAGGGCTACCTCAAAAATGTCCACATGGCCAACTTCGGCAAGCATGAAGCCTATGGGTTCACCTTCGCGTTGCGCCACGATCAAGCTGTCTTACTGAGCATCGTCGACGCGGTGCTGAGCGCCGTCCCCATCAATGAGCGGGACAACATCGCCAAGCGCTGGAGCGCCGGCAGCGACATCTTGCTGACCGACAAGAAACTGCAACTGACCCAACGTGAAGAGCGCTGGCTCAAAGACCATCCGGTGGTCAAAGTCGTGGTCAATGAGACATTCGCGCCGTTGACGTTCTTCGATGCCGACGGCAATTTTCGCGGCATCACCGCCGACCTGCTGGAACTGATCCGCCTGCGCACCGGCCTGCGTTTTGAAGTGCAGCGCAGTCGCGAAATCAGCACAATGATCGAGCAGCTCACCGAGGGTAAAGCCGATGTCATCGGGGCCATTGTCCCCAGCGCCGAACGCGAAACTCAGCTCAGTTTCAGCCGGCCCTATCTGGAAAACTCCTATGTCCTGCTGACTCGCAAGGAGCCCGATGCGGCCGCGAACCTGGAGCAGATGGCAGGCAAGCGCCTGGCAATCACCCTGGGCAACCCGCTGGAAAAAACCTTGCAAGAGGACTTCCCGCAGATTCGCCTGGTGGAAGTCAGTGATACCTTCAAGGCCTCGGAAATGCTGGCCCAAGGGAGTGTGGACGGCGCGGTGAACTCACTGGTCATTGCCAACTATTTCCTTGCCTCCCAGGTGTTCCAGGACAAACTGCAGATCAGCGCCAGCATCGGCACCCTGCCCGCCACTTTCTCCATGGCGACGCCACGCAGCGCCGTCGAGCTGAGCTCAATCCTGGACAAAGCGCTGCTGAGCATCGCCCCTGAGGAAATGGGCGTGATCAACAGCCGCTGGCGCGGTTACACGCCCGCCTCCGACAGCTACTGGCGCAATTACCACCAACTGATTGCGCAGATCATCATTGGCACCGGCTTGTTGTTGCTGATCTCCCTGACCTGGAACGCCTATATGCGTCGCCAGATCAAACATCGCAAGATGGCCGAGCGTGCCCTCAATGACCAGTTCGAGTTCATGCGCGCACTGGTCAATGAAACGCCGCACCCGATCTATGTGCGTGATCGCAAGGGCCTGTTGCAGACCTGTAATGACAGCTACCTGCAAGCGTTCGGGGTCAAGCGCGAAGAGGTCATCGGCAAGAGTGTGGTGCAAATGGACATGGCCCTGGCCCCCGAGGCCGCGCAGTACCACGCCGACTACCAACGGGTAGTGGTGGAAGGCACTCCACTGATCCTTGATCGCACCCTGCACATTCATGGCAAAAAACTCACGATCTACCACTGGATCCTGCCTTATCGCGACTCGGACGGCGAAGTCCAGGGCATCATCGGTGGCTGGATCGATATCAGTGACCGGCGCCAACTGTTCGACGAGTTGCGCACCGCCAAGGAACGCGCCGATGAAGCCAACCGGGCCAAAAGCACGTTCCTGGCCACCATGAGCCATGAAATCCGCACGCCGATGAATGCCGTGATCGGGATGCTGGAGCTGACCCTCAAGCGCGCCGACCAGGGCCATCTCGACCGCCCGGCGATCGAAGTGGCCTACAACTCGGCCAAGGACTTGCTGGAGCTGATCGGCGATATCCTCGACATTGCACGCATCGAATCGGGCCGCCTGAGCCTGGCTCCCGAGCGCGTTAACCTGCGCGAAGTGATCGAATCGGTGGTGCGCGTGTTTGACGGCCTCGCCCGCCAGAAGACCCTCAGCCTGTTGCTCGAATTCGACCCCAACTTCGACAACACCGCCGTGCTGATAGACCCGCTGCGCTTCAAGCAGGTGCTGTCCAACCTGGTCAGCAACGCGATCAAGTTTACCGAGCGCGGGCAGGTCAAGATCAAGGTGCAAGTGCAAGCCACCGAGCACCCCCAAGAGGTGCAGATGAAGCTGGTGGTCGAGGACACGGGCATCGGCATCAGCCGGGAGGACCAATCGCGCCTGTTCGAACCCTTTGCCCAGGCGGACAACTCCGGGCACCTGGCCAGGAGCGGAGCGGGCCTGGGGCTGGTGATCTGTCGCAGCCTGTGCGAGATGATGGGTGGGCAACTGAGCCTGAGCAGCGTGCCCATGGTGGGCACTCAGGTACAGGTCAGCTTGAGGATGACCTGCCTCAAGCCCATAGAAGCGTTGGACGAGCTCAAGTCTCAGGCGCCGACCGCCGCGGCGGTACTTAATGTACTGGTGGTGGACGATCATCCGGCGAACCGCTTGCTGATGTGCCAGCAATTGGGCTACCTGGGGCACCAGTTCACGGCGGCCCAGCATGGCGCCGCCGGGTTTCAGGCGTGGCGCCAGGAACACTTCGATCTGGTGATTGCCGACTGCAACATGCCCGTGATGAATGGCTATGAGTTGAGCCGTTCGATCCGTGAATACGAGCAGCGAGAGCAACAGGTGCCCTGCGTGATCCTCGGTTTTACCGCGAATGCCCAACCCGAGGAAAAACTCCGCTGTGCGCAGGCGGGCATGAACGACTGCCTGTTCAAACCCATCAGCCTCACTGCACTGGAGCAGCATCTGGCGCAGATCAAACCGCAATCCAGCGGCCAGCGGCTGGACCTCGATTGCCTGGACGCACTGACCGGAGGCGACCCGCACCTGAGCCGCCGCCTGCTGGAGGAGCTGCTGAGCAGCAGCCGTCAGGACCGCGAGGAGCTGGTGGCCTTGATGGCCCGCCAGGCGGCGCCCCAGGCCATCATTGAGCAAGCCCACAAGATCAAGGGCGCCGCGCGCATCGTCCAGGCAAGTTCATTGGCCGCGCAATGCGAAGCGCTGGAGCAAGCCTGTGCCCGCAACGAAGAGCGCCCCACACTCGACGCGGGGGTCAAGGCCCTGGAAAAACTCATGCTGGAGCTGGAGAGGACCCTGCAAGTGCAGCTCCATAAGCTGGACAGCCAATAACGGTGGCCAGCCCTCTCCTGCAAGGTCAGCAGTCGGTCAACCGCAGGAAAATCGCCGCCAACTGCTCGATGCCCGCCTGGTCCTGCTCGCTGAAACGGGCCAGCGATGGGCTGTCCAGATCAAGGACACCCACCAGCAGGCCATCCTTGACCAAGGGCACCACCAGTTCGCTGTTGGAAGCGCTGTCACACGCAATATGGCCCGCGAATGCATGCACATCTTCCACCCGCTGGGTTTGCCGCGATGCCGCCGCCGCGCCGCACACGCCACGGCCGAAGGGGATACGCACGCAAGCGATCTGGCCCTGGAACGGGCCAAGCACCAGTTCTTCATTGCGATTGAGGTAGAAGCCCGCCCAGTTCAAGTCGTCCAACTGGTTGAACAGGAACGCCGAGAACTGCGCACTGTTGGCGATAAAGTCACGCTCATCGGCGAGCAGCGATTCCAGCTGCGCGCAGAGCATGGCATAGCCATCGAGGCCGGTGCCGGCCTGTTGCAAATCGATCATGGTTGACGCTCCAACAACTTCAGACCCACCCAGTAACGGGCAAATTGATACGCGCATCGGCCGTTGCGGTTGCCACGCCCGGTGGCCCAGCGCACGGCCAGAATGTCGAGGGCTTCATCACGCTGCCACTGCAAGCCGGCCTTGCTGGCCAGTTCGCCGATCCAGTGCTCAACCACATCCAGGAAGTGTTCCTGGCTGAACGGGTAGAACGACAACCACAGGCCAAAACGGTCGGACAAGGCGATTTTGTCTTCCACTGCCTCGCTGGGGTGCAACTCACCGTCCACGCGCTTCCAATTGTCATTGTCGCTCTGGTTTTCCGGCACCAGGTGACGACGGTTGGAGGTGGCATACAGCAACACGTTTTCCGGCGCTTGCTCAAGGGAGCCGTCCAGTACGCTCTTGAGTACGCGATAATCGCCCTCACCCGCTTCGAAAGACAGGTCGTCACAGAACAGGATAAACCGCTGCGGCAGCTTGAGCAGTTGCTCGACCACGCGCGGCAGGTCTGCCAGGTGATCGCGCTCGATTTCAATCAGGCGCAAACCGGCCTTGGCATGCTGGGCCAGCAAAGCGCGCACCATGGAGGATTTGCCGGTACCGCGCGAGCCCCACAGCAACGCGTGGTTGGCGGGCAGGCCATCGAGAAACTGCTGAGTGTTGCGCGCCAGTTGCTCACGTTGCTTGTCCACGCCGATAAGGTCGGACAGGCGCATGTCCAGGCTCACTTCCAACGGCAGCAAAAAGCCGCTGCGGCCCTCGCGCTGCCAACGGGCGGCGAGGCAATTATTCCAGTCGATGGCTTGGCGCGGTGCCGGTAACAGCGGTTCCAGGCGAGCCAGAACCGCATCGGCCCGCTCAAGAAAGGCATTCAATCGAGAATCCACGATTATTCCTCTGGCAAGTTCTTGCAAAAGATGGCGTATTGGCAACCCTGTGGCAGACCCACGAGGCTGCGTATAAAACGATTCATGCCGGCCAAGCCAAAGCCTGTGGATGTTCAGCTATGCTTGCCGGGCGAAGGGAAACGTGAAGTGGTTCAACACCCGATGGATATCAAGTTCGCCCACCGCTTGTCTTATAAACAAGCTCGATTGACTGTGCTGGTCGGTTTCGTCTTGGGAACCTTGCTCAGCCTGATCCAGATCGGCATTGATTATGCCAGCGAAGACGCCTCGATCAACCGTGAAATACGCTCGCTGATCGAAATCAGCCATAACCCTGCCTCACGAATCGCTTACAACATTGATGCCGAACTGGCCCAGGAACTGACCCTGGGCCTGTTGCACTCGCCGGCCATCACCCATGCGCAATTGGTCGATAACAATGGCGTGGTACTGGCGGATGTGAACCGGCCACGCAAAGAGAGCGCCTACCGGCCCATCAGTGACTTTCTGTTTGGCGCCAACCGCTTGTTTGAAGACCGGCTGTTCCTGAGCCACATGCCCAACGATTCCCTCGGCGTGCTGCGCCTGGACGTCGACACCTATGCGTTTGGCAGCCGTTTCCTGCACCGCGCCGAGATCACCTTGCTCAACGGGTTCGCCCGCAGCCTGTTGCTGACCGGCATTCTGCTGGGGCTGTTTTACGTGATGCTGACGCAACCGCTGGTGCGCATTATCCGTGCTCTCAGCACCAGCAAGCAGGCGCGCCTGGATTGCCCACCAGGCCATGAAAACGATGAAATCGGCGTGCTGGTGAACGTCGCCAACCAGCAATTCGAAAACATGGAGACCGAAATCCAGCAACGGCGGCACGCCGAGGACCGCCTCACCGAGTACCTGGGTCAACTGGAAGATATCGTCTCGGCACGCACCCTGGAGCTCAAGGCGAGCAACCAGCGTTTGAGCCAATCCAACGATGAACTCGAAGCCGCCAAATTGACCGCCCTGGCCATGGCCCAGGCACGCGCCGCATTCCTGGCCAATATGAGCCATGAGATCCGCACGCCGCTCAATGGCTTGCTGGGCATGATCGCGCTGTCGCTGGACAGCCCGCTGAACGCCGAACAGCGTCAGCAACTGTCCATCGCCCACGATTCGGGCAAAGTGCTGGTGGAACTGCTCAACGATATCCTCGACCTGTCGAAGTTCGACGCCGGCCAGTTGGAGCTCGAACGCATACCGTTCGACCTCGGCTCATTGGTGGAAGACACCGCCAACCTGCTGTCGCAGAACGCCGCGCCGAGTGTCGAGTTGACCTGCCTGATCGACCCGCTGTTTCCTGCGCAGGTGATTGGCGACCCAACACGGGTACGGCAAATCGTCAGCAACCTGCTGTCCAATGCCTTGAAGTTCACCCGCTTCGGCCGCGTGGATGTGCGCCTCAGTGCCGGGGATGGCCGGGTAAAAATCGAAGTCTGTGACACCGGCATCGGCATTGCTCAGGAAGCGCAGGTGAAGATATTCCAGCCGTTTACCCAGGCCGGTGCGGGTATCACCCGCCAGTTCGGCGGCACCGGGCTGGGGTTGGCGTTGACGCATAACCTGTGTGAAGCGATGAAGGGCCGCTTGAGCATCAGCTCGGAAGTCGGTTTTGGCAGCCAGTTCTGCGCCGAACTGCCACTGCCCACACATTTGCCGGGCGCACCACAAGCGCCACTGCTGGGCGAAGTCATCGCCATCACCAGCACCGGCAGTGGCCTGGCGGAATTGCTCGGCACCTTGCTGCCGACTTGGGGGTTGGCGCTGCGCTGCTATTCCCAGGACGACGACCTGACCGGGCTGAACCCCGACCTGCTGATCACCGATTGCCCGGAGTGCCTGTTCCGCCTGCGCCCCGGGATCAGCGCGCCGATCCTGCTGGTGACCGCCTATGGCAACTTCATGCCCAGCGAAGAAGTCGCGGCCCTGATGCCGCTGCAGCAACAGGCACGCCCGTTGAGCCGCAATGCGCTGTACCAGATTCTGCAACGCAACCTGCGCAGCGAGGCGCAACTAATCCTCGACCCTGTCCAGATGGAGGCCGTGCCCCTCGCCCATCGCGCGCGCATCCTTTTGGTGGAGGACAACCCGGTCAATCAATTGGTCGCCAAGGGCATGCTCAGCAAGCTTGGCTGCGCAGTGATTGTGGCTGCCCATGGTGGCGAGGCGCTCAAGTTGCTGGAGGAGCAGCGCTTCGACCTGGTGCTGATGGACTGCAATATGCCGGTGATGGACGGCTACGAGGCCAGCCGGCAGATTCGCCGTAGCGGGCGCTGGCCGGAGCTTCCGATCGTGGCCTTGACCGCCAACGCCCTGGCGGAAGAACGCGAGCGCTGCCGGGCGGCGGGAATGGATGATTACCTGGCCAAACCGTTTCGCCGCGAAGAGCTCAAGGCCCTGCTGGACCTGTGGGTGCCGACCTCGACAAGCCTTTGATCTGGGCCAGCAACTGGTCCAGGCCATCGCGCAAGGCGTCGGCCTGATTCAGGTCGACGCCGCTGTCGCATAACAGCCGGGTTTTCAACGCATGAGCCTGGTCTCTCAGCTGCAAACCCGCCTTGCTCAAACTCAGGTGCATCTCACGCTCGTCCAACGTGCTGCGCTGACGCTTGACCAGCGCCAGCTGTTCCAGGCGCTTGAGCAGCGGCGTCAGCGTGCCAGAGTCGAGCATCAGGCGCTCGCCCAAGGCTTTGACCGTGGGTTGTGGCGGGAGGGCGGCGTGCCACTCCCACAACACCAGCATCGCCAGGTATTGCGGGTAGGTGAGGCCCAACTGATCGAGCATCGGCTTGTAAGCTCGCGTCACTGCGCGGGACGCGGCATAGAGCTTGAAACACAGCTGGTCGTCCAGGGCCAGGGACACGTGGGGCAAGTCGGTCATTTGAGCAGGGCTTCGATCTCTTGGGTCAGGGCTTCAGGCTTGGTGGTCGGGGCAAAACGCTTGACCAACTTGCCATCACGGCCGATCAGGAACTTGGTGAAGTTCCACTTGATGCGTTGGGAGCCCAGCAGCCCCGGCGCTTGTTTTTTCAGTTGCACGAAGAGTGGGTGGGCGTCGCCGCCATTCACGTCGATCTTTTTGAACAGCGGGAAGCTGACGCCGAAGTTCAGCTCGCAGAACTCGGCAATCGCCCCTTCGTTGCCGGGCTCCTGTTTGCCGAACTGATTGCAGGGAAAGCCCAGCACCACCAGACCTTGGTCCTTGTACTGCTGCCACACCTGCTCCAGGCCCTTGTATTGCGGGGTGAAGCCACATTTGCTGGCGGTATTGACCACCAAAATGGCCTTGCCGGCAAAGTCGGCCAAGGTCTTTTGCTCACCCTTGATGGTGGTGCACGGGATGCTCAGCAAGTTGTCGCTCATGGCAGCGTCTCGGATACGGGAAAGAACTGCAAAGATAGTAGGCAATTCAATTGTGTGCAATTTAATTGACCGCAGTGATGCTTGCGCATAGATCGTTCCCACGCTCTGCGTGGGAATGCAGCCCAGAACGCTCTGCGTTCCCTTTAAAGTCGTGACGCGGAGCGTCACAGGAGGCATTCCCACGCGGAGCTTGGGAACGATCAGTCAGCGTGGAACGAGGTCCAGGCACACCGAGTTGATGCAGTAACGCAGGCCGGTCGGCGGTGGGCCGTCCGGGAACACATGCCCCAGGTGCGCGTCGCACTTGGCGCAGGTGACTTCGGTGCGGATCATGCCGTGGCTGACGTCACGGATCTCGATCATCGCGCTGTCGGCAATCGGCGCATAGAAACTCGGCCAGCCGCAGCCGGAATCAAACTTGGTGGTGGAATCGAACAGCGGCTCATTGCAGCAAATGCAGTGGTACACGCCATCGGTCTTGGTGGCATTGTATTTGCCGCTGAAAGGTCGCTCGGTGCCTTTGAGACGGCACACGTTGTACTGCTCCGGATCGAGCATCGCCTTCCATTCTTCAACGGTTTTCTGCAACTTATCCATCGATACACCTCGGCAACTGAAAAACCCTGATCTGTGTCTTTTCCATGGATCAGGCGGCACGTATGATTGCGCCTCTTCAAAACGCCAGTCTGGCACCCGCGCTACCGGCATTCAAACGTATTTATGGGTGCGGGCCCCGCAGGTTTCGCAGTACGGTAGTGTCCACGCCGTCTGGATCGTTCATTTTCAGGATCACATCGCCATGCAGGTCAGCAAATCGAACAAGCTCGCCAACGTCTGCTACGACATTCGCGGCCCAGTGCTCAAGCACGCCAAACGCCTGGAAGAGGAAGGCCATCGCATCCTCAAGCTGAACATTGGCAACCCGGCGCCTTTTGGTTTCGAAGCGCCGGACGAAATCCTCCAGGACGTGATCCGCAACCTGCCGACTGCCCAGGGCTACAGCGACTCCAAAGGCCTGTTCAGTGCGCGCAAGGCGGTGATGCAGTACTACCAGCAAAAACAGGTTGAAGGTGTCGGCATCGAAGACATCTACCTGGGCAATGGCGTGTCCGAGCTGATCGTGATGTCCATGCAGGCGTTGCTCAACAACGGCGACGAAGTGCTGGTACCGGCGCCCGACTACCCGCTGTGGACCGCTGCCGTGACTCTGGCCGGCGGCCATCCGGTGCACTACCTGTGCGATGAAGGCGCCGACTGGTTCCCGGACCTGGCCGACATCAAGGCCAAGATCACCCCGAACACCAAGGCCCTGGTGATCATCAACCCGAACAACCCCACCGGCGCCGTGTATTCCAAGGAAGTGCTGCTGGGCATGCTCGAACTGGCGCGCCAGCACAACCTGGTAGTGTTCTCCGACGAGATCTACGACAAGATCCTCTACGACGACGCCGTGCACATTTGCACCGGCTCCCTGGCACCGGACCTGCTGTGCCTGACCTTCAATGGCCTGTCCAAGTCCTACCGGGTGGCGGGTTTCCGCTCCGGCTGGATCGCCATCTCCGGCCCCAAGCACAACGCCCAGAGCTACATTGAAGGTATCGACATGCTGGCCAATATGCGCCTGTGCGCCAACGTGCCGAGCCAGCATGCTATCCAGACCGCCCTCGGCGGCTACCAGAGCATCAACGATCTGGTCCTGCCCCAGGGCCGTCTATTGGAACAACGCAACCGCACCTGGGAACTGCTCAACGCGATCCCGGGCGTCAGCTGCGTGAAACCCATGGGCGCGCTGTATGCCTTCCCGCGCATCGACCCGAAAGTCTGCCCGATCCTCAACGACGAGAAATTCGTGCTCGACCTGCTGCTGTCGGAAAAGCTGCTGGTGGTGCAGGGAACGGCGTTCAACTGGCCGTGGCCGGATCACTTCCGCGTGGTGACCTTGCCGCGTGTGGATGACCTGGACATGGCCATTGGTCGCATCGGCAACTTCCTCAAGTCCTATCGCCAGTAATGTAAAAGTC
Source organism: Pseudomonas sp. Xaverov 259 (assembly GCF_019352915.1). Lineage (NCBI taxonomy): Bacteria > Pseudomonadati > Pseudomonadota > Gammaproteobacteria > Pseudomonadales > Pseudomonadaceae > Pseudomonas > Pseudomonas sp. Xaverov 259. The sequence continues at coordinate 212,285 of NZ_JAAAFV010000033.1, read as the reverse complement.
GCTGTACGACCGCCATTCGGTCGTACAGCGAGTATCTGGCAACACTTCTCTAGCCTGCCTCCCCTCCTCGCTTGCCGCTGCACACCACGGACCGGTCAGCCCCCTGTAACCACAGGGCGCGAAGGCATGAGCGTGGTGATCACGAACGCCTTTTCAGATCAGAAATTCCCTTCAGGGCTCTACATTGATGCTGTAGGACACAGTTTGAAATAGTCGCTCGGTTGAATCACCCCAGGCCGCACCTTATATACCCCGCAGTACGCGACATATTAAGCATGAGGAGAATTCTACAACCATGATGCGCATCCTGCTGTTCTTGGCCACTAACCTGGCGGTCGTGCTGATTGCCAGCATCACCCTGAGCCTTTTCGGCTTCAACGGGTTCATGGCGGCCAACGGGGTTGATCTGAACCTCAATCAGCTGTTGGTTTTCTGTGCGGTCTTTGGTTTTGCCGGCTCGCTGTTTTCGCTGTTCATCTCCAAATGGATGGCGAAGATGAGCACCAGCACCCAGGTCATCACCCAGCCACGCACCCGGCATGAGCAATGGTTGCTGCAAACCGTTGAAGAGCTGTCCCGCGAGGCCGGCATCAAGATGCCTGAGGTCGGGATCTTCCCAGCCTATGAAGCCAACGCCTTCGCCACCGGCTGGAACAAGAACGACGCACTCGTTGCGGTGAGCCAAGGCATGCTCGAACGCTTCTCCTATGAAGAAGTGAAGGCCGTGCTGGCCCACGAGATCGGCCACGTGGCCAATGGCGACATGGTTACCCTGGCGCTGGTACAAGGCGTAGTGAACACCTTCGTGATGTTCTTCGCACGGATCATCGGCAACTTTGTCGACAAGGTGATCTTCAAGAACGAAGGCGGCCGCGGTATCGCCTACTTCGTGGCGACCATCTTCGCTGAAGTGGTGCTGGGCTTCCTGGCCAGCGCGATCACCATGTGGTTCTCGCGCAAACGCGAATTCCGCGCAGACGAAGCCGGCGCCCGTCTGGCCGGCACCGGGGCGATGATCGCAGCGCTGCAACACCTGCGCTCCGAACAGGGCCTGCCGGTGCACATGCCGGACAGCCTGACTGCGTTTGGCATCAACGGTGGCATCAAGCAAGGCTTTGCCCGCTTCTTCATGAGCCACCCGCCGCTGGAGGAACGCATCGACGCGCTGCGTCGTCGGGGCTGATGTGACACAGAAAGGGGCGATTTGATCGCCCCTTTTTTGTGGTTGCTGATAACGCCATCGCGGGCAAGCCCGGCTCCCACATTGGAACGCGTTCACTGTGGGAGCCGGGCTTGCCCGCGATGGCGATGCAATAGTCAACGCAGAGTCAGTTGATACACACGCTCCTCCAGCCGCGTCACGCCGTCCTGCACAAACTTCCAGCTCTCGCCCAGGATGTCTTGCTCTTCAAGTACAGTCAGGCTCCAACGCAAGCCCAGCAATACCCTGACTTCTTCGTCAGTCACCGCAAACGGCGGTCCAGCCTTCTGCGTCTGATCATAGTCCAGGGTGATCAGCAGCCCCTTGCAACCTGGACGTAAAAGCCTATTGAGATGCGCAGCGTATTGCGCCCGCATCAGTGGCGGCAAAGCGATCAACGCCGCGCGGTCATAGAGTGCAGTGCAATCGCTCACGGCATCGGCGTCGAGGGCGAAGAAGTCGCCGCACCACACCTCGATCAAGCCGGACGTATACACCTTGAACGCGCCCTGCTGGCGGATATGCGGCGTCAACGACTGTTCACTGAAGAAAGATTCCACCGCCTGCTGCGACAACTCCACGCCCAACACCCGATACCCAAGGCTCGCCAACCAGATCAAATCCAGGCTTTTGCCACACAACGGCACCAGCACTTTCGCGCCATCCGGCAATGCCAGTTTCGGCCAATGCCGCTGCAGGTAAGGGTTGACGTCAGGCAGGTGAAAGCCAATCTGATTGCGCGCCCAACGCTCTTGCCAAAACTTAGGCTCCATAAATCACCCTGAAAATTCGATCAAAAGGCGCTAAAACTTATATTAGATTTAGATCAATGATCTGATTGAAGATGGCCCCATGTTAACCCTCAGGACCCGACTTATGCTCCCCAGCCTGTTTATCTCCCACGGCTCGCCCATGCTTGCCCTGCAACCCGGTGCCAGTGGCCCGGCGCTGCGCCGCTTGGCGGCTGAACTGCCACGGCCAAAGGCGATTGTGGTGGTATCGGCACACTGGGAAAGCCACGAATTATTGGTCACTGGCAAAGCCGCGCCTGAAACCTGGCACGACTTCGGCGGTTTCCCCCCCGAGCTGTTTGCCGTGCAATATCCGGCGCCGGGTAGCCCGCAGTTGGCCGCGCAGATCGTCGAGCTGCTGCAAGCCGATGGGCTGGATGCGCAACTTGATGAGCGCCGCCCTTTTGATCACGGCACTTGGGTGCCGCTGTCACTGATGTACCCGGCGGCGGATATTCCGGTGGTGCAGGTCTCCTTGCCTAGCCGCATGGGGCCAGCGCTGCAAACCCGAGTCGGACAGGCCCTGGCCAGCCTGCGTGAACAAGGCGTGTTGTTGATCGGCTCCGGCAGCATTACCCATAACCTGGGTGAACTGAACTGGCGTGCCGGCCCTGAGAGCATAGAGCCGTGGGCCCGGGATTTTCGCGATTGGGTGGTGGATAAACTTGCCGCCAACGATGAGACGGCCCTGCATGACTACCGCCGCCAGGCGCCGCATGCCGTGCGCAGCCATCCCAGCGATGAGCATTTGTTGCCGTTGTACTTTGCACGGGGCGCCGGGGGTGATTTCAGCGTGGCGCATCAGGGGTTCACCTTGGGCGCGCTGGGGATGGACATCTATCGTTTCGGGTAAGGCAGGACGCGGAGCGTCCGGGGCGGCATTCCCACGCAGAGCGTGGGAACGATCATGCCAGGCAAAAAAAATCCCCGAACCAGTCGGGGATTTTTTATCTGCGATCAATCAGCCCAAGGGCGGATCAATCTTCGCGGTAGCGACGCAGCTTCAGCTGCTTACCGGCAACGCGAGTGTCTTTGAGCTTGGTCAGCAGTTTTTCCAGACCGTCTTCCGGCAGCTCCACCAGGGAGAAGCTGTCACGCACCTGGATGCGACCGATGGCTTCACGTGCCAGGCCACCCTCATTGAGGATAGCGCCCAGCAGGTTCTTGGCGGCGATACCATCACGCGCGCCCAGCGCGGTACGGCAACGAGCACGACCTTCAGCCAATGGAACCGGAGCGCGACGCTCACGATCACCACGGTCTGGACGGTCGCCAGTACGCTCTGGACGATCACCGCGTGGCGCGTTGTTCGGTACCAGTGGGCGTTCTTTCTCGATGGCTGCCAGGGTCAGGGCCTGACCGTTGGTAGCTTTACGCAGCAGGGCTGCAGCCAGGGCACGTGGGGTGCAACCGATATCGGCAGTCAGGCGGTCCAGCAGGTCGCCGTGGGTCGATTCAGCGTCAGCCACCAGCGGCGACAAGCTGTTGGTCAGTTTCTTGATGCGGGCATCGAGAACGGCCTGGGCATCCGGCAGGCGGACTTCGGCAACTTTCTGACCGGTTACACGCTCGATCACTTGCAGCATGCGGCGCTCACGTGGAGTTACCAGCAGCAGTGCGCGACCTTCGCGACCCGCACGGCCGGTACGGCCGATACGGTGAACGTAGGACTCTGGATCGTAAGGCATGTCAACGTTGAACACGTGGGTGATACGTGGAACGTCGAGGCCACGGGCAGCAACGTCGGTTGCCACAACGATGTCCAGACGGCCATCCTTGAGGGAGTCGATTACACGCTCACGTTGGTTCTGGGCAATGTCACCGTTCAGCGCAGCGGCTTTGTAGCCTTTGGCTTCCAGGGCGCTAGCCAGGTCCAGGGTCGCTTGCTTGGTGCGCACGAACATGATCAGGGCGTCGAAGTCTTCGACTTCCAGCAGGCTCAATACAGCCGAGGTCTTCTGGTCAGCGTGAACCAACAGGTGAGCCTGTTCGATCGCGGTAACGGTCTGAGTCTTGGTCTGGATCTTCACGTGTTGCGGATCGCGCAGGTGGCGTTCGGCAATGGCACGGATCGACTGTGGCAAGGTGGCCGAGAACAGTACGGTCTGACGGGTCGGTGGCAGCGCTTTAAAGATGACTTCCAGGTCATCCATGAAGCCCAGCTTCAACATTTCGTCAGCTTCGTCCAGAACCAGGTGGTTCACGGTCGACAGCACTTTCTCGTCACGACGCAGGTGGTCGCACAGACGGCCCGGTGTGGCGACAACGATCTGTGCGCCGTTACGGATTGCTTTCAGTTGTGGGCCCATAGGCGCGCCGCCGTAAACGGCCACAACGGTTACGCCTGGCATTTGCTTGGCGTAGGTTTCAAAAGCGGTTGCTACTTGCAGCGCCAACTCACGGGTTGGCGCCAGGATCAGGGCTTGCGGCTCGCGCTTGGCAGGATCGATGCAGTGCAGGATAGGCAGGGCGAACGCGGCGGTTTTACCGGTACCGGTTTGCGCCTGGCCAATCATGTCCTGGCCGGCCATGATGATCGGGATCGATTGCTGCTGAATAGCCGAAGGTTCTTCGTAGCCGGTCGCGATGACGGCAGCAAGAATGTTCGGGTTAAGATTAAAAGCGGCGAAGCCGCCGGTTTCCTGGGTCATGGGTCTGCCTCTAAGTGCATCCGCAAAGACCCATGCTCCAAAGCTGCGCATGCCGTGTTGAGACTCAAGAGTCGCCCTGGCTGCTTTGTCGGCGGGGATTTGCGAAAACGAATGAATGAAAAAGATTCGTCAAGGGAGAGTCCGCTGTGCGGACGTGCAGCCGAAGCTGACTTCGGGGAATTGCGCTACCTAAACGCGGCCCGGTTAAAGGCCGGCGCGCACTATACCGGAAATAGCTGAAAAAGGGAGCTTTTTTTATCCGAAAGTGCCGATATACCGCGCTGCGTCACAGTCTTTGCGCATACCCGCGCCAAGGTCTATTTTTCAAAGGCCCGGCCCTGTTGGTCATAACACTTAAACGGTTCACCTGTGCATTAAGACCCATTGGTCTAAAACCCTACCCAAGCCCCCGAGGCCACACCCGATGAATCAAGCCAGCAGCAGTCGCGTCAGCCGTGAATTACAGGGTCATGTCCTGCTGTTGGGGCTGGATCGAGTGGCCAAGCGCAATGCCTTTGACCTGGACCTGCTCAATGAGCTGAGCCTGGCCTATGGCGAATTTGATCGAAACGACGCCGCTCGCGTGGCCGTGGTATTCGCCCACGGCGAGCACTTTACCGCAGGGCTTGACCTGGCCAATGTCAGTGGCGTGATGTCGGGAGGCTGGCAACCACCCTTGGGCGGGTGCGATCCGTGGGGCGTGTTTGCCGGCCCTCGCGTCAATAAACCGGTGATCGTCGCAGCCCAGGGTTACTGCCTGACCATCGGCATCGAGTTGATGCTGGCGGCGGATATCAACCTATGCGCCAGCAACACGCGTTTTGCGCAGATGGAAGTGCAGCGCGGGATTTTCCCGTTTGGCGGCGCGACCCTGCGCTTCCACCAGATTGCCGGCTGGGGCAACGCGATGCGCTGGCTATTGACCGGCGATGAATTCGACGCCCATGAGGCGCTGCGCCTGGGGCTGGTGCAAGAAGTGATGGCCAGTGAAGACCTGCTGCCGCGCGCCATCGAGTTGGCCAACCGCATTGCCCGCCAGGCACCGCTGGGCGTGCAGGCGACGTTGATGTCGGCGCGCCAGGCGCGCATGGAAGGTGAAGCCGTGGCGGCGGCCGGGTTGCAAGTGGTGGTGGAGAAATTGCTGAACAGTGAGGATGCCAAAGAAGGTGTGCGGGCGATGGTTGAGAAGCGGCCGGGGGTGTTCAAGGGCATTTGAACACTTTGAACTAGCCGTCGGCAGTGATGGCCTCTTCGCGAGCAAGCCCGCTCCCACATTTATACGCGTACATCCTTTGGAATGCGGTCGAATGTGGGAGCGGGCTTGCTCGCGAAGGCGTCGGTACAGGCGCCTAAGTCGCCGGCCGAATAGCCTTGATGAGCTGCTGCAACGAATACCCCAACCGCGGCGCCAACGCCTCGGCGCGCGCCGTGAGGGCACCCAGATCAAGCTCTTGATCCAGCTCCGAAGGCACCAGCAAAATCACATTGCCCTCCTTCACCGGCAGTTCCCAGTAATGCCGGTGATACAACCCGCGCAGCAACGCTGCACCCAGCGGCTTGCCGTCGTCAGTCGCCCACTGGTTGATCACCAGCCAGCCGCCGGGGTTGAGCTTCTTCTGGCAGTTCTCCAGGAACGTCCAGGCCAGATGCCCCACGCCAGGGCCGACATCGGTGTACAGGTCGACAAAGATCAGGTCGGCCGACTCGGCGGTATCGAGCAATTGCAGCGCGTCACCGATGCGGATGTACAGGCGCGGGTCGTCATCCAGCCCCAGATACTCGATGGCCAGGCGCGGCACATCCGGGCGCAGCTCAATGGCCTCGACGTCTTCCAACGGCAGGAACTTGAGGCACGCCTGGGTCAGCGTACCGGCGCCCAGCCCGAGGAACAGCGCGCTCTCCGGCTGTTCATGGCACAACGCGCCAATCAACATCGCGCGGGTGTAGTCGTACTCGAGCCAGCTCGGGTCGGCGGTAAACACGCAGCTTTGCTCGATGGCATCGCCAAACTCGAGAAAACGGTAATCGGCCACTTCGAGCACGCGGATCATGCCGAAATCATCATGGACTTCGGCCAGCAGGCGCTCGACACGCTCCTCGCTCATCACTACTCCTAAAGGGTTTACCGCACGGCAAAGGCGCGATTGTCGGCCAAGCGGCGGCAACAGGTCACGCACTAATTGCTGCTAACATTGGCGCCCGACCGTCAATCAACCTATCGAGTTCATGATGAGCCAACCCTGGAGCCCCGACAGCTGGCGCGCCCTGCCGATCCAGCAACAACCCCAGTACCCGGACGCTGCGCACTTGCTGCAAGTGGAGCAGAACCTGGCCAGCTACCCGCCGCTGGTGTTTGCCGGGGAAGCCCGCGAGCTGCGCCGTCAGTTTGCCGAAGTGACCCAGGGCCGCGCTTTCCTGTTGCAGGGCGGCGACTGCGCCGAGAGCTTTGCCGAATTCTCCGCCGCAAAAATCCGCGACACCTTCAAGGTGCTGCTGCAGATGGCGATTGTGATGACCTTCGCCGCCGGTTGCCCGGTGGTCAAGGTCGGACGCATGGCCGGCCAGTTCGCCAAGCCACGCTCGGCCAACGATGAAACCATCGACGGCGTCACCCTGCCCGCCTACCGTGGCGACATCGTCAACGGCATCGGCTTCGACGAAAAAAGCCGTGTGCCGGACCCGGACCGCTTGCTGCAGTCCTACCATCAGTCCACTGCCACCCTGAATTTGCTGCGCGCGTTTGCCCAGGGCGGGTTTGCCGACCTGCACCAGGTACACAAGTGGAACCTGGACTTTATTGCTAACTCCGCGCTGGCCGAAAAGTACAGCCAACTGGCCGACCGCATCGACGAAACCCTGGCGTTCATGCGCGCCTGCGGCATGGACAGCTCGCCACAATTGCGCGAAACCAGCTTCTTCACCGCCCACGAAGCGCTGCTGCTGAACTATGAACAGGCCTTCGTACGCCGCGACAGCCTGACCAACGACTATTACGACTGCTCGGCGCACATGCTCTGGATCGGCGACCGCACGCGGCAGTTGGACGGCGCCCACGTCGAGTTCCTGCGCGGGGTCAACAACCCGATCGGGGTCAAGGTCGGCCCGAGCATGAAACCTGAGGACCTGATCCGCCTGATCGACATCCTCAACCCGGACAACGACCCAGGCCGCCTCAACCTGATTGCGCGCATGGGCGCCGGCAAGGTCGGCGACCACCTGCCCAACCTGATTCGTGCGGTACAGCGCGAGGGCAAGCAGGTGCTGTGGAGTTCGGACCCGATGCACGGCAACACCATCAAGGCCAGCAGCGGCTACAAGACCCGCGACTTTGCACAGATTCTTGGCGAGGTGAAGGAGTTCTTCCAGGTGCACCAGGCCGAGGGCAGCTATGCCGGCGGGATTCATATCGAGATGACCGGGCAGAACGTCACCGAATGCATCGGCGGCGCGCGGCCGATTACGGAAGATGGCTTGTCGGACCGTTATCACACCCATTGCGACCCACGGATGAATGCCGACCAGTCGCTGGAATTGGCGTTTCT
>NZ_JAAAFV010000033.1:110009-203963 GCF_019352915.1 Pseudomonas sp. Xaverov 259 | reverse complement strand
CCCGCGTTGGGTGGCGAAGCCACCCTAAAACCATCCACCCCGTTCTTCCAGATATACCGAGGTGTTTGTAATGGGGCTGCTTCGCAGCCCAACGCGGGGCAAGCCCGCTCGCCACAAGATCCCTCGAAAACTCATATTTGCAACATCGCCACCCTTAGCCGCGCCGCACTCGGCCGCTGGCAGTTGAGCTGCACCTGTTCCAGCCCAAGCCAGTGCGCCATATGCCGCAGATTGAGCGCCAACGCCTGCATCCCTTCCTCATCCAGCCCCGGCTCCTCCTCATGCACCGCATGCACTGCCAGGCGCCCATTCGCGCGTTCGGCGCGCAGGTCGACGCGGGCGGCGATCCGCTCGTTGTGCAAAAACGGCAGCACGTAATAGCCGTATACCCGTTTGTCTTGCGGCGTGTAGATCTCAAGCCGGTAACGAAAATCAAACAGACGCTCGGTGCGGCTGCGCTCCCAGATCAATGAATCGAACGGTGACAGCAAAGCGCTTGCCGGCACTTTGCGCGGCACTTTCGGTTCCGGCAGGCAGTACGCTGGCTGTTTCCAGCCTTGTACCTGGCACACCTGCAATTGCCCATCTTCGACCAACTCGGCCAGACGCCCACGGCTGTCGGCGGGGGCCAGGCGGAAATAGTCGCGCAGATCTTTTTCGGTGGCGACGCCCAATGCGGTCGCGCTGTGCAGCAGCAAACCGCGCTGAGCCTCGGCTTCGCTCACAGACACTTGAAGCATGTCGGCAGGAATGACCCGTTCCGGCAAATCATAAAGTCGCTCAAAACCACGCCGCCCCGCGACGGTGACCAAACCGGCAGCGAACAACCATTCCAGCGCGTGTTTTTCATCACTCCAATCCCACCAAGGGCCGGCACGCTCCTCGCGGGTAGACAAGCTGCCCGCGCCCAATGCGCCCTGCTGCTCAACGGTGTGCAGCACACGCTGGATAGTGGCCTGCTGCTCACGCCCAAAGCGTGCCATCTGCGAATAAATGCCCTGCCCCAACTTCGCTCGCTCCATGCGCCAGCGCATCAACGGGTACAGCGCCATGGGCAGCAAAGAGGCCTCATGGCCCCAATACTCAAACAACGAGCGTCGCCGCCCCTGGCTCCAGGCAGCGTGTTCAAGGATCAACGGGGAGTAATTGCCCAGCCGCGAAAACAGCGGCAGGTAATGCGAACGCACCACTGCATTGACCGAGTCGATTTGTAATACGCCCAACCGCTCGATCATCCGGTTGAGGTGCGCAGCCTTGATCAAGGCTGGCGCCTGGCGCCCGGAAAAACCCTGGGCCGCCAGTGCCATGCGACGCGCTTGCTTGAGGGAAAAGGACAGGTCGGCGGGCATGGTTCTCTCCGTGTGGGCTCACCGACCACCCTACTGCATCCCGGCTTATTTTCGCAGCGGGTCTTGCCAGAAATGCAGGTGACGCTCCTGCTCGACATCGCCGCGATTGAGCCCGATGTCTTTAAGCGCTTCATCGCTCAGGCTTGCCAGGGTGTGGCGCTCTTCATGCAGCGCCTGCCAACGGGCAACCGTGCGCAACAGCCCGGAAAACGGGCGCTTGCCCAACAACACAAAACCTCTTTGACCTTTCATCTTCTCGCCCTCCAGTGGGGATGGCGCAAGTGTGTGCCTGGCCTTATGATCAATCCAACGAATGTTTCTTATGCAACACATCTCGGAGATTGATCAATTGTCCGGCTACCCCAGCATCGACACCGAAGTGCTGCGCACCTTCGTCGCCATCGCCGACCAGGGCGGCTTTACCCGCGCAGGCGAGTTGGTCAACCGCACGCAATCGGCGGTGAGCATGCAGATGAAGCGCCTGGAAGAAGACGTGCTGCAGCGCAAGCTGTTCGAGCGTGATGGCCGACAGGTAAGGCTCACGCCGGAAGGTCAGGTATTACTGGGTTATGCACGGCGCATCCTGAAACTGCACAGCGAGGTGTTCAACACCCTGCGCGAGCCGCATATGGTCGGATTGGTGCGCATCGGCACGCCGGATGACTACGTGATGCGCTTTCTGCCGGGCATTCTCAAACAGTTTTCCAAGGCCTACCCGCTGATCCAGCTCGAGATGCATTGCGAGTCGTCATCGGTATTGCTGCCGCGCAGAGACTTGGCGCTGACGGTCATCAGCCGTGAGCCCGGCAACGATATTGGCGAGTTGTTGCGCACCGAGCGCATGGTGTGGGCTGCCGCGCCGTGCTTCTGTCCGGACGAGCACGAGACACTGCCTTTGGCAGGTTCCGGTACGGACTGCCTTTACTACCAGTGGACCCGTACAGCGCTGGATGCGGCCGGGCGTGATTATCGTATGGCGTACCACAGCTCTAACGTGGCGGCGATCCAGGCGGTGGTTAACGCGGGGCTGGCAGTGATGGTGTGCATGGAAAGCCTGGTGACCGACGACCTGCGAATTCTGGGCAGCGACGAGGGCTTTCCGCCGCTGCCCTCGATGAACCTGCACTTGTTGCGCAACCCGGCGATGACCTCGCCGATCACCGAATGCCTGGCGCAATACATCGTCGAAGGCTTCAGACTTTAAAGGTCAACATCACCGCACACACGGCCAGAAAGCCACAGAACAGCCCGCGCAACACGCGCTCCGGCAGCGCGTGGGCGACTTTCACGCCCCAACTGATGCTCAGCAGGCCGCCCACCGCCAGCGGCACGCCGATCATCCAGTCCACCTCATGGTGCCAGGCGTAGGTAACCAGCGTCACGCCAGTGCTCGGCAATGCCAGGGCCAGCGACAAGCCTTGCGCAACCACCTGGGTGGTGCCGAACACGCTGGTCAGCACCGGTGTGGCAACCACCGCACCGCCCACGCCAAACAAACCACCCATGGAACCGGACGCGGCACCCAACACCCCAAGCCATGGCCAGGAATAACGCATTTGCGCAGTCGGCGGTGCATTGCGGGTGAACAGGCGCAGCAGGTTGTACGCCGCCAGCGCCAGCAAAAACGCGATGAAGCCAATACGCATGGCCCCGGCGTCCAGGCCCACCGCCCAGATCGAACCGAGCCAGGCAAAGCTGAAACCCATGACCCCCAACGGCAACGCGTGACGTAATTCAATCCGGTTGCGCTGGTGATAACGCCACAAGGCCAGCATCACGTTGGGCACGACCATCACCAAGGCCGTGCCTTGGGCAATCTGTTGATCCAGGCCAAACAGCACCCCCAGCACCGGGATTGCGATCAGCCCGCCACCAATGCCAAACAAGCCGCCGACCGTGCCGAGCGCCGCGCCCAATACCAGATACATTGCCAAATCCACCACAGCTCACCACTCCAGAAGCCCAGGCCTTGCATGCTACGCAGTCGGCTCTAGCGTGGAAACGCACAGCAACGCACAATGGCTGTGCCAATCTCGCATAAGCGACTGCCCATGAACCCCAATGCCTTGACCGATCAACTGAGCCTGTTTCTGGACGTATTGGAGACCGGCAGTTTTTCCGCCGCCGCGCGCCGCCATCCACTCACACCCTCGGCGGTGGCGCGGCGCATCGACAGCCTGGAAAGCTCGGTGGGCAGCCGCCTGTTCCAGCGCAGCACCCACGCGGTGGTGCCCACGCCGGCGGGCCTGGCCTTCGCCGAGCGGGCGCGGCGGATTGTCAGTGAGTTGCAACTGGCCCGCGCCGAGGCTGTGTCCTTGAGCCATGCGCCGGAAGGTCTGATCCGGGTGGACGCCCCCGCCGCCTTTGGTCGACGGCACTTGGCGCCGGTGATTGCCGACTTTTTGAACGTGTACCCTGGGCTGGACGTGCACCTGCACTTGATTGACAGCTTTGTCGATATGCAGGGCGCGCACCTGGGCAAAGTCGATCTGGTGCTGCGCGCCGGGCATATCGTTGACACTCGCCTGGTGGCCACGCCCCTGGCGAGCATTGTGCGCATCGCCTGCGCCAGCCCGGCCTACCTCAAACGCCATGGCACGCCGAGCCACCCACGCGAACTGAGCGAGCATGATGGCCTGGACTGGGACGGCCTGGCGCCGATGTTCGCCTGGCGCTTCGAGCTGGATGGCCGCCGTACTCTCTACCGGCCGCGCCGAATCCGCATGAGCGCCAACAATGCCGAAGCCTTGCTGTCCGGCGCCCTCGCCGGGCTGGGCATTGCGCATCTGCCAACGTGGCTGGCCAGCGAATACCTGGTGCGCGGCGAGCTGCTGCCACTGTTTTGCGAAAACGGTCTGCCCAGCCCGGAAACCGCCGGCATCTACGCGTTACGCCTGGAACAGCAACCCAATGCGCGCAGCCGCTTGCTGCTGGAATACCTCAAATCGCGTTTCAGCCCCGTGCCGCCATGGGATCTGGCGCTGCAAAGCGGCTTGGTCTGACCGGTGCGTCAGAATTATCTGGCGCATTAAAGGTTTGCCCGCTAGATTCCTGGGCAGACACGTTTTTTAAGGCAGCCCCATGAGCAAAAATCCCGACCCGTGCGAAAACCTGATGCTGGACAACCAGCTGTGTTTCGCCCTGCACTCCACGTCGTTGCTGATGACCAAGGTGTACAAGCCCTTGCTGCAAGCCCTTGGCCTGACCTACCCGCAGTACCTGGCCATGATGGTGCTGTGGGAAGAGGACGGCTTGACCGTCGGAGAAATCAGCAGCCGCCTGCTCACCGACCCGGGTTCCCTCACGCCATTGCTCAAGCGCCTGGAGGCCGAAGGCCTGCTCAGCCGCACCCGTAAGCGCGAAGACGAGCGGGTGGTGGTGGTGGAGCTGACTGAAGCGGGGCGTGCCTTGCAGGACCAGGCGATGGGGATTCCGCAGTGCATCCTTGGGGCGAGCGGCTTGCAGCTTGAGCAGTTGCGCAAGCTGCAGGCGGATCTGGTTGCGTTGCGTAGTAATTTGCAGGGCGCTGTCTGACGCGATTTTCCAAGCACCAAATATCTAAAAATGTGGGAGCGGGCTTGCCCGCGATAGCGGTGTATCAGTCGCCAGATGTGCTAATTGATCCACCGCTATCGCGGGCAAGCCCGCTCCCACACCGGTTTTTTTGTTAAGCCAAATATTTTGTAAATTTATCTTGCGCACTAAATATTAGCGTTATATATTCGCCTCACCAACTACTTAGCGCGCAAATATTTAGCGCTAAAAATCCAAGAGGACGACACCATGCAAACGCTCTATACCGCAGTAGCCACCGCCACCGGCGGCCGTGATGGTCGCGCTGTTTCCAGCGACAACATCCTCGACGTCAAACTCTCCACGCCTAAAGAACTGGGCGGCGCTGGCGGCCAGGCCACCAACCCGGAGCAACTGTTTGCCGCCGGCTACTCGGCCTGCTTTATCGGCGCGCTGAAATTCGTCGCCAGCCAGACAAAACGCAAAATCCCGGATGACGCCTCGATCACCGCCCACGTCGGCATAGGTCAAATCCCCGGCGGTTTCGGCCTGGACATCGACCTGCACATCAGCCTGCCGGGCCTGGCACAAGACGAGGCGCAAAGCCTGGTCGACGCCGCGCACCAGGTCTGCCCGTACTCCAACGCTACCCGTGGCAACGTCGATGTGCGCCTGCACGTGACGGTCTGATTAACAGACGCGCACAAAAAAGCCCGACGCTAGGTCGGGCTTTTTTTGTCGTACGGTTTGGCCAGAATTACTTCTTGGCGCGACCTTTGTACGAACCACCTTCACGGGTGTCGATCTCGATCATGTCGTCGATTTCGATGAAATCAGCAACTTGCAGCTCGGTACCGTTAGCCAGTTTGGCAGGTTTCATCACCTTGCCCGAAGTGTCGCCGCGAGCGGAACCTTCGGTGTAGGCAACTTTACGCACGATGGTGGTCGGCAGCTCTACGGAAACCAGACGGTCTTCGAAGAAGATCGCTTCGCAGACGTCTTCCATGCCTTCTTCGATGAACGGCAGAACGGCTTCGATATCTTCAGCGTTCAGCTCGTACATGGTGTAGTCGGTGGTGTCCATGAACGTGTAGGTGTCGCCGCTGATGAAGGACAGGGTCGCTTCTTTGCGGTCGAGGATCACGTCTTCCAGTTTGTCATCGGCGCTGTAGACGATCTCGGTCTTGTAACCGGTCAGCAGGTTCTTCAGCTTGGTCTTCATGATTGCGCTGTTACGACCAGACTTGGTGAACTCAGCTTTCTGAACCAACCAAGGGTCGTTTTCGAGCTTGATGACGGTACCGGGTTTCAGCTCTTTACCAGTTTTCATTGCGTATATCCGAAATTTGGATGGGATTTACAAAAATCAAGGTGGCGTATCATATCCAACTTTCATAAAACTGTACCAGCGCCGTAGCAAGATCGGCCTGCAAGCCTTGTTCCAGACACCAGGTTTGCGCGTGCTGGTGCACCTCCGGCCAGTGTTCCATGAGCATTTTCCACGCCTGTGTCATATCGCCATCAGCGTTCCAGGCTTGCCACAGGGTCACCACAGCGACCTTGGCAGCGGGCGACAACGCGGCGGTGTACAGCGCCAGGAAAGCATCCAGCTTGTCCAGGTGGATGTCTTCGTCCTGGCGGTAGATGTGCCACAACAACGGCCGCCCGGCCCATTGGGCACGCACGAACGAGTCTTCGCCGCGCACGGCGTTGAAGTCGCAGCACCACAGCAGGCGGTCATATTGTTCCTGGCGCACGAACGGCAGCACCTGCACGGTCAGGGCCTCGCGCTGATGCACATCGCCCACCGCCAGCGCCTCGACGCCGAGCCAGCGCTGCACATCGCCGAGGATGCGGCCTTCGGGCACCAGCAGATGAGTGGCATGCCCATCCGTCGCCAACACGTCCAGCCAACTGGCGAGCCCGGCATTTTCATAGGCAAACAACGACATCAGCCGCGCACCCGTTACCGGAACTACGCCTATCGACCGTAGGAATTGTTGCTGCGCTGCGCCGTCTTGCTGAAATGCCTGACGCTGTTCCAATAACCCGCCTTCGCGTAACAGCCCACCCGTGCCCGGACGAAACCCCGGGAAGAAGAAGTACTTTTGCACGCCCTTGAATTTTACCGACGGCAGGCGGTGGCAGCCCACCACCCAGTCTTCGGCGCTGAGGTAATCGAGGTTCATCCACAGGGGCGTGCGTTCGCACGCGGCCATGGCTTCCATGTAATCGGGCGGCAACTGGCAAGCGAAGGCGGCGATCACCACGTCGGCTGACGGTGTTTGCGGCCATTCAGCCGGCCAGTAGCGCACTTCGACGCCCTCTTGCCATTGCTGTTCCAACTGCACATCGATCTCGGGGCACATGCGCTCGAAGGCGCGCAGGTCATCGACCCACAAGCGCACTTCGCAGCCATGCTCCACCACCAATTGCCGGGCCAGGCGCCAGGTCACGCCGATGTCGCCGTAGTTGTCGACGACGCTGCAAAAAATATCCCAGCGGGCTTTCATTCCGGGCTCCCACATTCAAAGGCTCGATTGTCCGCATAAATGCGCCGATGCAGAAGGCTTGTTCGCGATTATTCTGCACAGTGGCTGTGCGACAATCGCCGCTGCGCCACTAATGCCTGCCAGGAGGCCATCATGTCTGAACGTCCGTTGTCGCTGTTCAAGCTCAGTGCTGCCGTGGCTTTTGGCCTGTGGCTGGGGTTTATCGCCATTGTGCTGACCGCATGGCTGGCCTCGCGCTACCTGTTCCCGCAAAGCCTGGCGCCGGTGGCTCAAGCCGTTCAACAAATGGGCAAACCGGCCGCTGTGACGCCGGAGCCGCCCAACCGTATGTTTGAGCAGTACACCGAGAACCTGCGCAAGCAGGAACAGCAACAGACCCTGGACCAGGCGCGCAACAATGCGCGCAACCTGTCCAACCCCAAATGCCAGTTCTGGCTGCAACAAGACCAGAACGCGCCCAATGAAAAGAGCAAGGCGAATGTCCTGCAATTCTGCGATTGATGACCATGAATAAACACGCCGTGCTCCAGTTGATCCTGGACAAACTCGCCCTGGACCTGGATATCGCCCAACGCGCCGCGCAGACCGCCTACGAAACCGCGACCCACGAAGAAAATATCGCCGAAAACAAGTACGACACCCTCGGGTTGGAAGCTTCTTATCTGGCGGCCGGGCAAGCCAAACGCGTCGAGGAAATCAAGCAATCGCTGACGCTCTGCCAGAACCTGCCACTACGCGCCTACGATGATCAACGCGGGATAGAGGTCGGCACGCTACTGGGCCTGGAAGACGAGAACGGCCGCCAGCAGTGGCTGTTCCTTGCGCCGGATGCAGCCGGGCTGAAAGTGGATGTGGTGGGCCAGCCGGTGACCGTCATCACCCCGCGCTCGCCCCTGGGTAAAAGCCTGATGGGCAAGTTCGAAGGCGATGAGGTGGAGATTCTGGTGGCGGGCGCTCGGCAACACTTTACGGTCACCGAGGCCAGATAAACCACTCAGTGGACGGGCAATTCAACGCCGTCAAACAGCTCTTCCAATTCCTGCTTGTTATGGCACTGGATCGCCTTGGCCATGACTTCACGGGTCAGGTGCGGCGCAAACTTCTCGATGAAGTCGCACATGAAGCCCCGCAGGAAGGTGCCACGGCGGAAGCCGATCTTGGTCACGCTGGACTCGAACAACTCGCTGGCGTCGAGCACCACCAGATCCTTATCGAGGTTGGTGTCGACCGCCATCTTGGCGACGATGCCCACGCCCAGGCCCAGGCGCACGTAGGTCTTGATCACGTCGGCGTCGGCGGCAGTGAACACCACTTTCGGCGTGAGGCCGCGATGGCTGAAGGCTTCATCAAGCTTGGAACGGCCGGTAAAGCCGAACACGTAAGTGACAATCGGGTATTCAGCCAGGGCTTCGAGGGTCAGCTTCGGCAGCTTGGCCAACGGGTGGCCCTGGGGCACGACCACGCAACGGTTCCAGCGGTAGCACGGCATCATCACCAGGTCGCCGAACAGCTCGAGGGCTTCGGTGGCGATGGC
This sequence comes from Pseudomonas sp. Xaverov 259, assembly GCF_019352915.1. Taxonomy (NCBI): domain Bacteria; kingdom Pseudomonadati; phylum Pseudomonadota; class Gammaproteobacteria; order Pseudomonadales; family Pseudomonadaceae; genus Pseudomonas; species Pseudomonas sp. Xaverov 259. The sequence continues at coordinate 195,054 of NZ_JAAAFV010000033.1, read as the reverse complement.
GAAATCGACGGTGCCGTCAGCGGCCATCTCGGCGATCTGCATCGGCGAACCCTGGTGCATGTGCAGGGCCACATCGGGGTATTGCTTGATGAAATCGCGGATCACCGGCGGCAAGGCATAACGCGCCTGGGTGTGGGTGGTGGCAATCGACAGGGTGCCTTTCTTCTCGTTGGAGAATTCCTGGGCGATCTGCTTGATGCTTTCGACTTTGCGCAGGATCTCGCCGGCGGTGGTGATGATGCGCTCACCGGCCGGGGTAACGCGGGTCAGGTGTTTGCCGCTGCGCGCAAACACTTCGACGCCCAGCTCGTCTTCGAGCAGGCGGATCTGCTTGCTGATACCGGGTTGCGAGGTGTAAAGGCTTTGAGCGGTAGCGGAAACGTTGAGGTCGTGGTGCGCCACTTCCCAGATGTAGCGCAGTTGTTGAAGCTTCATATATGTCCCTCAAAGCGGATAGACGCCACGGGTATCAGCGACGGTATATAACTATATTAAAGGTCAGACAGATAAATCTAGAACTTTTTATCGTTTTTACCCATCACGCATCATCACTGCGTCGACGCTGCAACGACGGCACCATGTAAACCGGCACTGTCGCCAACTGCAGCACCCGCGCCGCCGTACGCCCAAGCGGGGTGGCAGCCGCGGTTGCGTGGCTATGACTACCTACGATCAACAGGTCAACGGAAAGTTTACGCAGCTGGTCGAGAATCACCTCGCACGGGTCCCCCTGGATCACGCGCACCGAGCGAATCAACTGCAAGTCTTGCTCGCCCTCCCCCAACTCCTCGCGAAAACTGTCAAGCACCCGTTGCTCGATGGTCGCCATCACCGTGTTCACTCCCTGGCTCTGCCATTCGCTCAGGGCCTTCTCATCAAGGTAGCTCTGCAACACCGATTCGGCGAACAAACCAATCGGCTCGACCACATGGATCACATACAAATCCGCCTTGAACGTTCGGGCCAGGGCCAGCGCATGTTGCATGACATACGGCGCATACAGACCGAGGTCCGTGGCATACAGCATCGAACGAATCATAGAACCTCCTGGACTGCCAGGATGGCGGGGTTTGATTGAGCTTAGCAGCTAGCTCTCGGTCTGGATTTTCAACTCATTGCTGATGCCATGGGGCACATGCCCGGTGGTCACCACCTCCCTGGCTTTCTCACAATGACCGGCCTGGTCATCGAAAAATACATCGGCGGCAAACGCTTCCAGGAACGCGGATTTTTCCAGGCCGCCAAGGAACAGTGACTCATCCAGGCGGATGTCCCATTCGCGCAAGGTGCGAATCACCCGCTCATGGGACGGCGCCGAACGCGCCGTGACCAGGGCGGTGCGGATCGGGCAGGCGTCGTCCGCAAACTCGCGCTGCAACAGGTTGAGCGCCGCCAGGAAACCCTTGAACGGGCCGCCGTGCAAAGGCTCGCGTGCCGACTCGCGCTCGCTGGCATGAAACGCCGCTATCCCACCGGTTTGATACACACGCTCGGACTCATCGGAAAACAGCACCGCATCGCCGTCGAATGCAATGCGCAGTTCTTCACTCGATGCCCGGCGCGCGCCGCCGGACAGAATCGTCGCCGCAGCAAAACCTGCATCCAGGGCACTGCGCACATCTTCAGCATGGGTGGACAAAAACAGATGGCAACCAAACGCGGCCAAATAAGGATAGGGGCTACGCCCACCGACGAAAGCGGCGCGGGAAATATCCAGGCCGTAATGCTGGATCGAATTGAACACGCGCAAACCGGTATCGGCGCTGTTGCGTGACACCAGTACCACTTCGACGCGGGCACGCCCGAGGCTGGCGTTGAGGCTCAGCAGCTTCTTGACCAGCGGGAAGGCGTCGCCAGGTTCGAGGGTTTCTTCCTCGTGTTCGATCTGGTACTTGCGATAAGCCTCGACCCCTTCGGTCAGGTAGACCTTGTGGCTGTCGCTCAGGTCGAACAGTGCCCGCGACGAAATCGCCAGCACCAGTTTGTCGCCCAATCCTTTCGCCATGGTGTTTCTCCCCGAATCAGCGGTTGCGCCGATCAATAAAACTCAAGGCCTGGTAGAGCGCCTGCATACGTGGCAATTCGCAGCCTGCGGCTTTGGCAGCGGCCAATGGCCGAGCGTAGATCGCCGCCAGTTCCAGCGGGCGTTTATGCACGTGGTCGTGGTACATGCTGGGCAGGTAGTCAGCCATCGTGTCGGTCATGGTGAGCATTTGCTCGACGTAACTGCCGGGAATTTCATGGCCACAGGCGTGGGCGCCCTTCACCACTTCAGTCATCAAGGCCTGGATCAGTTCGCGACTGGACTCATCGGCCATCATTGCGCTGGTGCCGGTGCCCAGCAACACCGAGAGGCCATTGAACGGCACATTCCAGACCAGTTTATGCCAGCGGGCCTGGTGCACATTAGCCATCGCCTGGGATTCGATACCGGCCTGGTGAAACAGCGCGGCGCCCTCTTCGACAATGGCTTGCTGGCGTGCCTCATCGTTGGCCGCCGTGCCACTGTGATAGCCAAGATTCACCCGGCCCAACGCCTGATGCTCGACGACGCCCGGCCCGGAACGATGCACGCCGATGTAACACAGGCCACCCAACAGGTGCAGCGACGCTGGCAGGTGTTCGCGCAGGCTGTCTTCGACATCGAGGCCGTTTTGCAGGAGCACCACCTTGGCGCCCGGTGCAGCGACCTGGGCAAGGGTTGGGGCCAGCTCCACATTCCCGGTGGACTTGGTGCCAACCAGCAGCCAGTCGCACGCCGGCATATCGGCAGCCTGGGCATAGGCCTGCACCGGGTGCAGGTGCAGCTTGCCGTGCAAAGTACTGTTGAGGTGCAGGCCATGCTCGGCGACCACCGCATATTCGCTGCGCAACAGAAAGTGCACATCGAACCCGGCACGCGCCAGCATCAGGCCGTAGAAACCACCGATGGCACCGGTGCCGATAATGCCGATGCGGGGCGACTGTGCTGTCATGGCAGATCCTCTGGAGTACGGGTAAGTGCTTGATTAATCGCGTCTGTAAGGTCGGCCTGGGTAAGACGCGCCTGTAACTGCCCAAGGAATTGACCCTCGCACACGAGGAACAACGCAGGCAAATGAAAGATCTGGTAGCGTTCGACCGCCCCGCCGTTGTGCCCGGCGTCCACCCAGCACACGCGCTCGACCGGCAACGTCCAGCCCGGCAGTTGCTGGCGTGCCCAACGGCAACTGGAACAGCCTACGCTGGTAAACACCAGCAGCGAAATACCTGGCAATCCCAGCAATTGCTGGTCAATATCCAGGTCGGTCAATTCCAGTTCCTTCACTATACTGCTGCCACTGCCGTCAATTGGACGGTGCTCGGAGTCCGTGTACATGGGTCGTTTTTTACCTCACCCTGATGATGTCGCTGTCGAGTTAATCCAACGTCCCGCCCCAGCTATTCCCCGCCAACGCCTGCACACTATCGGCCTGGGCGGCGTCGCCTGCAATTGCCCGCGTGCCTGGCGCCAGGGCACGGCGGTTGATCTGCGCATCCCGTCACTGGGCGCCAGCGCCCGTTATCCGGGCTATGTGGCCTGGTGTCGCAAAGTCGACAATGGCTACCGCATCGGCATCTCCTTTACCGATGAACATGCCTTGTTCGGTGCGCGCATGGGCGAACAAGTGTGCCAGATCGAACGCTACTGCCGCCTGCATGAAGACGCCGAGCCAACCCCTGCCCAGCTCGAGACCATGGCCCGTGAGTGGGTTTCGCGCCATGCCAGTGAGTTCGCCCACGACACCTTTGTGGCGCCGGTGCTGGATTAAAGCCGGCTTTGCCCATTGTCGCGGCCCCGTGTTACGCGCTAAGGTTCCTCCCCCCTGCATTCAAATCATGCTGTGCCCGCCGCACGGGGATAGCTGGCGGCCGGCACCCGTGACCCTGGCGAGTAACACGATGGCTGATTTACCGATCAATGACCTTAACGTCGAATCCAACGAGACCCTGATCACCCCTGATCAGCTCAAGCGCGAAATCCCTTTGAGCGATGCTGCCCTGCAGACCGTGACCAAAGGCCGCGAAGTCATCCGCGAGATTCTCGACGGCACCGACCACCGCCTCTTTGTAGTGATCGGCCCCTGCTCGATCCACGATCTCAAGGCTGCCCACGAATACGCCGAGCGCCTTAAAGTGCTGGCGGCTGAAGTGTCCGACACCTTGTACCTGGTGATGCGCGTCTATTTCGAGAAACCACGCACCACCGTCGGCTGGAAAGGTTTGATCAACGACCCGTACCTGGACGACTCGTTCAAGATTCAGGACGGCTTGCATATCGGTCGTCAATTGCTGCTGGACCTGGCCGAAATGGGCCTGCCGACCGCAACCGAAGCGCTGGACCCGATCTCCCCGCAGTACCTGCAGGACCTGATCAGCTGGTCGGCCATCGGCGCACGCACCACCGAGTCCCAGACCCACCGCGAAATGGCGTCCGGCCTGTCCTCGGCCGTCGGCTTCAAGAACGGCACCGATGGCGGCCTGACGGTTGCGATCAACGCCCTGCAATCGGTGTCCAGCCCGCACCGCTTCCTGGGTATCAACCAGGAAGGTGGCGTGTCCATCGTCACCACCAAGGGCAACGCTTATGGCCACGTGGTATTGCGCGGCGGCAACGGCAAGCCCAACTATGATTCGGTCAGCGTGGCGCTGTGCGAACAGGCGCTGAACAAGGCCAGGATCAAGCCAAACATCATGGTCGATTGCAGCCACGCCAACTCCAACAAAGACCCGGCCCTGCAACCGCTGGTGATGGAAAACGTCGCCAACCAGATTCTTGAAGGCAACCAGTCGATTATCGGCTTGATGGTCGAGAGCCACTTGAACTGGGGCTGCCAGTCGATTCCAAAAGACCTGGCCGACCTGCAATACGGCGTGTCGATCACCGATGCCTGCATCGACTGGTCCGCCACCGAGACCACCCTGCGCAGCATGCATGCCAAGCTCAAGGACGTATTGCCTAAGCGCAAACGCACCTGACCTTAAACTGCGCACACAAAAACGCCGGGCTTAACCCGGCGTTGATCGTTCCCACGCTCTGCGTGGGAATGCAGCCATGGACGCTCCGCGTCCCGCCTCACTCAATATTCAGAGCTTCGCTGCATGGCGCTGATGGCGCTCCATGTAGCGCTCTACGTAAGAGCACGAAGGGATCACGGTGTACCCGGCCTCTTCGGCGAACTTCAACGCTTCCTCGGTCAGCGCAGCAGCAATGCCACGCCCGCGCAATGCGTTGGGCACGAAGGTGCGATAGATGTCCAGGGTCTGTTTGCCCAGGTCCATATAGGTCAGATAGGCACGATGACCGTCCACATTGGTCTCGAACTGATGACCAGCCTGGTCATGGTGGATGGACAACGCCTCGCTCATCACTACTCCTCGCGGGTCTTGGATCTCGACCCCTACCTTACCGATGTTTTTCCGGCGAAGGAACATCTACGCCACCCCGTGCCGGTTTCGACAACGAGAAAACCTATAGCGCTTACAACCAGCACGTAGGGAATAGTAGGCACCAATGCTGCAATAGCTCAAGGCGCACTCGTCATCCCCTGCCGCTGGTGGTTACAGAAAGGGCTTCGATCAATCGATCGATCGATAGCCTGAACATTGCCGGCAGTTGAAGCTTGAGACGAACTGCCGCTCTTAAAGTCACCTCTAGATGCGCCTACATGCGCAAAAGATGCCGGGCACGGCAAAGGCCAAGTGAAAAAAAGTGTCATCGTAGATATATAAATTTACACCTGCTTGCCCAGCCTGACACAGGCTGGCCGGACCTCTCAGCTTGGATCCAGTTCCCGACAAAATGAAAATTCTTGAGCGGTTTTTATACAAACCTCCAAAAGATTAGCCAAAATAGATACGGCACAAGAATTTTTTTTGCTTCTTGCGCTACGTCAGTTTACTTACTACAAGTAATGAGTAGTATGTACGCCGGCTATCAGCTCACCCTGAGAAAGTAGCCATTTAATAGAAAGTCCTTGAAGGGGAACACGATGAACAACGTTCTGAAATTCTCTGCTCTGGCTCTGGCCGCAGTTCTGGCTACCGGTTGCAGCAGCGTCTCCAAAGAAACCGAAGCTCGTCTGACTGCAACTGAAGACGCAGCAGCTCGCTCCCAGGCTCGTGCAGACGAAGCCTACCGTAAAGCTGATGAAGCTCTGGCTGCTGCTCAAAAAGCACAACAGACTGCTGACGAAGCTAACGAGCGCGCTCTGCGCATGCTTGAAAAAGCAAGCCGCAAGTAATAATCCTTCGGGGTTGTTATCAAGCCGATCCATTCTTGGATCGGCTTTTTTATTGCCTGAAATTCAGCCCTGAACACCGCGCAATAAAAAGCCCGCCGTAGCGCAAGGCTTTGGCGGGCTTTTGATCAACAGGCTTATTGCTGCAGATCGACCGGCGTGCTGGACACCACCGGGGTATTGGCACCCGGTACACCAATCTCGGTGGGCAAGCCATCTTCGGCGGCCACTACGTCACGCACCTGATCCCAATTGACGCGCAAGTTGTTGGCCAGGTCTTCGCGCTTGAGCAGGGCATTGATGACGGCGGTGTGCTTGTCGACCACCGAAGGCGTGCCATCGTCGTTCAGCGGCGTATGCGCTTCAAGGTAGACCTTGCCGCCACTGCTGCCGAACTTGTAGGCATCATTGATGATGCGCACCGATGTGCCGACCGGCACCATGTCGGCCATCTCCAGCACGTTGTTGTTGAACATGCGGAAGCACCCGTGGCTTGTACGCGTGCCGATACCAAATTTCATGTTCGAACCGTGGATCAGGTAACCCGGCGTGCCCAAGGTGAACTTGAACGGCCCCAGCGGGTTATCCGGCCCGGCCGGCACTACATTGGGCAGCGGGTCGCCATTGGCGGCGTGCTCGGCCTTGATCGAGGCCGGCGGGGTCCAGGTCGGGTTGGGGATCTTGCCGGTGATGGTGGTGTGCGCGACCGGCGAACCCCAGCCCTCACGGCCAATGCCCAACGGGAAGGTGTACACCACGTTCTGGCCCTTGGGGTAATAGTAAAGCCGGTATTCCGCCAGGTTAATCACGATACCTTCGCGCGGGCCGGGCGGCAGGATGAACCGCGTGGGCAGCACTATCTCGGTGCCCGCACCCGGCAACCAGGCATCCACACCAGGGTTGGCCGCGACCATTTCCGAATAGCCCAGGTCATAGGTGGTGCCCAAGTCGGCAAAGGTGTCTTCGTACTTGGCCTTGATCACCTGGACCTGACCGACGATGTCTTCACCCGGCGGGGGCAAGGGCAACTGCAAGGCTGACGCCGAACCGGCTGCACACAGGGCAGCAAGAGACAGGCAGCAGGTAACGACGGAAAGGCGCGACAACATCCGGAAAATCCTTCGCAGAACGACGGGTAGGAAAACACTGAGTGTATACGTGAAGCGCGATCCAGGCATCACCCTGCCCGCGGCTACTCGAAGCGCAGCTCTGGCCAGATCAGCGGCGTGCCGCGCTTTTGCGATTCGAGAATTGCCCGGCACAGCGGGCACAGGCGCTGGTCCTGGAAAATCGCACGATCGACCGATGACCAGCGTGGTTGCGCCGGCAATAAAGTGCCGCAAAGCGTGCGGTCGATCGAGCCACCCAACTCCAGTTGACGCGCGACCAGATGCACCCGGACTTCCTGGCAGGCGAACAGATCCAGCTGCTCGTCAGGCTCGATCAGTTGGTAGTTGAACAGGGACCAGGCAGGGCGCGACATCGGGGGCTCCAGATCGGGGGGGCGCCACCTTAGCCGAAAGCCTGCCGGTAGAAAAGCGTCATAACAGCGGTTTTAGCGTCGGCCAGACATTTTCCAGCAACTTGCCCTGTGCACCGACGGCTGGGTGAAGCTGATCGGCCTGCATCAACTCGGGATGGCCGCCCACGCCTTCAAGGAAAAACGGCACCAACGGGATGTTTTCTTCCTTGGCCAACTCACCGTAAACCTCGGCAAATGCCGTGGTGTATTTAGGGCCATAATTTGGGGGCAACTGCATGCCCAGCAACAGCACCTTGGCGCCCTTGGCCTTGGACTGATCAATCATCGACGCAAGATTTTGTTTCAATTGCGCAGGCGGCTGCCCACGCAGGCCATCATTGCCGCCCAACTCGAGAATAACCACATCCGGTTTATGCTCTGCAAGCGCCGCCGGCAGCCGCGCCAAGCCTCCGGCACTGGTGTCGCCACTGATGGAGGCATTGACCACTTTATCGTCGAAACCTTCGCTCTTGAGCCGTTGTCCCAGCAACGCTACCCACCCTTTGCTGGTATCCAGCCCGAAACCCGCACTGATACTATCGCCAACGATCAGGACTGTACCCGCCGCTGCGTTCTGGGCCATGCACATCAAGGCCAGGCCAGCACTCAAAAACCACATTCGCATCGGATTCTCCATGGGCGCAAGCATTCTCACCGCGCGAAACCTTAGCAAAGTGGTTCCCAGCGCGGAAGGTGAACTGACTATCCTGCACGAACTGAGCCTGGAACTGAACAAGGGCGATAGCCTGGCTATCGTCGGCAGCTCCGGTTCCGGCAAATCCACCCTCCTCGGCCTGCTGGCCGGCCTCGACCTGCCCAGCAGTGGTGAAGTCACGCTCGCAGGCCAAGCCTTGAGCACCCTCGATGAAGACCAGCGTGCGCGCATACGCGCCGAGCATGTGGGTTTTGTCTTCCAGTCATTCCAACTGCTCGACAGCCTCAACGCACTGGAAAACGTCATGCTGCCGCTGGAACTGGACGGGCGCAAAGACGCCCGCGAGCGTGCCACCCACCTGCTGGAGCGGGTGGGCCTGGGCCAACGCCTGACCCACTCGCCGCGCCAGCTGTCCGGTGGCGAGCAGCAACGCGTCGCCATCGCCCGGGCCTTTGCCGCCGAACCGGATGTGCTGTTTGCCGATGAACCTACCGGCAACCTCGACAGCCACACCGGCGAGCGCATCAGCGACCTGCTGTTCGAACTCAACAAAGAGAGCGGCACGACCCTGGTGCTGGTCACCCATGACGAGCGCCTGGCCCACCGTTGCCGACGCCTGATCCGCCTTGAAGCCGGCCTGATGGTCGCGCCCCTGGAGCCTTGATGGCACGTTTGCCGCTGTTGCGCCTGTTCAGCCTTGCCATGCGCCAATTGCTGCGCGACGCCCGCGCCGGCGAGTTGCGCGTGTTGTTTTTCGCCCTGCTGGTGGCCGTCACGGCCAGTACCGCCATCGGTTACTTCGGCGCACGCCTCAACGGCGCCATGCTGTTGCGTGCCACTGAATTCCTCGGTGCCGACCTGGTGCTCGAAGGCAGCTCACCGGCCCGCCCCGAGCAAATAAGGTCAGGGACGGAGCTGGGCCTGGATCACGCACGCATTGTTGAGTTCTCCAGCGTTATCGCGACCGATAACGGCATCCAACTCTCCAGCATCAAGGCGGTGAACGAGCAGTACCCGTTGCGCGGCGAACTCAAAAGCGCCACTGAGCCCTTCGGCACAGAAACAGCGGGAGGCGGCCCCAAACCCGGCGAAGCCTGGGTGGAAGCACGGCTGCTGACCGCGTTGGACCTCAAAGTCGGTGACAGCATCGACGTGGGCATGAAAACCCTGCGGCTCACGCACATTCTGACCTACGAGCCCGACCGCGCCGGTAACTTCTATAGCCTCACGCCACGGGTGATGATCAACCTCGCCGACCTCGATGCCACCGGCGTGGTGCAACCCGGCAGTCGCGTGAGCTACCGCGAACTGTGGCGTGCGCCCCAGGGCAGCACGGCGCTGCAAACCTATCGCGATCTGGTGAAGCCCGGCCTTGCCGCCAACCAGCGCTTGCAGGATTCGCGTGACGGCAACCAGCAGATCGGCGGCGCCCTGGGCAAGGCCGAGCGTTACCTGAACATGGCCAGCCTGGTAGCCGTGCTGCTGGCCGGCGTGGCCGTGGCGCTGTCGGCCAACCGCTTTGCCAGCCGCCGTTTCGATGCCAGCGCGCTGCTGCGCTGCCTGGGTTTGTCCCGCCGCGAAACAATGTTGCTGTTCAGCCTGCAATTGAGCGTACTCGGCCTGTTGGCCAGTCTCACCGGCGCCGTGCTCGGCTGGTTGGCGCAATTTGGCCTGTTCTATTTCCTGCATGACCTGCTGCCGGCCGACGTGCCACCCGGCGGGCTGCTGCCGGCGGTAGCGGGTATCGGCACCGGGCTGGTCGCCCTCGCCGGCTTCGCGCTGCCGCCCCTGGCAGCGCTGGGCCGTGTGCCGCCGCTGCGGGTACTGCGGCGCGACATGCTGCCGATCCCTTCCAGCACCTGGATGGTATATGGCGCTGCGCTGTTCGCCCTGGGCCTGATCATGTGGCGGCTGAGCCTCGACCTGGTGCTGACCTTCGCGTTGCTCGGTGGTGGCGTGATGGCCGCGCTGATCCTCGGCGGGCTGCTACTGTTGTTATTGCAAAGCCTGCGCCGGCTATTGGCCCGCGCCTCACTGCCCTGGCGCCTGGGCTTGGGCCAACTGCTGCGCCACCCCTTGGCGGCGGCCGGCCAGTCCCTGGCGTTTGGCTTGATCCTGTTGTCCATGGGACTGATCGCCTTGCTGCGCGGTGAGTTGCTCGACACCTGGCAAAACCAGCTACCCAAGGACGCCCCCAACTATTTCGCCCTGAACATCCTGCCCGCCGACAAAGACGCCTTTGGCGCCCGCCTGCTGGAGTTGCAAGCGCAAGCGGCGCCGCTGTACCCGGTGGTGCCGGGCCGCTTGATCAGCATCAATGGCGAGCCGGTGCAGGAGATTGTCAGCAAGGACTCCAGTGGTGACCGCGCCGTGCAGCGCGACCTGAGCCTGACCTGGGCAGCCGACCTGCCGCCGGGCAACGTCCTCACCGCAGGCGCTTGGTGGTCACAGCAACCGGGCGATGGCATCCCAGGGGTATCGGTGGAAGCCAAGGTCGCTGAAAGCCTGAAGCTCAAGCTCGATGATCACCTCGTGTTCACCGTCGGTGGCGAAAACCGCGAAGCACGGGTCACGAGCCTGCGAACCATCAATTGGGACAATTTCCAGCCCAACTTCTTCATGATCTTCCAGCCCGGCACCTTGAAAGACCTGCCGGCCACTTACCTGACCAGCTTCTACCTGGCACCCGGGCATGACCAGCAGATCGTCGACCTGTCCCGTGCGTTCCCGGCCGTCACCATCCTGCAGGTCGAAGCCTTGCTGGAGCAGCTGCGCAGCATCCTCGCCCAAGTGACTCTGGCGGTGGAGTACGTGTTGCTTTTTGTGCTGGCGGCGGGCATGGCCGTGTTGTTTTCGGGCCTGCAGGCCACCCTCGATGAGCGGATTCGCCAGGGTGCGCTGCTGCGGGCGCTGGGGGCCGAGCGCAAGTTGCTGGTCAAGGCGCGGCGGATTGAGTTCGGCTTGCTCGGCGCGGTCAGTGGCCTGCTGGCAGCCCTGGGCACCGAGTTGGTAACCTGGGTGCTGTACCGCTACGCCTTTGACCTGGCGTGGCATCCGCACCCGTGGTTGTTGCTACTGCCGGTGATCGGTGCCGTGCTGATCGGCGGCGCGGGTGTATTCGGTACGCGTCGCGCGTTGAATGCCAGCCCATTGACGGTATTACGCGAAGGTTGAACCCTGCGCTGGCCAGTACGCCCGACGGCGTGCCGGCCAGCGTTTACTTCACATACTCGATACCGGTAATCCACCAGCACACCTCGCCGGTCGGCGTCTGCACCATGGCCTCATCGTCGACCTCCTTGCGCAGCAGCGCCCGGGCCATCGGTGAATCGATGGAGATGTAATCCATGCGCTCATAAATTTCGTCATAGCCGACGATCCGAAACCGCTTGGTCTCGCCCTGCTCGTTTTCGATATCGACCCAGGCGCCGAAAAACACCTTGCCCTCCTGCTCGGGCATGTACTCCACCACCCGCATGTCTTCCAGGCGCTTGCGCAGGTAACGCACACGCCGATCGATCTCACGCAGCAGTTTCTTGTTGTATTGGTAATCCGCATTCTCGCTGCGATCGCCCAGGGACGCCGCCCAGGTCACCTTGCGGGTGGTATCCGGACGTTTTTCACGCCACAGGTAATCCAGCTCTTTTTTCAGCGCTTCATGACCTTCTTTGGTAATCAGCTTGGTACTCAAACGCGTGCATCCCCAGACAATGTCCAATGGTGCCGATACGCCAAGGCATCACGCCCTGGCGCCGGCCGGCTGGGGTTGATGATAAATGAACCCTGAAAAGTAGCCAGACCGCAGAACACATCTGCTTCAAGCCTGACCATCCAGGGTGTGATCCAGCTCCAGGAGCACACCCTGCAAGCGCTGGCGTATCCCCGCCACCTGCGACAGTGCCTGCTTCAACTTCTCAGCCGTCCTGCCAACCTCAAGGTCGCGCTCATGCAACTGCGCTGAGTGCTGTTGCAACGCCCGGTTCTTTTCTTCAAGTTCGCTCTGCTCCTGCTCGAGTCGTGCCTGCCACTGCTCAAGCATTTCCTCGCGCTCGATTGCCGCTTGCTGCTGTTGCGTAAGCTCTTGGGCGACCTTGGCCAGGCTGGTCAACGTACTGTCCATCTCAACCAACGAGGCATGTTCCATCTTCGGCGCAGGTGGGCTCGGTGCAGGCGCGGCCGGCTCAACCTGAACCGGCGGAGCACTGAGCTCTACCTGTTCCGGCTCTGGTTCCGACTCTGGTTCTGGTGCTGGCTCCAATGCCTGCGCCTGAGCAATCGCGACGGGTGCCTCCAGCGGTTGCGCCTCGAGCGGCTCGCAAACCGACGGCTCAGCGGAATTGGCTGGGTTGGTGGGCCTGGGCGGGGCAATCATCTGCGACGAGAAGCGAATCGAAGGCACGATCAACGAAGCACTTTCGATGGCCGGCAGTGCGGGCGCAGACATGCCCAGGGTAATGACCTTCATCACCAGGCCCTTCTTGATGATCATTGAATGATGATCTTCCGGTCTGGCGGGCGGCAACTTGCAGCCTTTCAAATCAATGAAATGGAAAGGGATCGAGGATTCGCTGACAGTGCCGGTCTTGGTTCCCGAGGCCGCAGCCGCCATCAGGATTTGCTTGAACACTTGCATGGCAACTTGCAAATCTTCCTTGGACTCGACCCCACCCAGGAAATACCGATCGAGTTTCTTGCGGAGCGCCGCGATATAGACCCTGGAGTTACCAGGTTCGGTCTCTTCATCCAGGCTATAGACCAGAAAGTTTGAATCGGTCTGTGCAACGGCAAACCCGCAAAGTAGTGCACCGTTGATCGGTGTGTCCTGACCGCTGCGTTCAAGAACAAGCGTGCGAAGAAGCATCATGATATTCAGGCCTTATTGCGAAAGAGTAAACCTTATATAAACGCCAGATAAACACCCGGCAGTTAACAAGCCTCGGAACAACGCAATTGTTTCAGCAAGTTAGGCGCTGCGGCGTAGGACTTATCTGATAAACATGTCCCCGCGTTCCCAAGTCCAATGATTAAACGTAACCTTCCTGGCGCTCACCGTATATGACGGTAAATGTTCCTACGCCTCGCAAAACTTATTCGGTAAAAAGATGCTCGAGATAAGCAGCCTGACAAAGCGTTTGGGTAAAAGAAACGTCATCACTAATGTCTCATTTTGTGCCCAACGCCAGGAATGCATAGGCCTGTTCGGGGAGAATGGTGCAGGCAAGACCACACTACTGAACGTAATAGCCGGGCTCGCCAAACCTTCTGCGGGGCATGTGACGGTCCAGGGCTTCGACACTCAGGCGCAGCCACTGCAGGCGCAAAAACACCTCGGTTATCAACTCCAGGGCGGCCTCAGCCATCAGTCACTGTCGGTTAAAGGCGTGCTCAATTTTATTGCCGCCGTTCGCGGCTTCAGCGGTGCCGAAAAACGCAGCCGTGTCGATCGGGCGGCCATGCGCCTGGAACTGTCACGGGTGCTCGATGCACCGATTGCTACGCTTTCGACCGGCTTGAAACGCAGAATTGCCATCGCCCAGGCGATCCTGCACGCGCCCGGCCTGTTGTTGCTGGATGAGCCGACCGAGGGGCTCACACCGGATCAACTGCTCAGGTTCAAGACACTTATCCAGGCGCTGACCGAAGACATGGCAGTCATCATTGCCTCCCGGCACTGCGACCACCTGTCCGGCCTCTGCACGCGCGCCCTGGTTATCGCCGGTGGGCACCTTGTGGCAGACACCCCGCTGCCCGACCTGCAGCGCAACTCCCGGCATTACCGAGCCGTCACGCTGGCCGCAGAAACACCCCTGGATTTACTCGCCCTTGCCGTATTACCCGGCGTGGCAGGTATAGAAGAGGACCGGCATGCACCCGGCACCGTGACAGTTCTGGCCATGCCCGGGCACGCCATCTACCCCCATATCAACGCACTAATCGCCAGCCGCGGCTGGAACATAACGTCACTGAATCTGGAGCCGGGTCGCCTGAACGAAGTCGTTCAGCATCTGAGCCACGAGGTCACCCTTTGAAACTGCTGCCCGTCATTTTCAAGCGCCAACTGGCCAGTTATGCCTGTACGCCCAGCACGTACCTGGGTATTGCCGCGTTTCTGGTGTTGTGCGCCACCCTGGGGTTGTATACAAGCAATTGGCTGGAACAGGACAGCGGCGACCTGCAGGTGTTTTTCCAATTGCACCCTTGGCTCTACCTGCTGCTGATTCCCATGCTGTCGACACAATTGTGGTCAGACGAACACCACGCCAGTATGCGCGACATGCTGAAAACCCTGCCCATCACCAGCGCAGAGCGGGTAATCGGAAAGTTTATGGCGGCGTGGGTCGTATGCGGTATTGCATTGTTGCTGACTTTCCCACTGGTGATCCTCGCCAACTACCTCGGCACCGCCGACAACCGTGTTATCTCTTCACAGTTTCTAGCCAGCTGGTTACTGGCCGGCGCCTATCTTTCTGTCGGATGTTTTACTTCTGCCCTGACCCACCAACGTTTGGCTGTATTTCTGGTGACGGTGGTGATGTTACTGGCAGCCAGCGGACTGTCATCGGTGCTGGACGCACTTGAACATCAGGCGCCAATCTGGGTCGTTGACAGCCTGGCCTCGATTAACCCGATTTCGCGTTTCGGCTCTATCGATAACGGCAAACTGACACTGCATGACGCCTTGTACTACATCAGCATGATCCTTGCCTTTCTCTCGGCATCCACAGTCACGCTCAATTACAAAACCAGTTGAGAAGGAAAGCAAACGATGCGTTCCACTCTGAGTATGGGTATGACACTGCTGGTCATACTGCTGCTTTTCCTTGCATTTAATCTCACGTGGGTCGGCAAACTACCGAATATCCGCTGGGACTTCTCACAGCAGAAACTCCACACGTTATCGCCCGCTGCGCGACAACTGCTCGCCACTCTGGAACACCCACTGGATTTGTATTACTTCAACTCAAGTAATGACCCGAGAAGAAGCCAGGCAATAAACCGCTATGGCGAACGAGTGGCAGATTTACTCAAAGAGTTCGAAAAAGCATCAAAGGGCATGATTAACCTACATGTTATAGATCCTACCCCTTATTCAGAGGATGCCTACAAGGCCGGCCTGTTCGGATTGGATGACAAGCAAGGCTTTCTTGGCCTCATCGGCACCCGTGCAGGCCAGCCCGCACAACGTATCGAAGTACTGCGCCTGGATGACGAGCCCTTGCTTGAGTACGAAATCAGTCATCTGATCCACCAACTGATGCACCCCGAGCCTCCCACCGTCGGCGTGTTGACGGGGTTGGCCTTGAACGCGTCTGGCGAACAGCTGCTGGCACAGATGCATCAGCATTTTGATTTGATAGGCCTGACATCAAGTACCCCGACAGTGCCCGAATCGATCAAAACCCTGATGGTTGTGCACCCGCGCGCCCTGCCGGAACAAACCCTGTATGCGATTGAACAGTTTGTATTCAGGGGTGGCAAACTGATGCTCTTTATAGACCCGGTGAGCGAGGCCGAGACAACCGCCAAGCCCGCCGACACACGGCTGGACGGGCTATTGGCGGCTTGGGGCATTCAGATGCCGGCGGACAAACTGTTGGTCGATCATGCTTTTGGCTCAGGCGCGCCAGCCGTACTGCACCCGGCCAAGCTGAACCTGCCACGGCAAGCGATGGCGGCCAACGATGTGAGTGCCTGGAAACTGGATACGGTCATCGTATCGAGCAGCGGTGCGCTGTCGCGCGTGAGAAAAAGCCGCACCACACTCACACCTCTGTTGCAAAGCTCCAGGCGCTCCACACTGCTGGATGCAGGCCGCTTTGCAGCAACACCTGCAGCCGACTTACTGGCTGAAGGAATACCGGCTGCCGCGCAACCCCATATGATCGCGGCGCGCCTCGAAGGCCCCGCCTACTCGGCCTTTCCAGATGGCATTGACGGACAACCTGCCGGGCTGCAAAAGGCTGCACATATCGAAGTGGTGGTGGTCGCCGATACCGATTTGTTGACGGACGCGGTGATCAACTCTGCGCCCAATAGCAACGTGATGTTTGTCTTGAATACCTTGGATAACCTTGCGTCTCCCGGCGTGCTCGCAAACATTCAACCGCGTACCAGCGTCAGCCATTCTCCCCACGCACTGGAGCAACTGCGCGAGGCCGCCGAGCAGGCTTATGCGCAAAAAGCCGGGGAACTGCAAAGACGTCTTGAGCAAACCGAGCAGGAATGGCAACGCTTGAATCCACCGAGTACTGGCTTCGGCACCCGCGCGGTGGACACCACTATCCAATTGCAGGCGCTTAACAAGGAACGCCTGCGGCTGCCCATGGAGTTGCAGGCACTCAAGGTCCAGGCGTATGCACCGGTGCATCGAGCGGAACGCAACCTCAAGTTGCTGATGATTGGCGCAGTACCGCTGTCGTTATGCCTGATTGCCTGGGCAGTGTACCTCTACCACCGGCGACGCCGGTCGGCGGTTGTCGTTCACTGATCACCGTCAACGACGCGCAATCAGCCCTTGCCGGGCGATGCGCGTCAGTTGGCGGATCACCTCATCGGCATCGCCCGCACTGGGCGCCTGGATAACGGCGAGGTCAAAGCTGTTGCTGGCAAAACGCGCCAGGGAATCGCCATCTTCCACAAACTGGATCAGAAACGCTGAGGGGCGCCCTGTACGGCGCGGCCAGCCGTCCAGGTAACGCAGCAAGGTCGGCTGATGCTTGCCGCCCAGCAGGATTTTGGGGTTGCGTTGAGTCAGGTCCGCGGTGATCGGGGCCAGGCGTATGAGGGGGCGTAGTGCATTCATCGTGTCGTGTCTCTGCCTCAAAAGTCTGCGGGCAGGTGAGAGGCAACACCGAACCAGCGCTTTAGCGGTATTTCGAAACCTGACTCTTGGTGAGTGCATGCTTCTGTCGGGCTGCATTGAGTCCCAGTGGCGCCCCGCAATTAGCTGTTTAAATCGGCGCATGAGCAGCATCCTAGAGAAGCCTGTGGGGCGCTGTCAAGAATCCCGAGCAATGAAAAAGCCCGCTCATGGCGGGCTTTTTCAGGGGGTTACGCGGGTCTTCAGTGGGCGATGGCGCGGTCGACGGACAGTTTGCCAGCGCCTTCGAACAGCACCGCCAGTGCACCGCCGAGCAAGGCCAAGGCGAACTCATAACCGTTGTTGGCCATGAACAGGCCGTTATGGATATGCACCGAGAAGATCGCCACCAGCGACAGGAACGCCAGGCCCAATGCCGCTGGGCGTGCCAGCAAGCCAATGATCAACGCCAGGCCGGCAAAGAACTCAGTCCCACCTGACAGCACCGCCATCAGCGTACCCGGCGTCAGGCCCAGGCTTTCCATGTACTGCGCCGTGCCGGCCAAGCCGCCGCCGCCAAACCAGCCGAAGAGTTTTTGCGAACCATGGGCGGCGAAAACGATGCCGACGAAAATTCGCAGGATGGTCAGGCCGTAACCGGCGCGGGTAGACAGAATGCGGTTGATCAGTGGGCTCATGGTGAGAATCCTTTTCAAAGTAGGGGTTGGTTGGCCGCTATATTAATCGGATCAGACTATGATAAAAGCGCAAAAATCGCCTAATACTTATCGATAAAACCGATTATTTTCGTGAGGCAATTTTCGGCGTCGACGGTTCCAGGGATTCGCGCTCCCGATCAAACGCCAAGTAATACTTGTTCACGCTATTAACATAGCTGACGCCGCCCATTCCCACCTGTTCCATGGCAATGCGTTCGACCTGGAAGAACCATTGATTGGGGTTCAAGCCCCGCCGGCGCGCCTCTGCGCGCATTCCCTGAACCCGCTCCGGCCCCATGTTATAAGCCGCCAGCACAAAGGCCATGCGTTCGCGCTCGTTGAGTTTGGGGCTGGCGAAGAACTTGCGGCGGATCATTGCCAGGTAACGCGCACCGGCCTGCACATTGCTGTCCAGACTCTCGATATTGTTCACACCTACCCGCTGCGCCGCCGATGGGGTGATCTGCATCAGGCCGGTCGGCCCGCCGCTGTTGCGCGCGCCAGGGTCCAGGGCGGATTCCTTGAAGGCCAGCGCCGCCAGGTTCAGCCAGTCCATACCCTGCTCTCGGGCATGCTTTTGCAGCACCGGACGCAGTTTCTCCAGGCGCTGACGGTCGGCACGGGCCAGCGGATTGCGCACTTGGTAGAGACGTCGATAGATACGCTGAAACGCTACATCCTGGTCGGACGGCGTGCGATAAGTCTTGAGGAAGCGATCAATACTGGCCCGCAGCATCGAGGCATCCTGGCGCACGAACCAGTACTCGTCACCCGGCTCGCTGATTGCCACCTGCCGATCAAAGCGTAACTTGGGCAGGATTTTCGACCAGCGCTCGGCAATCGGCTTCTCGACGATGGTGAGGTGGAAGATTCCGGCCTGAACCATCTCCAACACATCCTCCACGGCCAGCGTAGGGTCAACCCACTCCACCTTTACCGGCGGGCGCTTGTGCAGCGCCAGTTGCTGGTTGACCTGATTGATCGCATCCGCCGCCGCACTGCCGGTGGTCAACGCCAGGGTGCGCCCGGACAATTGCTCCAGCTTGGTAAACCGCCGCTCACCCTTCACGCCCACCAGCCATAGCGGCACGCCGCTGGCAATCGGGTCACTGGTGCTGATCTTGTGCGTGGCCTTCACATCGAGTAATTCACCCGGCGCCACCAGGTCGCCTTCACCACGGGCCAATGCGCCAAGCAATTGGTCCTTGGCCTTGGGAATGATCTTGAGGCTGATTTCTTCTCCGTCCCGGGCATGGCCGTTCAGGTATTGCTCGAAGGCGCGCAGGCGATGGTATTCGACTCCGATGGCCTGGCCCTGGATCTCACCGGAACTGTTACGGCTCTGGTTGACCAGCACACGCAGGGTGCGACTCGAGCGGATCTGCGCCAGGTCACGGACCTTGCCGGGCTTGGTCACTTCCAGCGGCCCGTCCAGACGCGCGACCGCCGCCGTGGGCAGCAGTAACGTCAGGCACAACATAAGCAACGCCGAGGGTCGGATCATCCGCTCTCCGGAAAGAATACTGGCCAGCCATTTCGTGAAAGACGAAAAGCTGGAGGTCAGAAACAGAGCGCTTCAAGCGCTGGCAAGGCACGCAACGGTGGCGTCGGGGCAGGCGGTGAGCCAACCACAATGTCACTTGCGACGTTCAAAGACAGCTATAACGCGTTGTAGTTCTTAGTTTTTCTTATAAATCTACAGCTCTGATATGCTTTCCGGCCGCAGGCGGAGCTAGCACCATGCAACTCATTGATATCGGCGTCAACCTGACCAACCCCAGTTTCGACGAGAGGCACCAGGCCGTTCTCGACCGCGCCTACGCCGCCGGCGTGCAACAATTGGTGCTCACCGGCACCAGCGTCGACGGCAGCGAACAGGCCTTGGAACTGTGCGTAAAACTCGATGAAAGCGGCCAACGCCTGTTCAGCACCGCCGGCATCCACCCGCACTCGGCCAGTGACTGGAATGGCGACAGCGCCCAGCGTTTGCGCGGGTTGCTCAACGAAAGCCGCGTACGCGCGGTGGGCGAATGCGGGCTGGACTTCAACCGGGACTTTTCCCCGCGCCCACAGCAGGAAAAAGTTCTCGAGGAGCATTTAGCCCTGGCGGTCGAGCTGAAACTGCCGGTGTTTCTGCACGAACGTGATGCCAACCAGCGACTGCTGGAAATCCTCAAGGACTACCGCGATCACCTGAGCGCCGCCGTAGTGCATTGCTTTACCGGCGAGCAACAGGCGCTGTTCAGCTACCTCGACCTCGACTTGCACATCGGCATCACCGGCTGGATCTGCGACGAGCGCCGTGGCACGCACCTGCATCCGCTGGTCAAGCAAATTCCCCGTGGCCGCTTGATGCTGGAAAGCGATGCGCCGTACTTGCTACCACGCACCTTGCGGCCCAAGCCGAAAAACGGCCGCAATGAACCGGCTTATTTGCCGGAAGTGCTGCGTGAGGTTGCTTTGCATCGTAACGAATCGCTGGAAGACCTGGCCGAACACAGCACCGCCTGCTCCCGTGCGTTTTTTGGGCTGCCTCAAGTGGATTGATGCGGCGCATTGACCCATGTCAAAACCAACTCTCTGAGTAGCGGCACAATAATGGCACCTTGCCAATGCTGTATCCGCTATCAGAGAAAACCTTCCATGGGTGCCTGGCTTAGCAATATCTCGCTGAAATACAAATTCTGGGCCGTCAATGCGGTCGCTTTCATCACCACGCTGCTGCTGGTGTTGTATGCCGTGCAGCTCGAACAACAGGCCCGCAGCGATGCGTCACGGGCCTCGGCCCAGGCGCAAGCGCGACTACTCGGCGCCTGGCCGGCCAACACTCCATTACCCAAAGATGAACATTGGCTGACCTTTGCCCGCGGCCAAATCCCACAGTCGGCCGATCAAGATCTTTCAGCCCTGAGCGCCGCCACCGGTTGGGTCGAACTCAATCACATGCCCTTGTTCGGGGAAAACCCACTGATCGGTGCCGAAGTGGTCACCCGTGCCGATGGCCAACAGATCGCGGTACTCGCCTACGGCCGTAGCCTCAGCCAGGTTTTCGGCGAACGCTTCGCCAACTACGCCGTGGCCGTGTTGATCCTGATGCTGGCGATGCTCGGCGCCTCGCAGTTGCTGATCCGCTTCCTGCTCAGCCAACTCAACACCCTCAAGGACGTGATGCTGCACGTAGAGAAGAGCGGTGACCTGTCGGCCCGCGTGCCCCTGGCCTGCAAAGATGAAGTTGGCCAGATGGCCAGTGCCTTCAACGCCATGCAGGCCGGCTATCAGCGCGTGGTCAGCACCGTGGCGCGCACCGCCCAGCAACTCGACGATGGCGCCGCGCGCCTGGCCAGCAGCATGAACGAGGTGCAGCACGGCATGCTCGGCCAGCAAAGCGAAACCGACCAGGCCGCCACCGCCATCAATGAGATGACGGCCACCGTCTACCATATCGCCCAGCATGCCGGCGCTACCCGCGACCTGTCCCAGACCGCCGACACCCTCGCCGGCAGTGGCCAGGCAGTGGTCACTCGGGTGCAGCGCTCTATCGCCGGCTTGTCCACCGGCGTGCAGCAGACGGCCGAAATGATCCAGAAACTCGCCGAAGACAGTCAGAAAATCAACGGCGTAGTGGGCGTGATCCACAGCATCGCCGAACAAACCAACCTGCTCGCCCTCAACGCCGCCATCGAAGCCGCCCGCGCCGGCGAAATGGGCCGTGGCTTTGCCGTGGTCGCCGACGAAGTACGCAACCTGGCCAAGCGCGTACAAAGCTCCACCGACGAAATCACCCGCATGGTCTCGGCGCTGCAAGCCGGCACCCGCGATGCGGTGGACTTCATGCAAGAAAGCTCATTCAAGGCTGACGATTGTGTGCAACAGGCCCAGGAAGCCGGCGCGGCACTGGCCGAAATCACCGGCGCCGTGGCCCAGATGCGCGAAAGCAATACCCAGATTGCGGTGGCGGCCGAACAGCAAAGCCATGTGGCCGAAGAGATGAACCGTGCGGTGGTGAGCATTCGCGATGTGACCGAAAACACCGTGCAGCAGACGGTGGAGTCGGCCACCACCAGCAATGAGCTGGCGACTTTGGCTGGGGAATTGAGCAAGGCGATCGGGCAATTGAAGCTATAAGCCAAGCAAGGCTGGCTATGGCTTCCATAGCGAGTGTTGATTCGCCGTCCCACGTGCCCGCGACCTAAACTTTGTCCATGTTGTTTCAACGGACAGAGGATTAATCATCATGGGCAAACGTCACCCCAACTTCCCCGCCTGGCAATGGCGCACTCAGCCACAGGCCCACCAGCACCCCACTAACCTGGGCCTGCAACTGCTTGCCGTGCCTTTGTTGATCATTGGTTTTCTGTTGATGGTGTCTGGCGTGTTCAGCTTCAGCCTGGCCAGTGTTGCCATCGGCGTCGTCGGCCTGTTGGCGGGCGTGGCGCTGCAACGCCACGGCCGCAAGCTGGAAGCCCAGGGCAGCCAGCACTTCTGAGGCTCAGGCGAAGACCACCACAGTCTGGCGGCTGATGGCGATCAACTCGCCGCTCGGGCTCCAGAGCGCGGCAGCGGCATGGCCGTAGCCGTCGCGGGCGTGCTCGATGTTGACGTAGTACTGGCACCAGTCGAGGGTGGTCAGGTTTTGCAGCGGCTGGATGAACTCGATGGTCCAGGTCAGGGTGCTGCCCGGCGCCGGTTTGGTCAGGTGCGGCAACAAGGCCGGTGGCCAGGCGTCGACCAGGGCAAGAATATACGCCTCGGTTAGCGGTTCTTCCTTCACGTCCCCACGCAAACGCACCCAGCCGCCCATGTCGCGGGATTTATTACCGGTAAACGGCAGCCCGCCGACACTCCAGCGCATCGCCAAGTGGCGCATGAATTCGGGGGTAACGCCCTTGATATAGGGCAGCTCCTGGCACTCATCCCAGTGTTTGAACACCGGCGGCGGCTCACTCGCTACCTCAATAACCGACTCGCGGGCTGCGCCAAAGCTGGCTTGTACCAAGGTCGCCACTTCACCGTTCTGTACCACACGGCCGAGCAACTGGCTCACCGCCTTGCCTTCGCGCAGCACTTCGACCTGGTAACTGGCGGGTACATCCGGCGCTACCGGGCCGACAAAGGTGATAGCCAGCGAACGCAAAGGGCGATCCGCCGGCACGTGGGCGCGCAAGGCTTCGTATTGCAAGGCAGCCACCAGGCCACCAAAGGTTGCGCGGCCCTGCGCCCATTCAGCGGGGATGGTCACTTCCAATGGGTTGTTACGGGCGGCGTCGAGCAAATCACAAAAGCGCATGGCAACCTCACATCCAGAAAACCGATGCAGGGATCTTAACCAGCAGGCCGGCCTGGCACAGCGCCTATTCCGGCCAAAAGCCGGACCGGTCTAGAAACAATCCCTGCTGAGCTTGTCCAGCACCCGATCCGCCTGGCCTTCAGCCTTGGCCATAGTGCGCTGCCAAACCGCAACGCACGGCTGCAGGTCAGGTTGATGTTCGGCCTGGGCCAGCCATTGCCAGCAATCGTGCCAATCGCCCAGGGCGCCTTGCGCTTGCTTGAGGCGTTGCATCGCCTTGGCAGGCAGTTTATCCAGTTCCGGGTAGGCTTCGGCCGCGTAGCGCACGCGCTTGATCAGCAGCCGCAGACGGTGGCGGTCATGATCAGGGTCTTTAAGGGCGTCATCGAGTTTCTGCCATTGTTTGCCCAGACGCTTTTCGATGCGCGGGCGCAGGCCTTTGAGCAGTTTCTGGTGTTGGGAGGCGCGGATAAAACGCGGGAAGGCATCCAGAATCAGCAGCAAATGCGCGAGTTCCGGGCTTTGCGCCACCTGGCGATAGGCATCGGCTTGCAAACGCAGGCGCCGGTCGGCCGCCGCGTGATGACCGTGCTGGTGCAGGTACGCCGCCAGTACCTCGCGGTCGCGCAGCGGCGTAGTCAATTGGCCCACCGTGCTGGCGGCTAATTCCAGCTGCTCGACACCCGGCAGCCCGCGCAAGGGGCGCAACAAACTGCGCAGGCGCCGCACGGTGGTGCGCAGGTCGTGCAAGGCTTCATCGTCGGTGATGGCGGCGAGGCGAGCCTGGCAGCTCAGTAACCCTACTTCCAGGCCAATGACCTGAGCGACTAACTGATCAACCAGCACTGACATCCCTTCCCCCTTAACGATGAAACCCTATTCGCCGCTGACCGATCAACGCCCGGCGCGCGACTCACGAATATAGAAGCGCGCTTTCTCGGCCTTGTTGGAACAGCCTTCAAACGCTTCGAATTGCTGCTGGGTCTTGGCGCCGGTCAACAGCGACAAAGCCTTAGAGTAGCTCACGGTGCCGGCAAAGCCTTCGGCCTTGGCCAAATCCAACTCGTGCCAGGCCGCATCCAATTGCGTGCCACAGCTGTCGCGGTATGCGGTTTTGCCGGCACAACCGGCCAGGGCCAACACGATCACAGGCACACACATCCAGGCTTTCATCAATGACACCTCAAATATAGAAAAACAGTCGTAGGCTGTAGACGTTGCCCGCAAGGAAAAGTGCCTTGTCTACAGCCTGAAATCAGAAGCGCCGATTGCCAGAGCATACCCGAGCGTTATGGCTATTCTGGAAAAATATTTTGATGCCCTCTGCCGGTAGGCGCATTGTGGGCCACAGTTTTGCGAAGGATCAGCTCATGAAGAAACGTGTTGCCTTGGTGCTGGGCTCCGGCGGAGCCCGCGGTTACGCCCATATTGGCGTGATCGAGGAAATCGAACGGCGCGGCTACGACATCGCCTGTATCGCCGGCTGCTCCATGGGCGCCGTGGTCGGCGGGATCTATGCCGCCGGCAAGCTTGACGAATACCGCAATTGGATCGAGAGCCTCGACTACCTGGACGTGCTGCGCCTGGTGGACGTGAGCTTTCGCCTGGGGGCGATTCGTGGCGAAAAAGTCTTCGGGCAAATCCGCAAGATCGTCGGCGAGATCAATATCGAAGAGCTGCGTATTCCCTACACCGCTGTGGCCACCGACCTGACCAACCAACAGGAAATCTGGTTTCAGGAAGGCTGCCTGCACCAGGCCATGCGCGCTTCGGCGGCGATTCCGAGCCTGTTCACGCCGGTGATGCAAGGCAACCGCATGCTGGTGGACGGTGGCCTGCTTAACCCGCTGCCGATCGTGCCAGTGGTGTCGAGCCATTGCGACTTGATCATCGCGGTCAACCTCAACGCCACCAACCAGAAGCACTACCAACTGCCGGTGATCCAGCGCCCGCCGGCATTCAAGAGCCGCTTCAACAGCCTGGCCAAATCACTGGGTTCGCACCTGCCGTTTCGGCGCAAGCAGGCCGAGCAATTGATGAAGCTGGAGCAGGAAGCCTTGCAGTCCCAGGCCGCCGAAATCAACCCGTGGCTGGAGTCGGCCGAACCCGAGGCCCAACAACCTGCGGCTGCGCCTGAAAAACAAGGTGCGCCGAAGTCCGCGACCGGCTCATTTATCATCGATAACGTCGGCCCGGCGTCACTGCTGGACCTGATCAACCAGAGTTTCGAAGTGATGCAGACCTCGCTGGCGCAGTACAAGATTGCCGGTTACCCGCCGGACGTGCTGATCAACGTGCCGAAGCGGGTGTGCCGTTTTTTCGAGTTCTACAAGGCGCCGGAGTTGATCGCGTTGGGGCGGGAAATTGCCAGTGATACGTTGGATCGGTATGAGAGTGAGCAACACTGAAATAGGCGGCGTGGCTGATGGCCCTATCGCAGGCAAGCCAGCTCCCACCTTTGAATGTATTCACAGATCAAAATGTGGGAGCTGGCTTGCCTGCGATGAGGCCCGTTCAGGCACTGCAACCTTCAGGCATTCAACAACCGATACCCCACACCCGCCTCGGTCACGATAAACCGTGGCTGCGTCGGATCATCCGCCAGTTTCTGACGCAGATGGCCCACCACGATACGCAAATAATGGCTGTCTTCGGTATGGGTCGGCCCCCAGATATCCTTGAGCAATTGCTGCTGAGTGATCACCCGCCCAGGATGGCGCGCCAATTGCGCCAGCACTGCGTACTCCTTGCGCGTCAGGGCCACCTCGGCACCGTCCAGCAGCACGCGGCGATAGGCCAGGTCCACCGTCAAAGGGCCGAAACTCAACGCCGCTTCCTGGGCCTCTCCCGCTGGCGCCTGGCGCAACAAGGCGCGCACACGGGCGAGAAATTCCTGGATGCCAAAGGGTTTGGTTACATAGTCATTGGCGCCGCTGTCCAAGGCTTCGACTTTTTGCACTTCGCTGGCGCGCACCGACAGCACCAACACCGGCACCGTCGACCACTCGCGAAACTCGCGCAACACTTGCTGGCCGTCCATGTCGGGCAGGCCCAGGTCGAGCACCAGCAAATCCGGTTTGCTCAATGCCGCTTGGGCCAGGCCCTCGTTGCCGGTGCCGGCTTCGATCACCTTGTAGCCCTGGGAGGCCAGGCTGATACGCAGGAATTTGCGGATCTGCGGTTCGTCATCAATGACTAAAATCGTCGCGGTCTGGCTCATGGTGTCCAATCAAAATCCGTGGAGAAAAGAGGGTAGCTCAAGGCTCGCGCTCCGGGCCAGGTTGCGTCGGTAAGGGCAGGAACAAGCTGATGCAAGTGCCGCGCCCTTCTATACCGTCATCGACGCGGATATGCCCACCGTGAGCGCCCACCATGCCCTGGCAGATCGCCAGGCCAAGGCCCGTGCCCTGCCCGCCGCGATCACCACGGGCGGCGGTGTAAAACATATCGAAAATCTTCGCACGCTCGTCCTCGGGAATCCCCGGTCCCTCGTCGGCCACGGCAAAAAACAGCTGCTCATCGGCCACCCCGGCACTCACCTGCAAACGGCCGTGAGGCGGTGAGAAACGCGCAGCGTTTTCCAGCACATTGACCAGCGCCTGCTCGATCAACGCTGCGTGCACATACAGCAGCGGCAACTGCGCCGGCACGTCAGTGTGTACCTGCAACGGCGCCAGTACCGCGCGCAAACGGCCCAGGGCGCTGCCGACGATATCACCCGGCGAGACCCAATCGCGTGCCAGTTTCAGCGCACCGTGGCCCAGGCGTGTCATGTCCAGCAGGTTCTGGATATAGCGGTCCAGGCGCTCGGCTTCATCGCGGGTGCCTTCAAGCAATTCGCGGCGGTCCTCCAGCGGGATGGCTTCGCCGAGCGCCAGCAGGCTGTCGATGCTGCCGCGCATCGAGGTCAACGGCGTGCGCAAATCGTGGGACACCGAGGCCAGCAAAGCGCTGCGCAGTTGTTCGGTTTCGCCGTGCAGGCGCGCCGACTCCAGCTCCTGCGCCAGTTGCGCGCGCGCCAGGGCCTGAGCCAATGGCTGGCTCAATGCGGTGAGCAAACGTCGGCGTTGGCCGCTTAATTCAAGGCCGGGTTTCGGGCTGACGCCGAGCAGGCCTAGCGGCCCCTCCTCGCCCGACAGCGGCCACCACCACCAACGCCCAAACGGCAACGTGCCGGTGCCCATGCCGGCCGGTTGATCATGCTGCCAGGCCCAATCGGCGGCAGCGCGTTCGGCTTCGGTGAGGTTAAGCGCGGCGCCGGTTTCAACCTTCCAGTCGCCCTGGCCGTCACGGTTCAACAGGCACAGGTCCAGGTCGCTCCAGCCTTGCAGGTGATGGGCCGCCGCACTGATCACCGCCTGGCGATCGGTGGCCGCGGTGAGTTTGCGCGACAGGTCGAGCAATTCGCTGGTTTCTTCCTGGGTGTCGCGCAGGGCCTGCAACTGCCGACGCTGACGCGCCGCGAGGTTGCCGGTGAGCGCCGCCATCAGCAAGAAAAACAACAGGGTCAGCACGTCTTCTTCGCGCTGGATAGAAAAGGAGAAATTCGGCGGGATAAACAGAAAGTCATAGGCCAGGAACGACAGCGCCGCACACAGCAGCGACGGCCCCAGGCTGCTGCGCACGCCGACCAGCAGTACCGCCGCAAGAAACACCAACGAGATATTCGGCAGCGGCAACACACTGGCCACCGCCCAGGCCAATGCTGCCGCGACGATGGTTGCAACCACCGCCAGCCCGTAGTCGAACCACACCAGCCCGCGCACATCCGGCAAGCGTGGTGGTGCAGGCATATCGTCGCTGTCGAGGACGTTGATCTCCAAACCCCGCGCATTGCGCAGCAAGCGTGCTGCCAAGCCACCCCCGAACAACCGGCGCCGCCAGCGCATCCGCGACTGCCCTACCAATACCAGGCTGGCGCGGCGTTCGGCAGCATGCTGGATCAGCGTTTTGGCCACTTCGCCGGCGCGCAGCAACACCACCTCGCCGCCGAGCCGCTCAGCCAGTTGCTGGGCATTTTGCAGGCGCAGGCGCGATTGCTCGTCGCGTGCGCGGCCGTTATCGATGTGCACCAGGCTCCACGGCAAATGCCGGCGCTGGGCCACGCGGCTGGCGTGACGCACCAGGCGTTCGGCCTGCGCATCGCCATCCACGCCCACCAGCAAACGCCCGCGCACCGCCGGGGCAGCCTGGCCGAGCTGGCGGTAGCCTTGGGCCAAATCGTCATCGACGTGGGCAGCGGCGGTTTGCATGGCCAGCTCGCGCAGGGCCATGAGGTTGGTCTGGGTGAAGAATGCGTCGATGGCGGCGCGGGCCTGTTCCGGCACATACACCTTGCCGTCGCGCAGGCGCTCCAGCAATTCACGGGATGGCAGGTCGATCAGCAGCAGCTCGTCGGCCTCTTGCAGCACCCAATCCGGCAAGGTTTCACGCACTTGCACGCCGGTGATGCCTCGCACCTGATCGTTAAGGCTTTCCAGATGCTGGACGTTGACCGTGGTGAACACGTTGATGCCGGCGGCAAGCAGTTCCTGGATGTCTTGCCAGCGTTTTTCATGGCGGCTGCCGGGGGCGTTGCTGTGGGCCAGCTCATCCACCAGCACCAGCTTGGGCTTGGCGGCGAGCAGGCCGTCGAGGTCCATTTCTTCGAGCATCACGCCCCGGTATTCGCTGCGCAGCAAGGGTTGCTGCGGCAAGCCGCTGAGCAAGGCTTCGGTCTCGGCGCGGCCGTGGGTTTCAACCACGCCAGCGATCAGGCGCACGCCCTGGCGCAGTTGGGTGTGGGCGGCCTGGAGCATGGCGTAGGTCTTGCCCACACCGGGCGCGGCGCCGAGGAAGACTTTGAGCCGGCCACGGCCGTCCCGTGGCAGATCGGCTAACAGGGCATCGGCGCGGCCGGAGTCGCTCATGCTTTGGGGTTCCTTCAGGTGTTTATTTGGAGTCCTTCAGGCCCTCATCGCGGGCGAGCCCGCTCCCACATTTGGAATGCATTTCCCTGTGGGAGCCGGGCTTGCCCGCGATGAGGGCACCACGGCTTACAACTTTTCCAGCGCCATGTTCAGCGCCAGCACATTCACCACCGGCGGCCCCACCAGCGGGCTTTCGATGTGCTCATCGAGCAAGCGCTGCAGTGTAGACACCGGAACATTTCGCGCCGCCGCCACTCGCGCCAGTTGATAGGCAATCGCCGCCGGTGGCAAGTGCGGATCAAGGCCGCTGCCGGAGGTCGTCAGGGAAACCAAAGGCACCGGCCCCTGGCCTGGCACCAGTTGTTTATTGGCGTCATCAAAAATGCGCGTGGCCAATGCCGGGTTGCTTGGGCCCAGGTTGCTGGCGCTGCTGGAGACCGTGGCGAACGCGCCGGCCGATGGCCGTGGGTGGAACCAGCTGTCACCGGTAAAATCCTGGGCGATCAGGCTGGAGCCGCGCACTTTGCCCTCGGCGTCACGCACCAGGCTGCCGTTGGCCTGGTCGGGGAACGCAACTTGGGCGACGCCGGTGACCACCAGCGGGTAGGCAACGCCGGTGATCAGGGTCATGAGGACCAGCAGGCTCAGGGCCGGGCGGATCAGGGTGGACATTTCAAATTCCTCGATTCATTTATCAGCGCAGGACGCGGAGCGTCCGGGGCGGCATTCCCACGCGGAGCGTGGGAACGATCCAGTTACACCAGGTGCAGTGCGGTCAGGAGCATGTCGATCGCCTTGATGCCCACGAACGGCACCAGGAGCCCGCCCAGCCCGTAGATCAGCAGGTTGCGGCGTAGCAACGCCGCCGCACTCGCCGCCTGTACGCGCACACCGCGCAGTGCCAGGGGAATCAACACCACGATAATCAGCGCGTTGAAGACGATGGCCGAGAGAATCGCGCTCTGCGGGCTCTGCAAGTGCATCACGTTGAGCACGCCCAGTTGCGGGTAGATCGAGGCGAACAGCGCCGGCAAAATCGCGAAGTATTTGGCCACGTCGTTGGCGATGGAAAAGGTCGTCAACGCGCCGCGTGTCACCAGCAGTTCCTTGCCGATCTGCACCACGTCCAACAGCTTGGTCGGGTCGCTGTCGAGGTCGACCATATTGGCCGCTTCGCGAGCGGCCTGGGTGCCGTCGTTCATCGCCATGCCGACGTCGGCCTGGGCCAGCGCCGGGGCGTCGTTGGCGCCGTCGCCGCACATCGCAACCAGGCGACCGTCGTTCTGCTCGTGGCGGATGCGCGCGAGTTTTTTTTCTGGGGTGGCTTCGGCCAGCACGTCGTCCACACCCGCTTCAGCGGCAATTGCGGCGGCAGTCAGCGGGTTGTCGCCGGTGACCATCACGGTGCGAATCCCCAGTTTGCGCAATTCGGCAAAACGTTCGCGGATACCCGGCTTGACCACGTCTTTGAGGTGAATCGCGCCGAGCAGTTTGCCATCGGCGCATACCAGCAATGGCGTGCCGCCGCTCTGGGCGATCTTGTCGATTTCCCGCGAGAGTGCCGGTTGCAGGTCACCGCGTTGTTGGCCGATAAACGCCAGCAGTGAATCGACCGCGCCTTTGCGGAACACCCGGCCTTGATAGTCGACACCGGACAAGCGCGTTTCAGCACTGAACGGCACGGAGGTCAGCTCGTCCAGGGTTGGCTCGGCCTGAGGATGCAGCGCGCGCAGGTATTCAACGATTGATTTGCCTTCCGCCGTGTCGTCCGCCAGGGACGCCAGCAACGCGCCTTCAGCCAGGTCGCGACCACTGACGCCAGGCGCGGCGATCACGGCTGCACAACGACGGTTGCCGAAGGTGATGGTGCCGGTTTTATCCAGCAGCAACACATGCACGTCACCCGCTGCTTCCACGGCACGCCCGGATTTGGCGATGACGTTGAGGCGTACCAGGCGGTCCATACCGGCAATACCGATGGCCGACAACAGGCCGCCGATGGTGGTCGGAATCAGCGTCACCAGCAGCGCGACCAGGAACACCAGCGGCAAGCTGCCATTGGCGAAGTGGGCGAACGGCTGCAGGGTGACCACCACCAGCAGGAAGATCAGCGTAAGGCCGATCAGCAGGATATCCAGCGCCACTTCGTTGGGGGTTTTCTGGCGTTTGGCGCCTTCCACCAATGCAATCATGCGGTCCAGGGTGGACTCACCCGGGTTGACGGTGATGCGCACCAGCAACCAATCCGACACCAGCCGCGTGTTGCCGGTAACGGCCGAACGGTCGCCGCCGGATTCACGGATGACCGGCGCAGATTCGCCGGTGATTGCCGCCTCGTTGACGGCCGCAATACCTTCGATGACCTCGCCGTCACCGGGGATCATCTCCCCGGCGGCGACGCGCACCACATCGCCTTTGCGCAGGCTGGTGGCCGGCACGACTTTGAAGCTGCCGTCGGCCTCTTTGCGGCGTGCGCTGAGGCCTTCGCTGCCAGCCTTGAGGCTGTCGGCGCGGGCCTTGCCGCGACCTTCAGCCAAGGCTTCGGCGAAGTTGGCGAACAGCACGGTGAACCACAGCCATACGGCGATCTGTACGGCGACAAAGGTCGGCACCGCCGTGTCCGGCACAAAGCACAGCACGGTGGTGAGGATGGCGGTCAGTTCGACCACCAGCATCACCGGCGAGCGCTGCAGTTGGCGTGGGTCGAGCTTGACGAACGCCTGGACCAGCGCCGGGCGCCACAAGGCGGAGATCGCAGTTTTTGGCGGTTCCTGGGTGTTCACAGGAGCGGCGTTTTTTGCAGGCATATTCATTTTCATATCCCCTTTAGCTCTTTATTTAGGAGCAGCCATGCTCAAGTGTTCAGCAATGGGGCCCAGCGCCAGCGTTGGCAGGAAAGTCAGGCCGCCCACCAGCAAAATGGTCACGGTCAACAGGGTCACGAACAGCGGGCCATGGGTGGGGAAGCTGTTCTGGCCAATCGGTGCGGTTTTCTTCATCGCCAGGCTGCCGGCCAGGGCCAGTACCGGCAGGATGTAACCAAAGCGGCCGAGCAACATCGACAGGCTCATCATCAGGTTGTGAAAGGTGGTGTTGGCGCTGAAGCCGCCGAACGCCGAACCGTTGTTGGCACTGGCCGAGGTGTAGGCGTACAGCAACTGGCTGAAACCGTGCGGGCCAGGGTTACTGATGGCGCCGGCCGGGCCAGGCAGGCTGGCGGCAATGGCGCCGAGCACCAGCACGCCAACCGGCATCACCAAGAGAGTCACCACCAGCAATTGCACTTCCTTGGCCTGTAGCTTCTTGCCCAGGTATTCCGGGGTGCGGCCGATCATCAGGCCGGCGAGGAACACCGCGATCAACACGTTGAGCAACATGCCGTACATACCGGCGCCGACGCCGCCGAAGATCACTTCGCCGACCATCATGTTGACCAGCGACACCATCCCGGTCAGCGGGTTGAGGCTGTCTTGCATGCCATTGACCGAACCGTTGGACGCCGCTGTGGTGGCCACCGACCACAGCACCGTGCCGGTGGTACCGAAGCGCGCTTCTTTGCCTTCCAGCGGTGCGGTTTGTTCAACCGCCGGGTTATTCAGCGTCGGGTTGGGCTGGTATTCGGCCCACATCGACGTCGCGCCGCCGATCAGGAACAGCGCCAGCATGCAGCCGAGAATTGCGCGGCTCTGACGCAGGTCCTTCACGTAGTGGCCGAAGGTGAACACCAGCGCCACCGGGATCAGGATGATTGCCGACAGCTCGAACAGGTTGGCCCAGGCTGTCGGGTCTTCAAACGGGTGCGCCGAGTTGACGCCAAAGAAGCCGCCGCCATTGGTGCCCAGTTGTTTGATCGCAATCTGGCTGGCGGCCGGGCCGAGTGGGATCACTTGGTCCACGCCCTGCATCGTCACGGCATTCGCATAATGCGCGAAGGTTTGCGGCACGCCCTGCCACACCAGGAACAACGCGAACACCAGGCACATCGGCAGCAGGCCGTAGAGGGTGGCGCGGGTCATGTCGACCCAGAAGTTGCCCAGGGTCTTGGTGGACTTGCGCCCGATACCACGGCACAGCGCGACCAGCACAGCCAGGCCGGTGGCGGCGCTGACGAAGTTCTGCACGGTGAGGCCGATCATCTGGCTGAGGTAGCTCAGGGAGGCTTCACCGCTGTAGTTCTGCCAGTTGGTGTTGGTCATGAAACTGACCGCGGTGTTGAAGGCCAGCGTCCACTCCTGACCCGGCAATTTCTGCGGGTTGAGTGGCAGATATTCCTGGAACAACAGCACAGCAAACAGCAACACAAAACCGGCCAGGTTGAACGCCAGCAGCGCCAGCGCGTACTTCTGCCAGCTCTGTTCCTGGTGCTCGTCCACGCCGGACAGGCGATAACACGCGCGCTCGACCGGGCCGAGCACCGGCGAGAGCCAGGTGCGCTGGCCTTCCATCACCTTGTAGTAGAACCGCCCCAGGAACGGTGCCGGCACCAGCACCACGGCAAAGAAGGCGATGATCAGCCAATAGTCATAACTGTGCATAGCCTGCTCCTAGTTCCGATCCGCGCGTAACAGCGCAACCAGCAGATAAATGAACAGTGCCACGGCCAATAGCAGTGACACCCCGTCCAGAACGCTCATGGAAGTCTCTCCGTTTTGCGGCGATTGCCGCGTGTGAGGCAATTGTCGGCAGGAGTGGCGTAAAGGAACGAGAGCGAGGGTATGGGCGGGGCGTAAAGACGGCGTAAAGAGTGGGTTTATGCGGGGTTTACAGGGGGATTTTCAGCGTCTTGGCGGGCCTCATCGCGGGCAAGCCCGGCTCCCACCTTTGATCGCTGCCCACCAAGCCACCTCGGTCACCTGTGGG
The DNA here is from genome assembly GCF_019352915.1 of Pseudomonas sp. Xaverov 259. NCBI lineage: Bacteria > Pseudomonadati > Pseudomonadota > Gammaproteobacteria > Pseudomonadales > Pseudomonadaceae > Pseudomonas > Pseudomonas sp. Xaverov 259. The sequence continues at coordinate 161,042 of NZ_JAAAFV010000033.1, read as the reverse complement.
AGCCGGGCTTGCCCGCGATGGCGTCAACAAGGTCACCACTGCCCCCATCTGGTGCGATCCCGAAAAAATTCAAACGTCAAACCGTCCCCGTGGCGACAGTTCAGCGCCTTTACGACATGAGTTCCGGCGATGGCATGGCCGCTGCAACACCCACAACCATTCCAACCAGTTCAGGGAGCGCGACACGATGAACACACAACTCAAACCCACCTTGGGCACCCTGCATTTGTGGGGCATTGCCGTCGGGCTGGTGATTTCCGGCGAATACTTCGGCTGGAGCTATGGCTGGGGCGTGGCCGGTACGCTGGGTTTTCTGGTGACCTCGTTGATGGTCGCCGCCATGTACACCTGCTTTATATTCAGTTTCACCGAGCTGACGACTGCGATCCCCCACGCAGGCGGGCCGTTTGCCTACAGCCGTCGCGCCTTTGGCGAAAAAGGCGGCTTGATCGCCGGCCTGGCGACATTGATCGAATTTGTCTTCGCACCGCCCGCGATTGCCTTGGCCATTGGCGCTTACCTGAACGTGCAGTTCCCGGCACTCGACCCGAAACACGCGGCCGTGGGTGCCTACATCGTGTTCATGGGCCTGAATATTCTGGGGGTGAAGCTTGCCGCCACCTTTGAACTGGTGGTGTGCGTGCTCGCCGTTGCTGAATTGCTGGTGTTTATGGGCGTGGTTGCGCCGGCGTTCAGTTTCAGCAATTTCGCCCTGAACGGCTGGGCCGGCTCCGACACCTTTGGCGCGCCGGCCATTGCCGGGATGTTCGCCGCGATCCCTTTCGCCATCTGGTTCTTTCTCGCCATCGAAGGCGCGGCCATGGCGGCTGAAGAGGCGAAAGACCCCAAGCGCACCATTCCAAAAGCCTACATCAGCGGCATCCTGACCTTGGTGATCCTGGCCATGGGCGTGATGTTCTTCGCCGGTGGCGTGGGCGACTGGCGCACCCTGTCGAACATCAACGATCCGTTGCCGCAAGCGATGAAAAGCGTGGTGGGCACCGGTTCCGGCTGGCTGCACATGCTGGTGTGGATCGGCCTGTTTGGCCTGGTGGCGAGCTTTCACGGCATCATCCTCGGCTATTCGCGCCAGTTCTTTGCCCTGGCCCGCGCCGGTTACTTGCCGCCGTTCCTGGCCAAACTCTCGCGTTTTCAAACACCACATCGGGCAATCATTGCCGGCGGTGTGGTCGGCATCGCCGCGATCTACAGTGATGGCCTGATCAACCTGGGTGGCATGACGCTGACCGCAGCGATGATCACCATGGCGGTGTTCGGTGCCATTGTGATGTACATCATGAGCATGCTCAGCCTGTTCAAGCTGCGTAAGACCGAACCGCTGCTGGAGCGCACCTTCCGTGCGCCGGGCTACCCGATCGTGCCGGCTGTTGCGCTGGTATTGGCGCTGGTGTGCCTGGTGGCCATGGCCTGGTTCAATGCGCTGATCGGCCTGATATTCCTCGGTTTTATGCTGGCGGGGTTCATCTACTTCCAGCTGACCGCCCAAGACCGTGCCGATGCACCCGCTGACGCGATGTTGACCGGGCTCTAAGGTTAACGAGGCGGAACAGGCCTACAATGAACTACTCAGAAAGCCTGTTACTCAAAGCCGTTATTAGCGTGGGAACATCCTCCCACGTTAGTCCGCCTCAAGGAGAGCCTTATGCCGTGGTATGCGTGGTTGATTTTAGTGGTAGCGATCGGGTCGATCGTCGGTGGGCTGCTGATGCTGCGTGACAGCGCCAACAAGGTGGAACTCACCGACGACCAACGCAAACGCGTGGCCGAGCGCAACGCCCAGGCGGATGCCAAGGACGCGCAAGACCGCTGAAGCGGGTTATTCCCAGTCTGCCTTGGCAATATGCAAGCCGTGCTGCCCCTTGTAGGCAGCACGCTCTGGCTGGCTCCAGCCGTTGAGCAACTCATCCTCCAAGCGATAGATCTCTACGCCCAGCGGCCGGCACACGGTCAATGGGTCTTGTGCGTCCGGCCCCCACATCGGCAGCGACAGGTCCCCGCCCGGGCAGGTCGACAATGCACACAGCAAATCAATCTCGGCAAAAAACTCCAGGTAATCGCCCTTCTGCGCCGGGCAAGCTTTCATGAAGTACATATCGTCGTGATTAAGGCCGGTGCACTGGAAAATATTCAACACGTCGTGCACGTCAAACTCGGTCAGGCCATGGGGCAGCACGGCGCGGGTCAAATTGGAATGGCAGTGGTGATGGAAGTCTTCGCCGGTGAGCATGCGGTTCACATACGGATCACAACGGGTGCCGAGCAGATCGTGCAGGCGCCCACCGTGTTCATCGATGCCATAGCTCGCCAGGCTGTCATCGGTGATGGTCACCAAAGGCCGCAGGAACGGCAGGTTCGACCACAAGCGGTCGTGAGTGCTGACATGGGCGCCCTGCAACTGCCGCGTGCGTGCCGCCCATAGGCGTTCGCGCGGGTCATTGGCGTTCCACACGTTGAAATCGCCGACCTGTGGGCCGACCGGCGTCGTCACGCGAAACACATGCCCGGCCGGCACCTTCCAAGCCCTGCCCGTGCGAATCGGCACTTCGAACTGCTCGATCAATGTGCGTTTATCCGCCTGGTCGCGAATACGCGCGTAGAAGGCCGTGTCCACTTGCAGCGCCGAGCCTTTGCTGACCTGATAGGCGGCCGGGTAGTCTTTATACATGGGTGCAATCTCCATCAAGGGTAATCAAACAGCGCCAGGGACAGGCGTTCAGAGTCGTGCAGGTAAAGGCTCATCGCCTCCTGCGCAGCTGATTTATTGCCGTTTACCAGCAAGGTGTAGATCTCACGATCACGCTCCAGCCAGGGCGACTGAAAACGTTGCTCATCGGGCGCCGCGCAAAACACCAGGCGCAATTGAGCGATCACCTGGGCGAAGAACTCGTCGAATAATGGGCTGCGCATCAACCCGACAATCTGCTGGTGGAACACCAGGCTGTGAGTGGCAACGGCGCGCCAATCTTCACGCTCGCGCGCCAGCGTGGTGGCTTCGATGGCATTTTGCATGCGTACGTCGTGGTCGCCCGTCAGCGTGCCGCTCTGGGCGATGGCCTGCAGCTCAAGGGTACGGCGGACCACAAACAGATCACGCACTTCGTCGCGCGCCACACGCCGGACCATCACGCCTTTGTTGCGCACATAGCGGGTGAGCCCTTCCTGCCCCAAACGGTGCAGCGCTTCGCGAATGGTATTGCGCGAGACGTTATAGCGCTTGACCAGGTCCACTTCGACCAGCGCCATCCCCGGTAACAGCTGCCCACCCATGATGTCGGCGCGCAGTTCAAGGGCAATCTGATCGGCGAGAGACAAGTTGAGCGTCATCATTGCGCCTCGATTGTTGAACAATTCATGCAGCAGATGTAATCACTTTTCATGCCAAGCCGCTGAATCCTGTCTCTATGGGTAAACGGGCGCAACTCCGCTAAAATGCGCACTCGTTCTCGAGGCCGTCCTATGCGTTATTCAACAGACCACAAAGCCCAGACTCACCAACGCATCATCAAGGAAGCCTCCGTCCGATTTCGCCGCGACGGCATTGGTGCTACCGGCCTGCAGCCCTTGATGAAAGCGTTGAACCTGACACACGGCGGGTTCTATGCGCATTTCAACTCCAAGGATGAACTGGTGGACAAGGCCCTTCTGGCCGCCGCCGCAGAACTGGATGCACACTGCGCAATGTTGTTCGGCCAGGAACGGCCGCTGGATGCGTTCATCGACAGCTACCTGTCGCCATGGCACCAGACCTCACCGGGTGAAGGCTGCCCGCTGCCCACGATGTCGTCGGAGTTGGGCCTGCGAGGGCAGCATAGTCCGGTAACGGATGCGGTACTTGAAGCCAGGCTGACTCAGATCGATTCAGCATTGGCGCACCCAAAGGGTGATCACGAGAGCCTGGTACTGATGTCAACGTTGGTGGGCGCATTGGTGTTGGCCAGAAGCGTCGAAAGCCCGGAACTGGCAGCCCGCATCCTGGAAGTGGTACGCGGGAGTTTGAAAGAACAGGTCGCGGATAATCAAAAGGCCGGTCAATGACCGGCCTTCTGCACAGGGTTTATACCCTTAGTTGATTGCCAGCCTGTCGCGGTTTTTCTCCAGCAACGCCTTGCCGATACCTTTGACCTCCAGCAATTCGTCTACCGCGGTGAAAGGGCCATTGCTGTCGCGATAGGCGATGATCGCCTTGGCCTTGGCGGCGCCAATTCCGAACAGATCACGGCGCAGTGCCTCCGCGTCGGCGGTGTTGAGATTGACCTTGGTGGATTGTTCGGCGTTGGCCATCTGGGCCGTAATCGGCGCTGGGGCTTCGGGTTTTGCGGAGGGGGCTGCGGTAGTCGCTACGGAAATGCTGGTGAGAAAGGCAAAGATCAGGGAAGAGATGTAGGTGTTTTGCATTGCTGACGCTCCATGACATCGGTAGAAGAAAAGCAGCTTTCCAAAAGCTGCTTTCCTAACTTAGGCGATGTGGGCAGAGAGTCAAAAACGGGTGAGTAACAGGGTGTTAACTCACGGCTCCAAACGGCGCTGCTGGTAGATCCAATCGACGATTTCGCCGTCGGGAGAATAGCCACTGACTGTTTCGCGCAGGATCTGACGCACACGGGTGTAGTCGTCCTCACTCACCGCGCCAAGCAATTCGCTCAGTTTGCTCTTGAGTACGTCCCACGCCAGGTGATCCTCGTTGGCGCTCATAATCATCGGGTGCTGGGTAGCTACGACGTTGTTGCCGATCAGCAACTCCTCGTAAAGCTTTTCGCCTGGCCGCAATCCGGTAAACTCGATCGCGATATCCCCGTGAGGATTTTTATCCGTGCGCACACTCAGCCCGGACAAATGAATCATCTTTTCCGCAAGCTCTACAATTTTCACGGGTTCACCCATGTCCAGAACGAACACGTCCCCCCCCTGCCCCATGGAACCGGCCTGGATCACCAGTTGGGCAGCTTCGGGGATGGTCATGAAGTAACGCGTAATTTTTGGGTGTGTGACGGTCAATGGACCGCCTGCCTTGATCTGCCGGTGAAACAGCGGAATCACTGAGCCGGAAGAACCCAGTACATTGCCGAACCTCACCATCGTGAAGCGCGTTTTGTTTACGCGTGCCACCCCAGACTTGTCGCCAAACATCACCGGAGCTTTTTCAACGCTCAGAGCTTGCAGGGCTAATTCTGCAAGGCGCTTGGTACTCCCCATCACATTAGTGGGTCGAACAGCCTTGTCGGTGGAAATCAGCACAAAGTTCACCACACCGGCTTTCAAGGCTGCCTGGGCGGTATTCAAAGTACCAATGATGTTATTCAACACACCTTCGGCGATATTGTGTTCGACAATCGGCACATGCTTATACGCAGCCGCATGATAAACCGTGTCGACGTGCCAGCTCTTCATAACGTCGAGTAATTTATTCTCGTCGCGTACCGAACCCAGGATAGGCAATAACTTAACGGGCATTGACTCATGCGCAACGCGGTGCTCAAGTTCGGACAGAATACTGTAGAGGTTAAATTCGCTGTGTTCGAACAAGAGTAAGGTCTTGGGTTTCTGCGCCAAAATCTGCCGGCATAGCTCCGACCCAATCGAACCCCCTGCTCCAGTGACCAAGACAGACTGGCCAACGATACAACGTGCAAGCAGGTCTTCCTGGGCTGGTACTGCATCACGCCCCAGCAAGTCGGCAATATCGACTTCTTGAATATCGTCGACCTTGACGCGCCCACTGGCCAGGTCCATAAAATCAGGAACGCTGCGCACATGCAGCGGAAAACGCTCAAGGTTAGAGAGAATCTCACGCCTGCGCCCGCGGCCCGCGGAAGGCACTGCAAGCAATATCTGCTGAGCGCCCGTTGTGTCGATCATCTGCTGAATATGCTTTGGCTTGAACACCTGCAGCCCAGATATAACACGACCTGCGATACTCCCGTCGTCGTCGATAAAGGCCACCGGCCGCATGACACGCCCCATGCGCAACGCCGCGACCAACTGATTACCCGCCGAGCCGGCGCCGTAAATGGCAACTTTCGTCAACCCATCATCACGATTGGTAAAGGGAACATGCTGCGCTGCAGAGAACCAATCCCCCATGAAGTACTGGCGCATCGCTAGTCTCAGCCCGCCTACCGTAACCAGGCACAACCACCAATAATTGAAAATAACCGAGCGTGGGACAACGTATTGATGGTTGCTGTAAAGATAGACAGCCAAACCCAGAATAAGTGAAGAAAGGCTCACCGCTTTGATGATAGTAATAAGTGCATCGTTACCAAAGTAACGCATGACGGCGCGGTACATGCCAAAGCGAACAAACAGCGGAATAGCGATAACCGGAGCGCTCACGAACAGCCATAAGTATCGCTGGATCGGCTGCTCCATCTCGGCAATCCCAAGTCGTACGGCGAAGGCCATCCATAATGAAATCCACACCAATAAAATATCGACAAGCACCTGAAGAATGCGCTTGTGGCGGCGCGGGAGATTTAATAAAAAAACTCTCATCTTATCCATGCCCCTCTCCAACACTTTTTCACGCTCCTAGAATCAAAACCCTGCCCGCGAATAGACGAAAATAGCGATCCACAATGAATAACCGGCACCGAACAAAATTGTACAGGCGCGGCAATTGCATCAAAATCTCCTTTCAGAAAAATCGCACTCCTTTGACGATCTTTCCTTGGGTTAATAACCCCTATTCTGTACAGAAAACACCACGGTGTTACTCGACACCTACAGTAAGCACCTTGGATGGGATGATACCCTTGTTGTGTCAGAAATCCTTTGAAATCCTTTGTCAGCCCCCAAAAAAACCAGGATGGGTGAGCGTTGCCCCCTACAAAACCGCGGGGTTCGAGCGCTCACGAACAAAACATGGCGAACACCTGACAAGCTGCTAGGCTTGGCCCGAGACGTTGAATGGCAGTCACATCATTAGCTAGCATAGCAACAGTCCCGTATAGCAAAATGTAACAAAAATGGTCACCTTTAAAACAATACGAGAGAGGCTGATATCACTGTCGATGTTCATTAACGGTATAGCTGGGTTCTAAGTCCCGCCATCTAGAACGCCTCGCAAATGCCTTTGGAGAGCCAAGTCGAACAGCTGTTCCATTCCAATCTTGGAAAAAATGCGCCTAAAGAGGCTATACTCCGCAACGCGTTGATCTGCGCCGCTACAGCGGAAAGCGCTGTAGGAAAATTCTGCAAGCATCCACCACAACAAAAAAATAACTGGATCACCTGCGCTCGACGGTTGACTTTAATGATAAAGATGCTAGCCCATCATCATATTTTAACGAAACTAAACAGCTCCAATGCTAGCCAATTTGTGCCCTGGAGCCGAATGGCCGGGATACTTTAGAGTATGCGCACTACTTGCTGAGTGATCATTGCTGGTGTAGATACGCATTGCCAAACGGGACGAAAGGAGACTGCCAAAGAATCGTCACTAGACCCAGGCAACTGGCTTGGAATTCGCACGAACCTCAACACACGGGCATGCAACTGCCTGCGAGTGGAATTCCAAAAAATAACGTATGCGCAACTATCAGATGTCATGTTTCCACTATCTGATCGTGCTGTCCCGCGGCCCTGGGCCACGGCATAGCGTGTGCAAAAACGTATCACAACTGACGGGCACCCTAATCCGCGGATTATGACGTAAGCGTGCATTGATTTTTACTTTAAGTAGCGGTGTTGCGATGACTTTAAGAACCCTGTGTGTATTCGGCACACGACCTGAAGCAATCAAAATGGCTCCATTGGCGCTGAGCCTTGCAGCAGATGAGCGCTTCAATGCCAAGGTCTGCGTGACAGGACAGCACCGAGAAATGCTCGACCAAGTGCTCAGTCTCTTTGAAATCAAGCCTGATTTCGATTTGAACATCATGAAGTCCGGGCAGGATCTGACAGATGTCACCAGCGCAATCTTGCAGGGAATGAAGACTGTATTCGCAACGTTCAAACCGGATATTGTCCTGGTCCATGGCGACACAGCAACGACGTTCGCCGCCACTCTGGCTGCCTACTATCACCAAATTCCGGTTGCTCACGTCGAAGCCGGCCTGCGCACCGGAAATCTCTATTCACCGTGGCCCGAAGAGGCAAACCGCAAGCTGACTGGCGCTCTCGCGGCATTGCACTTCGCGCCGACTGAAACGTCCAGGCAGAACTTGCTGAGAGAGGGGGTCGCCAGCCAAAGCGTGCATGTGACCGGCAACACTGTCATTGACGCATTGCTGGATGTGGTGGGGCGAATCAAGACCCGCCCGGCCCTGCAACAGCAATTTCACCAGCAGTTCTCATTCCTGGGTGATTGCCAGCGAGTGATCCTGGTCACGGGTCATCGCCGCGAGAGTTTCGGCGGCGGCTTTGAGAATATCTGCCAGGCCTTGATCAATACCGCCAGGGAGTTCCCCGATGTCGAGATTGTGTACCCCGTACACCTGAATCCGAATGTACGCGAGCCCGTCAATCGCCTGCTCAGCGACATCCAGAATATCCATTTGATCGAACCCCTGGATTATCTGCCCTTTGTGTATTTGATGGATCGGTCTTATTTAATTTTGAGTGATTCAGGTGGCATTCAGGAAGAAGCCCCCTCTTTAGGCAAACCTGTACTGGTGATGCGTGACACCACTGAGCGTCCAGAGGCGGTCGACGCGGGCACAGTAAAACTTGTCGGCACCGAAATTGAGGCTATTACCTCTAACTTGAGAGTCCTGCTGACTGATGTTGAAGCCTATGGCCAGATGAGCTTCGCTCACAACCCCTATGGTGACGGAAAAGCATCCGCACGAATTCTCGATGCACTTTCACGAATTAAAAAGGCTAATTCATGAGCTTTGAAACTGTTTCTGTAGTCGGCCTCGGCTATATAGGGCTTCCAACGGCAGCCGTTTTCGCTGCACGTAAGAAAAAAGTCATTGGCGTCGACGTTAACCCGAACACTGTGGCAACCATCAACCGCGGCGAAATCCATATTATCGAACCGGATCTGGACATCGTCGTACGCGCCGCCGTCACCGAAGGCTATTTGCGAGCGACTGTAACCGCGGAGCCGGCCGACGCCTTCCTGATTGCCGTTCCGACACCTTTCAAGGGCGATCACGAACCTGATCTTTCCTACATCGAATCAGCCAGCCGAGCCATTGCCCCCGTCCTTAAAAAGGGTGACTTGGTCGTGCTGGAATCAACCTCTCCAGTCGGCGCTACCGAGCAAATATCTGCATGGCTGGCCGAAGCCCGTCCGGACCTGACATTTCCGCAAACCCATGGCACAGAGTCGGACATCCGCATTGCGCATTGCCCGGAGCGCGTGCTGCCGGGTCATGTACTGCGGGAGCTGATTGAAAACGATCGCATCATCGGCGGGCTTACCAGCAAATGTTCAGAGGCTGCGCGCTCTCTATATAAAACATTCGTTGAGGGTGAATGCATCATCACCGACGCCCGCACTGCCGAAATGTGCAAACTCACAGAAAACAGCTTTCGCGACGTGAATATCGCCTTTGCCAATGAACTGTCGATGATCTGCGACGAACTCAACATCAATGTATGGGAGCTGATCCGCCTTGCGAATCACCACCCTCGCGTTAATATCCTGCAACCCGGTCCAGGTGTGGGCGGCCACTGCATCGCTGTCGACCCCTGGTTCATTGTCAGCAAAACACCCGCCCGGGCGCGCCTGATCCGCACCGCAAGGGAAGTCAATGACAGCAAGCCAAAGTGGGTATTGGAGCAGGTCCAACTAGCCATTGGTCAATTCCTGCAGGAACACCCGTCGAAAACGGCCAAGGACGTTACGGTTGCATGCCTCGGGCTGGCCTTCAAGCCGGACATCGACGACTTGCGTGAGAGTCCATCCGTAGAGATCACCGCCCACATTGCCCAGTCCCATCCCGGTACTGTTCTGGCGATTGAACCGAACATCGTGCACCTGCCGGCTCGCCTTGAAGGTATTGCAACGTTGAGCGGAATCGATCAGGCGCTGTCATCTGCGCACGTAATTGTCCTGCTGGTCGATCACAGCGTATTCAAGAAAATCCCGGGCACACGCCTGTCCTCGCTCAAAGTCATCGACACACGCGGTGTGTGGGCTTGAAAAAAGCTTGATGAATCCCGCCTGGAAATCGACGCAAGCCGTTAGTATTGCGTCGGTTTCCGAGCACCGCGTTGGGCACGTTTGTTAAATGATCATGCAATTGCATTTGTCATGATGAGGTTCAAGAGGTTCTGGCATGGTCAACCTATTGATCCAGGTGCTGACACTGATAAGTGGCCTGGTTGTTAACTTTGTGATTCCCGGACTTTACGGTTTGGAAGCGTACGGCGCATTCATCAAGGCCAACGTGCTGGTATTTTTATTTCAAAAACTCTTGGATATCGTCAATGAGCAGCTGATTGCCACCGTGGAGGCCGAGTACATTCTGGTGACTTCATTATTTATGGCCGTACTGATTTTTGTACTGTTCAGCGCTGTGAACCTGATTGACCACATCGGCAACCCACTCCTGCTTGGGGTGATGCTCTTGAGCTCGGCATGCCTGTTATCGCTGTTCGGGCTGCGCCTGCAACGCTGGATTGTGGCGTACCTGGTGCTATTTCTTGGCGTATTTTTCACGCTCCTGTTTATCAGCTACCAACAGATAGTCCCGCTGACTATCGTCGACATTCTGATTCTGACCAACTTGATTCCGTGCGCATTTGCCGTAGCGGTGCTGTTTTTCAAAGGTGCAAAACTGCCTGTCGGCAAACAGCTGTTGCAGACCTGCCAAGGTGTGCTGTTGTTATTACCCAGAATGATATCCATCACCCTGGTGTTCAATCTGTTCACCAACATCTTGCCCTTCATTCTTTCCAAGAGCCTGCCGGTCCGCGACCTGGGATTGTTCAGGGTAATCGTCTCGATTATTCAATCCGCGACCAGCCTGTTCCCCATCAACGTCAGGGCAGTCTTTGTCGCCTTCGTCTCGGGCGGGCAACGTCAAGCGCAATATAGAATCATCACGTCGATCGCCATTTTTTACTTCGCGCTGATAGGTTTATCGGGGTACGCGGCGGTCTGGCTGCTCCCTCAGTACTCGAACTATCTGGTGATGCTGCCCTGCCTGCCAGTGCTGTATTGGGCAGTGGTGACAGAGCGCTATTTGGTCGCCTCCGGCCTGCACCGTAAAGTCATCGTGGCAAACCTTGTCATTGCCCCACTGGCCATAACGAGCATGGTTCTGTTCGTCAAAGACTTGAACCAGGCGCAGTTGTTCTACGCTATCGGGTTCTCGGCCTACTTGTTGTTCCTACATATAAGCTGCCGTCCAGGCATTCGCTTGCCGGTCGTTTTTTGGGTCGCCTTACTTTCACCCCTGACTATCTTTTTGACACACATCAGCCTGGTCTGGGCCGTGCTGTATATGTGCTCGCTCATGATCATTGCAGTGGGAGCACTCCAGCTTCGACCCGCCGATCTTCGCACGCTGAGGTTTTAACCGTGAACGCAGTAAAACTTTATCGAGTTGGAAACTGGCTACACCGGCATCGCGTGCCGTTATTACCAGGCCTTGTTCGAAATGTGATTTTCTTACTGTTCAACTCTTACATTCCGATCACCGCAACGATCGGAAGAGGCACGATATTCGCCTATGGCGCGATCGGCGTCGTACTGCACGCGAATGCCAAGGTTGGCGACGGTTGTGTGCTGGGCCAAGGCATCACCATCGGCGCCGCTGAGGGTTATGTCACCAGCGAGATCAATCGCTGCCCCGTCATCGGTGACAACTGCTACATAGGGGCCGGGGCAAAGATCATTGGCGACATCGTCATCGGAAATAACTGTCAAATTGGCGCTTCGGCGGTCGTATTGAAAGACGTGCCTGATAATTCAATCGTTGTGGGAATACCCGCAAAAGTGATTGGACAAACAGCCAGCGACTATAAAGCCATACGCCCTTGAACAATGGAGTACCGCAATGAGTCAACCTGTCTGCGTAAAAAACTCTATGGCGATCACGGCAGCAGCACTCATTGCCATTTTATTTATGCTGGATCCTGGCGTGCTTTTCTACATTGCCATTATCGGCAGCGCTTTACTGGTATTGACGGCCATCCTGTCACCTTGGCTGGGTTTATTGGCGCTGTTCCCATTGGCCTTTGCTCTACACCCCGCGCCTACTTCGATCGGCGCCCAGGAAATGGCGTTTGCTGCCCTGCTGATGGCGGTGTTCCTCAGCGCGTTGATCAAATTGCTCCGCTCTCTAGGTTTTACATCGGTCCTGCGCCTGTTCGCCGCGCCATTGCTAATAGGCCTGGGGTTTCTAGTGCTGAACCTGGTTGTAGCGATGTACCACCATGTTCCGATGGCTGATTGGATCAGAGGGGTTGTGCCCTTTCTGTTTATCTATGCACTGATCCCGGTCTGCGCACTGGTAGGTCGCGAAGAAAACAACATTCGTTGGCTCGGCGCTTCGGTGGGAACCCTGATTTTACTGACCGCAGGCTACATCGTTTTCTATTACTTCTATCACGGCTTGTGGCAGCCTTACTGGACCCTTCAGGTCAACGGGGAGATGGTAAAAATCCCTTATGAAGAAGCGCTGCGCAACGTTAACGCACTGGGCCCCATGCGTGACCGCATCACCATGGTGCTGGCGCAAGCGACAGATGCGATCCTGCCGCTGGGCATGGTGCTCGGGTATGTCGTCGGCACGTTGACGCCTGACCGAAGGGTTGCATGGATCAGTGGCTTGATATCGCTGCTTTGCACGGCCGCAGTGCTGATCACATTTACACGAAGCATGCTGATCAGTGCGCTTCTGGTCATTGGCTTGTTCGCGCTCTATACCTTTTTCGCGCATAAGCACTTACGGCTAAAAGTGATATCCGGCATTGTCATTCAAGCGCTGTTTAGCCTTGTGTTTATTTTTGCCACCGGCATGGAAGACGTATGGCTCGGGCGCATGAACTCCCTGGCGAATACTGCATTACCTATCGCAACCTCTTCCATTGCGTCTATGGGTGAGAAAAGCACGCAACCTGACGCTCCGGCACCTGCACTCTCCGAGCCCAAGCCCTCTGCCAACGAGAAGCAGGACTTCAACGTCTCTTCCCGGGTACAGGAATATAAAATCGCCTGGAGCATGTTTCAGGATCACCCCGTACTGGGCAATGGTATCGGGATCAAACACGAGATGCGCTGGGAGAGACCCGGCGGTGATTCATTCACGGAGTCAGTTGGCTATATCCATAACTGGCCACTGTACATGCTGATGGTCGGCGGCGTCTTAGGGCTGCTGATGTATATCACTGTCCTCGGTGCTCCCGTCCTATACCGGTTGTCCACTCTAAAATCCGACCCCGTTCACCTCACCGTGATTCGCACCGCGGTCATAACGCTGGCGATATACGGGTTGTTCTTCGCGGTGTTTCGCCTGATTTCTTTCAACTTACTGCTTGCAGCAGCTTGGGGCGTAATGCTGGCGCACAAGCATTCCAATCAGATGATGGGTACCGCCTTGCCTGACGGGCAGTCAGCGTCATTCTCCACCACCCGGCCGGGAACGGTCGCCAAAGACACCAGGGAGACGTCGGCATAATGTGCGGCCTCAGCTTTTTTGCAGTCAAAGATGGCGTGCCCGAGACCCAGGCCCAGATGGAAAAAAGCCTGGCGGTTACACGGCACCGAGGCCCGGACGCATCGGGCACCTATTTCGCCAGTGTCGCGAGCTATCAGGTAGGGCTTGGACACAACAGGCTGAGCATTCTGGATTTGTCACCGACTGGCAGCCAGCCGATGTTTGCCGACAATCATGGTGTAAGCATCGTGTTCAATGGTGAGGTGTTTAACCATCACGAATTGCGCCAGCAATTGATCGAAAAAGGCTATACCTTCAAAGGCACCTCCGATACCGAAGTTATCCTGCAATTGTACGTAGAACATCAAGAGCAGGCCTTTGCCCTGCTTCAAGGCATGTTCACATTTGTCATATTGGATGAGCCGCGCAAAAAAACGTTTCTGGTAAGGGACGTCGTTGGCATCAAGCCGGTGTATTGCTACACCGGCGCCGACGGCTTCTACGCCTGCTCAGAAATTCGCGGCCTGAAATGTTTCTCGCAGGTAAACACCGACATAGACCCGGATGATGTGTTTGAGTTTTTCAACAACGGCTTTCTCTACGAGCCGAACACCGGCTACACATCCATCAAGAAACTGATGCCCGGCAGTTACGTGGTGCTCGACCTGGCAACCGGCAAGATGACAACCCAGCGTTACCAGAGCGCGCTGAACTTCAAGACCGAGCAAAGCCTCGTGCAGGATGTGCGCTCTGCCGTGACGCGCCAATTGGAAGCAGACGTCCCGGTCGGAGTATTTTTCAGTGGTGGCGCAGACTCCAGCATCCTGGCAAGTTTCACCGGTGATGCTGATTTATTTTTTGCACAGTACGACGCAACGGACGACTCCATTGTGGATAAGGAGTTTTCCGCCAAGATCGCCGAACACCTTGGCAAAAAGCTGGTGGTCACAGAGATTCTTGACTCAGATATAGACCCGTTCGAGTCAATCGACTTCGTCGCTGCCAATACCGAAGAACTGGTATCCGACTATACGTTCTGGGCCACCTACCGCTTGTCCACCGAAGCCAGGAAAAGTGGATATACCGTCATGCTCAGTGGCATGGGCGGAGATGAAGCGTTTGCAGGTTACCCACGCTACACAGTACTCAAGCATCACACACTCATCAGGTTGCTGTATCCCGTATTAAGAACACTGCTGAAACTCAAGTTATTTCCAAAGCGACTCGACAAAAAATTTGAACGGTTGGTGTCCTATGCTCAGGAAAATTATTGGCCCTTGGCGTATTCGCGCATGCTGGGGTACTTCTCCCGCCAGGAGTTGCAGGGTTTTTTTCGTGACCACGTCGAGCTTGAACGACACTACAAACAACGCCTGGCCGGCGTCATGGATCAGTACATCGGGGCCGTGGAAGACAAGGTCAAATGTGCACAGCATTTTGACCAGACAGGCTTCTTGAGCCATAACCTGAGCGTCTCGGACAAGGCCAGTATGTTGGCCAGTATCGAACTGCGCGTTCCCTTGCTGGATGAGCGTGTGGTAGCCAGCGGTCTTGCAACTTCAAGTTCAGACTTGCTCAGGGGCGGAACGCCAAAGGCCCCACTCAAGAAGCTCCTGAAAAGCTTGCTTCCCGCCTCATTGGTTGATCGCCCCAAAACAGGCTTCAACCCACCTCTCGATGGCATTATTCAACGCATAGGCCAACAACGCCTGCTCGCCGAGTTCGAGCGCATCTACACCTATGTGGCCCGAGGAGAGGTGGAAAAATTAGTGAACAATCATTTTTCAGGCAGCGCAAACAACACCTACAAACTCTGGCAGGTGTTGTACTTCGAGCGCTGGCTGAAAATAAATTTCCCTTAACTGGCGTCAGTCAATACTCACTACGTTAACTTTCAAGTGACTGACCTAAGCAGGACGTTGATGCAACGAATAATCAAGCTCTACCACACCGTTAAAATGCTGCGATTGAAGCAGGTCGTTTACCGTCTTTACTATCGCTTCGCTAAAGTTCGGCCTTTTTCGGCGCAAGGCTTTACCCGGCGCCTCGGGATTGACCTGGCGAGGGCTCCCCAATGGAGCGCCTCGCGCTTTAGCGCCGACGAGCAGTTTGAGTTCATGGGGCTGACGGCGCCGATTGATTGGCACGATCAGACACGGCCGAAAATTTGGCAATACAACCTGCATTACCTGGATCACCTGGCAGCTTCAGGCGAGGATCGAAGAGACTTCGACAGGCGCTTGGTCAACAGCTGGATAGCAAACAATCCACCCTTTCATGGATGCGGCTGGGAGCCGTATACGTTATCTCTGCGCATCGTAAATCTGGTCAAGTGGCTTGAACAACAACCGACCTTGGAACCTCATTGGCTGGACAGCCTGGCGACACAGGCCCACGCGCTGTCCGAACAGATCGAATATCACATTCTCGCTAACCATTTGTTCGTGAATGGCAAGGCACTGGTGTTTGCCGGGAGCTTTCTGAACGGCGATCGGGCAGACAGCTGGCTGTCTAAAGGTTTGAAGATCCTTGATGAGGAAATCAAGGAGCAGTTTCTCGCGGACGGTGCCCACTTCGAACTTTCACCCATGTACCACGCGTCGCTTCTTTGGGACATCTGTGACCTGCTGAACTTGGCCACGCACTCCGAGCTGCCGGAACTTAACACTCGCAAACACCGATGGAAGCACCAGATTGAGCAAGGCCTGGTCTGGTTACGCAGCCTCCAGCACCCGGATGGTGGCATTCCGTTCTTTAATGACTCGGCCTTCGGCATTGCACCCACCCTGCTCGATATAGAAGCTTACGCGCTTGAATTGGGATGTTGCACACAGGATGGCATGCCCAGCGCCGCGCCGATTGCCGCTGTACACCAGGCTGAAAGTGGCTACGTGGCGATCAATTTTGGCGATCAGGGCAAAGCGTTGTTGAACCTTGCGCAGGTTGCGCCTGATTACCAGCCGGGTCACACCCATGCGGACACCCTCAGCTTCGAACTCAGCCTGTTTGGACAGCGCGTGTTCGTCAACTCGGGAACGTCTCAATACGGTGAAGGCGCAGAACGTCAACGCCAACGCAGTACGGCAGCGCACAACACAATAGAAGTGAACGGTGAAAACTCATCCGAAGTCTGGGCCGGATTCAGGGTCGCACGACGCGCACGCACCAGCGTAGGTAAGCTGGAACAAACAGTCGACACCGTACGTGTCAGTGGCAGCCATGACGGCTACCTGCGCCTACCGGGGAAAAACGTGCACGTTCGCGAGTGGGTTGCGATGGCCGGTGAATTACAGGTGATCGATTTCGTATCCGGCAAATTCGATCAAGCTGTATCAAGGCTATTTTTACACCCTGATATCCGCACCACTCAACAAGGCAATAAGGTAACGATCACCCTGCCCGGCGGTCAGGTCGCTGTCGCGACACTAGAGGGCGCAACCCGGATCAATGTGGTGTCTTCCACATGGCATCCGGAATTCGGCAAGTCTGTTCCCAATCAGTGCATCGTCGCTGAAATGTCGACAGACAAACTGACCACCCGCATAACCTGGTGAGGCTTACGTGAAACTTTTGATTTTGAGCTTTTACTACCAGCCTGATCTGTCAGCCGGTTCATTCCGCACGACGGCACTGGTAGACGCACTTCTGGAACAACTACCCACAGACGCCCATATTGAGTTGATCACAACCCTGCCGAATCGCTACAGCTCCTTCAGCAGTCAAGCCCCGGAACTGGAGACGCACCCCAGGCTTACCATCCGCCGAGTGGCCCTGCCTGGCCACAAGAGCGGGATGGTCGATCAAGCCAAAGCGTTTCTGGTGTATGCCAACGCCGCACGCAAGATTGTGCGAAATCAAGACTACGATCTTGTCTATGCGACGTCTTCACGCCTGATGACCGCTACGCTGGGAGCGGTGATCGCACGCACAAAACGAACGCCGCTCTACTTGGATATACGCGATATCTTTGTCGACACGATCAAGGATGTACTGTCCAAAGAAAAAGTCTGGTTGCTTAAACCCTTATTATCGCTGATTGAACGCTTTACCATTCACTCGGCGCAAAAGGTCAACCTGGTCTCTGAAGGTTTTCTTCCTTACTTCAAATCACGCTATCCCGATCAACGCTACTCCACCTATACGAATGGCATCGATGGCGAATTCCTGGATGCGCAACCGGTCGCTGAAGAAAAGCTGCCCAACCCGATTCTGGACATTGTCTATGCGGGAAATATCGGTGAAGGCCAGGGGCTGCACAACATTATCCCCCAACTGGCCAAACAGCTTGAAGGGAAGGTGCGATTCCGAGTGATCGGCGACGGAGGCCGGATCGGCCTGTTAAAGGAAGCCATTGCCACACACCACTGTACTAACGTTGAACTCTTGAAGCCGGTCAAGCGCGAACAATTGATCGAGGCTTATCAGTCGGCGGATGTGCTTTTCCTGCATTTGAACGACCACGACGCCTTCCGCAAGGTCTTGCCATCAAAAGTGTTTGAATACGCGGCACTGGGCAAACCCATCTGGGCGGGCATCTCGGGTTACGCGGCCGGTTTCGTCTCTGAACATATTGAAAACGCCGCAGTATTTGCGCCGTGTGACGCTAGCGCAGGGATCCAGTCCTTCGAGACTCTCAAAATTATGACGCGCCCGCGCCATGCCTTCGTCGAGCGTTTCGCACGTGGCCGCATCATGCGCGAAATGGCGAAAGATGTTCTTTCACTCACAGGAACCCCTTGATTATGCAAATCCTCCTGACGGGAGCGAGCGGCTTTGTCGGTAGCGGGTTAATCGCGCCACTGCTCAAACGCCAGCACTCGATTACCGCTGCTGTACGCGGGCTCAAGGCCGATCTCGATCCGCGCGTCAAACAAAGCCTCATAGGCGGCCTCTCCGGCGATCAGGATTGGCAGGTGTTGCTCAAGAGCCACGATACGGTGATCCACCTGGCCGCACGGGTCCATGTCATGAGTGACGCATCCACCGATCCACTTGCCGAATATCGGCGGGTCAATGTCGAAGGCACTCTAAACCTGGCCCGCCAAGCGGCGGCTGCCGGGGTTAAACGCTTTATATTTATCAGCTCGATCAAGGTCAATGGCGAGGGCACGGCCACTGGCGCGCCGTATACGGCTGACGGTCCGACAGCCCCTACCGACCCTTACGGCGTCTCCAAAAAGGAAGCAGAACAAGGCCTGCGAACACTGGCTTCTGAAACTGGCATGGAGGTGGTGATCATTCGTCCCGTATTGGTCTACGGACCCGGCGTTCAAGCGAACTTCCTGAGCATGATGCGCTGGTTGCATAAAGGCCTGCCCTTGCCCTTCGGTGCCGTGAACAATCGACGCAGCCTGGTTGCCCTGGACAACTTGGTTGATTTGATTGTGACGTGCACCGAGCACCCCGCTGCCGCCAACCAAACCTTCCTGGTCAGTGACGGGGAGGACCTCTCGACCACAGCGCTTTTGCGTCGAATGGGAACAGCACTGAACAAGCCCGCACGCTTGCTACCTGTGCCGAGTTGGTTGCTGCAAACCGGCGCCACGGCGCTTGGTCGCCGGGCACTCGCTCAAAGGCTATGCGGCTCCCTGCAGGTCGATATTGGCAAGACTCGCGAACTCCTGGGCTGGACACCGCCGAGCAGCGTTGATCAGGCACTGAGTAAAACAGGAAACCATTTTTTGGAACTGCAAACTAAATGAATATGTGGTGGTTATTACCGGCTGTGACGATTGTCGCACTCCTTTTAACCGGGGCCTTGCGTCATTACGCTTTGGCGCGAAGCCTGATCGACATCCCGAACGCGCGCAGCTCGCACGTGGTGCCTACGCCCAGGGGCGGTGGTGTCTCGATTGTCGTCAGCTTTCTGTTAGCGCTATTGCTGATGGCCAGCCTTGGCTTGATTGCATGGCCACTCACGTACGCATTGTTCGGTGCCGGGACCGGCATCGCGGTATTGGGTTTTTTGGACGACCATGGCCACATCAGCGCACGTTGGCGCCTGTTAGGGCATTTTATAGCTGCGGCATGGGCACTGTTCTGGATAGGTGGCCTGCCGCCGCTGGTGGTGGCGGGATTCGCCGTCGACTTGAGCTGGATCGGCCATATGCTGGCAGCGGTCTACTTGGTATGGCTGCTGAACTTGTATAACTTCATGGATGGAATTGATGGAATAGCCAGCATCGAGGCTATTTGCGTATGCCTTGGCAGTGCGTTGCTCTATTGGCTTACAGGTCACGAGTTGATCGCGTTTACGCCGTTGTTACTAGCGTTTGCAGTCGTTGGCTTCCTGTATTGGAACTTCCCGAAAGCTCGTATCTTCATGGGCGATGCGGGTAGCGGGTTTCTGGGCATCACGCTGGGGGTGCTGTCGCTACAGGCGGCGTGGGTCACGCCGCAGCTACTGTGGAGCTGGCTAATCCTGCTAGGTGTGTTTATCACTGACGCAACATGGACTTTGCTGCGCCGCCTGCTGAGAGGCGACAAAGTCTATGAGGCCCACCGCAGCCACGCCTACCAGTTTGCTTCTCGTCAGTTCGGTAAACATGCGCCTGTCACCCTGGCGGTAGCGGCAATCAACATTGGATGGCTGTTACCTATAGCGCTGCTCGTGGGCAACGGCATGGTGGATGGCTTTTTGGGACTGCTGGTGGCCTATCTGCCGCTGATGGCGCTGGCTGTAAAGTTCAAGGCTGGAGAGAAAGAACCAAATTGAATAAGTACAAAGGGGCGGCGATCGCCTCCCCTTCCTTCCACCCATGAAAAGTGGCCAGGATCAAACCCGAGTCTTACGCCGCGCCCTGGCAACCCACGCCATCAGTGGGCCAACAATCATTCCGACCAATAAAGCGACCACGACAAAAACAGAAACTGGCAACTGCGGCGCTGCCCAACCCAGAAACTGCAGAGAAACCGATTGTTGATTTTCCAGCACAAATGCCACGATGCACAGCAGCAGCACCAACACTACCAGCATTGCAATAACACGCTTAAATCTACTCATGACCCACTCCCGCACGAGTATCAAACCTCGTCTTCATCCTCATTAACTCGATCGCGCAATTCCTTGCCCGGCTTGAAGTGAGGCACAAACTTACCGTCAAGGCTGACGGACTGCCCGGTTTTCGGGTTGCGACCTACACGCGGCGCGCGGTAGTGCAGGGAGAAGCTGCCAAAACCACGGATCTCAATGCGGTCTCCGGTAGCCAGGCACTGGGACATCTGTTCAAGCATAGTCTTGATAGCCAGCTCTACATCCTTGGATGAAAGCAGCCCTTGATGGGTGACAATTCGTTCGATCAACTCCGACTTCGTCATATTTTTCCCTTCTTTTTCAAGCAGCTAGGAAAAGCGCTTCGAAGGTTTTAGCATGACTTGGTGAATTTGAACAGCCCACCCGCCAACTTATCTGCGGCACCCATGGGTGCCCACAACACATGCCTGACCCGCTCATTTACAGATCACCAGCATGGTGCGAGTGACAGCGCCAGCAGGGTTCCAGCCGAACAGGTAGTCGCCCTCCTCGTCCTTGGCGTCACTGGAACGGGTGATGACCTTGTAGCCCTGCATCTTGCACTCACGGGCGGCGCGCTTCTCACACTTGTCCCAGTTGCTGCCAAGCCCCGAACAGTCGATCTCGATGCCGCTGACGCCGCGCTTGGCGTGGGTTATGGCACTGGTGGCGGTGCAGCCTGCAAGCAGCGCTACTGCGAAGAATACGATGAGCCTGTTCATTCAAATCCTTATTGAAACAACGACACGGCGGAGCCTGTGTTAAGAACTCCTGTGTTAAGAACTATAGTCAGCTCTGACACTTGGCTGCACGCCTTGGTTCTAACTTGTTGATTCAACGAATTTCAGGCACAAAAAAGGGCGACCGAAGTCGCCCTTTTTCTATGGTCTGACAGAACTTAGTTCTGTTTTTCCATTTGTGCACGCAGCAGGTCGCCCAGAGTGGTAGGACCAGCAGAAGGCTCAGTGGAGGCTGGCTTGTCGCGCAGGCTCTGAATGGCTTCTTTCTCTTCGATCTCGTCTTTCGACTTGATGGAGAGCTGGATTACGCGGCTCTTGCGGTCAACGCTGATGATCTTGGCTTCTACTTCCTGGCCTTCTTTCAGAACGTTGCGCGCGTCTTCAACGCGGTCACGGCTGATTTCGGAGGCTTTCAGAGTCGCTTCGATATCGTCGGCCAGAGTGATGATGGCGCCTTTAGCGTCAACTTCTTTCACGATGCCCTTAACGATTGCGCCTTTGTCGTTCTCTTGAACGTACTCGGAGAACGGATCGCTTTCCAGTTGCTTGATACCCAGGGAGATGCGCTCGCGCTCTGGGTCAACCGACAGGATAACGGTGTCCAGCTCGTCGCCCTTCTTGAAACGACGAACAGCTTCTTCGCCAACTTCGTTCCAGGAGATGTCGGACAGGTGAACCAGGCCGTCGATGCCGCCGTCCAGACCAATGAAGATACCGAAATCGGTGATCGACTTGATGGTGCCGGAGATTTTATCGCCCTTGTTAAACTGGCCAGAGAAATCTTCCCATGGGTTAGATTTGCACTGCTTGATGCCCAGGGAGATACGACGACGCTCTTCGTCGATGTCCAGAACCATAACTTCCACTTCGTCGCCGACTTGTACGACTTTCGAAGGGTGGATGTTCTTGTTGGTCCAGTCCATTTCGGAAACGTGTACCAGGCCTTCCACGCCTTCTTCCAGCTCTGCGAAGCAGCCGTAGTCGGTCAGGTTGGTAACACGCGCGGTTACGCGAGTGCTTTCTGGGTAACGAGCTTTGATAGCAACCCATGGATCTTCGCCCAGCTGCTTCAAGCCCAGGGAAACACGGTTACGCTCACGATCGTACTTCAGAACCTTGACATCGATCTCGTCGCCAACGTTGACGATTTCGGAAGGATGCTTGATACGTTTCCAAGCCATGTCGGTAATGTGCAGCAGGCCATCGACGCCACCCAGATCGACGAATGCGCCGTAATCGGTGAGGTTCTTGACGATACCTTTGACTTGTTGGCCTTCCTGCAGGGATTCCAGCAGAGCTTCACGCTCGGCGGAGTTCTCTGCTTCCAGGACGCTGCGACGGGAAACGACAACGTTGTTGCGCTTCTGGTCGAGTTTGATGACCTTGAATTCGAGTTCTTTGCCTTCCAGGTGCGTGGTGTCGCGCACAGGACGAACGTCGACCAAAGAACCTGGCAGGAACGCACGGATGCCGTTAACGTCGACAGTGAAGCCGCCTTTAACCTTACCGTTGATAACGCCCTTGACCACTTCTTCAGCTGCGAAGGCTGCTTCGAGAACAATCCAGCATTCAGCGCGCTTGGCTTTTTCACGGGACAGCTTGGTTTCACCGAAACCGTCTTCAACCGAGTCCAGAGCAACGTGAACTTCGTCACCGACATTGATAGTCAGATCGCCAGCATCGTTGTAGAACTGTTCCAGCGGGATCAGAGCTTCAGACTTCAGACCAGCGTGAACGGTTACCCAGCGAGCTTGGTAATCGATATCAACGATAACACCGGTGATGATGGAGCCTGCCTGAAGGTTCAGGGTTTTTAGGCTTTCTTCAAAGAGTTCCGCAAAGCTTTCGCTCATTTTAATTCCTGTTGATAAGGGCGAAGAATACGCCCATCTCCACACCCCAGACGGTGTGGGTCAGTTTCAGTTAAAAGAAGCCACCGCAGGACTATGACTGGTCCCCTGCGGCCTTCTTGATCACCCGGCGATATCGCGAATGGCGATTTCACTCAAGATGCGTTCCAGCACCTGCTCGATGGACAACTCCGTGGAATCCAGCTGTATGGCGTCAGCCGCCGGCTTTAGCGGGGCTACCGCACGCTGGGTATCACGCTCATCGCGTGCACGGATCTCATCTAGCAGACTCGACAGACTAACACCATCGACTTTGCCCTTCAACTGCAAGTAACGGCGGCGAGCACGCTCCTCGGCGCTGGCGGTCAGGAAAATCTTCAGCGGCGCCTCGGGAAACACCACCGTACCCATGTCACGGCCATCGGCGACCAGGCCCGGCGGTTCCTGAAACGCCCGCTGGCGCTGCAGCAATGCGTCGCGCACGGCCGGCAGCGCGGCAACCTGGGAGGCCCAGGAGCCGACTTGTTCGTTGCGCAGATCATCGGTCACGTCATCACCTTCCAGGATGATGCGCTGCGGATGACCTTCCGTCGCGCCGACGAACTGCACATCAAGGTGCGCCGCCAGCAGCTTCAGAGATTCTTCGTTGGTCAGGTCGACGCCATGGTTGCGTGCGGCAAAGGCCAGCAGGCGGTACAGCGCGCCGGAGTCCAGCAGGCACCAGCCCAGGCGCTTGGCTAGAATGCCGGCGATCGTGCCTTTGCCCGAGCCGCTTGGCCCGTCGATGGTAATCACCGGTGCTTTGATATTCACAATTGAGCCTCTTGGGCAACACGGATGCCGACGTGGGCACACAGTGTAAGAAAGTTCGGAAAAGATGTAGCTACGTTGGCGCAGTCACGGATACGAATCGGCGCCGTCGCCCGTAGCGAAGCCACGCTGAACGCCATGGCGATGCGGTGATCACCATGAGATTGCACTTCGCCACCGCCCATTGGGCCGCCGTCAATGATAATCCCATCAGGTGTCGGTTCACACTTCACGCCGAGGGCCAACAGACCGTCGGCCATGACCTGGATGCGGTCGGACTCCTTGACCCGCAGTTCTTCGGCGCCACGCAACACGGTGCGCCCTTTGGCGCAGGCCGCCGCCACGAACAACACCGGGAATTCGTCGATCGCCAGCGGCACCAAGGCCTCAGGAATCTCGATGCCTTTTAACTCAGCGGCGCGTACGCGCAGGTCGGCAACCGGTTCACCGCCCACTTCACGCGGGTTTTCCAGGGTGATATCCGCGCCCATCAGCCGCAGGATATCGATCACGCCGGTGCGGGTCGGGTTGACGCCCACGTGCTCCAGCAACAACTCTGAGCCTTCGGCAATCGAAGCCGCCACCAGGAAGAACGCCGAAGAGGAAATATCCCCCGGCACTTCTATATGTGTCGCCGTCAATGCGTGGCCCGAGTCGACAGACGCGGTAGCCCCCGCCACGGCAACCGGATAACCAAAGCCGCGCAACATCCGCTCGGTATGATCACGGGTTGGGGCAGGCTCGGTCACTGAGGTCTTACCCTCGGCATACAACCCGGCCAGCAACAGGCAGGACTTAACCTGCGCACTGGCCATCGGCATCGAATAATCCAGGCCCTTGAGCGCCTGGCCACCGCGAATCGTCAGCGGTGGACGCCCTTCCGGCCCGGTCTCGATCACTGCCCCCATTTCCCGCAGCGGCTTGGCCACACGGTTCATCGGGCGCTTGGACAGCGACGCATCACCGGTCAACACACTGTCAAAGCGCTGCGCCGCGAGTAACCCGGACAGCAACCGCATCGACGTGCCGGAGTTACCCAGGTAGATCGGCCCCGGCGCTGGCTGCAAACCGTGCAAACCCACACCATGAATCGTCACGCGCCCATGGTGCGGCCCTTCAATGACCACGCCCATGTCACGAAACGCCTGCAAGGTTGCCAAGGCATCTTCGCCTTCGAGGAAACCTTCGACTTCGGTCACGCCGTCGGCCAATGAGCCCAGCATGATCGAGCGATGGGAGATCGACTTGTCGCCCGGCACCCGAATCTGCCCGCTCAAGCGGCCACCCGGGTTGGCGAGAAAGCTCTGCTCATCGGCGTTCACAGCGGTTTCCATGTAGGCCCGGCGCGCCAGGATCTTGCTGAAATGCTCACGCGCCACCCGCGCACGGGTGAACACGCCCAATAATTGATGGCCATCCCCCGCATCCACCGCATCGCGCAAGGCGTCGAGGTCACTGCGGAAGGTGTCCAGGGTGCGCAACACCGCTTCGCGATTGGCCAGGAAGATGTCGTGCCACATCACCGGGTCACTGCCGGCAATCCGCGTGAAATCACGGAAGCCGCCGGCGGCGTAACGGAAAATCTCAAGGTTTTCGTTGCGCTTGGCCAAAGAATCCACCAAGCCAAAGGCCAGCAAGTGCGGCAAATGGCTGGTCGCTGCCAACACTTCGTCGTGGCGCTCAACCTGCATGTGCTCGACATCGGCGCCCAACTCGCGCCAAAGGCGATCCACTACCGCCAAGGCCGCCGGATCGGTCTGCTCAAGCGGCGTCAGAATCACCTTATGGCGACGGAACAACTGCGCATTGGACGCCTCGACGCCGCTCTGCTCGGACCCGGCAATCGGATGGCCCGGCACAAAACGCGCCGGCATGCCGCCGAACGCGAGTTTGGCGGCGCGCACCACATTGCCTTTGGCACTGCCGACGTCCGTGAGGATCGCTTGCCCAAGGTCCATGTCCGCCAGCAAGGCCAGCAACTTCTCCATCGCCAGGATCGGTACCGCGAGCTGGATCACATCCGCGCCCTGGCACGCCAGCGCCAGGTCTGCCTCACAGCGGTCCACCACACCCAGCTCCACCGCCAGCTTGCGCGATTGCGGGTCCAGGTCCACACCGACCACCTCGCCACACAGCCCGCTTTCACGCAGGCCTTTGGCGAAGGAGCCGCCGATCAACCCCAGGCCGACCACCACCAGGCGACCGATCATAGGCACAGCAGGTTGCAATGCAGTGACATCAACCACGAGCCAGAACCTTGGCCAACGCCTCCAGGAAGCGGCTGTTTTCAGCCGGCAAACCAATGGTGATACGCAGGTGGTTCGGCATGCCGTAGTTGGCCACCGGGCGCACGATCACGCCTTCGCGCAGCAGCCCTTGGAACACAGGAGCTGCTACCTGGCCCAGATCGACACAAATGAAGTTGCCCTTGGAAGGAATCCAGCCCAGGCCCAGTTCACGGAAACCTTCCTGCAGCTGCAACATGCCGCTTTCGTTGATGCGCCGGCCTTCTTCCAGGTACTCGGCATCCTTGACCGCCGCACACGCCGCCGCCAACGCCAGGCTGTTGACGTTGAACGGCTGGCGCACACGGTTGAGCACATCAGCAACCACCGCGGTGGACAAGCCGTAGCCCACGCGCAGCGATGCCAGGCCGTAGGCCTTGGAGAAGGTGCGCGACACCAGCAGGTTCGGGTAAGCCGCCAGGAAGTCCAGGCCGTCCGGCAGGTCGCTGCCTTCGGCGTACTCGATGTAGGCTTCGTCCAGCACCACCAGCACGTGCTCGGGCACGTCTTGCAGGAAGTCGTTCAGCGCCTGGGCGTCGAACCAGGTACCGGTCGGGTTGTTCGGGTTGGCGATAAACACCACGCGGGTTTGCGCGTCGATGGCCGCCAGCATGGCCGGCAGGTCATGGCCCCAATCCTTGGCAGGAATGACGCGGGCGTCAGCCCCCACAGCCTGGGTCACGATCGGGTAGACGGCGAACGCGTGCTCACTGAACACCGCATTCAAGCCCGGCGCCAGGTACGCACGGCCAACCAGCTCAAGAATGTCGTTGGAACCGTTGCCCAAAGTGACTTGGTTCAGTTCGACGCGGCAGTTCTCGGCCAGCAGCGACTTGAGGGCGAAACCATTACCGTCCGGGTAGCGGGTCAGCTCGGTCAATTCTTCACGAATCGCCGCCAGCACCTTGGGGCTTGGGCCCAGCGGGTTTTCGTTGCTGGCCAGTTTTACGATCTTCGACGGGTCCAGGTTCAACTCACGCGCCAGCTCGTCCACAGGCTTGCCTGGAACGTAAGGCGACAGTTGTTGCACGCCCGGCTGAGCCAGGGCGAGGAAGTTGCCACTCATGTTAAAGCCTCACAAAACCGCTTTCGGGTAAGAGCCCAGCACCTTGAGTGCCACGGCTTCCTGACTGATTTTCTCCAGCACACCTTTGACCAGCGGGTCGCGGTGGTGGCCGATGAAGTCGATAAAGAACACATACGTCCATTTACCGCTGCGCGAAGGGCGAGTTTCGATGCGCGTCAGGTCAATCCCGTTATCGTGGAACGGCACCAGCAGTTCATGCAGAGCGCCGGGCTTGTTGCTCATGGAGACGATGATCGAAGTCTTGTCGTCGCCGGTGGGCGGCACTTCCTGGCTGCCGATCATCAAGAAGCGCGTAGAGTTGTCCGGGCGGTCTTCGATTTTTTCAGCCAGGCGCGTCAGGCCATACAGGCCCGCAGCCATGTCACCGGCAATAGCCGCCGAATTCCACTCACCCTTGACCCGCTTGGCCGCTTCGGCGTTGCTGGACACCGCCACGCGCTCGACATTCGGGTAATGCGCGTCCAACCACTTGCGGCACTGGGCCAGCGATTGGGCGTGGGAGTAGATACGGCTGATGCTGTCGGTCTTGGTGTTCTCGCCCACCAGCAGGTGGTGGTGGATACGCAGCTCAACTTCGCCGCAGATCACCATGTCGTGCTCAAGGAAGCTGTCCAGCGTGTGGTTGACCGCGCCTTCGGTGGAGTTTTCCACCGGCACCACGCCAAAATTCACCGCACCGGCCGCCACTTCGCGGAACACTTCGTCGATGGCCGCCATCGGCTTGCTGATCACCGCGTGGCCGAAGTGCTTCATGGCCGCCGCCTGGGTGAAAGTGCCTTCCGGGCCGAGGTACGCCACTTTCAGCGGCTGCTCCAGCGCCAGGCACGACGACATGATTTCACGGAACAACCGCGCCATCTCTTCGTTGCCCAACGGGCCTTTGTTGCGTTCCATCACACGCTTGAGCACCTGTGCCTCGCGCTCAGGCCGGTAGAACACCGGCACTTCGCCTTCGGCCAGGGAGGCCATCTTCACGCGGGCGACTTCCTGGGCGCAGCGCGCACGCTCACTGATCAGCTCCAGGACTTTCTCGTCCAGACTGTCGATGCGTACACGCAGGGCCTTGAGTTCTTGCTCAGACATTAGCCGTGTTCCTTTTCGAACTCTGCCATGTAGGCAACCAGCGCGTTGATCGCGTGGATGTCGACAGCGTTGTAGATGGAGGCGCGCATGCCACCGACCGAACGGTGGCCCTTGAGGTTCAACAGGCCGCGTGCGTCGGCACCGGCCAGGAACGGCTTGTCCAGGCGGTCATCGGCCAGACGGAACGGCACGTTCATCCACGAGCGGTCGGTGAGGTTGATCGGGTTGCTGTACAAACCGCTGGCGTCGATGAAGTCGTACAGGGTGCGCTTCTTCTCTTCGTTCAGCTTGCCCATGGCGGCGACACCGCCCTGCTCCTTCAGCCACTCGAACACCAGGCCGGAGAGGTACCAGGCGAACGCCGGCGGGGTGTTGTACATCGAGCCATTATCGGCCGCGACCTTGTAGTTGAGCATGGTCGGGCACAGCGAACGCGCACGACCCAGCAGGTCTTCGCGGATGATGTTGACCAGGATGCCGCTCGGGCCGATGTTTTTCTGCGCACCGGCGTAGATCATGCCGTATTTGGACACATCGATCGGGCGAGACAGAATGTCCGAAGACATGTCGCACACCAACGGCACGTCGCCCACTTGCGGTACCCAGTCAAACTCCAGGCCGCCGATGGTTTCGTTGGCGACGTAGTGAACGTAGGCCGCGTCTTTGGACAGCTTCCACTCGTTCTGACCGGGAATGGCGAAGTAATCGTAAGGCTTGGCGGTGCCGGCCACGTTGACGTGACCATAGCGCGAGGCTTCTTCAATCGCTTTCTGGCCCCAGATGCCGGTGTCGATGTAGTCGGCAGTGCCGTCTTCGGGCAACAGGTTCAGCGGAATCTGAGCAAACTGCTGGCTCGCGCCGCCTTGCAGAAACAGCACTTTGTAGTTGGAAGGGATGCCCAGCAAGTCGCGCAGATCCTGCTCGGCCTTGGTGGCGATGGACACAAACTCATCGCTGCGATGGCTCATTTCCATCACGGAGAGGCCTTTTCCATGCCAGTCGAGGAGTTCACCCTGCGCACGCTGCAGGACTGCTTCAGGAAGCGCCGCGGGACCGGCACAGAAGTTATAGGCTCTCTTGCTCACATCCAATCTCACTCTGATCTGGTGGTGGTCACGCAAACATATCAGCCGACACCCGATCCAATGTGGGTGCGGGCTTGCTCGCGAAAGCGATCCAACAGGCGACATCTCTGGTGAATGTCAGTCCGCTTTCGCGAGCAAGCCCGCTCCCACACTAGATCTCCATGGCTGTCGATATTTCCATACGGACAAACAACAAGGGGGCGAATCTTCATCCGCCCCCTGTGTGTCCGCTTATTCCTGCGGTTCTTCTTCGTCTGCGGCAGCATCGAGGGTTGGCTCGTCGACGTTGTCATCGCCGGCTGCGATCACCTCGCCATCGAACACCGCACCGTCTTCGCCTTCCAGCTCTTCGCCTTCGACTTCCGATGGCTCCTGAACGCGCTCCAGGCCTACCAGCGTTTCGTCGCTGGCCAGCTTGATCAGCGTCACGCCCTGGGTGTTACGGCCCAGGCTCGACACTTCAGCCACACGGGTACGCACCAGAGTGCCCTGGTCGGAAATCAGCATGATCTCCTCGCCATCGAGCACCTGTACCGCGCCGACCAGACGGCCGTTGCGGTCGTTGCTGACCATGGCGATCACGCCCTGGCCGCCACGCTTGTACTCCGGGAACTCGCTGATGGCGGTGCGCTTGCCATAACCACGCGCCGAAGCGGTGAGGATCTGGCTGCCTTCTTCCGGGATCAGCATCGAAATCAGCTTTTGCCCTTCCGGCAGACGCATGCCGCGTACACCGCGGGCGGTACGGCCCATGGCGCGAACGTCGGATTCCTTGAAGCGTGTCACTTTGCCGCCGTCGGAGAACAGCATGACTTCACGCTCGCCATCGGTGATGGCCGCAGAGATCAGTACGTCGCCTTCGTCCAGCTCCAGGGCGATCAGGCCCACGCTGCGCTGACGGCTGAAGGATTCCAGCGGGGTCTTCTTCACGGTGCCTTTGGCGGTGGCCATGAAGATGAAGTGACCTTCGGTGTATTCCTCGACTGGCAGCATGGTGGTGATGTATTCATCACTGTCCAGCGGCAGCAGGTTGACCAGCGGACGACCACGGGCAGCGCGGGAGGCTTCCGGAATCTCGTAGGTCTTGAGCCAGTACACCTTGCCTTTGCTGGAGAACAGCAGCAGCGTGGTGTGGCTGTTGGCAACCAGCAGGTGAGCGATGTAGTCCTCATCCTTCACGCCGGTAGCCGATTTACCCTTACCGCCACGACGCTGAGCCTGGTACGCAGCCAATGGCTGGGTCTTGGCGTAGCCACCGTGGGAGATGGTCACCACACGTTCTTCTTCCGGGATCATGTCACCCAGGGTCAGGTCCAGGCGCGCATCGAGGATTTCGGTGCGGCGCACGTCGCCGTATTCGGCGCGGATCACTTCCAGTTCTTCGCGGATCACTTCCATCAGGCGCACAGCGCTGTTGAGGATGCGGATCAGCTCGCCGATCTGGTTGAGAATCTCCTGGTACTCGGCCAGCAGTTTCTCGTGTTCCAGGCCGGTCAGACGGTGCAAACGCAGTTCCAGAATGGCCTGGGCCTGTTCCGGCGACAGGAAATACTTGCCGTCACGCAGGCCGTATTGCGGGTCCAGGGTTTCCGGACGGCACGAATCGGCACCGGCGCGTTCAACCATCGCCACGACGGCGCTGGATTCCCACGGCATCTTGATCAGGGCTTCCTTGGCTTCCGACGGCGTCGGCGAAGCCTTGATCAGCGCGATCACCGGGTCGATGTTCGACAGCGCTACCGCCTGGCCTTCCAGGATGTGGCCGCGCTCGCGGGCCTTGCGCAGTTCGAACACGGTGCGGCGGGTGACCACTTCGCGGCGGTGACGCACGAAGGCTTCGAGCAGGTCCTTGAGGTTCAGGATGCGCGGGCGGCCGTCGATCAGGGCCACCACGTTGA
Organism: Pseudomonas sp. Xaverov 259; assembly: GCF_019352915.1. NCBI lineage: Bacteria > Pseudomonadati > Pseudomonadota > Gammaproteobacteria > Pseudomonadales > Pseudomonadaceae > Pseudomonas > Pseudomonas sp. Xaverov 259. The sequence continues at coordinate 129,615 of NZ_JAAAFV010000033.1, read as the reverse complement.
TACCAAACACGCTTTGCAGCTGGGTCTGGGCGTAGAGGTTGTTGAGGATCACCTCTGGCACTTCGCCACGACGCAGCTCGATCACCACGCGCATACCGTCTTTGTCAGACTCGTCGCGCAGTTCGGTGATGCCTTCCAGCTTCTTCTCTTTAACCAGCTCGGCGATCTTCTCGATCAGACGCGCCTTGTTCAGCTGGTAAGGCAGTTCGGTGATAACGATCTGCTGGCGGCCACCGACCTTGTCGATGTCTTCGATCATCGAGCGGGCGCGCATATAAATGCGGCCACGGCCGGTGCGATAGGCTTCGATGATGCCGGCACGACCGTTGATGATCGCGGCGGTCGGGAAGTCCGGACCGGGGATGTATTGCATCAGCTCGTCGACGGTCAGCTCAGGGTTGTCGATGAGGGCCAGGCAACCGTCGATGACTTCACCGAGGTTGTGCGGCGGGATGTTGGTGGCCATGCCCACGGCGATACCGCTGGAGCCGTTGACCAGCAGGTTGGGAATACGGGTCGGCATGACGGCCGGGATCATTTCGGTGCCGTCGTAGTTCGGCACCCAGTCCACGGTTTCTTTGTGCAGGTCGGCCAGCAGCTCGTGCGCCAGCTTGGTCATGCGCACTTCGGTGTATCGCATGGCCGCGGCGTTGTCGCCGTCGACCGAACCGAAGTTGCCCTGGCCGTCTACCAGCAGGTAGCGCAGGGAAAACGGCTGGGCCATCCGAACGATGGTGTCGTACACCGCAGTGTCGCCGTGAGGGTGATACTTACCGATCACGTCACCGACAACACGGGCAGATTTCTTGTACGGCTTGTTCCAGTCGTTACCCAGTTCGCTCATCGCGAACAGCACACGCCGGTGCACGGGCTTCAAGCCATCGCGCGCATCAGGCAGTGCCCGACCGACAATTACGCTCATCGCGTAGTCGAGGTAGGACTGTTTCAGCTCGTCTTCGATATTGACCGGGAGGATTTCTTTGGCCAGTTCGCCCATGAGAAGCCTGATTCCTTTTTCGGGTGAAACCTCGTCGCATCCATATGGGACGAACGAAGCTCGCCGTTGCCGGCAGAGTGCCTGACAACGACTTACGACAAATCAACGAGTTATGACACGGATCTGCACGTTATAGGCCACCCCTTGGGGTGGCCCTGGAAACCGCCGGATGTTATCACAATCGCCGCCACGCACCTATCCCCCTGATGCGCAAGGTAAGTAGTTAGTTGACCAGTGACAGGCTTAATGGGGCCGAGAGGCGCTCTGAGGCTAACGACATACAAATTCAGGCGCGAATTCAGAGCATTTCGTTACGCGGAAGGCCCCTCGGGCAGACGCGGCGCGGAAAGGCTGATGTCCCATTCAATCTCCACATCGGGTCGAAACCCACCCCACAGGCCACTGCGCTGGCCAGGCGCCCTGACCACCGTGGGCTGACCCGCTTTGGCATTTTTGACTCTTACACCAAGCGCCCCCGTGAGCTCGGCAATCCCTGGAACGCCATCAGCGGTGTTCGTGTGCCTGGCCCCTACCCATGCTATCCACTTACCTCCGTCGACCGGGTGATATTTCTCAATCTGGCGCACAGCAAAGTAGTTCATCTCGTTCAGACGGACCGACATGTCTATAGAAGGCTGTAAAGTGTAACGATCCCTGTGCAGCGTCAAATAATCATCGTCCAGCCCCCGAACGTTCATTCCGCGAGACCGAGCCAACCTTTTTACTGTATTGCGACCAGTCGTGGACACAGACGGAATATAGAGCTGGGAGCGCCCAATGGCGTGACTGCCTTCAATATAGAGCGTGCGAAAACCCCGGTCATAGAGCGCCTGCATCTTATCTTTGAAAAACGCAATACTGGCTATTTCGTCGTGGTTTTCCCCCAGCACCAAGCCCACGACCTGTTCAGGCCAGGCGTCAAGCAAGTCATCCACCGTTGCCAACGGGGGTAAAGCGAGAAGGGCGGGGCGCGGAGGCAGCACTCGCGAATTGAAGAACCGTCGCCAATCCCGGGCAAACCAGGCGTCATAATATTCGATTGATGCCTGAGATAAACTCTCCCTACCATGGGCATTCCTTGAGTAGTCCCCGGTGAGCAAATACTCCTCACCGGGCAGATCAAGGGCCTGACGGGAAGCCCCCCTACCCCCACCCTTCACTCCGACCGGTCGCCACCGCCCATTACCGGCAGCATACAAAAAGCCGATCTCACGGCGCCCATGCGCATCGACGACCTGCACGGCCAAGCCTGCGCTCTCGTAAAGCTTGAAATCACCCTTGATGCGAAAGACCACTGCCTTGCCTTGAGCATCTACGGGTCGAATCAGGTATTCACCCGCTGATGTACGATAAATACCCCTGCTATTGGGCACCAATCCTCTTAGCAATCCAGCCGCTTCCTTCTCAGGCACAGCCGAAGCTTTCCAGGCCAGTGGAATGAGTGAGTCCAGCGTTTCCGGCGTGGGCAAGTGCAACAGAGGCCGCGTGCGCACAGCCAAATGTTCGAGAGACGAAGACCGTGACGCCAAGGGTTTGACCCCAAGAAGCTCGACGCTGTCTGTCGCCGATTGCATGCGCAGCCAACGCTTCCCAAGCCCTTCACGCACGAGCAACCCCGGAATAGCCTCCCCACGTTCACGAAAAGCCAGCAGCGACGTGTGCGACAAACGCCTCCAATAACCTGGAATCGAAGAGAGCCAATGCCAGCCCCACGGCAGCATATCCATCAGCGCCCCCACCACCTCTATCCCAAACATCACCTTATTAAATGTCGATTGAAGGCTGACTTGCTCGTTGGTGACGGAGCCCCGTTGCGCAAGCTCCATCAAACGTAAAATCTGCAAATAGTACATGCTCTGCAACAAGGATCCTTCACAGGTCACCCGCCGCACTATCAAAGGTGGCAGGCGCTCTTGAACCGGCGAGACATCGGACAAAAATAACGAGAGGATGGATTCGAGCCCCGTGAGGTATAAACCTAAACGGGCCACAGGCTCGATAACCTGCGGGGACCTGACACACAATCGCGCCAAAAAATAGGCTTGCCATTGCGGCATCCCGAGCAGCGCTATCAACTCAGCCTCGTTGCGCAGCTCACGCAAGTCCAGCCCGTCCGGCGCTTCGGGCGTGTAAAGTACCCATTCGGCTACTTCAGCGGCCGAAATCACGACCACCCCCTGTACCCATTGGCTTCCGCCCTGCTCCGGTGCAACATGAGGCGTTCCCAACATCAGGAAACTGGCCACGACCCCGCGCCCGTCCACCTGTGGCCGAGCTTGCGCCCTCCACGACCCCAGCACCGCCGCCACCCATTGTTCAGCGCGTTTTTTTGCAGAATCGTTGGCCGATACAACGCTATAGGCTGTCGGATTGAGGCGCGCCGATTCAGCGGCGTATTCCCACAACGCGGCATTGGCCGACATCCACGTCTGTGCCAACTGGCTGGCCTGTGCAGATATTGCAGGTGGCGCGAACGTTTTGTTGAGAATATCTCGGCAATAATGATGGCCGGCGTTGATATCCCGCACCCACAGCTCAATCGTTTCGCGTGACAGTTGAAGCGCCTCGCCACGTGCATCGACCACCCGCCGCCCGTCAGCATAAGTCACGTAGGCCCCAATACTGACACTCGAAGTCCATGAGAGGCTTCCCTCCCAAGGCTTGAGATTTTTCAGTGCCAGCTCAGTCAAGCTCATGCGTTCGATCGTGACGCGCTCAATAGGATCTATAACACCAGGGGCAGGCGCTTGGTTGACCCTTACCCTTTCCGAGCGAGTGACGATGACCGTGTCCGGATCAATCAACTCCACCGAGGTGCCTGGTAAACCTCGCGCTTCTAGAACGCTGCGCAACTTGCCCCGCAGCTTCTGCCGGGTATATGTGAGCAGTGAGGGAACCGCCCCAAGCAATACCGACAATGCCTGGTTTTTTTCCTGTACGACCAATGCCAACGCCTGCAAGCGCAGTTGATCCTGCGCAGACAGTGCTTTTTGCCACGGCGGCATCATCGACGCTTCCAACACCCGATTACGCGCCATGAAAGCCGTCGATGTATCCAGTTGAGGCGCCAGATCAATGGCCGTATTTACCACCCCGGGACGCAATTGATTTTTGGCGCTAAGCGCATGCCTCAGGTCTTGACGCTGTTTCGCCAACAGCGCTTGAGTTCCGTCAGCAACGAAGTCCCCCGCAATTGCATCAGGGGCAAGTGCAAACAGCGCGGCCCACTGATCTGTTTGCTTCTCACGTACTTCGACCGACAGATTGTCAGCCAGCAAGGCACCCTCCACGCCACCGTCATCAAGTCGCCGGGCGAGTTCGGCATAAAGCGCACCAAGTTCGCAAAACTCCTCAAACCCTTGAGTAATAGTCCATAGAACCAAAGGGCCCGTCGGTGGGCTGGCACTTTCAGGGCTCAATATGAACGCGGTGGCAAACCTTCCTCCATCAGTCAAAGCCAAACGGTAGACCTGGGGCCGCGCAGAGCCTGGAAACGCCAACGCACGGGCAGCAGAGGTAGGGAATTTCAATACATTGTCGATCAGCTCACGGCTGGCCGAGGTCAAAGTACCGTCTACTGTGCGCAGAGCCGACTCGGTCGCCAGCGTTTGTTTGCGCAATCGAGTCAGCAACTCCATGCGCAGCCCGCGACCTTTCTGAAACGTATTCCAGAACTCACTCAGCAACATCGGGAACTCTTGTTTCAGCGCCGTCGCCAGACCGCCCAGCGTGCCAACCTGATCAAGCCTGTACTCTTCACTCAAGGTGTCGGGCTCAACGTAATAATATTCCCCAACGCGATCATCGACGTCTGCCCCCACCCCCAATAACCTGCCAAGCCTCGACTCCAATGTGTGAGACTCGGACGGCTGCTCCACCCCCTGTTGATCAAGCCGGGAACGGGTGAAATAAATCCGTTGCGGACTGACAGGCCCAGTGAAACCTGGAAACAGTTTTCTCAACTGCTGCTGGAAGAACGCATCAAATTCAGGCACTCCCTCGAGCAACTTACCCACCAACGCGTTCAGCTTGGATAGTTGTCCAATCAAGTTGTGCTGCTGATCGCCGACCGAAAGGCCGACCGACGGCAAAACCGGCAACGTATCAGGGCGCAGCGGCCGGCTGAGCAAGTCCGCCGGCAAGCCTGTCGGCAGCGCCAGCACCTGCGAAACGCGGGCATTGATACCTGGCCGCAAGGGCAAGAAAGCTGCCCGCAAATTCACCTGTTGCTGGGCCAACTTCTCATCCAGAACCTGCCCCAGCAGAGAGCCGTGAGCATCGGACGACATTTCAACCAGTGTCCAACTTGCCTGCCCGCTCCTGCACAAAGCTTGCATAGACTCAAGATCGGGCATGGCAAGGTTCGCAAGGATTTCATCGCAACCTCCCGCAGTCCCCCATCGCACGCTGAGAGCATTGAGCAGCGTTATTGTGCTGGCAAACTCTTCCAGGCCACGCTGCGGGGTGTAAAGCAACAACGGCCGGCTGCCGGGCAACTCTCCCACCCCACCCAACACAAACGCGCCTGCCAGATTAATAGCCTGCTTCGCACCTTCGACCACCAATCGATATGCCGCCACTTGGGATACAGGGGAGGCGAGCTGCAACTGACTACCTACCAGACCGTGCACCAGCTCCACACCTGCGGCGGTGAGACCCGTGTCCGGATGCGCCAGGTTGTCGGCCCGACGCAACGCCGCTTCCTCGGCCAGTTCGCCACACCGATAACGAAGCCAGGTGTCGCGCATGGTCAATTCATTGCCTTGAAGAACAGGGTTGCGCCAGAAGCGGCTCAACCTTTGGCTGAAATTCTCGACCAACGCCTGAATGTGGCGATTAACTAAATCAGCAAAAAACCCAGGTTCAACGCCAGTCAGTCTCTGGGCAACTGCCGCGTCAGTAACCTGAGAAAAACCAGTTATACGCGTACTCTCCAGAACAGAGCCGGACTCCAGAACATCCCGCACAGCCTGCGTCATTGAGCGCTGCGCTGCACCGGGAGGCATGTCCTCAATCAGCAAAATCGTGTCTGGATCAAGGCGACGATCAACAAATACATAATCCAGCGCCTGCTGAAACGTTTCCCGACTGACGCGCTCCAGGGAAGGTTGACTGCGCACCAGGCGCTCGCTGAACGCGCATTCGGTTTGCAGTTGTTGGAGATGCCAGGCTCGGCTGGGAACGGGGAGAACGCCGATCAGCGCACGTTCGTCAATAAGCGGATAAATCGATGGTGGAGATAGCAGGGTAGACATGAATCAGCGTCCAAAAAGTGATCAATGGGCCATCTCCACATCGCTCTGCTCCACGACCAAGGCGCTCGCAATTCGATGTGCAATGACATTGACCACTAGCGTGCGCGAACCAGCCCCCCAGGCGGCATTAGCCTTGCACTACCCACACCGCCTCAATGCAGGCGCTTACGGCACATCAACTTGGCCAGCTTGGCGGTGTCGGGCCGTTCAACAACGCCCTTTTCAGTCACGATCACATCAATCAGGTCCGCCGGCGTCACATCGAAGACCGGATTAAACGCCGCAACCTCCAACCGCTGCCCGCCCACCTCCAGCAACTCCGCCGCATCACGCTCTTCCAGGCTGACATCCTCACCGGTAGCCATCATCAAATCGAGCGTCGAACTGGGCGCCACCACCATAAAACGCACGCCGTGGTGCATGGCACACACCGCCAATTGATAAGTGCCGATAGGGCCGATCACATCACCATTGGCCGCAATACAGTCGGCGCCGACCACCACCCAGGTCACGCCTTTGCTCTTGAGGATATGCGCGCCGGCCGAGTCCGCATTCACGGTGACCGGAATACCCTCACCCGCCAGCTCCCACGCCGTCAGCCGTGAACCTTGTAGCCACGGGCGGGTTTCGTTGGCGTAGACATGCTCGACCAAACCCTCCAGGAACGCCGCGCGGATCACCCCAAGGGCCGTGCCCACACCGCCGGTGGCCAAGGCGCCCGCATTGCCATGGGTGAGGATCGCCTGGGCGTTGCCCTGGTGCTTGCGAATGCGCTCGAGGCCTAATTGGGCCATGACCAGGTTGGCTTCGCGGTCGCTTTCATGGATCGCAATGGCTTCGGCTTCCAGCACCGCCAAGGGGTCGGCGTGCTTTTTGACCCGATCGAGGCGGTCACGCATGCGCTTCAAGGCCCAAAACAGGTTCGCGGCGGTCGGACGGCTATCGGCCAGCAATGCGTAGTCTTCTTCCCATGCCGCCTGCCAGTCACCGCCCTCGGCGATCCGCTCGCGGGCGGCCAGCACCAGGCCGTAGGCGGCGCTGATGCCGATGGCCGGTGCGCCACGCACGGTCATAGTGCGAATGGCCTGGGCGACTTCTGCCGCCGAGGTGCAGGCCACCCAGGTTTCCCGTGAGGGCAAGGCACGCTGATCGAGCAGGTGCAGTGCGCCATCACGCCAATCGATGGCCTTCACTTTCTCTGCAGCTAACAGTCGGTCGCGCATCCCTTACCCCGCACTCATGAACAAAAGCCGCCGATTATAGCGATCCGCCAGCCAGGACGCTCGGGTATACTTCGCCCTTCTTTTATAGCTGCCTGGGAAGAAGCCTGCGATGACCTCCACTGCCGCCCCGCTCGACTTATTGCTGCTGCCAACCTGGCTGGTACCTGTCGAACCCGCTGGCGTGGTGCTCAAGGAGCACGGCCTGGGCATCCGCGACGGGCGCATCGCGTTTATCGGGCCACGGGCGGCGGCCTTGAAGCTTGCGGCCACTGAGGTTCGCGAGCTGCCGGGCATGCTGCTCAGCCCCGGCTTGATCAACGCCCATGGCCACGCGGCGATGAGCCTGTTTCGCGGCCTGGCCGACGATCTGCCGCTGATGACCTGGCTGGAAAAACACATCTGGCCCGCCGAAGCCAAATGGGTCGATGAAGCCTTCGTGCGCGACGGCACCGACCTGGCCATCGCCGAACAGCTCAAGGGCGGTATCACCTGCTTCTCGGACATGTACTTCTACCCCAAGGTCGCCAGCGACTGCGTACACAACAGCGGCATGCGCGCGCAGATCGCGCTGCCGATCCTCGACTTCCCGATTCCCGGCGCCAGCAGCGCCGATGAGGCGATTCGCCAGGGCGTCGAGCTGTTCGGCGACCTCAAGCACCACCCGCGCATCAAGATCACCTTCGGCCCCCACGCGCCCTACACCGTCAGCGATGAGAACCTGGAAAAGATCCGGGTGATCGCCGAAGAGCTGGACGCCGCCATCCATATGCATGTGCACGAAACCGCCTTCGAAGTGCAACAAGCCGTAGAGAAGACCGGCGAACGCCCGCTGGCACGCCTGGGCCGCCTGGGCTTGCTCGGCCCACGCTTCCAGGCCGTTCATATGACCCAAATCAGCGAGGACGACCTGGCTTTGCTGGTAGAAAGCAATACCAGCATCATCCATTGCCCGGAATCGAACCTGAAACTGGCCAGCGGCTTTTGCCCGGTGGAGCGTCTGTGGCAGGCTGGCGTGAACGTGGCCATCGGCACCGACGGCGCGGCCAGCAACAATGACCTCGACCTGTTGGGCGAAACCCGCACGGCGGCGATGCTGGCCAAAGCCGTCGCCGGCTCGGCCACCGCCCTGGACGCCCACCGTGCCCTGCGCATGGCTACGCTCAATGGGGCACGCGCCATGGGCCTGGACAGCGAGATTGGCTCGCTCGAAGTCGGCAAGGCGGCGGATATCGTCGCCTTTGATCTTTCGGGGCTGGCGCAACAACCGATCTACGACCCGGTCTCAACGCTTATATATGCCACCGGACGCGAGTGTGTGAAACACCTTTGGGTCGCCGGCAAGCAGTTGCTCGACGACCGGCGATTGACCCGCATGGATGAACAACAGTTGACCGCCACGGCCATCGCCTGGGGCCAACGGATCAGCGGGCACAGCGAATAACGAAGGTCTTGAACCCAGCGTTCAGGGCTGAATAACCGATTTATCAGATTTAGAGGATTCACCATGAGCAACGTCGACCACGCCGAAATCGCCAAGTTTGAAGCCCTGGCCCACCGCTGGTGGGACCGCGAAAGCGAGTTCAAACCGCTGCACGACATCAACCCGTTGCGCGTCAACTGGATTGACGAGCGCGTCAACCTGGCGGGCAAGAAGGTGCTGGACGTCGGTTGCGGCGGCGGCATCCTCAGCGAAGCCATGGCCCAGCGCGGCGCTACCGTGATGGGCATCGACATGGGCGAGGCGCCGCTGGCCGTGGCTCAACTGCACCAGTTGGAATCCGGCGTGAGCGTCGAATACCGCCAGATCACCGCCGAAGCCCTGGCCGAAGAGATGCCTGAGCAGTTCGACGTGGTCACTTGCCTGGAGATGCTCGAGCACGTGCCAGACCCGTCCTCGGTGATCCGCGCGTGCTTCCGTATGGTCAAGCCGGGCGGCCAGGTGTTTTTCTCCACCATCAACCGCAACCCCAAGGCCTACCTGTTCGCGATCATCGGCGCCGAATACATCATGAAGTTGCTGCCGCGTGGCACCCACGACTTCAAGAAATTCATTCGCCCAAGCGAACTGGGCGCCTGGAGCCGTCAGGCCGGGCTGACCGTCAAAGACATCATCGGCCTGACCTACAACCCGCTGACCAAGCACTACAAGCTGGCCAGCGACGTTGACGTCAACTACATGATCCAGACCCTGCGCGAGGAGTAAGCCTGTGAAGTTGCGAGCAGTTCTCTTCGACATGGACGGCACCTTGCTGGACACCGCGCCGGACTTTATCGCCATCTGCCAGGCCATGCGCGCCGACCGAGGCCTGGAGCCGATCAACCCCCAGCATATCCGCGATGAAATTTCCGGTGGTGCGCGGGCGATGGTCGCCGTGACGTTCTCGATGGACCCGGAATCGCCTGGCTTTGAAGAGCTGCGCCAGGAGTTTCTGGAGCGCTACCTCAAAGGCTGCGCCATCCACAGCAAGCTGTTCGACGGCATGGCCGAACTGCTCGAAGACATCGAAAAGTCCAAACTGGTCTGGGGCGTGGTCACCAACAAGCCGTTGCGGTTTGCCGAACCGATCATGCAGCAACTGGGCCTGGCCGAGCGTTCGGCGCTGCTGATCTGCCCGGACCACGTGAAGAACAGCAAGCCCGACCCCGAGCCGCTGATTCTGGCGTGCAAGATGCTCGACCTGGACCCGGCCAGCGTGTTGTTCGTGGGCGATGACCTGCGCGACATCGAGTCTGGCCGCGACGCCGGCACCCGCACGGCGGCAGTCACCTTCGGCTACATCCACCCGGACGACAACCCACGCAACTGGGGCGCCGACGTGGTGGTGGACCACCCGCTGGAACTGCGCAAGGTGCTCGATAACGCGCTGTGCAGTTGCTGATTGTTCGCAGTTCTCACTAGCACTGAGATCACTGTGGGAGCTGGCTTGCCTGCGATAGCGGTCTGCCAGCTAGCACTTGCGGTGACTGATACTCCACCATCGCAGGCAAGCCAGCTCCCACATGAAATGGATTCCACTTCAAGAGCTGCATCAGCTTGAATTTTGTCGAGGTTTTTTATGTTTGATTACTCCGCACGTCCAGAACTGCTCAAAGACCGGGTGATCCTGGTGACCGGTGCCGGTCGCGGGATTGGCGCGGCAGCGGCAAAAACCTATGCCGCCCATGGCGCCACCGTGTTGCTGCTGGGCAAGACCGAAGCCAACCTGGCCCAGGTGTATGACGAGATCGAAGCGGCCGGGCAGCCTCAGCCGGTGGTGATCCCGTTCAACCTGGAAACCGCCCTGCCCCATCAATACGATGAGCTGGCAGCGATGATCGAAAAAGCATTCGGCCGCCTCGACGGCCTGCTGCACAACGCCTCGATCATCGGGCCGCGCACGCCGATCGAGCAGTTGTCCGGTGAGAACTTCATGCGCGTGATGCACGTAAACGTCAACGCGATGTTCATGCTGACCAGCACATTATTGCCACTGCTCAAGCTGTCCCAGGATGCGTCGGTGGTGTTCACCTCCAGCAGCGTCGGGCGCAAAGGCCGGGCGTATTGGGGCGCTTATGGGGTGTCGAAGTTTGCGACCGAAGGCTTGATGCAGACCCTGGCCGATGAGCTGGAAGATGTGGCATCGGTACGCGCCAACAGCATCAACCCGGGCGGCACACGCACCAGCATGCGTGCCCAGGCGTATCCGGGGGAAAACCCGATGGAAAGGCCTGCACCGGAAGAAATCATGCCGGTGTACCTGTACCTGATGGGGCCGGACAGTGCCGGGATCAGTGGGCAGGCGTTTGATGCGCAGTAAGCACTGACACTGTTCACCTGAAACAACATAGAACCCAATGTGGAATCGGGTTCATGTGGGAGCTGGCTTGCCTGCGATGCGGACAACTCGGTCTATCTGTTAAACCGAGGTGATGCCATCGCAGGCAAGCCAGCTCCCACACAAGCGCGCTCCCACATTTGTTTAGCGGTGACCGTTAGTTCTTCACCACTTCCTCAAGGGTAAAACGCCCCAGCGGGTTCTGCAGGAAGTTGCTCACATTCTTGCGTGAGATGTTGATGTACGGGCTGTAGTACAGGTCAATCCAGTTCACGTCCTGCTTCGCCAGCTTCTGCAACTCCACATACATCTGCTCACGCTTGACCGGGTCGGCCTCGATCCGCGCCTGCGCCACCAGTTCCTTGACCTTATCGTTCTTGTAGCGGGTCATGTAGTTCTGGTTAGTGTCATGGCCGAGCACGAAAGTGGTCTTCTGGTCCGGGTCGAGGATGTCGTTGGTCCAGTACATCACCGAAATATCGTACTCACCGTCCACCAGCATCTGCCAGCTTTGGGTCGGGTCGACCTTTTGCAGGTTGGCGGTCACGCCGACCTTGGCCAACTGGTCCTTGATGATCACCGCAATCTGCTCATCAGCTTCGTTGCCGGCGTTGACCACGTAGTTGAGTTTCAAGTCCTTGGCACCAGCCTCTTCCAGTAGCTTCTTGGCGGCGGTTGGGTCATACGGGCGTTGCAGGTTGTTGGCGTAGTGGTACAGCGAGCCTTTGGGGATGTAGGAATAGGCCACGGTGCCTTGGCCGTAAGTGGCAGTCTTGACCAGCGACTGTTTGTCGATGGCCATGTCCAGCGCCTCGCGAACCTGCGGCTTGGCCAGCAGGCCGTGGGCGTGGTTGATCAGCAGGTGATCTTCGCGGGTCGACGGGTCGGCGTGGATCACCACGTTTTTGTCTTTCTTCAGCTCTTCCACGCGGGAGAACGGTACGAAGATCGCCGTGTCCAGCTCGTTGTTCTGCACCATGCGCATGCGTGTGTTGTCGTCGGTGACCGAGACCCACTCCACACCATCCAGGCTCACGTTGTTGGCCTGCCAGAAGTTCGGGTTCTTCTTGAGGATCACGCGGTCACCCTTGCGCCACTCCTCCACGGTAAATGCGCCGGAGGTCACCGGGTTTTCCGAGTAGGCGTCTTCGCCCATCGTGGTCATGGCTTTTTGCGACAGGATCGATACCGTCGGCGAGGCCAGTTGCGAAAGGAAGGCCACAGCCGGGGTTTTCAGGGTGACCACCAGGGTCTGCGGGTCGCTGGCCTTGGCCGTGTTGATCAGGTTAAACGGATCTGCCCACAGCGACGCCTTGTTGTCGCGGATACGCAACAGGCTGAACGCCGCGTCATCGGCGGTGATCGCCGAACCGTCGGAGAACTTGGCGTCACGCAGCTTGAAGGTGTAGGTCAGGCCGTCCTTGGAAATCTCCCAGCTTTCGGCCAGGCCCGGTTCCATCTTGGTGCCCAAATTATCCACGCGCACCAGGGTGTCGTAGACGTTGGCGAACACCCACGTGTCGCGGTTCTGTGCGCTTTTGATCGGGTCGAACGTGGTGCTGTCTTCACGGCAGCCGATGGTCAGCACACCGGCGGCGTGGGCCAGCCCGGCAGTGAGGGACCAGGCGGTCAATGTCGCGGCGGCGAGCAACTTCAAGTGGCGCGATTGCATGTCATAACTCCTTGTTCATGAATGGCAGAAGTGGGTCAAAACAGAGGTTCTTCAAGCACGCAACTGTACCGATGCTCGTGCAGGTAATGGGTCGGCGGCAACACCACGGAACACATCGTTCGGGCATGTCGGCAGCGCGGGTGAAAGGCGCAGCCAGTGGGCAAATTCAGCGGGCTCGGCGGCTCACCCGGCAGCGGTTCTGCGGGCAACGGCCGATGTGGATCAATCTCGGGAATCGCCTCGATCAACGCCGCCGTATACGGGTGACGCGGCGCCGTAAACACCGCCTCCACCGGCCCTTCTTCGACGATTTTGCCCAGGTACATCACCGCCACGCGGTCGCACAGGCGCCGCACGATGGCCAGGTCATGGGCGATAAACAGGATCGCCAGGTTCATGCGCTGTTGCAGTTCCAGCAACAGGTTGATGATCTGGCCCTGGATCGACACATCCAGTGCCGCCACGCACTCATCGGCAATGATCAGGCGCGGTTCCACCGCCAAGGCGCGGGCGATGCCGACGCGCTGGCACTGGCCACCGCTGAGGGAGCCGGGTTTGCGGCTGGCGAGTTCAGGCCGCAGGCCCACCAGGTCAAGCAGCTCGACCACGCGAGCGGGTATCTGTTGCGGGGCGACCTTGCGCTGCACACGCAGCACTTCGGCAAGGGTTTCGCCGATGCTGTGGCGCGGGTTCAAGGCGGCGTAAGGGTCTTGGAAAATCATTGCGGTTTCATGCCGCAGGCGGGCAATGTCGATCGCGCTGCCCTGGGCCATGTCGACGCCATCGAACAACACCTGCCCGGCGCTGATCGGGTTGAGGTGCAGAATTGCCCGGCCCAGCGTGCTTTTGCCACTGCCGGACTCGCCGACCAAACCGAGGGTTTCGCCAGCGGCCAGGTTCAGCGAAACGCCGTTGACCGCCCTCACCCACCGCTTGTTCAGCCCGAATAAACCCGTGCCAGAGGCGGCAAACCGCACCTCCAGGTCCTTGATCTGCAACAGGCTCATGGGCGGCCTCCCAACGGATAGTGGCAAGCCACACGCGCACCTTCGGGTAACACCTCAGTACACAACGCCGCCACTTGCGGGCAGCGTGGGTTGAAGCGGCAACCGGCGGGCAACGCATCCAGTAACGGCGGCTGGCCGGGGATGGTGCGCAGCAAGGTGTGGCCGCTGCTGTGGGCGGGCTGGCAATTGATGAGGCCGGCGGTGTACGGGTGTTGCGGATGGGCCAGCACGTCGTATTTGCTGGCGTGCTCGCACAGGCGCCCGGCGTACATCACCGCGATGGAATCACAGGTTTGCGCCACCACGCCCAGGTCATGGGTGATCATGATGATCGCCAGGCCACGCTGGTCACGCAGCTCCAGCAACAGACGCAGGATCTGCGCCTGCACCGTCACATCCAGCGCCGTGGTCGGCTCGTCGGCAATCAGCACTTGCGGGTTGCAGCCCAGGGCCACGGCGATCATGGCGCGCTGGCGCATGCCGCCGGAGAACTCATGGGGGTAGTTGTCGACCCGCGCCTTGGGGTCGGGAATACCGACCTGGCGCAGCACCTCAATGGCTTGCAGGCGAGCGTCTTTTTTCGACGCGCCCTGATGCAAGCGGATGCCCTCGGCGATCTGCTCGCCGATGCGCATCAACGGGTCAAGGTGACTGCTGGGGTTCTGGAAAATCATGCCCAGTTGCCCACCGCGCACGGCACGCATGCCAGCCTCATCGAGTTGCAATAGATCGCGACCGGCCAGGCGCACGGCGCCGCCTTGCACCCGCAGGTTGGGCGACGGCAACAGCCGCATCAGGCCGCGACAGGCCAGGGTCTTGCCCGAGCCGCTTTCACCCACCAGGCCGAGGATTTCACCTTCGGCCAACGCGAAGGACACACGATCAACCAGCGTGACCTCACGCCCGCCATTGTTGGCGATCACGCTGAGGTCCTGCACGTGAAGCAGGCTCATGAACGATCCCCCAATACTTGCGCCACACCATCGGCGAGCAGGCTGAAGCCCATGGCCAGGGTCACAATGGCCAGGCCCGGGAAGGTGCAGAGCCACCAGGCGGTGGTGATAAACGCCTGCCCTTCGGCGACCATCGTGCCCCACTCCGCCGTCGGCGGTTGCACGCCCAGGCCCAGGTAGCTCACGGCGGCGCCGTTGAGCAGCACCAGCACGGCGTCGGACATCGAGAACACAATCGAGCCAAACATCGCGTTGGGCAGCAAATGCCGAAACAGAATGCGCCCATGGCCAAAGCCCAGGCTCTTGGCGGCCAGGGCGAAGTCGCTTTCCTTGAGCACCAGGATCTGCGAGCGGATCAACCGCGCATACGACACCCAGCCCACCAGCGCCATGGCGATATAAAAGCTCTGCAAGCCCGGCCCGAGGATGGCCATGATCGCCAGCATCAACACCAGGAACGGGAACGCCAGCACCACGTCGATTACGCGCATGCACACGCTGTCGAAACGCCCGCCGATATAACCGGAAACGGCGCCGATAAAGGTGCCGATCAGGAACGGGAAGATCACGCCGATAACGGCCAGTTGCAGGTCAATCCGCGCGCCCCATATCACCCTCGAAAGGATGTCTCTGCCGTAGTTATCGGTGCCAAATGGATGTGCCAGGCTGGGCGCCAGCAAACTCAGATCGGTATTCTGCGCAATCGGGTCATACGGCGCGATCCACGGCGCGAACAGCGCCAGGGCCAACCACGTCAACAGGATCAGCAAGCCCCATGCAGCCGTCAGCCGGCCGTTGCGAAAACCAAAGCGCAGGCGCAAACGCCACGGCGCAATCAGTGGGCGGCTGCTCATTGCATCTTCACTCGCGGGTCGAGCGCCACGGTCGCCACGTCCGCGACGAAGTTGACCACCACCGTCGCACACGCCAGCACCATGGCCACGCCCTGCACCACCATGTAGTCGCGGGTAAAAATGCCGCGCACCAGCAATTGGCCAATACCCGGAATCGCGAACAGGCTTTCGATCACTACTGTGCCGCTGATCAGCCAGCCGATATTCACCGCCAGCAGGTTGACCGCCGGCACCAGCGAGTTGGGCAACACATGCCGACGAAATACCGCCGCCTCCGATAAACCGCGTGCACGGGCGGCGGTGACATGGTCGGCCTGCAACTCCATCAGCATGCTCGCCCGCAGGTTGCGCACCAGCACCGCCGCCAGGGCCAACGCAATGGTCAAACATGGCAGGACCATATGGTGGGCCTTGTCTATAAACGTGCGCCCGTAGCCCGATACCGGGAACAACCCCCACTTCACACTCAGCAACAGAATCAGCATCAAGCCCAGCCAGAAGGCCGGCATGCCCAAGCCGACCGTGGTGAACACGCGGATCAGGTTATCCGCCCAGCCGCCTTTGTTGCGCGCCGCCACGGTGGCCAGCGGCACCGCGATCAACAGCGCCAGCAGCACACTGCCGAGCACCAGCACCAGCGTCGGTTCGATACGGGTGACGATCAGCTTCAAGGCGTCGACCTTATAGAGCAGTGACTGGCCGAGATCGCCCTTGAGCAGGTTCTTGAGGAAGTAGAAATATTGCAGCCACAAGGGCTGGTCCAGGCCGTATTGAGCGCGGATTTTCAGCAGCGCGTCCGGCGTGCTGCGCGAGCCCAGCAAGGCCCGCGCCGGGTCGCCGGGGATCGAGCGCACCAGCACAAAGGTGATCAGGCTGATGCCAAACAACACCGGCAGCAATTGCAGCGGCCGGGACAGCACAAAGCGGTAACGCGCAAGGTTCATCCGTCAGCCTCGATGGCGAGCGAGGAAGTCCAGCAGCACCGGAAAGTACGCGTGGGGTTCCTCATAAAACGGCATATGGCTGCTGTTGGGGAACACATGCAACTCGGCGTGTGTGGCCGCGAGTTTCATGCGATGGGCGCAAGCGGGCGTCAGTTCGTCGTGCTGGCCGGTGGTGATCAGCATCGGCATCTTGAAATCGGCCATCTCGGGGATGCGGTTCCAGTCCTTGAGGTTGCCGATATAGAGAAATTCGTTGGGGCCTTGCATGGTTTCGTAAGGCCCCATGTTCCAGTCGCCCAGAGAGCGCTTGACCGGCTCCGGCCATTCGTCCAGGCGGCAGACGTGGCGGTAGTTGAGCAAAGTGATAGCGGCCTGGTACTGCGGATGGTCGAGAGTGCCCATGGCTTCATGGCGCTGCATCATGGCCACGGTCTCGCTGCCGAGGGCGCCGCGCAGGCGTTCAAGCTCCTGGGACAGGTGCGGAATATCGCCGACGGTGTTTTCCAGGATCAGGCTTTTCAAGGCGTCGGGATAGTGGATGGCGTACTCGATACCCAACCAGCCGCCCCACGAATGCCCAAGCAGATGCACACGGCCCAGGCCCAGTGCCTGGCGCACGGTTTCAACTTCTTCGACATAACGGCCAATTTCCCACAGGGAAACATCTGATGGTCTGGCTGATGCGCCCGTGCCAAGCTGATCGAATGCAACCACTCGCAGGTTATGGTCTTTGAGCCAGCCATGGGCGTCGCGCAAGTAGTCACACGGCAGGCCCGGGCCGCCGTTGAGACACAAGAGCACCTCATCGCCGTCGCCAAAGCTGTAAACCACGAGGTTATGGCCATCGACTTGCACGTTGTACTGCTGGTCGGGGGCAATTTCACGCCACATGCATACATTCCTTGTGTTGTATCGGCCTGGCAGGTAGCGGCCGTTTACAGGGCCAACACTACCGAGGATGCCGCGCGTCCATAACCTAGTAGTTCTTATAGGTTTGGCCTGGCAGTCCTTCGCCGGGGCGTGGCATTCTACTTGCCGCAAGTCGAGATTCAAATGAATTCGGGAGCAGAACGGATGCTGTCCAAACTTACTGCCTTCAACAACCGCCTCATGCCCGGCAGGAGCCTGGATGAACAGATGGACAACACGTTTATCCTCGCCCAGCAGTTGGGCTTTGATGCGTTGGTGTATGACTACACGCCGGTGCCTATCGACCAGGACGGTTCGCTAATCACCCCTTCAGTGCTGGAGTCGCGCAACACCCCGTCGGACTGGCACGCGTTATGGTGCCGCGAAGGGTTTTACCAGATCGACCCGGTGCAGCATCTGGCCTTGAGCACGGTGTCGCCGTTCGTGTGGTCCTATGAGGCCAAAGCCGACACCGCGCTGCAAAAGATCATCGACCCCTGCCATGCGCCCGTGTCCTCTTACCTGCATGAACGCCAACTAACCTGCGGCGTCACCGTGCCCATCCACCTGCCGCGTGGCGGCTTCGCGTCGCTGACCGGCCTGCGCACCGGCAAGGCCAGCACGGTGCTGGAGGATGCCCAGCAGACCCTGGCGGACTTCAGCCTGATCACCCATGCCTTGCAAGAAGCGGCCTACCCGTTGCTGAGTAAAGAGCTACGCACCTACCCGCACATCCATCTGACCAAACGCGAACGCGAGTGCCTGAAATGGGCCGCCGAGGGCCTGACCGCCGCCGAAATCGCCACGCAGTTAAGCCGCTCATTGGCGGTGGTCACCCTGCACCTGGCCTCGGCCATGCACAAGCTGGGCGCCAAGAACCGCGTACAAGCGGTGGTGCGCGCCACCCATTACCGCCTGCTGGAAGATTGATCCGTCGGTAAAACCTAGCTGTTTTGCTAGTTACTTAAACGCCGCGTGCCGACTATCGTAGCCCTGATCCTTTTTTTCAGAGCAGGGTACGAAATGGAATTCATCGAGAAAGTCCGCGAAGGCTACGCGGCCTTCGGCGCCTACCAGACCTGGTACCGCGTCACCGGCGACCTGAGCACCGGCCGCACGCCTTTGGTGATCCTCCATGGCGGCCCCGGTTGCACCCATGACTATGTAGACGCGTTCAAGGACGTCGCCGCCAGCGGCCATGCGGTAATTCACTACGACCAAATCGGCAATGGCCGCTCCACGCACTTGCCGGACAAAGACCCGTCTTTCTGGACCATCGAGCTGTTCCTCGACGAGCTGAACAACCTGCTGGACCACCTGCAGATCAGTGACAACTACGCGATCCTCGGTCAATCCTGGGGCGGCATGCTCGGCAGCGAACACGCGATTTTGCGACCCAAGGGCCTGCGCGCGTTTATCCCGGCCAACTCGCCCACCTGCATGCGCACCTGGGTCAGCGAAGCCAACCGCCTGCGCCAGCTGTTGCCCGAAGGCGTGCACCAAACCCTGTTCAAACACGAACAGGCCGGCACTTACCAAGACCCGGAATACCTGGCGGCGGCGCGGATCTTCTATGACCAGCACGTGTGCCGAGTGAACCCGTGGCCGGAAGAAGTGGCCCGCACCTTTGCAGCCGTGGACGCCGACCCGACGGTGTACCACGCCATGAGCGGCCCGACCGAATTTCACATCATCGGCAGCTTGAAGGATTGGAGTGTGGTGGGGCGCCTGTCGGCGATCAACGTGCCGACACTGGTGATATCAGGGCGGCACGACGAGGCCACGCCCTTGGTGGTCAAGCCGTTCCTGGATGAAATCACTGACGTGCGCTGGGCGCTGTTTGAAGACTCCAGCCACATGCCCCACGTGGAAGAACGCCAGGCGTGCATGGGGACGGTGGTGAAGTTTCTGGACGAGGCGTGTTCGCTGCCGAACAAAGTCCTCAAGGCCGGCTGAGATCAACTGTGGGAGCTGGCT
>NZ_JAAAFV010000033.1:46976-109842 GCF_019352915.1 Pseudomonas sp. Xaverov 259 | reverse complement strand
GCCTGCTCGCCACAACAGCCCGCTTGCAACAGACTTCGTGTTAACTGGTTGTGTAGATACCTATGCTGCGATAGCGGTACATCAGTTACAGGTGCAGTGACTGGCTCGCCGCCATCGCAGGCAAGCCAGCTCCCACATGTTTAGACTTCGGTGGTTTCAGGCTTTGTCGCTTTTCTCGGCACTTCGGCCACCACTGGAATCTCCTGCCCTTCAGCATCAAACAACTTACCGCCACTGAAGTAATCGCCATCGCGCAACGCCGCCACGTCGTGGAAGCACAAACTGCGCTCGGTGCCGGCCACAAACACCGATTGCTGGTCCGAGTTACCGGCGGTGAAGTGGTTGAACGCCAGGTTCAGCAGAATCGCCATAATCGCCGATGAGCTGATGCCCGAATGGAAAATGGTCGCGAACCAGGTGGGGAAGTGATCGTAGAAGTTGGGCGCCGCAATCGGGATCATGCCGAAACCGATGCTCGTCGCCACGATGATCAGGTTCATGTTGTTGCGGTAATCCACCTTGGACAGCGTGCGAATCCCACTGGCCGCCACGGTGCCGAACAACACAATACCGGCGCCGCCCAACACGGAGGTCGGCACAGCCGCAATTACCCGGCCCATAAACGGCAGCAGCCCCAACACCACCAGGAACACGCCGCCGGTGGCCACCACAAAGCGACTCTTCACCCCCGTAACCGCCACCAGGCCGACGTTCTGGGCAAAGGCGCTTTGCGTGAACGAACCGAAGATCGGCGCAAACATGCTCGACAGCATGTCGGCACGCAGGCCATTACCCAGGCGCTTGGAGTCGACTTTGGTGTCGATGATCTCGCCAACTGCGAGGATGTCCGCCGAGGTTTCCACCAGCGTCACCATCACCACGATGCACATGGAAATGATCGCCGCCACATGGAAGGTCGGCATGCCGAAATGGAATGGCGTAGGGAAACCAAACATCGGCCCCTGAGTGACGCCGGAGAAATCCGCCATGCCGAGGAACACCGCGATCACGGTGCCAATCACCATGGCCAGCAAAATCGACAAGCGCGAGATGGTCGCGCTGCCGATCTTGCTCAGCAGCAACACCAGCACCAGGGTCAGCGCCGCCAGGCCAATATTCGACATGCTGCCAAAATCCGCTGCCCGGCTATTGCCGCCCATGGCCCAGCGCGCCGCCACCGGCATCAGCGTCAAGCCGATGGTGGTGATCACGATACCGGTGACCAGCGGCGGGAAAAACTGGGTGATCCGTGAGAACACCGGCGTGATCAATAAGCCGATAAACGACGCGGCCATCACCGCTCCGAGAATCGCCGGCACCCCGCCCGCGCCATCACTGCCGACGATGGCCACCATGGTTGCCACACCGGCAAACGACACGCCCTGCACCAGCGGCAACTGGCAGCCAAAAAACGGCAGACCGAGGGTTTGCAGCAACGTGGCCAGGCCACCGGCAAACAGCGAGGCGGCGATCAGCAGGCCGATATCCGCCGGCGACAACCCGGCCGCCTGACCGACGATCAACGGTACGGCAACGATGCCGCCATACATGGTGAGCACATGCTGCAGGCCGTAAGCCATGTTGGCCGCGACGCCGAGATTCTCATCTTCTGGCCGCTGCGGTGACGCCTTCGGGATAGTCATGGTGAGGGATTCTCTGTTTTTGTTGTGCGAACACTGTATGCAATGTTTGGACTGGATGTCCATAGAGTTGTATACAATCAATCGAACAAGATACCCTCCATCGGCGTTACAAAAACAATCCGGCCGTCATGAGCCAGAACGCCAAAGGACCTAGAACAATGAAAAAGGCACTACAGGGCGCCACCGTTGCATTGACTCTTCTCGGCGGTGGGGAGGCCGTCGCGCTGGAATGGATGAACAACAGCGTAGGGTTTCGCTACGGTCAGCACTTCACCAACCCCAACAACCCCGACGACTTCAGCAAGCGCATCTACAGCTTTACCCACGCCAGCGGCTACCAGTACGGCAGCAACTACCTGAACCTTGATGTGTTTTTGTCCGACAGCAGCGACCCGCGCAAGGGCACTGACCACGGCGGCAGTGAGGTCTACGCTGTTTACCGACACCAGCTGTACGCTTCACGGGTATTCGATGTGCCGCTGGGCACTGGCCTGGTCAAGGATTACGCGCTGACCCTGGGCTTCGACGCCAACCGCAACAACAACTTCGCCTCAGCCAAAAAACGCGCGCTGGTGATCGGCCCGACGTTGAAGTTTAACACCGTCGGTGTGCTGGATTTGAGCCTGATGTACTACAAGGAAAAGAACCACACCGGCATTCCAGGTGCGCAAGAGTCGAACCACACCTTCGACGACACTTACATGCTCAACCTGACCTGGATGCGCCCGTTCGACATCGCCAACCATGCGGCGAAGTTCCAGGGGTTTATCAATTACGTCGGGGAAAAGGGCGAGGACTACCACGGCCGCGATACCGCGCCGGAAACCCTGATGCGCACGGCGCTGATGGTGGCGGTGCGGCCGGGTAAAAGCGTGAAGCCGAACCTGTACCTGGGGGTGGGTTATGAGTACTGGCATAACAAGTTCGGGGTGGATGGAGGTATGGGTACTCGTACATCCACACCGACAGTCAACCTGGAAGTCACCTTCTAACTGAAGAAACCGGCTCCAAATGTGGGAGCCAGCTCCCACACAAGCCCTCTCCCACATGTTTGATTGGGTTTCAGCTTTAAGCGTTTGCGAGTTCCGACTTATCGGCTTTCGGCCGCGCCAACCAGTAACCCAACACCGCCAACGGCGCAGTCGCCAGCATCACGATCACGGTGATCAACAGCGGCTGCTCGATCATCGACGACACCAGCAGGCTGCTCAGAAAACAAAGACCCAATTGCAGGGTGTTCTGCAGCGCCGCCGCCTTGCCGGAATTTTCCGCAAAGGGCATCAGCGCATTCGCCACCACGATCGGGTAACTCGCACCGTTGACCAATGCCATCAGGCAGAACGGAATCAACAAGGTGGTCAGGGTCGGCACCGTCAAGGTCGCAACCAGGTACAACGCGACCATGCTGATGCAATAGGCCACCAGCAACCACGGCAGCAGGGTTTTGCCCTGGTAATGCTGCAAGGCGCTGCGACAGCTGTAACCGCCGACCAGAAAGGCCAAGGTCGGCAACACGTAACTCAAGCCGATGTCATTCGGGCTGTAACCCATGTCGCCAAGGATGAACGGCGACGCGGTGAGCCAGGCGAAGAAGCTGGCCGAACAGGCGGCGAAGATCATCACATTGCCGGTAAACACGCGGGAGGTCAGCAACTGCCCATAGCCCAGGCGCGAAGGTTCGCCCTCCCCGGCCAGACGTGTCGGCATTTTGCGCAGGAACAACGTCGGCAACAGCAACAGCACTGACACGCCCAACAACACCGCGAAAATCGCCTGCCAGCCAAAGTGGTTCAGCACCATCGCGCCCAACAGCGGCGCCAGCGCCGGTGACAGCGACATCAGCGGCATGATGCTGGCGAACACGCGGTGGGCCTTGTCGGCCGGGTAACGGTCAATCACCAACGCCTGCCAACTCACGGCGGCGGAACACACGCCAATCGCCTGCATAAACCGCAACGCCAACAACTGCGGCGCAGTCTCGACCCAGAACATCCCGGCGCAGCCCAGCACAAACAGGCTCAGCCCGGCGAGCAGCACCGGCTTGCGCCCCAGGCGATCGGACAACGGCCCCCACAGCAACTGCCCGAGCGCAAAGCCGGCGAGGAAAATACTCAAGCTGGCGCCGACCGCGCCCGCACTGATCTGCAATTGCTCGCCCATGGCGCCAAACGCCGGCAAGTACATGTCCATGGCCAGATAACCGAGCATGCTCAGCCCCGCGAGATACCAAGTGAAACCAAAAGAATTTTTCATTGAAGCCTTGTAGATGCTGCCATCAAACTATTTGCTGACTGGCGCCCATTATGAAGCTGACAGGCTGTGTGTGAAGCGATAATAATTGGACACTTGAATCAAATATTTTGAAGGCAACCGCTATGTGGTCCGAATACTCACTGGATGTGGTCGATGCCGTGGCACGCCATGGCAGCTTCAGCGCCGCCGCCCAGGAATTGCACCGCGTGCCGTCAGCCATCAGCTATACGGTGCGCCAACTGGAGGAATGGCTGGCGGTGCCGCTGTTTGTGCGCCGCCATCGTGACGTGGAACTGACGCCCGCCGGCCGTCTATTTATAGACGAAGCGCGCGGGGTGATGAAAAAAATGCTCGGCACCCGGCGTTTGTGCCAGCAGGTGGCGAATGGCTGGAGCGGCCAGTTGAAGGTGGCGGTGGACTCCATCGTCAAACCCCAGCGCTGCCGGCAACTGGTGCTGGATTTTTACCGGCAGTTCCCCGAGGTGGAGTTGCTGCTCGAATACGAGGTGTACAACGGCGTGTGGGACGCCCTGGCCGATGAGCGCACCGACATTGTGATCGGCGCGACCAGCGCGGTGCCGGTGGCCAGCCGTTTCACGTTTCGGGACATGGGCCTGCTTAACTGGCTGTGTGTGGTCAGCGCCCAGCACCCACTGGCCAGCGTCAACGGCTTGCTCAATGACGACCAACTGCGCCCGTTCGCCTCGCTGTGCATGACCGACACCTCGCGCAACCTGCCCAAGCGTGACACCTGGACCCTGGATAACCAGCGCCGCTTGGTCGTGCCCAACTGGGCCTCGGCACTCGATTGCCTGCGCGATGGGCTGTGCGTCGGCATGGCGCCGGCCCATCAGGTATTGCCGTGGGTCGAGCGTGGCGAGTTGGTGGCGTTGCAACTGAGCCGGCCGTTTCCGGCCAGCCCGTCGTGTGTGGCGTGGGCGCAGGATAAGTTGTCGCCGGCAATGAGTTGGTTGTTGGAGTACCTGGGTGATACCGAGACCCTGAACCAGGAATGGCTGAATGGAAATGACCTCTGAAGGTGATGCAGATCCCCACAGTTTGATTTCATTTCAGTCCAGGAGACGGGTGATGGCCCGCACGATCATCTCAACCTCCTTGGCATCCAGCGTCAGCGGCGGCAACAGGCGGATGATCTTGCCGCGCGTCACATTGATCAGCAGCCCATGCTCCTGGGCCGCACGCTGGGCCAGGTCACGATAAGGCCTGGCCAACTCGATGCCGGCCATCAAGCCCTGCCCGCGAATCGCCAGCACCTGCGGGTGCTCGCTCAACTCCACCCGCAACCGCGCCAGCAGGCGCTCGCCCTGTAGTGCGGCGTTATGCAGCAAGCCTTGTTCTTCAATGATGTCCAACACCGTGCAGCCCACGCGGCAGGCCAGCGGGTTACCGCCAAACGTGCTGCCGTGGCTGCCTGGCGTGAACAACTGAGCCACGGCGTCCCGCGCCAGGCAGGCACCGATGGGCACGCCGTTACCGAGGCCTTTGGCCAGGGTTATCACGTCGGGCACGATGCCTTCGTGCTGGAACGCAAACCAGCGACCGGTGCGGCCGATACCGGTCTGTATCTCATCGAGCATCATCAACCAACCGTGGCGCGTACAGTGGTCGCGCAGCGCCTTGAGGTAACCGGGCGGTGCGGGCAGCACGCCGCTTTCACCCTGGATCGGCTCGAGCAAGACCGCCGCGATGCGCGTGCCGAATTGTTCGGTAATGGCCGCCAATGCGGCCAAGTCGCCAAAGCGTACCTTGAGAAAATCCCCCGGCAGGCGCTGAAAGCCCAAACGCACCGAAGGCCCGTCACTGGCGGCCATGGTGCCCAGCGTACGCCCGTGGAACGCGTTCTCCATCACCACCACCAAGGGCTCTTCAATGCCTTTTTTCCAGCCATGCAACCGCGCCAGTTTCAGCGCGGTCTCGTTGGCTTCGGCGCCGGAGTTATTGAAGAACGCACGGTCCAGGCCAGACAACTGCGCCAGGCGCTCGGCCAGCCGTTGCTGCCAGTCGATGCTGTAGAGGTTGGAGGTGTGCAGCAACAGGCCCGCCTGCTCGCTGATCGCCGTGACCAGTTTGGGGTGGGAATGGCCGACATTGGTTACCGCCACTCCGGCCACGGCATCGAGGTATTCACGGCCCTGCTGGTCCCACAGGCGCGTGCCCAGGCCCCGGGTAAAGCTCAGGGCCATGGGTTGATAGGTGGTCATCAGGCAGGCGGCGGTCATGGTGGCAGGCTCCAGTGCATCGTTGTGGTGGTGCCAGTATCGTTAGCCACCAGAGCTGGATAAACTGCGCATTCCTGCAATGACTTTAAACCAGGGCTTGATAATGGATCTGTTCCAGTCGATGTCGGTGTACGTGAAAGTGGTCGAAGCCGGCAGCATGACCGCCGCCGCGCAGGAATGCGCAATGTCGACCACCATGGTCGGCAACCACTTGCGCGCGCTGGAGCAACGGCTGGGGGTCAGCTTGCTGAAACGCACCACGCGCAAACAGAGCCTCACCGAATTTGGCGGGCAGTATTACCAGCGTTGCCTGGAGGTGCTGGGGCT
Source organism: Pseudomonas sp. Xaverov 259 (assembly GCF_019352915.1). Classification (NCBI taxonomy): domain Bacteria; kingdom Pseudomonadati; phylum Pseudomonadota; class Gammaproteobacteria; order Pseudomonadales; family Pseudomonadaceae; genus Pseudomonas; species Pseudomonas sp. Xaverov 259. Next base: position 103,379 of record NZ_JAAAFV010000033.1, on the reverse strand, counting down.
GGTGGCCGACTCTGAGCTATTGGCGGAGCAGATTCACAGCGAAACGCCCAAAGGCAGCCTGCGCATCACCGCGCCACCGGTGTTCGGCACCGAACGCCTCACACCTGCCTTGAGCGAATTTGCCCAGCGCTACCCGCAAATCAATCTGTATGTCGAACTCAGCAATGAGCGCATGGATCTGGTCGACAGTGGCTTCGACGTTGCAATTCGCCTGGGCGAGTTGGAAACCTCAAGCCTGATCGCCCGGCCCATGCAGGCCTACACCCTGACGCTGTGTGCGTCACCGGCCTACCTGGCGCGACGTGGCATCCCGCAGACGCCCGACGACTTGCGCCAGCACGACTGCCTGGCGTTTGCCTACCCGGCGAACGATAACTGGCGCGACACCAGCAAACTGTGGCGCATGACCGGCGATGAAGGCGAAGTGGAGGTTCCGGTGGCCGGCCTCTTGACCATCAATAGCTCCCAAGGCTTGCGCCAGGCGGCTATAAACGGCATGGGCATCATCATGCTGGCCGATGCCTTGGTGCAACCGGACCTGGAGAGCGGCAAGCTGGTGGCGTTGCTGACCACCTATCAACTGCCCAGCCGCCCCATGCACCTGCTCTACCGACAGGACCGCTATCGCCTGCCCAAGCTGCGCGCCTTCGTGGACTTCGCGATGGAAAAGTGGGCGCGCTAAAAGCTCACGCCCAACTCGCGCAAACCTGCCGCCGTGCGCTCGGCCGACTCGTGATGAATGCCCTGCCAACCGAGGGCTTTAGCGGCCTCGACATTGCCGGCAACGTCGTCGATAAATACCACTTCACTGGCCTGGATATCCGGCAGGTGGGCGCGCACTTGGGCCAGGCTGGCGTGATAAATCGCGGGGTCAGGCTTGATCAACTTCACCTCGCCGGACACGACGATATCGCGCAAGTGCTGCAGGAACGGATAGTTGGCCCGTGCGTAAGGGAAGGTTTCCGCCGACCAGTTGGTGAGGCCGAACAGCGGCATATCGGCCTTATGCAGTGCCTCGAGAATCGCCACGCCTTCGGGCAACGCGCAGCGCAGCATTTCGTGCCAGCGGTCGTAATACGCTTGTATCAAGGGTTCGTGTTGCGGGTGTTGTTCGATAAGGTGGCGGGTGCCTTCGGCCAGGCTGCGGCCGGCGTCCTGCTCGGTGTTCCAGGCTTGGGTGCAGATGGTGTCGAGAAAGTCTTGCCGCTCGGCGTCGTCGGCAATCAGCTTGCGGTAAAGGTGATGCGGGTTCCAATCGAAGAGGACACCGCCAAAATCAAAAACTACTGCACGAATCGTCATCAGATCCTCCGTTAGCGTGGCTTGATAGCGCAGGGAGTCTGGCAGATTGTGAGGCAGGGTGGGAGCGCGAGGGTATGTAGGAGGGTTCTGAATTAACCAAGGCAAATGTGGGAGCCAGCTCCCACATAAGCCTGGCTCCCACATTTTTTTAGACCGTGTTTAGGCTTGGATCAGGCCCTTGATCTTCACAGTCGGGTTCACATCCGCTTCATAGTCCACGCCGTCGATTTCAAAGCCGAACAAGCGCAGGAATTCCGCCTTGTAGCCGGCGAAATCGCTGATCTCGTTGACGTTGTCGTCGGTCACCTGGTTCCACAGTGCAGCCACGGCGTCCTGAACCTTCGGTTCCAGCTCAGCCAGGTCGGCGCGCAGGCGGCCGTCGGCGTCCAGCTTCGGCTCGCTGCCGTACAGGCTGTCTTTGAACAGGCCGTAAACCTGCTCGATGCAACCTTCGTGGGTGCCCTGCTCTTTCATCACTTTAAACAGCAGCGACAGGTACAGCGGCATGATCGGGATGGCCGAGCTTGCCTGGGTAACCACGGCCTTAAGCACCGACACACGAGCGTCGCCCTTCAGCGCAGCGAGGTTGTCGCGCAGGGTCAGGACTTTTTTGTCGAGGTCTTTCTTGGCTTCGCCGATGGAACCGTTCCAGTAGATGTCCTGGGTCAGCTTCTCGCCGAGGTAGGTGAACGCGGTGGTCTTGGCGCCTTCGGCCAACACATCGGCGTCACGCAAGGCGTCGATCCACAGCTGCCAGTCTTCGCCGCCCATGACTTTCACGGTGCCGTCGATTTCTTCCTGGGTTGCAGGCTCAAGGGTGGTGTCGACCACCACGCCTTTGTCGGTGTTGATACCGCGCAGGGTCACGGCCTTGCCGATCGGCTTGAGGGTGGAGGTGTGCACCACGCCTTGCGGGTCGGTACGGCGTGGGGCGGCCAGGCTGTAAACCACCAGGTCGATCTTGCCCAGGTCTTTCTTGATGGTTTCGATGGTCAGGCGCTTGATCTCGTCAGAGAACGCGTCGCCGTTGATGCTCTTGGCGTACAGGCCTTTTTCCACGGCAAACTTCTCGAACGCCGCGCTGTTGTACCAGCCGGCGGAGCTCAGCTTGCCTTCTTCGCCTTCTTTCTCAAAAAACACGCCCAGGGTGTCGGCGCCGCAGCCAAACGCAGCACTGATGCGCGCGGCCAGGCCATAACCGGTGGAAGCGCCGAGGACCAGCACCTTCTTTGGGCCGCCTTCGATGGCGCCATGCTGGGTTACGTAGTTGATCTGCTCTTTGACGTTCGCTTCACAGCCAACAGGGTGAGCGGTCACACAGATAAAGCCACGAACCCGCGGTTTGATGATCATAAAATTTCTGCCTCTTCCAAGGGGTCGACGGCCAGTGGTGGCCATTCAACTTCAATCGTACCGGTCTATGACGCGCGAAAAACCGAAGCGTCACGATAGACGTAAATCTTCTGTTTACAAAATCCAATCGGCAAAACCGTGGGCGCACCGCACCGCCTGGTTAAAAACTGTGTCCGGCTTTCACAAATTCGCAATATTTAAAACGCCCGGCACCTTGATAACCCACTATCATGGCGGGATTGTTTCGCTTTGTTTCAGGTCCGGAGCCTCGCTTCATGAGTAAAAGTGCTGTGCAAAAAAAATTGGTCTCAGTCGCCTGGGTGCTCGGCGTACTGCTGTTCATCTATTGCTTCCCCCGTACCAGCCTGGTGTTTCTGCTGCTGGTGCTGTTCTGCGGCATCTATGACTTCCTGCGCAACGGCCTGTACGACCGCGACACCATCAAGAAATACTTTGTCGGCAACGGCCGCAACACCTGGATATTGGCGCCGTTCAATACCCTGTTCGACCTGTTGAGCCTGCGCAACCGCCACGTCTACACCATGCGCGACCTGCCGCCGGCCTGGCGCGAAGACCTGCAACAGGTCATCGACGACGCCATGGCCAACAAGGACGAAATCATCAGCTACCTGGACGAGCGCATGGCCGAGAAAAAGCGCGGCATGCTGTTCTTCCAATGGTACGGCCGCCCGATCGAAACCACCCTGGACATCCCGCAACTGCGCAAAAAACTGCCGTTTGTGAAGACCATCGGCGTGTCGGTGTTCAACGAAAACCGCTCCACGTCCTTCCACTTCGGCCCGCTGCGCATGATGTTCCGCGTGCTCTACAACATGGCGCCGGCGCCGCATCACGAGGGTGTTTACATCCAGGTGGGCAAGCACAAGCACTACTGGCACGATGACCCGCTGTTCATCTTCGATGACACGCTGATGCATGCCTCTTTCAACAAAAACGACGCAAAGCGTTACTGCCTGTTCATTGACATCGTGCGGCCGACCTTGCTGCCCTCGGTGCTGAATGCCGTGATTTCGGGTTTTGCCGGGTTGGTGTTTACCCTGCGTCGGGTTTTCTACAAAAACTGGAAGCTGATTCAGTAAGTTCTGCGGCATGATGGTGTTGACGGTGTTTGCGCCCTGCCCTTGCGGCGGCCAAACTAACCGTCCAGTGCGACCGAGTTCGGCGCTCACCATTCTCCAGCCATCGCCGCCCCTGGCGGCTGCGATGGCTGTGCTTTCAAGGAATCAGAATGCCCCAACGTCAAGTCATCAATGCCTCCGTCAGCCCCAAGGGCAGCCTCGAAACCCTGTCCCAACGTGAAGTCCAGCAACTGAGTGAAGCCGGTTCCGGCAGCATCTACACGTTGTTCCGCCAGTGCGCCCTGGCCATCCTCAACACCGGCGCGCATATCGACAACGCCAAGACCATCCTCGACGCCTATAAAGACTTTGAAGTGCGTATCCACCAGCAAGACCGTGGCGTGCGCCTGGAACTGTTGAATGCGCCAGCCGATGCCTTCGTCGACGGCGAAATGATCGCCAGCACCCGCGAAATGCTCTTCAGCGCCCTGCGCGATATCGTCTACACCGAGAACGAGCTGGACAGCCAGCGCATCGACCTGAGCAACTCCCAGGGCATCACCGACTACGTGTTCCACCTGCTGCGCAACGCCCGTACCTTGCGCCCGGGTGTCGAGCCGAAAATCGTGGTGTGCTGGGGCGGGCACTCGATCAATACCGAAGAATACAAATACACCAAGAAGGTCGGCCACGAACTGGGCCTGCGCAGCCTCGACGTGTGCACCGGCTGCGGCCCCGGCGTGATGAAAGGGCCGATGAAAGGCGCGACCATTTCCCACGCCAAGCAACGCATTATCAACGGCCGTTACCTGGGCCTGACCGAACCCGGCATCATCGCCGCCGAAGCGCCAAACCCCATCGTTAACGAGCTGGTGATTCTGCCGGACATCGAAAAACGCCTGGAAGCCTTTGTGCGCGTTGGCCATGGCATCATCATTTTCCCGGGCGGCGCCGGCACGGCCGAAGAATTCCTGTACCTGCTGGGCATCCTGATGCATCCGGACAACCGCGATGTACCGTTCCCGGTCATCCTCACCGGGCCGAAACAAGCCGCGCCGTACCTGCAACAGCTGCACGCGTTTGTGGGCGCCACCCTTGGCGAAGCGGCGCAGGCGCACTACCAGATCATCATCGACGACCCGGCCGAAGTGGCGCGCCAGATGACCGCCGGGCTCAAGGCCGTGAAGCAGTTCCGTCGTGAGCGCAATGACGCGTTCCACTTCAACTGGCTGCTGAAGATTGACGAAGGCTTCCAGCGCCCGTTCGACCCCACCCACGAAAACATGGCCAGCCTGCAACTGAGCCACGCGCTGCCGTCCCATGAACTGGCAGCCAACCTGCGCCGTGCGTTCTCGGGGATTGTGGCCGGTAACGTCAAGGACAAGGGCATCCGCCTGATCGAGCAGCACGGCCCGTATGAGATTCACGGTGACCCGGCGATCATGAAGCCCCTGGACGAGCTGTTGCAGGCGTTTGTCGCCCAGCACCGCATGAAGTTGCCGGGCGGCGCAGCCTATGTGCCGTGCTATCGCGTGGTGCAGTAACTAGCGCTGCACCGCCACACATTTGATTTCCACCAATAGGCCGGGGTGTGCCAGTTCGGACACCCCGATTGTGGTCCAGGCGCAATGCCCGCGTGGGAACAGGCGGTTTTTCACCTCACGGAAAACCGCCATGTGCTGGCTCATATTTACGTGGTAGGTGGTCATGTCCACCACGTCGTCGAAGCTGCAACCGCCCTCCTCCAATACGTCCCTGAGGTTTTCCCAGGCCGCGATGAATTGCGCCTCGGGGTCTTCGATCACGGCCAATTGCGGCGTGCGGCCGACCTGGCCTGCGCAGTAAAGAGTGTTGCCAACTTTTACCGCAGGCACGTAGCCGGCGCGCTCGACAATGGGTTGCATGGCGGCAGGAATGATGAGGTGGCGGTCGGTCATAGCTTGTATCTCTTTGGGGCAGAGGCGCGCGTGTGAACGCGCAGAGTTCGAGCTAGGGTTTTACCTGTTCCCACTCACTCACACCAGCCGAGCAACCTATGGACCAACGGATCTTGTCCTTCATCAATCCTTACCTTAACGTAAGGAATATCACGATGGAGATTTTCACTATGGCCACCGCCACACTTACCTCGAAAGGGCAAATTACTATCCCCGTGCAAGTGCGCACCGCGCTTGGCCTGGAAACAGGCGACCGGGTTGAATTTGTCGAAACGGAAGACGGCAAGTTTTCCATCATCGCCGCGAGCAAAACCGTGCAGGACCTCAAGGGGCTGATCCGCAAGCCCGCACAGGCCGTGTCGATCGAAGACATGAACCGCGCCATCGCCGCGCAAGGAGCAAACGCCGGATGATCGGGCTCGATACCAATGTGCTGGTGCGCTATGTCACCCAGGATGACCCGGTGCAATCGCCCAAGGCCTCGGCGTTGATCGAGTCGCTCACCAGCGTGTCGCCGGGCTTTGTCAGCCTGGTGTCGGTGGTGGAATTGGTCTGGGTGCTGCAAAGCTGCTATCAATCGGCCAAAAGCGACGTGGTGACCGTGCTGGAAACGCTGCTGCGTACCCGTGAACTGACCGTCGAGCACGCCGAGATCATCTGGCAGGCGCTGCGACGATTCACCGCCGGCAAAGCCGATTTCGCCGACTACCTGATCGAACGCTGCGCCCATGCAGCCGGCTGTGAATACACCGCTACCTTTGACTTCAACGCGGCCAAGGCCACGGGGATGAAACGCCTGGCCTGAGCCGCAGCGTTGCGACGAATGCCGGGCTTTGGTAAAAAAACACCACTGCCCTTGATCAAGAGAACTCCCCACGTGCGCACGTTGCTGCTTGTTGCCATGGCCATGGCGCCCACCCTCGCCCTGGCCGATACCATCACCTGGCCTGACCTGCCGACAACCTGCTTCGTCAGCGGCCGCTCCGCGACCAGCGTGGATATCGACAGCGGCTGCGCGGCATTTACGCTGAATGTACAAGGCAAGCCGGCGGGCTCACCGATCAAGGTGGATGTGCCGCAGTACGCCCTGCATGTGGATGAAGCCACCGGCAAAGAGACACCGGTGATCATCATCCAGGCCGAAGAACAAGGCGAGACCCAGATAGTCGGCTATCAGGAACTGGGCAGCGACCAACTCGGTGCCGCGCTGCTGCGTGAGTTACGCTTGCTCGGGACTAAAAAACCTATATGAGATGAGCCACTCGCTCCTCGCAATATGAGGCCAATGAAGATCATGTATCCCAAAAAAGCGGTGACTGAACAGATCAAGGACTTGCACGAACGCCAGATATCCAACGTTGGTTTTTTCTGGTACCGCGATGCGCAACAATATGCACATTTTCTGTCAATCTACGAAGATCGCGACACAATGCACGATACATACGCGCTTTGGCATAAACAGGCATTGAGAGCGGTCAAGCAGTATGAGCGACGGGGCTTCATCACTCATAGGGTCTACTCCACACCTGAAGAGCTGATGGCGTGGTGCCAGGCAAACGGCCTACCGCTGAACGGGAAAAGCCGAAGTTCGTTTGCCAATGAAAAACTTACGGCTGCCGCCAAACGCCCTAACGGCCTCAAGAACGCCATCGGCCGTGCGCTACGTGATTGATCTGCAATACTCGTGAAGCATGTTCAATCAACGCACCCAACCACCGCCCTGCCAGTGGTAACCGTCATTACGCTGCACCCAGTGCGGGTGTACATAACGGTAGCCTTCGCGTACCTGCTCCCAATGGCCGTGCACCGCTACATAGCGCCCACCTTCCCAACGCCAGTAACCGCGCGACCACACATAGCCATAGCGTGCCGGCGGCTCGACTTCGATCACTTGCACCGGCGGCGGCTGCGGCGCCACCACCTCGACATACTCACGTTGCACCGGCCCGCGCTCATGCACCACGCGCTCTTGTACACACCCGGACGCCGCGACGACAAACGCCGCCAATGCCGCATAACGTAGCAACATACAAAACCCCTCGGGCGTTAACGCCCAACACCTGCACCGGTAAAAAATGCCCCCTTGTTTTAGCCGCGCTCCTGCTTAGGCCTGGGTCTTTGTAACAGGTGGTGTCTGTCAGCTTGCTGAACCCGCAGGCCTCACGAGGCACACGCGACGGCCGGTCGTATCAGGCGCACCGAAGAACATGGGTTGCGCCCGTTCGCACTCATCCAGCACATGCTATTGCACACAACTCAGACGCAGCGACAACTGCCGCCACCAATGCTGCATAACGTAGCCACATACAAAACCCTCGGGCCCCGACGCCCAACGCCTGCACAAGTCAAAAATGCCTCTTGTTTGAGCCGCGCTCCTGCTTAGGCTTGGGTTCTTTTTTAGCAGCTGATATCTGTCGGGTTGCTGAACCTACCGGCCTCATGAAGCACACGCGACGGCCGGTCGTTTCAAGCGCACCAATAGCAACCCAGCAACCACCACAGCCATGCCGGCGTAGGTCGACCCGGCGATCACATCGCCAAACATCAGCGCCGCCCACACCAAAGTCACTGGCGGCTCCAGATAGACCAGCGCCGCAACATGGGTCGCCGTCATGACCCGCAACAACATCCACAAGCTCAAGTAGGCGACGAATGTGGAGAACAGCGTCAGCCAGACAATTGAGATCAACACGTCAGGGTCATGGGGAATACTCAGCGTGTCGGTATAGAGCACCGCAGCGGTAAAGCCGACCAGGGTCAGCAGCGATTGGATAAACAACGGCAACACCAAGCCTGCGCCCTGGCGTTGTACGGTGCGGCGCTCATACAAGGTCGCCAGCGTCAGCCCCAACGCCGAGGCCAGTGGCAACAGGTACATGACCAGGCCGACGCTTTGACCACCACTGCCGTATTGCCCGGCAATCACGATCGACACCCCGGCAAAGCTGATCATCAGCCCGACCCACTGCCAGCCGCCGCTGCGCTCCACCACGCTGCCGGTCGACAGTGCCGCCGTCATCAACGGCTGCAGCGCTGCGATGATGGCAGCAATGCCGGGCGGCAAGCCGTTTTGGATCGCCACATAAAGGCAACTCAGGTACAGGAACTGCGACAGAAAGCCGATCACAGCGTAATGGCGGATCTGAGCCCATGAAACCGTCAGCAACCTCACGTTCAAAAACAACCCCAGGCACACCGAGACCAACAGGAAGCGCCAGAACAGCAGGTTGAACGCCCCGCCGCCTTGAGTACCTAACTTGGCGCCGATATAGCCGGAGCTCCACGAGAGCACAAACGCCGCCTGCAACAGCAGCCGCTTTAAGTTTGATCGCGTCATGAAGCCTCCCGTCAGTGCACGTTGACTGAAAGGCTAAGGGCCGCGCATGCTTCTGTATATTTGAATTAACTGCATTACTAATCCGCAATAGTGGAATCATGGCCAAACAACTGAACATCGACCTGCTGCGCACCTTCCACGCGGTGGCCCGCTTTCGACGCTTCAATGAGGCGTCCGAGCATGTGCACCGCAGCGCGTCGACCGTGACCACACAGATTCAAAAGCTCGAAGACCAAATCGGCCAGCGCCTGTTCACCCGCAGCAACCAAGGCGTCGAGCTGACCCTGTACGGCAAGAGGCTCCTGGGAGAAACCACTGAGTTTCTCAAAAGCCACGACCGCCTGCTGATCGCGCTGATGCCGCAACGCATGCAGGGCAAGATCCGCCTGGGCATTCCCGACACCTACGCACCGGCGTTTATGCAGGAGTTCCTGCCCCGCTTGATCGCTGACAACCCGCTGCTGGAGCTCGAAGTCGAAGCGCGCACCAGCGGCGAACTGCTGACTATGTTTATGGCCGACCAGCTCGACCTGGCCATCACCGTCAGTGCACAACCGCTGGCCCAGGGCGAACGCCTGGGGCCGGTGCAACCGCTGTGGGTGGCGGCCGAGGGCTTCAGTTGCCCGCCGAATGCAGCGCTGCCGATCACCGTGCCGGTGGCCGGCTGCCCGTACCGTGCGGCGGCGTTGCAGGCGCTGAAGGATCACGGGATTTACCACCGGGTATTGTTGCAGAGCCCCAACTCCACGGCGGTCGAGGCTTGTATTCGCAGCGGCGTAGCGGTGGGGTTGATCGAGAAAAGCCGCATGGGCAGCGGGCTGACGCAAAAGATTGCAGGGTTCGAGTTACCCCCACTGCCGGTGCATCATCTGTACCTGCTGTGCGACAGCAGCAATGCACTGGCCCTGCATCTGTATGCGCAGGTTAAACAGGGCTTCCACATTTGAGCCCTCACGTTTAGCCGAAGCGCGCCAGCACCGCTTCGATAAACCGCCGCAACTTGGCGGTGCGCTGTCGGTTGGCGGTGTAGACCAAGTGCATGGGGCGGCTGGGCGCCTCAAATGCCGGCAGTACCCGCACCAACTCGCCCCGGGCCAAGGCCGGGCGCAGGAAGTCTTCGGCGCCCAGCACGATGCCGAAGCCATCCAGTGCCGCCGACATCAACGCCCTGCTTTCGTTGATCTGAAGACGGCTGGCGACCTGCACCGTGTAGGGCGTCGCGCCTTGGTGGAAGACCCACTCCCGGTCCGCCGGGCGTGACCAAAAGGCGTAGCCCAGGCACTCATGGTGCGCAAGGTCCGCCGGGCACTGTGGCGTCCCCCGCGCCGCCAGGTAAGCAGGCGCTGCGCACACCACCAGGCGATAAGGCGCCAGCGGCCGCGCCGTCAAACCGGTGGTGGCCAGGGGGCCGATGCGGAACGCCGCCTCATAGCCCTCCTCCACCAGGTCGACGAAACGGTCCGTGAGGTGCAGGTCAATTTCCACGTCCGGGTTTTCACGCAAAAACGCAGTAATCAGCGGCATCAGGCTGTAGGAACCGAAGGTGACCGGGGCGGTGACTCTCAGCTTGCCGCGCGGCGTGTCATTCATGATCTGGGCGAGCGAATCAGCAGCCTCAGCCTCCGTCAGGATATGTTTGCAGCGTTCGTAGTATGCGTGCCCCAACTCCGTCAGGCTTTGCCGGCGCGTGGTGCGGTTGAGCAAGCGGGCGCCCAGGTGTTGCTCCAGCGCGGTGACATGCTTGGCCACCATTTGCGGCGACAGGTTCATGCGCTCGGCGGCGCGGGCATAGGAGCCCAACTCGGCGGCCGTGACAAACGCACTCATGCTGGTTAGACGGTCCACGATTGACTACTCCCAGTAACTACACTGAATCCAAACCACCCATTTATCACCCAATGGTTGCCAATCATCATAGTCACTTCCCCACTTCGCAGGAGCAAGACCATGAAGATCGGCGTGATTGGAGCAGGTTTCATCGGGCGTGCCGTGGCCCAACTGGCCCTGGCCACCGGGCACGCGGTGATGCTGAGCAACTCCCGTGGCCCGCAGACCATGAGCAGCGTGCGCAGCGGCATCCCCGGCGTGCAAGTGGGCAGCGCGCAGGAAGCCGCGCAGTTTGGCGACGTGGTGCTGGTGGCGATCCCGCTTGAACACTACCGCAGCGTGCCCGAGCAGTGGCTGGCAGGCAAAACGCTGCTGGACGCCAACAATTACTACCCTGACCGCGATGGGCATATCCCGGTGCTGGACCGTTTTGAAACCACCACCAGCCGCCTGTTGGCCGAGCATTTTGCCGACTCACAGGTCGTCAAAGTGTTTAATGCGATCTTTGACTCAGACATCAACCGCGATGCACGCCCCCACGGCGCACCTGACCGTCGCGCCTTGCCGGTGGCCGCCGATGATGCGACGGCAAAAGCGCACGTGATCGCGCTGCTCGACGAACTGGGTTTCGACGCCGTGGACGCGGGTACGCTGGATGACAGCTGGCGCTTTGAGCGGGCCAAGCCTGCGTACTGCGTGCCGCTGGATAAAGCCGGTTTAAAGGCCGCATTGGCCGCCGCCGAGCGCACGGTGGAGCTGCCGCCTGCCGAACGCTCCCGCACCTGAACACCGCCCACAAAAAAGCCCGCTGACCGTTACCGGTTCAGCGGGCTTTTTAACATCAGGCCTGGCTTACAGCGCCAGGTCAGACGCCGGCTTGCTCGGCTCAGCCGCAGGCTTGGCAGCCTCGGTGGCCTGGGTTGCCTTTGGTGCGCTCAACTGCGGGATCGCAGGCGGAGGCGTCAGTTGCAGGATACCGGCGGTGTAGGCCCATTCCTTGGCAACCGCTTCCGGGCTGTCGTTCAGCTTGGTGCCGTAGCTCGGTACGATCTGGTGCAGTTTGGCTTGCCACTCAGGCGTCGCCACCTTGTCCTTGAACACTTTTTGCAGCACGGTCAGCATGATCGGAGCCGCGGTGGACGCGCCTGGCGATGCGCCCAATAGGCCTGCGATGGTGTTGTCGGCGGAGCTGACCACTTCGGTGCCGAGTTTCAGGACGCCGCCCTGTTCTTCGTCACGCTTGATGATCTGCACGCGCTGGCCGGCTTGCCACAGGCGCCAGTCGGACTGCTTGGCGTTCGGGAAGTACTCTTGCAGCGCCTTGAAGCGGTCGTCATCGGACAGCATCAGTTGGCCGGCAAGGTACTCAACCAGTGGGTATTCACGAATACCGACTTTGGTCATAGGCCAGATGTTGTGGGTGGTGGTGCTGGTCAGCAGGTCCAGGTACGAGCCTTCTTTGAGGAACTTGGTCGAGAAGGTTGCGAATGGGCCAAACAGAATCACACGCTTGCCATCCAGCACACGGGTGTCCAGGTGCGGAACCGACATCGGTGGCGCGCCAACCGAAGCCTTACCGTAGGCCTTGGCCATGTGCTGCTCGGCGATGGCCGGGTTATCGGTCACCAGGAACGAACCGCCAACCGGGAAGCCTGCGTATTCCTTGGCTTCAGGAATGCCCGACTTTTGCAGCAGATGCAGTGCACCGCCGCCCGCGCCGATGAACACGAACTTGGCGTCGGTTTCGGTCTTGGTGCCGTCTTTCAGGTTTTTGTAGCTCACACGCCACGAACCGTCGGCGTTTTTGGTGATGTCTTGCACTTCGCTCGACAGTTTCAGGTCAAACTTCGGCGTGGTTTGCAGGTGCGCGACGAACTGGCGGGTGATCTCGCCGAAGTTCACGTCGGTGCCGATCGGAGTCCAGGTGGCGGCGATCTTCTGCTTCGGATCACGGCCTTCCATCATCAGCGGAACCCATTTGGCGATCTGCGCCGGGTCTTCGGAGTACTGCATGCCGGCGAACAGCGGGCTGGCTTGCAGGGCTTCGTAGCGCTTTTTCAGGAACTTGATGTTGTCATCGCCCCACACGAAGCTCATGTGCGGAGTGGAGTTGATGAACGAACGCGGGTTCTTCAGCACGCCCTGCTGCACCTGCCAGGACCAGAACTGACGGGAAATCTGGAACGCTTCGTTGATCTCGACCGCTTTCGGGATCTCAACGGTGCCGTCCTTGTTTTCCGGGGTGTAGTTCAGCTCGGCCAGGGCAGAGTGACCGGTACCGGCGTTGTTCCAGCCGTTGGAGCTTTCTTCGGCCACGCCATCAAGGCGCTCGACCATCTCCATCGACCAGTCCGGCTGCAGCTCGTTGAGCCAAACACCCAGGGTCGCACTCATGATGCCGCCGCCGATCAGCAGCACATCGACTTTCTTTGCCTCTTCCGCCTGAACGGACGTGATCCCCATCGACAAAGCCAGCCCCAGCAGGGCAGTGTTTACTTTCTTAAACATCAGTAGCACCTATGATAAAACGCCATCCGCCCTACCGCCCCTGACTCTGCAGGCCGTAGGGTGGGCACACAAGGCCGACGTAGCGACCTCACTGTTTTTGTCCCTTCTGCGCTGACTTTTTATCATTATTGGCTTCAGCTACCTGGGCGACAGCCAACCGCCGGGACGTATACGGGTGTACGCACCGGGGAAAGACTAGACCAAGACGGCGCGCAGAATATCACGCTAAACAGCGTTTATGCGCCGTTTGGCCAATTGACAGCTCTAAATCGCGGCTTTTAACGCGCACGTGTCAAGCATCGCAGCCGCGACCTGGGGTCACAGGGCGTTTAATCAGACTGAACGCTCGCGCAAAACGCTGTTCTAGACACCTTCGTGGCGGCTTGCGTAGCATCGGCCACTGACCTTCGTGCACTTCTTTCCTACAGAGTTACCCATGACTATCCAGCAAACACCCGGGCACGTACTGCCCGCGCGCAGCGCCGCCAAAATGGAAGCGGCCATGGCCGTGGGCGCCTTCGCGATCGGCACCGGCGAATTCGCCATCATGGGCCTGATGCCCGACATCGCCCAGAACCTGGGCTTAAGCGAACCCCAAGTCGGCCACGCCATCAGCGCCTACGCCCTGGGCGTGATGGTCGGCGCGCCACTGCTGGCCATCCTCGGCGCCAAGCTGCTGCGCAAACACATGCTCTTACTACTGATGGGCCTCTACGCCCTGGGCAACCTCGCCACCGCCTTCACCCCGACCTTCGGCTCGCTGGTGGCCTTCCGCTTCATCAGCGGCCTGCCCCACGGCGCCTACTTCGGCATCGCCGCCGTCGTCGCCTCCAGCATGGTGCCCAACGACAAACGCGCCGGCGCCGTGGCCCGCGTGATGATGGGCCTCACCTTGGCCATGCTGCTCGGCAACCCCATCGCCACCTTCCTGGGCCAACACTTGGGCTGGCGCTCGGCGTTCGCGCTGGTCAGCGCCATCGCCCTGTGCACCATCGCCCTGGTCTGGCAATTCGTCCCCGACCGCCACGACGAACCGCGCAGCGACCCGCGCAAAGAACTGCGCGCCTTCACCAAACCCCAAGTGTGGATGGCCCTGTCGATCGGCGCGATTGGCTTTGCCGGCATGTTCTGCGTGTTCAGCTACCTCGCCCCGACCATGCTCGAAGTGACCAAAGTGTCGCCCCAATGGATCCCCTTCGGCCTCGCCGCGTTTGGCGTCGGTGGCATCATCGGCAACATCGCCGGTGGCAAACTGTTCGACCGTATGCAATTTCGCGCCGTGGGCTGGATCATGGTGTGGTCGATGGCCGTACTGATCTTCTTCACCTTCGCCGCCAGCTCGCTGTGGAGCGTACTGCTGGGCATCGGCCTGGTCGGCACCATGATTGCCATGGCCGCCCCGCTGCAAATCCGCCTGATGGACATCGCCCACGAAGCCCCGAGCCTCGCGGCAGCCTCCAACCACGCAGCGTTCAACCTGGCAAACGCACTGGGCCCATGGTTAGGCGGAATGGCAATTACAGCGGGATATGGCTGGACCAGCACCGGCTACATCGGCGCCGCCACCGCGCTGGTCGGCCTGGGCATCTACCTCATCGCCCGCCGCATGAAAGGTGGCCACTGACACCACCTTTTTAAAGCCCACCCAAGATCCAATGTGGGAGCGGGCTTGCTCGCGAAAGCGGTGGGTCAGTCACCAAGTCAATGACTGCCCCACCACCCCATCAATCATCATGCAACAACCCCGACCCATACTCCCCATAACTACTCCCCAACCCACTCCCGCCAAAATTCATCTTGGCCGCCTTGCTCGGGCTATGGTCCCCAAACGCCTGGCATCCGCCAGTAAAACAAGGGTCCCCCCTCCCGCCCGACGACCCCGTCGAACAAGCGCCCAACAGCATCGTGCCAGCAATCAGCGCGACTTTAACCAGGTTCGAGATCATGTTTTCAGTTCCCTATGGGCTGGAGGCGCGGGGGTCCTCTCTTGAAGAGGATCGTAGACCTCAAAGGCCCTGGGGATTATGAAATTTTGCGCAGTGACAGCACGGGTTCAGGTTGCCGCCTTGGGGTAAGGCGGCGGGGTTGGGGGTCAGGCAGTGGCTGGGCTGGCGGCAGGCGCGACTTGCTCTTGGGCGCGGGCGACGAGTAAAGCGCTTAGGTCGATGAGTTGCTGGATGCCGAGGATGATGGCGCGGTGCGGGTCTTCGAGGTCGAAGGCCAGGGTGGCGGTTATTTGGTTGGCGGAATCCAGGTGCTCGGCGGCGTTGGCTAGGAGGGTTTCGGTGTCGATGTTGGGGCTGACTGAGAATAGGTTGCCGGGTGGGTGGTCGGCGGGGGCGGCGTTGTCGTCAGATGGCGGCAGGTAATGGTGAATAGCGCGCTGAGCCGCAGCGTGAAGCTTGGGATCAATCGGTTCAGCGTTTGAGGCTTGAGGCGGATTCGGTGTGACCTTGTGCATGGCGAAGCTCCTTAACTGTTCAGGAACTGCCAATCTCACTTCCACATGAGGGTGGCAGCCGTACGCAGGTGTGGAAGACCAGGGCTAAGGACCCGGCGCACCGAAGTGCCCCGCGCACAGCCGCCGAAACACATGATACAGACGTAAAAAAACGCCGGTAGGTGTTTGTGACGATTGCGTCTTAGCTTGGTACGGACTTCCACATCCGGCTGCTGGGATTCCAACGGTTTGGGGAGGTTAGCGATGGGTGGTCTGAGAGGCAAGCTGAGAAAAGTGTGGGAAATTTCCCCAATGAATTTCAGTCCGTTGCCGAGATCACTCTATGCTGTGTTAGTCGTCTCAATGATGGATTGGAACTACTAATCCTGCATCCCAGGCTTCCCCTGCGCAACAGAGCAGGCCTGAAAGCCGCGTACCACTTTTGTACCAACACTACTTCCACACATTGATGCCCTTCCCCACACGCCAGGCCGCAATCGGCCCAAAGCTGAGTTTCAAATTAGTGCCAGATCAGTGAATCCGGTCGCGATCTCATGGTCGTTTTCGTCCAAGGAAAACCAATAAACCACTATACTTAGCCGATTAAATCTCAATGCTCTGGAGCGTTCTGCTGACGCATACCAAGCAAGGCCGGGGAAGGACATAAAAAGGGCGCTTATGAGTGGAGTGAAATCCAAAGGAAAGAAGCCTGCCGTGGCATCGGAACAGGTTACCCATGAACGTCACGATTTTCTCCAGTCGACCGTGCGACGTTTGCGGGATTGTGCGGGAAATGTCTGTTCGTTCCCCGATTGCCATGTGCATACGCACGGTGCGGCGTTCACTGGTGATAAAGCTGTGGGAGTCGGGGTGGCATGCCATATCAGCGCGGCTGCGCCGGGTGGGCCCCGCTACGACTTCAAACAGTCCAAGAACGAGCGTCGTCACATAAACAATGGCATCTGGATGTGTCAGACGCATTCAAAGCTTGTCGACGCTGACGACTCGGCTTACAGCGTTGCAACTTTGCTCGAATGGAAGCAAAAGGCGGAGGCGCGATCCAATCGCCTTATTAACCAGAAGAGCTTCACTGAAGGTGAAGTCAAAGCTGCCGTTGAAGAGGGTACTGTTTCAGTTTTGCAGCGCTGGGTGAACAAGTCCAGCGATCCCTTCAATACCCCCTTAGCCGAAATTATGCAGGGATATGAGTCCGGACTGGAAGCGCTCGATCCGCGATTCAAGGTACAGGTCGACAAGGTCGGCGGTCACTTCAATCATATCATCAGCGCTGCACAGGATACGGTCAGCCTACAGCTCATCCTCCAGGGGCTAGATCAGCTGGAGGGCTACTGGGAAGCTGAAAAAGCATTGCTTGAAGAAGGGCGGGAGCTGCAGATCCCCGAAGCACATTTTAAGCTTGAAGGCTCCAAACTGTTCGATGCTATCCATCAGCGGGCTCATCGACCGGGCCCGGGCGTGCTTACAATGGGGGCGCCGAAGCGAGCGATGACCGCCAATCTTTACTTCCGGACCTCGGAAGGGCATGAGCGCGCAATTGATACCTTCACCTGCTACTACACCTCGGGTAGCGTGCGCACGGTTTTCAACGGGATGGCGTTGGGCGGCTTCTTTGCTATTAAAGCTTCATGCGCCCATGACGGGCGGGATACGAAGTTCGATCTTACCTTCAGCGCCGAGGCTTGGCTTGGCAAGGACATACTCGATCTGCCAGGTTTTGCCAGGCTATCGAAGGCTACACAAAACCATGGAAAGGGGCGTCTAGTTGTTGAAATTGAGGTCGGAAACAACGTCGCTTCCTTTGACACCAAATCCAGCCCGCTCAATGAGGAATATCATGCTCAGTTGCGTTGGTTGATCGAGTATCTGGATTATGCTCGCAAGGTGGCAGAGCAATGCAGTGATCAGGTCATCCTGAAGTCTATCGACTTTGACCGCGAGGTCTATACGGCTCTTCGAAAGTACGTAAAATTGCTCGCTGGGCCGGTGGTGACTACTCGGAAACCGGGTTGGTTGTGCGGCGGTTCGTTCACCTATTACGATGAGGGCGAGCTTCCAAGTTTCGTGTCGGCTGTCTACCCCCCTATAATCAAGCTTGCTCAGAAGGACACTATGACCTTTGAGTTGTTTGGACAGGCAATTACGCCTCCACGTGTCGAGACGATTTATACCGATGTAGAGTTCTCCTTATTCAGTGAACTAGATGCCCGCGAGAACCCCAAGATAAAGTTTTATACGACTGATAAATCAACCATTACGACACAACTACAGGCGAAGGATTCTTGGGTTGTTCACACAGACCTAAGTGTGCTTGGTGAACCGCTCCCACCTAGCAACTGAGTGGAGAGCAAACTGGTCTTCTGAAGCGATATTACAATATTGATCTTAGGATGAGCCTTCTAAACGCGGCCAGCTGTGAATAGTAGTTTGAATTGCACACATATCCGTAGAAATATCCGTACAGCCGCTCCTGGTCGATTTCTGCCAATCGCACGCAAAATTACCAGCTTTCTCGGTGAAGGATTGGAACTGCTAACCCTGTAGGCCGCGTATTCATTAGCCTACAGAACCGACCTAAAGCTGCGTAATACTTTTGTACCCGCGTTACTGCTACGCAGTGACGACACATCCTAAGCGATAGGCGGCAATCGACCACAAGCGGCCCGTCAAGCGAAGACTATCAGCGCAACGCTCCTTCTCCTTTGAAATGTTTCTCACCTACCAAAGTCTCGATGATGACCACGCCAAACGCGTACGCGCTTACTCCAAGCCCTGCGAAAACGTTGAGTATCCAATAACCAAAGATAGGTTGATAAAAAAGTGAAGCAACATAGAAACCAGCCGCCGGAGCTATAAAACAGAGCACCAACGAAGACCGTATTGAAAAAAAATAAGCCCCCCACAAATATGGCATTCTTGACTTAAGCCAGTTCTTTTTTCTCAAATCAGGATAATATCCTACCGGAAACACATTTATAACGTGAGGATGAACATTTAATATATTGTCATGGGTTTTAAAGGCCGTTATTTCTCTAAACCGGGTGTGGTATAGACTGCCAAGCCATAGAAGCATTATAGGAGCAAGCGCAATTTGTAAAGCTTGGATAAAATTAGCCATAGCAATCTGTATCTTGGTCCCCGCTAAACCGATCACGGCCACATCAGGAATTTCGATCCCATACATTTTAATAGGTTGCTTTCGAAGGTCACTAGCTAGTGACTGCATATCCTTAATCACCAATACGGGATCACGGTCATAGCTGTATTCAGTGATGTCTATTTTCCGCCAACAACCGGTTTCAGTACCGAATATCAACTTTTTAGCGACTGCCGTTTTATAATTTATTGAAAGTAACCCTCGAGATTTAATTCTTATCTGTTCAAGCCTTACTTCATTCCATTGCTCGGAGAGTTCTTTCAGATTTGCTTTAATAACATCAGCGCTGGAATCGAAGCAATTTGCAGCAACCCTATCCTCGTATGTATTATATCCAACCGTAGAAACGAACACCGCACAAGCAGCTAATGTTATTGGCGCCGCCCAAAAGAGAAGTCGCTCGTATCGAATACCTGGATTGCTCATATTACAGCCCGCTAATGTTCGGTAGGATAGGTTTTTGAATTAGCATGAAAACTCCTTTCTTAGATTAAATAAACTCCAGACTATCTGAGGCGCAGCCATTTGCAAAATCGTAATTGTCCAAGGATATCCTTTATCAGACTGATCGGTGATCGCTCGAAAATATTTTGAGCGGAGTCCACGTAAGCTTCAGTGGGGAATTCGGCAGTCACTACGTCCCGACCCAGCGTTGCATTCTAGACCATGTATTTATTTCCCCACAGAGCCGATATCAAAGCTGCGTACCACTTTTGCACCAACGCTGCTTCCAAGCAGTGACGCTGTACCATCACGACAGGCGACAATCGGCCAGAAGTGGCCAGTGATAGAAAATAAATCTGTCCCCTTTTCGCTCAATTTGACGTATGGGCCATGGTTCCTGGCTCTACTGCCCGCCGACATCAGATTGCATAAATGCATAACAGACATTGAATAGCATAGATTGGCGTACGCCTTGCCCCATGCAGGAGTCTGAGATTCAGCTCTCACAGCCGTCATTGATAGAAAAGGATCACTACCTAGGTTGAACTAAAAGTGATATTGTTTTGCCTTCAGTATATAGGACTGCATACATATGATGGAGCTCACTCTCGATACCGCAGTGAAAGTTGCGGCACCAATTTTGACGGCCGTATTTGGTCTAGTTGCAAAAATCTATTTAGACGCCAAACCGAAACTTGTATGTTATATGATCCATTCATTTGCAATCCCTATGCGCAATCAGAACCACCCTGACGCTCAACCTTTGACGATTAACACTCACACTATCGCAGTTCGCAACTCAGGAAAAAAATCCGCAACCAACGTACGGATTGGTCATCACTCCCTTCCAGACTTCCAAATTTACCCGCCACTAATTCATGAAGTAACCAGAAATGCGGATGGCACAGGCGAGATCTTGATTCCAACTCTGGTGCCTGGTGAGCAAATAAACATTGGCTATTTATACTTCCCACCTCAAATGTACCAAAACATAAACAGTTACTGCAAGTCCGATGAAGTATTGGCAAAATACTTAAATGTCGTCCCCATGGTTCCCTTAGGAAAAGTTCAACTATACATACTGTGGTCACTAGTTTTTATTGGCGCATCCAGCTTTGTTTATTGGTTACTCACCATTTTTTTGATGTGGGCAAATACTTCTGGCTGACAAGCCCCCTTCAAAACTAAATTTAAATTGCTCAGAGAATGATAGTACTACAATCACTTATAGTGACAACCTAAAACAGCAAAAAACCCCACTCTAACAACTTAAATAAATAAAAATCAAGTAAAAAGCAGCGTACTCGGACAACAGCATTAGCACTAAGAGGAGTAATCCCGTGGCAGCATCAAATTTGGAAAGACTTGAAAAAATTCTCGAAGGTCTAGGTCCTGGAATGGAATCCATACCCATATCAGTTAGGGAGCTTATAAGTTGGTTCGGAGCGGAACGTAGAGGCTATATGGTAGCCTACAAAATTCGCAAGGCATTAGAATCTCTAGGTGTAACTACAAAACCTGACTTCGACAGCGTCCCGCTTGACGCAAAGATCAAACTTTACGCTCCAACCAAAGAAGAAATAAATCAGCCCGACACTCACGAAAACATTGAAGTAACCTTGGATGAGGAACGTACAACACTGAACGTAGACGAATGCGAACCTTCACAAAATGAACTCATATCTGGGGCCGTATCAGAACCAGCATTTAGAGTAAGTCGGTTTGAAGCCGCAAACGTGAACCTCATAACAGTAAAGCCAGACAGCAGCCTAATTGAGGCTATCACTTTAATGCTGCGACATGATTACTCACAACTCCCTGTAATGACTAACGAACGAGACGTGAAGGGTGTTATTAGCTGGGAAAGCATCACCCCAAAATTGGCCCTAGCAAATTCTCAATCCAAATTTGTTCGAGACTATATGAAGCCGCACAGAGAGATAAACTCTGCGGACTCCATATTCTCAGCACTTCCCAGAATAGTGGAATACTCGTATGTCCTGGTTCGCGCTCCTGACCAGCGCATAAGTGGAATAATCACTACTACTGACCTTAGCGCTCAATTCAAACAACTTTCTGAGCCGTTCCTTCTACTTTCGGAAATTGAAAACCACATAAGAAAGCTAATAGATGGTAAATTCACGAAAGAAGAACTAACAAGAATTGTAAACCCATCAAATAGTGATCGCACCATAGACTCAGTTGCAGACCTAACTTTCGGTGAATACATTAGACTATTTGAAGATCCTAACTTGTGGCTAAAAACCGAGCTCAGAGTTGACAGAAAAACCTTTACCAGAGAACTCGACAAAGTTCGCATCATTAGAAATGAGGTGATGCACTTCGACCCCGATGGAATTTCAGAGGATGACCACGAACTTCTACACCACTTTGTCCGATTTATTCACACAATACAAAGCTTGACCATTAACCCTGTAAAATCATAATAATAAATAAAGGTTCACACCACAACACCTCATTATGCAAATACAAGCAGCGATAATGCACATTTCGGAAACACCAATCAGGGTAACGCTGTCCCGCTAGTTGAATTTTACTTCCCAAAGCTGATTGAGCCTTGTTGTATAGCTTTGGCTGATCATCCCTCACAGCGTACAACATTCGGAATCAAGCGGGACACTGGCCGAACGCAGCGTTCCCCTCCCCAACCTTCATTAATCTGGTCTAACACACCCATCACCCGAGTTGCTTCAGCTGTCTGTGATATTGCGAAGAGATCATCGGTATACTTCCCCGACTGGCACAAATTCATCAACATCACCTCAGCCTTGCTGTGGCCGCTTTTGCACAGACGCTTGCAAACTGGCTCATTGTTCAGCAGCGCTACTACCACGTGACCATGGGCCGGTTCAATGGCGCGATCCACCACCGCGAAGTCACCATAAAGATATCGGGGTCAAAAGATATCGGGGTCAGACCACGACATCCCGGCAGCGAGGTGGAACAAATCACTTCCGGATACACACAGCGACGACCTGCTGATTCAAGCCAGCGCTCCACGGTGTAAGATGCCCACAACCATCCACCATCGAGGCAGCCATGACTGGAATCTCCCTAAACCTCCCGGAAGACCTGTCCAACTCTCTCGCCGACCTGGCCAAAACCAACGGCCAGACTGCGACCTATCTGGCAATGGACGTCCTCCGCGACTACATCGAGCACGAAAAAACGCTGACCGCTCAGATCGAGCTGGCAGTAAAAGAAGCCGATCAAGGCAAATTCGCCACCGATGACCAAGTGGCAGCGATGCGCGCCAGGCGCTGGAGCCGGAATGCGGGTTGAGTGGCTTGAAAAAGCACTCAAAAATCTGGAAGACGAAGCAAACTATATCGCTCTCGAAAATCCAAAGGCGGCTGACGACTTCTCCGATGCCATCTTCGCCAGCGTTGACAAGCTAGCTCAGTTTCCTCGATGGGCCGTGAAGGTCGGGTTAAACACACCCGAGAATGGGCGGTACCCAACTGGTCCTACCTGATCCCGTATCGAGTACGCGGAGATCGCCTACAAATCCTCGGCGTATTCCACACACGGCAACGTCCGCGTTCGAAGTGGTGATGGCCGCAAAACAAGCGCCTCCCACACCCAAGCCCCATCCCTGATAAACTGCGCCCCATTCACCCCGCTGACTCAGATCCCCCAATGCCCCTGCAATCCGCCCCACTCTCCCGCCGCTTCTCCGTCGCCCCAATGATGGATTGGACGTAGAGCTTCTCCAACCCCTGTTTTGTATGGCCTAGAAGCTCTTACGCATGGTTCATGTAGCAATTTCTAAGCGATCATCTCTCTACCGCCTTGCTGTTGAAACGCTCGGAATCACGGTTGCTTCAGATAAGATGGGCAATATAAATATAATGACGGGCAGTTGATCGGCACATAGCACACCCTGGAATTTTTCGGGCCGCCACGAACCTGCCCACTATCAACTGTGATGGAGAACAGGCTGAATTTTCAGCGATGCTCCCTAATACTACCGTACGCAAAAACGCATCCTCTTTCATCAACGATGGGCGACCTCATCACCTCGCGAGTTTTTCTCTTTCCTTCAGACCATTTGTGATGACATTCTGCCTGTACCGGAAAACCACTCGAAGGACAGAGAATGCTATTCAGTCACATGACCGCAGTCGAAGAAAGGATCCTAGCCAGCTCCAAAATAAGTGCTAATAGTGGTCATAGTTTGCACAAAGGCACCCCACGCGAGGCTTTTATTAAAGAATTTCTTGAAGCCCATCTTCCCTCAACAGTCGCAATCGGAACCGGGGAAATCATTGACTCTTCCTCCACCCCAAATGGATCTAGAAACCAATTTGATATAGTCATTTATCGGAAAAGCTTCCCTAAGTTAGATCTCGGCGGAGGAATCAGTGCATTCCTTGTTGAATCCGTTATAGCTACGATAGAAGTAAAATCCACACTTGATGAGCAAGGGCTTGAGCAAGCGATAAAAGCAGCACGCAACGCA
This sequence comes from Pseudomonas sp. Xaverov 259, assembly GCF_019352915.1. Lineage (NCBI taxonomy): Bacteria > Pseudomonadati > Pseudomonadota > Gammaproteobacteria > Pseudomonadales > Pseudomonadaceae > Pseudomonas > Pseudomonas sp. Xaverov 259. Next base: position 79,494 of record NZ_JAAAFV010000033.1, on the reverse strand, counting down.
AAAAAACTACAACCTCATGTATTTAAATTTATCCAGATAGGTTACGAACTTCCCGCAATAGTAAATTTTGTCGTTGCATATGCTGGACCAGCAAGAATCGAAACCGCATACAATTGGATAAACAACATACATGAGTCACTAAAGATAACCTCTCCGCAAGTTAACTTCCCAGAACGCTATGACACTCCCTCTCCGTCTATTGACGGAGTATTTATCCTTAAAAAAGGTTTTTTACACTTCGACAACATACCCGACTCAATGACTCCTTCAGACCTCAGGGCCTCCAACCCGTATTCAAACTGGGTATTAGCTGAGTCAGAGAGCGGCACCCTCCTATATTTATTTTTCCTATTAAGCAACCTATGTATACATAGTGCTAGCTTCGCAATAAATGCAGAGAAATACCTATCAAAAATCCCTCAAAATGGATTCAAACTATTGCGCTAATGCAGAAATTATAAACTCTCCACCATTTGGAAATAATTGTATTTAAACGGAGCAATCGATGAAGACCACAAAGCATTTTGACTATATTACTAATCGAATCACCGCAGCCAAACGCAACGCAGATAGCTTAGCATCAGGTATAGGACACCATGGTATAGCGGGAGAAATACGTGAGATAGCGGTCAAAGAATGTATTGAGCCGTTCTTAACACAAAGCTATCAATGTGGAACCGGAAAAGTTATTGACTCCTTCCAAAAACTTTCCGACCAACTTGACTTGATAGTTTATCATAAAAAAGTTGCACCTCCGATACTGGTTGGCAGAGACCTTGGACTGTACCCTATCGAATGCGTACGATATGTCTTGGAAATAAAAACAACCCTTAACGCCAACGAGATAAGAGATAGCAACAAAAAATTCAGATCCATCTCAATGCTTACATCTTTCCCAAAGCAAGAAGAGAATGGCTCAATAACAAGCGGCCCTCGTCCGACCACGGTTCTTTTAGCTTTCAATTCAGATATAGCCGGCTCCGAAATCGAACGCTATCAAAAACACACAGTTGATGATTATCCTCCATGCACTGTGCTTTGTGTACTTGGAAAGGGATATTGGTTCTTTCATGGCCCATCTAAGAGTTGGTGTGGACTCGAAACGACTCGCGGGTACCCGCCTTTTTTCGAATTCAGCATGTTCATAACGGGCTTAATGAATACCTTATCTTCAGAAGAAACTTCGATTAGGCCATTCAGCCCAGGAGTATACATAAATATCGATGACATCTTACTCCAACCACTATCTAGCCCGTTTGAAAGCACTGATACTGTAGAAGATAACTGTACAGATACTAAAGATTAATCCCCCACAGCGTACATCACTAACTGCATTGTCCCACCCAAAGCTGATCAAGTTTGGTTGTATAACTCTGACTCATCATCTTTCGACGCATCTCCCAGTCAGGATCCACAGGCACGCTGGCCGAGCACACCGTACCCCTGCCCCATCGTCCATTGATCTTGTCCAGCACCTTCATCACCCACGAAAAAGGGGACAGATTTATTTAAAACTGGGTCTCGTGTCAGACGATCAATACCCGGCCTCTCAAACCCATTCCTGATAAACTGCTCACCCTTCGCATTCTCCATCCCAGATCCCAATGCCTTCAGTCATAGCTCCACCGCAACCTTTCTCCCGCCGCTTCTCCGTCGCCCCCATGATGGATTGGACCGACCGCCACTGCCGCTACTTCCTGCGCCTGCTCTCCAAGCACGCCCTGCTCTACACCGAGATGGTGACCACTGGCGCGATCCTGCACGGCGACCACGAGCGCTTCCTGCGCCATAACGAAGCCGAGCACCCACTCGCTTTGCAACTGGGCGGCAGTGTCCCCGCCGACCTCGCCGCCTGCGCACGCATGGCTGAAGCTGCCGGTTACGATGAGGTGAACTTGAACGTCGGCTGCCCGAGTGATCGGGTGCAGAACAATATGATCGGCGCGATCTTGATGGCGCACCCGGCGCTGGTGGCGGAGTGTGTGAAGGCGATGCGGGATGCGGTGTCGATTCCGGTGACGGTGAAGCATCGTATCGGGATCAATGGGCGGGACAGTTATGCCGAGTTGTGTGATTTCGTTGGCACGGTGAGGGATGCGGGGTGTACGAGTTTTACCGTGCATGCGCGGATTGCGATTCTGGAGGGGTTGTCGCCGAAGGAGAATCGGGATATTCCGCCGTTGCGGTATGACGTGGCGGCGCAGTTGAAGCAGGATTTCCCGGAGTTGGAGATTGTGTTGAATGGCGGGATCAAGACGCTGGAGCAGTGCCAGGCGCATTTGCAGGTGTTTGATGGGGTGATGTTGGGGCGGGAGGCTTATCACAATCCGTATGTGTTGGCGCAGGTGGATCAGCAGTTGTTTGGCAGTGCGGCGCCGGTGGTGAGTCGGGCGCAGGTGTTGGCGCAGTTGCGGCCGTATATTGCGGAGCATTTGGCCAGTGGTGGGGCGATGCATCACATTACTCGGCATGTGTTGGGGTTGGGGACTGGGTTTCCGGGGGCTCGGAAGTTCAGGCAGTTGTTGTCGGTGGATATTCATAAGGCGAGTGATCCGTTGGCGTTGTTGGATCAGGCTGGGGAGTTGTTGGAGGGGCGGTGAGGGGTTGGGTGTCAGGGAGTTGGTTGGTGGCTGGGCTGTTGTGGCGAGCCTGCTCGCCACAGGAAGCCAGCTTTCACACGGGAGCTGCGGTGGCTCGGGGAACTTGGGTTGAACCTGTCGGGGGTTTTGGTCTCCTAGTTAGCAGTATGGCCGGTGATTCAAACGGCTGTTTTCAGGTTGTTGCCCGCGCAAACGACCGAATGTATTTGCGCCCTTGAGCGCTTGTCGGCGCTCGGGTAATGTCATCAGACCCACAGGACAGAGCACGCCCATGACTTCCAAGCTGGAACAACTCAAGCAATTCACCACTGTCGTAGCCGATACCGGCGATTTTTCTACCCTCGCCAAGCTCAAGCCACAAGACGCCACTACCAACCCTTCCCTGCTGCTCAAGGCGGCGTCGATTCCAGGCTATGCCAATCTGCTGGATGAGGCTGTGAAGGACTGCAACGGTGACGTGGGCCTGGCCAGTGACCGTTTTGCGGTGGCGGTGGGTCAGGAGATTCTCAAAGTCGTGCCGGGGCGTATTTCCACTGAGGTGGATGCGCGTTTGTCGTTCGATGAGGCCGCGATTCTCAAGCGTGCGCACCGTCTGATCGATCTGTACGACAAAGCCGGCGTAGGCCGTGACCGCGTGCTGATCAAGATCGCCTCCACTTGGGAAGGCATCCGCGCAGCGGAGAAGCTGGAAAAAGAAGGCATTCAGACCAACCTGACGCTGCTGTTCTCGTTCGCCCAGGCCGTGGCCTGCGCCGAAGCCGGTGTGTTCCTGATTTCACCATTCGTGGGCCGTATCTACGACTGGTACAAGAAGGCCAACGGCAACGACTACACGGGCGCTGAAGACCCAGGCGTTGTGTCGGTAACGCGCATCTACAACTACTACAAGGCCAATGGCTACAAAACCGTAGTGATGGGTGCGAGCTTCCGTAACCTCAGCCAGATTGAAGAGCTGGCCGGCTGTGACCGCCTGACCATCAGCCCGGACCTGCTGGAGAAGCTGGCCGCCGATGAAGGCAAGCTGGAGCGCAAGCTGTCGCCAGGCCATGCCGGTGAAGCACGGGTGCATTTGACTGAAGCGCAGTTCCGTTGGGAGTCCAACGAGGATGCGATGGCGACTGAGAAGCTGGCGGAAGGCATTCGTCAGTTTGCTCGCGACCAGGAGAAGCTGGAGGCGTTGTTGACTGCCAAGCTGTAAGGCAGGCGGCGACAAAAAGGGCGGCACCTGTGAGGGTGCCGCCCTTTTTTATGGTCGCTGATCTCAAGCCGAACTCAGTGCAAACTGTGGGAGCGGGTTTGCTCGCGAATGCGGTGGGTCAGTTATGAATTTTCTGACTGACACACCGCATTCGCGAGCAAGCCCGCTCCCACATTGGATTGGGTTTCAACTGAAGGTCAGTGGCGTTCCAGCGCGTTGACCAGGTCGTGGAAGGCTTCGCGGTTGGACTCGTTCAAGCCCATCAGGATCTTGTGCGCTTCCAGCACTTTGACCCGCACGATTTCTTCGGACTGGTCTTGCGAAGGCAGGTCGGTCAGGCATTCCGGGCACGGTATCGGGCGGTCAACGATGTTGAACACTTGATCAAAGCCCATGGATTGCAACAGCCGGGTGATGTCTTCGTGGGTGGTAACCACAGTCGGCAACAGGCCGACCTTCTGCCGAGACAGAATGGACAACTTGGCCAGCAGGCCAAGGGTGGTGCTATCGATGCTGCGGGTTTCGGTCAGATCGATCACGATCGCTGAGAAGTTCAGCGCGGTGAAGATCCGCTCAATCGTCGCATCCAGCGCCGAACACAAGGTCAGGCGCACTTCACCGACAAACTTCAGGACGAAGGTCCCGTCTTGCTCGGCGAATTGGATTCTTCCGGTACTCATCAAAGATTCCTGCTCAACACCAATAGGGCGATATCATCCGGCATCTCCCCTAGCGTGGCCAATCCAAAAACCTGCCGCAGGCCATCCAGGCTGCCGCCCGCCGACTTGACCTTTTGGGGCAAGGCGGCTTCTTTCTCTTTGAGTGTAGGCTCTGGAAGAAGGTCCAGTATGCCGTCGGACATCAGCGTAAGGCTGAACGTCGGAGGCAGTTCCAGAATGTGGTCTTCGTAGGTGGCTTCGTTAAACAAGCCCACCGGCAGACCACGGCCTTCCAGATAACGCACACTGTCGGGAGTGTATAAAACCGGCATCGGCAGGTGACCGCCGATGCTGTAGGTCAAAAGACCGGTTTCTTCATCAATCACGCCGCCGACCATCGTCACGTGCTTGCCCAGCTTACAGCTGATCAGGCCTCGGTTGATGTGGCCCAGCACCTCGGAGGGGGTGAACTCCGGCAAGGTGCCATTGCGCTTGGATTCGAACAACAGCCGTGTGGTCATGAATTTCAACAACACGGTCACAAAAGCAGAAGAAGCGCCGTGGCCGGACACGTCGGCCAGGTAGAACGCCACACGTCGCTCATCGACGCGGAAGTAGTCGACGAAATCACCCGACAGGTACAGCGACGGGATGATCTGGTGCGCAAACTTGAATTCGTCGATGGTCCACGGGCTCACCGGCAGCATGTTCATCTGCACCTGGCGACCGGCGTTCTGGTCTTCCTGGAGCAAATTAAGGCTGGCTTCGAGTTCGCGGTTGGCGGTTTCGAGCTTTTCTCGGTAGCGCTGGTTTTCCAGCAGCAGGCGGGCACGGTCGAGCGCGCGGCGCACCGAGTGCTCCAGCACCGCCAGGTCTTCCAGGGGTTTGATCAGGTAGTCGGCGGCGCCCAGGCGCAGGGCCTCGACAGCATCGTTCATCACGCCGGCACCGGACACAACAATCACTGGCGTCTGCGGCGCACGCTCGGTTACCTGGCGAATCAGCTCCAGGCCGCCCATTTGGGGCATGCGCAGGTCGCAGATCACGAGGTCGGGCTTGTCGCGCTCGAACACCTGGAGACCCTGTTGGCCATTACTGGCCTGCAGGACGCTGAAGCCACTGTCTTCCAAATAGGCCGCGAGGCTCGCGCGCACTACTTCGTCGTCATCGATTATCAGCAGCGTGGCACTGGTTTTTTGCATGTGGGCAAACGGCGCCAGAATTAGGTTGGCGTAGGCGGCTCGGCAATGGCCGGGCTCACGTACTGGATTCGCTTTCTAGCCTCTCTGTCCTACAAAGTACCGGGATTTCTCCCATGCACAACGGTAAAGCAGAGGTGCCCTTCTAAGGCGCAGACGGTACTCCCATCCGTCAGGGGTTTCAAGCTCATGCCGATGGTCGCCGGGCGTCTTTACACCGCAAATCACCGGGAGTTATAAGAACAGTCACCACCACAACACAAAGTAAGGATGGAACCCGTGAGCGAACATGAGCGCGGCTACGACGAAAAACGCGATTTCATCCGCATGCGCGTGGATGCCGATGTGGCGCTGATCCACGCAGGGCAAGAGATTGCCGGGGTTTGCGTGGACCTTTCCAGCTCCGGCATGCAGGTTGAAGCACCGCGACAGTTTCAGGTGGGGGACCAACTGACCGTGCGCATCGATTCGGAGCATGCCGCCCTCGCCGGCCTGGAAGCAGACACCGAGGTGGTGTGGGCTAAAAGCGACGGCGAGCGCCAGCACCTGGGCCTCAAGATCTTGAAAATGCACTGAAAACCGCGCACAAAAAAGGCGACCTATAAAGGTCGCCTTTTTTCATTTCAAAACGTCACGGCTTAAAAGTCGTCGACAACCTTGCCGTCTTTTACCTTGAACTCACGGTTCTGCAGGTAAGCGTTACGGATAAAGGTGTACTTGTCGCCAGTGATCAGCTTCTCGCTGTCGAGCAGGCTGGCACGGGTATCAACGATGTTCAGGCCGAAGGTGCTGTTACGCCAGCCGATATCGTTCATGTAGCGGTACGGTTGGGTGTAGCTGTCGACGTATTTGGACGGCGCATCACGCAGGGTGCTTGGGCCCAGCAGCGGCAGCATCACGTAAGGGCCGCTGCCTACGCCCCAGTAGCCGAGGGTCTGGCCGAAGTCTTCATCGCTGCGTTGCAGCCCCATTTTGGTGCCGACATCAACAAAGCCGAGCACGCCGAAGGTGGTGTTCATCAACAGGCGGGCGGTGTCTACACCGGCGGCGTGCGGCTTGAGCTGCAGCACGTTGTTGGCCAGGTTGCCGACATCGCCGATGTTGCGGAAGAAGTTGTGGATGCCGTCTTGCACGAATTGCGGGGTTACAAATTGATAACCCTGGGCAATCGGCTTGAGCGCGTAGGTATCAACGGTGTCGTTGAAGGTGAAGATCGGACGGTTGACGCTTTCCCATGGATCGTCTTCCGACGCAGCCTGGGCCGCGAACGGGGCGAGCAGGATAGTTGCACACACAGATAGCTGAGCGAAGTACTGGCTCCAGCGCATAGCTTTGGCTCCTTGAATGGTCTGTCATGGGCGCTATGCCCTGAATAAGACCGTCAGTATATGACGGATGGGTGGATTTAGGCAGTAACGAGGAATCGACATACGCAAAATGCACAAAATTCCTACAAACAAGTTGAGTGTCATCCGCTTGTCATGCAGCCCGGATAGCGTTGTATTATTTCAGGGAAGTAGAAATGCCTCACGCCGAAATTGCCGTCGCCAGCGCCTCCACCTTGACTGCCGTGCTGTTTGGCCTGAGTGGCTGCCTGGTGGATTTCGGTTCCCAGGCCCGCACCGACTCGCCCTGCCCCGACTCCCAGGCCACGCCCGGCGCGCTGAAGATTCTGCGCAGCCTCAAGGACCAAGGCGTGCCCTGCGCCTGGCTGGATGAACTGCCCGCTTCTGTCACCACACCGCTGGCGGCGGCCCTGCCCGCCTGGCTCAAAGCCACGCCACCCTCCGCGATTCGCTGGCCCGCGCCGCATGCTTGCTGGCAAGCCTTGATGGAGCTGAATATCCAACGCCTCGAAGGCTGTGTGCTGGTCAGCGGTGAACCGCGTTTGCTGCAGTCGGGCCTGAATGCCGGGTTATGGACCATCGGCCTGGCGTCCTGCGGCTCGCTGTGCGGCCTGTCGCCGGGACAATGGCAGGCGCTGACCGAGCAGCAACGCGAGCACAAGCGTGGCAAAGCCACGGTGGCGCTGTATGGGCTGGGCGTGCACTCGGTGATTGATCACCTCGGCGAGCTGGGCACGTGCCTGGCGGATATCAGCCTGCGCCAGCTTAAAGGCGAGAAGCCCTGATAGAGATCATGCACTCAAGGCGCCGGTGGATTAATCTACAGGTCAGCCCGTAGACCTTTCACGGCGTGCCGCGGTCTATGCCAGTGCCTATCGATAAAAGGAAGAACGTCATGCCTGACCGCATAAAGCTTGAAGAACAGGTCAACATCCTGCGCGGGCAGTTGGAACAGCAACCGCCGCTGTCTGAAGAAAAACGTGAAGCGCTGGAAGCTTTGATTGCCAAATTCGAATTACAACTCGAACTTGAACCTGCCACCCAAACACCCAGTATTTCCGACGATGTCAATCAAGCGGCGATAGAGTTCGATGCTGAACACCCGGTCATTTCCGGGACATTGCGCAATATTATGATCACCTTGGGCAACATCGGGATCTAATACGATCTCACGCCCAGCACACAACCAACTGTGGGAGCTGGCTTGCCTGCGATGACGATGTATCAGTCACCCGATGTATGACTGATAGACCGCTATCGCAGGCAAGCCAGCTCCCACATTTAGTTTTGGGTGATGCTTACTGACGCGCCAGGCGCACGTTTTGGAACTGCACATCTTCCGTGCTGCGATACGGGTTGATATCCAACCCACCGCGTCGCACATAGCGCGCATACACCGTCAACTTCTCGGGCTTGAGCAACCGCTGCAAGTCCAAAAAGATCCGCTCCACGCACTGCTCATGAAAGTCCGAGTGCTGGCGGAAGCTCACGATATATTCCAGCAAACTGGCGTGATCCAGCGCGTGGCCACGGTACTCCACCACCACGCTGCCCCAATCCGGCTGGCTGGTGACCGGGCAGTTGGATTTGAGCAGGTGGCTGTGCACGCTTTCCTCGACGATGCGCGAGTCGTCGCAACGCAGCAGTTCCGGGCGCGGGTGCTCGTAGTTGCTGACGCTGATGTCCAGCTCGTCGATGCACGCGCCCGGCAACGCCATCACGCCTTCGGCCTCAATCTCGGCCAAGCTGCGGATGCGCACGCTCACAGGCAGGCCGGCGGCGGCGCTGAGGTCGGTACGCAAGGTGGCTTCCAGGCTTTGCGTATCGGCAAACGCGGTCTGGTTCAGCGAGTTCAGGTACAACTTGAAAGACTTGGACTCGATGATGTTCGGCGACTCGGCCGGGATGCTGAATTCACCGATGGCCACCACCGGCTTGCCCGATGGCAGCAACCACGACAGTTCAAAGCAGTTCCAGAAGTCCACGCCCTTATAAGGCAGGGTTTCGGCAGTCAGGCCCAACTCGGCCCATTTGGCGGCGCGAGGGATCGGGAACAGCAACGACGGCGTGTAGGTAGAGATGTATTCACTGGACTTGCCCAGCGGCGAATGTTCGGCTGCGGGATGCATGGCGGAAACCTGGCTAAATAAACCGCGCCAGTCTACCAGCCTTTGCTCCCGCCCTTAAGAATCGCCTCACTCAACGGTCAGCTTGCCGACCATGCCCGCCTGATAGTGCCCCGGAATGTTGCAGGCAAACTCCAGGCCGGTGGCCTTGGTAAAGGTCCAGGTCAGTTCGGCGGTCTTGCCCGGCTCCACCAGCACGCTGTTGGGATCGTCATGCTTCATGCCGCCCATATCGCCATGCCCCATGGCGGCGTGGTCCATCTTGCCCATGCCGGTGGCGGTGAGCATGCCGCTGGCCTGCATCTTGAGCATTTCTTTCTGGTGTTCGGCGTGCATCGCCGCATCACCCAGGTTGAATTCGTGCAGTAACTGGCCTTTATTGACCAGCACAAAGCGCACGGTCTCACCGGCTTTTACATCCAGAGCCTTGGGCGAAAAGGCAATATCCTGCAGGGTGACTTCCACGGTGCGCGTGGCTTTATCGGCCGGTGCCGGGTGACCAAACGCGTAGGTGTGGGCCTCATCAGCCAGCACATTGAAATTCAACGCAAACAAACAGCCCGCCAATAACAGTGGTGTACGCAACGCCATAACGCTTCTCCAAAAAAGTGTGTCCAGCTTGCTCAGCACTTTAAGATGGCCCCGCTGCCAGCCAGCTGACTGCTAGATTACAACTTTGTCAGGTTACGCCCTTACGCTGACCCCCACGGTATAAAGCCCATCGTCACCTGTTGCCACGAGTTGCCCATGAAACTGCTGATCGTTGAAGACCAACCGAAAACCGGCCACTACCTGCGCCAAGGCTTGGCCGAGGCAGGTTTTACCACTGAATTGGTGGCCGACGGCACCACTGGCCAGCACCTGGCGCTGACTGGCGACTACGACCTGTTGATCCTCGATGTAATGCTGCCCGGCCGCGACGGCTGGCAAATTCTGCAAGCGGTGCGCAGTGCTGGCCTGGAAATCCCGGTGTTGTTCCTCACCGCGCGCGATGCGGTGGAAGACCGCGTGCATGGCCTGGAACTGGGCGCCGACGATTACCTGGTCAAGCCTTTCGCCTTTTCCGAACTGCTGGCGCGGGTGCGCAGCCTGTTGCGCCGTGGCAGCAGCACACCGCAGGAAACCGCGCTGCAACTGGCCGACCTGCGCCTGGACCTGATCCGCCGACGTGTCGAGCGCGACGGCCAGCGCATCGACCTCACCGCCAAGGAGTTCGCCCTGCTCGAACTGCTGCTGCGCCGCCAGGGCGAAGTGCTGCCCAAGAGCCTGATTGCCTCCCAGGTGTGGGACATGAATTTCGACAGCGACACCAATATCATCGAAGTGGCGATCCGCCGCCTGCGCCTTAAAGTCGATGACACCTTCCCCACCAAGCTGATCCACACCGTGCGCGGCATGGGTTATGTGCTGGAGGAGCGGTGCAATTGATCCCGCGCCTGTCCCTAGCCAGCCGTCTGGCCCTGTTATTTGCTGGCTGTACGGCGGTGGTCTCGCTCATCGCCGGGGTAGTGTTCAACCACGCCAGCGAAGCGCACTTTATCGAACTGGACCAGCAGCAACTCGACGGCAAACTGATTGCACTGCGCAGCACCTTGCAGGGTGTCGACTCACTGGCGTCCTTCACCCAACGAGAAGCGCAACTGCGTGCCGAACTCAGCCGCCAGCCGGACCTGGCCCTGCGCATCAGCGCCGCCGGCCAACGCTGGTTTGATGGCGCGCCGAGCGTCACGCTGCCCGCAGCGCCCGGCTTGCACAGCCTGCAGAACGCGGGCACCGACTACCGTGTGTACAACGCACCGTTGCTGGCGGGCCAACCCGGCTCGCCGCAACTGTCGCTGGTTCTCGACATCACGCACCACCAGCACTTTCTGCAACGCATGCAGCGGTTGATCTGGCTCACGGTCGGCTTGTCCGCCCTGGCCACCGCGCTGCTGGGTGCATGGGCTGCGCGCAGCGGGCTGCGGCCGTTGCGGCGCATGAGCGAAGTGGCGGCAGGCGTGTCGGCGCATTCCCTGACCCAGCGCTTGCCCCAGGCGCAAATGCCGCTGGAGCTGGCCGAGCTCGCCCAGGCGTTTAACGCGATGCTGGGGCGGCTCGACGACTCGTTCCAGCGTTTGTCGGCCTTCTCTGCCGACATTGCCCATGAACTGCGCACGCCACTGTCGAACCTGCTGACCCAAACCCAGGTGATCCTCACCCAGCCACGCCCGCTGGAGGACTACCGCGAGACGCTGCACAGCAACCTGGAGGAGTTGCAGTGGATGGCGCAGTTGGTGAATGACATGCTGTACCTGGCCAAAGCCGACCATGGCCTGCTGATGCCCAAGCGTGAAGCGCTGGCGCTGCAGGATGAAGTGGAGGCGTTGCTGGAGTTTTTTGCGCTGTTGGCCGAAGACGCGCAGGTCAAGCTGGTGTGCGAGGGCACGGCTCGAACGGCGGGCGATCGCGGCATGTTGCGCCGGGCCTTGTCGAACTTGCTGGATAACGCGCTGCGGTTTACCCCAGTGGGTGGCGAGGTGCGGGTGCGGATAATGGAAAGCGCACAGGCTGTGACGCTGACTGTCGCCAATACCGGGGAAGGTATCCCTGCGGCTTTGTTACCTAAATTGTTTGATCGGTTCTATCGCGCAGACCCGGCGCGCCGTGAAGGCAGCAGCGAGCATGCGGGGCTGGGGTTGGCGATTACCCAGTCGATTGTGCGGGCGCATGGCGGGAGGATTTATTGTGAGTCTGAAGCCGGGTGGACCAGGTTTGTGATTGAGTTACCCAAGGGGCACAGATGATCGTTCCCACGCTCCGCGTGGGAATGCCTCGCTGGACGCTCTGCGTCCGCTCTTAGTGACGCGGAGCGTCACGGGCTGCATTCCCACGCGGAGCGTGGGAACGATCGGTATTACGAATATCTCAACGCATGCGCCGGCTCAATCTTCGCCGCCCGATACGCCGGGTAGATCGTCGCCAAAAAGCTCAATACAAACCCGGCTGTGCAAATCAGCAGCACATCACCGCCTTGCAGCTCGGAAGGCAAGTTGCTGACGAAGTACACGTCCGAACTGAAGATATGCTGCCCGGTCACGCGCTCCAGCCAGCCCACCAGTTCACTCACGTTCAGCGCAGCAATCACACCCAGCACGCCGCCGATCAGGGTGCCGACAATACCAATCACCGTGCCCTGCACCATGAAGATCGCCATGATCTGCCGTGGCGTGGCGCCGATGGTGCGCAAAATCGCGATGTCCGCGCCTTTGTCGTTCACCACCATAATCAGCGTGGCGATGATGTTGAACGCAGCGACGGCGACGATCATCAGCAACAGCAGGCCGATCATGGTCTTTTCCATCTTCATTGCGCTGAACAGGCTGCCCTGGGTATGGGTCCAGTCATCCGGCTTGTAGTCGGCGCCCAGGCTCGCGGCAATGTCCGCCGAAACCTTGGGTGCTGCGTACAGATCCTTCACTGCCAGGCGCACACTTTGCACCTGGTTTGGCTGCCAATGCTGGATCTCGGCGGCGTCGGCCATGTTGATCAAGGCCATGGAGCCATCCAGCTCGGCACCGACCTTGAAGATACCGACCACGTTCAGACGCTGCATGCGCGGGGTGATGCCACCCGGTGCGGCCGTGCTGATTTCCGGCACGATCAGGGTCAGCTTGTCGCCGACGTTCAGGCGAAAACGCCGTGCGGTGATGTCGCCGATTACTACGCCGAACTCGCCGGCCTTCAGGTCTTCGAGTTTGCCGCGCACGATATGCTGGGCCACGATCGACACCTTGCCTTCCTGGGCCGGGTCAACGCCGCTGATCTCGATCGGCTGCATCGCGCCCTTGTAGGAGAACATGCCGTCCATCTGTGTGAACGGCACCGCAGCCGTGACCTCGGGGTTCTTCAGCGCGGCGGCGGCCACGGGCTGCCAGTTATCAATCGGCTTCACACCGACGATGGTGGCGTGGGGCACCATGCCGAGAATGCGCGTGCTCATTTCACGCTGGAAGCCGTTCATTACCGACAGCACCACGATCATCGCCAGCACGCCCAAGGCGAGGCCGATCATCGAGGTCATCGAGATAAACGAGACAAAACGGTTGCGGCGCTTGGCGCGGGTATAGCGCGTGCCGATAAAAATCGATAACGGTCTGAACATTCGCGGGCACCGTTTAAAAAAATGAAAAAGCCTGGCTTAAAAAGCCAGGCTTGAAACGGGTCAGATAGCGACCAGATGACCTTCCTGCAGGTGCAACACGCGGTCCATCTGGCGGGCCATGCTCATGTCATGGGTGACCACCAGGAACGCGGTGCGCATCTGGGTGCTCAGTTCCAGCATCAAGTCCTTGATGCCTTGCGCCGTGTGGGAGTCGAGGTTTCCGGTCGGCTCATCGAGCATCACCAAGCCTGGGTTGTTCACCAGGGCACGGGCAATGGCCACACGCTGGCGCTCGCCGCCGGACAGTTCCGCCGGTTTGTGCTCCAAGCGATGGCCGAGGCCGACGCGCTCCAGCAGTGCCTTGGCGCGCTGGCGCGCTTCGGGGATCGCGGTCTTGCCGATCAGCAGCGGCATGCACACGTTTTCCAGCGCGGTGAATTCCGGTAGCAGGTGGTGGAACTGGTACACAAAACCGAGCGAACGGTTGCGCAGTTGGCCACGGGCTTTTTCACCGAGTGCCGACAGCTCTTCACCGGCCAGCCACACGCTACCCTCGGAAGGCGTATCCAGACCGCCCAACAGGTTGAGCAAGGTACTTTTGCCGGAACCGGAACTGCCGACGATCGCCACGCGCTCGCCCGGGTGCAGCTCAAGTTGCAGGTTGGACAACACCACCACCGATTCCGGGCCTTCCTCGTAGGATTTGCCCAGGTTGCGGCAGCTCAAGATTGCTTTTTCACTCATGCCCGATTCACTCATAACGTAAGGCCTGTGCTGGCTGGGTGCGTGCCGCGCGCCAGGCTGGGTACAGGGTGGCAAGGAAACTCAATAGCAACGCGGCGCCGCCCACCATCAACACGTCCTGGGCCTGAACCTGGGACGGCAAGTAGTCGATGAAGTAGACGTCGGCGTTGAGAAACTTGTGACCGATGACTTTTTCCAGCGCGGCAATGGCGGCGCTGACGTTCAGCGCAGCCAGAATGCCGACGGCGGTGCCGATCAAGGTGCCGACCACGCCAATCACGGTGCCTTGCACCATAAAGATCGCCATGATCTGCCCTGGCGTGGCGCCAAGGGTGCGCAGGATGGCGATATCGCCCTTCTTGTCGTTCACCACCATCACCAGGGTGGAGATGATGTTGAACGCGGCCACGGCGACGATCAGCAGCAACAGCAGGCCGATCATGGCTTTTTCCATGCGGATGGCCTGGTAGAGGTTGCCGTGGGTGCGGGTCCAGTCGCGGGCGTAATACTGCGAGTCGCCCAGGTGCTGGGCGATTTCCCAGGCGCCGCGCGGTGCATCAAACAGGTCGTTGAACTTGAGGCGCAGGCCCTGCACCTGATCCGGCTGCCAGCGATGCAGGCGCGCCAGGTCGGTGAGGTTGGTAAGGCCCAGGTAGCCGTCGATTTCGCCGGCGCCGACGTGGAAGGTGCCGACCACGGTAAAGCGCTTCATGCGCGGGAACATGCCGGCCGGGGTGACGGTGACTTCCGGCGCAACGAAGGTCAGCTTGTCGCCGATGCCCACGCCGAGCTTGGCCGCAGCCTTGTCACCGATCACGATGCCGAAACTGCCGGGCGCCAGGTCGTCGAGTTTGCCCTGCAACATGAACTTGTCGATGATCGACACGTTACGTTCCTGGGCCGGGTCGACGCCATTGAGCAGGATCTTCTGCACCTTGCCGTCGTTGGTCAGCAGCCCCTGCATCTGGGTAAACGGCGCAACCGCCACCACCTTGGGGTTCTGCTTGACCTTGGCGGCCAGGCTTTGCCAGTCGTTGATGGGTTCATCGGACTCGATGGTCGCGTGGGGCACCATGCCCAGCACGCGGGTGCGCATCTCATGATCGAAGCCGTTCATCACCGACAGCACCACGATCATCACGACCACGCCCAAGGCGAGCCCGATCATCGAGGTCAAGGAAATGAACGACACAAAATGATTGCGGCGCTTTGCACGGGTATAACGCGTGCCGATAAATACGAAGAGAGGTCTGAACATGTCGGGGCTTGTTCGGAGGAAAAGAAGACGTCCCGGTGGCGGGGTCAGGTAAGCAGCTTTACACTCAGACCATTACCGCTACCTTGGGTTCGCCATGTCGACATTAGATGAAGAAGAACGCCGCGAATACTACCGTATCGACGACATGATCGCACTTCAAATCAGCACACTGTCTGCCCCGGAAGCGGCGAGCAAGGAAGTGTTGCTGGATGATTCCCCGCTGTTCAATCTGCTCAGCGAACTGCACCTCAGCGAATTCGAAGCCCAGCACCTGCTGCGCCAGATCAGCGAGAAAGATCGCAGCCTGGCGGCCTTTCTCAAAGTCCAGAACAAACGCCTGGACCTGCTCAGCCAGATCATGGCCCGTGGCCTGCTGGACGAGGTCGGTGCGCCTCAGCCGGTGATCATCTCCGAAGGCGGCATCGACTTCCAACACCCCACGCCGCTGGCGCCTGGCGCACACCTGGCGGTCAAGCTGGTGCTGATGCCCCAGGCGCTCGGCCTGTTGCTGCGCGCACGCGTCACCCATTGCGACCCCAAGGGCGATGGTTTTGACGTGGGCACGGAGTTCGAATCCATGACCGACGCCCAGCGCCAGTTGCTGGCGCGCTATATCCTGCAGAAACAGGCCCAGGAACGCCGTCTGGCGCGGGAACAAAGCGACGACCTCTGAATACGTATTGACTACGCCAGGCTATCTGGCGCAAAGGAGCAACTGTGACCCTGATTTACGGCCACCGCGGTGCCAAAGGCGAAGCACCGGAAAACACCCTGACCAGCTTTCAGGAGTGCCTCAAGCACGGTGTACGCCGTTGCGAACTGGACCTGCACCTGTCCATGGACGGCGAGTTGATGGTGATCCACGACCCGACCCTCAAGCGCACCGCCGACCGGCGCGGCAAGGTCGTCGAGTATTCAGCAGCCGACCTGGTGAAGATGGACGCGCGCAAAGGTGGCCCAGGCTGGGTCAAGCCGTGCCCGATTCCGCGCCTGGAAGAACTGTTCGAACAGTGCGACTTCGATCACTGGCAGCTGGAAGTCAAAAGCGCCTCGCGCACCCGCGCCGCGACCACCGTGTTGGCGATCCGCGAGATGGCCGTGCGCCATGGCCTGATGGACAAGGTCACCGTGACCTCAAGTTCGCGGGAAGTATTGAAAGCTGCAGTGGAACTCACCCCGGACCTGTCACGCGGCCTGGTGGCCGAATACGCCTGGCTCGACCCGTTGAAGGTCGCGCAGAACTACGGCTGTGAGTACTTGGCATTGAACTGGACGCTGTGCACCCCCGAGCGTCTGGAAAAAGCCCAGCGCCAGGGTTTGCACGTGTCCGTGTGGACGGTCAACGAACCTGCGCTGATGCGCAGGCTCGCCGACTTCGGCGTAGATAGCCTGATTACAGACTTTCCCGGTTTGGCCACTGCCACCCTCGAGAATTACTGAAATCGGTCTCCCCGGCCGGCTCAGGCCACCGGCCGGAGCCGCTCAAAAAAGCCGGTTGAGGCCGTCGTAGGCCGCTACCCGATAGGCTTCGGCCATGGTCGGGTAGTTGAATGTGGTGTTCACAAAATACTTGAGGGTATTTTGCTCACCCGGCTGGTTCATGATCGCCTGGCCGATGTGCACAATCTCCGAGGCCTGGTAGCCGAAGCAATGCACACCGAGCACCTCAAGGGTTTCACGGTGGAACAGAATCTTCAGCATGCCTTGCGGCTCACCGGCGATCTGCGCACGCGCCATGCTCTTGAAGAACGCCTTGCCGACTTCGTAAGGCACCTTGGCCTTGGTCAGTTCGTGCTCGTTCTTGCCAATCGAGCTGATCTCGGGAATCGTGTAGATCCCGGTCGGCACGTCGTTCACGTAGCGCCAGCTGCCATTGTCGACGATGCTGCCGGCGGCCGAACGGCCTTGGTCATGGGCAGCACTGGCCAGGCTCGGCCAGCCGATCACGTCACCGGCACCGTAGATGTTCGGTACGCAGGTGCGGTAGTTCTCGTCCACTTCGATCTGGCCACGGCTGTTGACCTTGACCCCGATGTTTTCCATGCCCAGCTTGTCGGTGTTGCCGGTACGGCCGTTGCACCACAGTAAGGCGTCAGCCTTGATCTTCTTGCCGGACTTGAGGTGCAGAATCACGCCGTTATCCAGGCCTTCGACCCGCTCGTACTCTTCGTTGTGGCGCACAGTGATGTTGTTGTTGCTGAAGTGGTAGCTCAACGCCTGGGAGATTTCCGAGTCGAGGAAGCTCAGCAACTGGTCGCGGTTGTCGACCAGCTCCACCAACACACCCAGGCCGCTGAAGATCGAGGCGTATTCACAGCCGATCACGCCGGCGCCATAGATGATCAGTTTGCGCGGGGTGTGGCCCAGGCTCAGGATGGTGTCGCTATCGTAGATACGCGGGTGGTGGAAATCGATATCCGCCGGGCGATACGGGCGCGAACCGGTGGCGATGATGATGTGTTTGGCCACCAGTTTTTCGACCACGCCGTTGGCGCAGACCACTTCGACAGTTTGCTCGTCGGCGAAACTGCCGGTGCCGAAGAACAGGTCGACGCGGTTACGCGCGTAGTAGCCGGTACGCGACGCGACTTGCTTGGAGATGACTTTCTCGGCGCTTTTAAGCACGTCCGGGAACGAGAACCAGCGCGGCTCACCAATGGCCCGGAACATCGGGTTGGTGTTGAACTGCATGATCTGGCGCACCGAGTGACGCAAGGCTTTGGACGGGATGGTACCCAGGTGGGTGCAGTTACCGCCGACCTGGCGACGGCTATCGACCATCGCCACCTTGCGCCCCGCTTTGGCGGCGTTCATTGCCGCACCTTCTCCAGCCGGGCCGGAACCCAGTACCACTACGTCGTAGTTGTAGACAGCCATGCGTACTCCTCAGAACAGGCCAGGCGTACGGTTGGACGCCTGGCTAAATCATGCCGCGGCCAGCGGGCATGAAGGAAATTTTTGGCTCAAGTGTGTGAGCCGGGGCACAGTCTATATAAGCCTCAACGCCGCGCACATTAACCCTTGGTCGCGTCGTAGGCCAGTCTTGCCTTTACTACAGGAACTGCAAACTGGCATTACACTGCTGACACGCACCTTCGCAGGCGGGGCCATTATGCGGCATGTGCTTTTCTGTTTAATGATGATTTTTTCGCTTGCGGTGCACGCCAGTGAGGCGGATCGGCTCAAACAGGCTGGCTTCCCGGCGCAGTCTCATGAACTGGCGCTGAAAAACCAGGCGGTGCTGGTGTATCTCTGGGCGGATGTGTACGCAGCCGCGCTGTACGCTCCAGCTGATATAAGCGCCAAACAGGCCTGGGACCAGCAAAAGGCTGTGCGCCTGGCGCTGTATTACTTTCGCGACATCGACCGCAATGATGTGATCAGGGCCGCTACGACCACCCTCGATCGCCAGCAAAGCGCTGCAACCCTCGCCCGCCTGAAGCCCGAGCTGGACCAACTGCACGCCAGTTTCCGCAACATTCGTAGCGGCGATCGTTATGCCCTGGATTTTCGCCCTGGGCGTGGGTTGAACCTGAAGATCAATGAGAAGGTGGTGTTCAGCAGCCGTGATGATGAATTGGCAAAGGCCTACCTCGGTATCTGGCTGGCGCCAAAAGGCCTGTCGGACAGCCTGCGCAACGCCCTCCTGAATTAACCCCCGCCTCCAAAAACACCCAATAACCCCTGTGGGAGCTGGCTTGCCTGCGATAGCGGTGTATCAGCCAGCAAATAAATGGCTGACCCACCGCTATCGCAGGCAAGCCCGCTCCCACATTTGATTTTCGTTGCCCTCGACAACTGCGCATTTAGTCAGCTTGCTATCAATTTTTATTGCCCGTACTGGCCAATACACATATGGTTACAAAACTGCAGCAAGGACGAGTGATGACCAGGGATCACTAATAAGACAGCCAAGATGAGTGCATGACATGTCCACCACAACGGGCAAAGGCAAGGCGATTTTTCGCGTTGTCAGCGGCAACTTCCTCGAAATGTTCGACTTCATGGTCTACGGCTTCTACGCCACAGCCATTGCCAAAACCTTCTTCCCCAGCGACAGCGCCTTCGCCTCGCTGATGCTATCGCTGGCGACCTTCGGCGCCGGTTTCCTGATGCGGCCACTGGGCGCAATCTTCCTGGGTGCCTACATCGACCGCCACGGCCGTAAAAAAGGCCTGGTCATTACCTTGGCCATGATGGCTGCAGGCACCATCCTCATCGCCTGTGTGCCCGGCTACGCCACCCTGGGCGTCGCGGCGCCGTTGCTGGTGCTGTTTGGCCGGTTGCTGCAAGGCTTCTCTGCCGGCGTCGAGCTGGGCGGTGTGTCGGTGTACCTGGCGGAAATCGCCACGCCGGGCCGCAAGGGCTTTTTTGTCAGCTGGCAGTCCGCCAGCCAGCAGGCTGCGGTGGTGTTCGCCGGTTTGCTCGGCGTGGGCCTCAACCACTGGCTCAGCCCGGAAGACATGGGCGACTGGGGCTGGCGCGTGCCGTTCCTGATCGGCTGCCTGATCGTGCCGGTGATCTTCGTGATTCGCCGTTCGCTGGAAGAAACCCCTGAGTTCCAGGCACGTAAACACCGCCCTACCCTGCAGGAAATCGTGCGTTCGATCGGTCAGAACTTCGGCATCGTCATCGCCGGCATGGCGCTTGTGGTGATGACCACCGTGTCGTTCTACCTGATCACCGCCTACACGCCGACCTTCGGCAAGGCCGAACTGCACTTGTCTGACTTCGATGCATTGCTGGTGACGGTGTGCGTGGGCATTTCCAACTTCATCTGGCTGCCGGTGATGGGCGCTGTGTCCGACAAGATCGGGCGCAAACCCTTATTGCTGGCGGCGACGATTCTGGCGATTCTCACGGCGTACCCGGCGCTGTCGTGGCTGGTGGCGAATCCGAGTTTCAGCCATTTGCTGATTGTGCTGCTGTGGCTGTCGTTCCTGTATGGCTCGTACAACGGGGCGATGGTGGTGGCGCTTACCGAGATCATGCCGATTGAAGTGCGCACCACCGGGTTTTCGCTGGCTTATAGCCTGGCGACCGCGACCTTTGGTGGGTTTACGCCGGCGGCCTGTACTTATTTGATCCATGTGCTGGATAACAAGGCGGCGCCGGGGATTTGGCTGAGTGGTGCGGCGGTGTTGGGGCTGATTGCGACGTTGGTGCTGTTTAAAGGCAATCGGCATGAACTGCGGACGGCGCAGGCTTCGGTGGTTGGCGGAGCTTGATAGACCGCTATCGCAGGCAAGCCAGCTCCCACATTTGACGGTGTTCACAATTCAAATGTGGGAGCTGGCTTGCCTGCGATGAGGCCCTGACATTCAATACAAAACCAACAGACACAAAAAAGCCCCGAACCAGTCGGGGCTTTTTCATTTAGCGCAAAGGTTTAGCGCGGGAATGCAGGCGGGTTAACCCCGGCCATGTCTTCCATCACACGAACCACTTGGCAGCTGTAACCGAACTCGTTGTCGTACCACACGTACAGCACAACGCGGTTGTCCTGGGTAATGGTCGCTTCAGCGTCGACCACGCCGGCGTGGCGCGAGCCTACGAAGTCGGTGGACACCACTTCCTGCGAGTTAACGAAGTCGATCTGCTTATGCAGGTCGGAGTGCAGCGCCATGTAGCGCAGGTACTCGTTCATCTCTTCGCGGGTGGCGGCTTTCTCAAGGTTGAGGTTGAGAATGGCCATCGACACGTTCGGCGTCGGTACGCGGATAGCGTTACCGGTCAGCTTGCCGGCCAGCTCAGGCAGGGCCTTGGCAGCAGCGGTGGCGGCACCGGTCTCGGTGATCACCATGTTCAGCGCGGCGCTACGGCCACGGCGATCGCCCTTGTGGAAGTTGTCGATCAGGTTCTGGTCGTTGGTGTACGAGTGAACTGTTTCAACGTGGCCGTTAACGATGCCGAACTTGTCATTCACAGCTTTCAGCACCGGCACGATGGCGTTGGTGGTGCAGGAAGCAGCGGACACGATCTTGTCGTCAGCGGTGATTTCGCCGTGGTTGATACCGTGCACGATGTTCTTGAGCTTGCCCTTGCCAGGCGCAGTCAGCACAACGCGGTCGATACCTGGGCAGGCCAGGTGTTGGCCCAGGCCTTCGGCATCACGCCATACGCCGGTGTTGTCCACCAGCAGCGCGTCTTTGATGCCGTACTGGGTGTAATCCACCTCGGCCGGGTTCTTCGCGTAGATCACCTGGATCAGGTTACCGTTGGCGGTGATGGTGTTGTTTTCTTCGTCGATGACGATGGTGCCGTTGAACGGGCCGTGCACCGAGTCGCGACGCAGCAGGCTGGCGCGCTTGGTCAGGTCGTTCTCGGCGCCTTTGCGCACCACGATGGCACGCAAGCGCAGGCCGTCGCCGCCACCGGTTTTTTCGATCAGGATGCGCGCCAGCAGGCGGCCGATACGACCGAAGCCGTACAACACCACGTCGGTGCCTTTGCGGGCAGCGGCGTTTTGCTGGCCAACCACTTCGGCCATTTCTTCACGCACGAACTGCTCGGCGCTGCGGCCCGCACCTTCTTTGCGGAACTTGTAAGCCAACTTGCCCAGGTCTACCGAAGCCGCGCCGAGCTTGAGCTCGCTCATGGCTTTAAGCAGTGGGAATGTTTCGTGGACGGAGAGTTCGCTGTCGTCGGCGGAACGGTGACGCGCAAAGCGGTGCGCTTTGAGAATCGCGATGACAGACTGGTTGATCAGGCTGCGGCCATAGATCGAGCTCACCACATTGTTATTGCGGTACAGCTGACCGATAAGCGGAATCATCGCTTCAGCGAGTGCTTCACGGTCGATCCATTCACCAAGACACTGGTCGGGCTTCTGAGTCACGGGAACCTTCCACATGTAGGGGCAGAAAAAAGGGGCTACATTATGTCGTCCGACTGCCCGTTGAGCAATGCGCCGACCGCAACAAAAAGCCCTTGCAAAAAAATACCACCCGGCTACAGGCCAGTAAATACGCGGGTTCCAGAAGGCCACCCATGCCGCGATAGTGCCAACTTGTCCGTAACCCTCCGAAACATCCGCGCGAAATGGCACTACATATTGAGTCAAAACCCTCGATTGTTTGTCTTAGCCACTACATTTCCTGCAAACCGTAATAGGCTCAGTCAGCAACTGACAGGCGGCACCTTGGGCCGCTACAATTACCGACTTTGTCGCAACGCTTGGAGCTCAACCTTCCGTGCCCGTTCTGCGTCTACCGCTTCTCCCTGCTGCGGCAGGTAAACAGCACTGGGGCAACCTGCCCGGTGCCGCCCTGAGCCTGGCCATTGCCGAGGCTGCCAGCGCAGCCAAGCGCTTTACCCTGCTGCTCACCGCCGACAGCCAAAGCGCCGAGCGGCTGGAGCAGGAGCTGAGCTTCTTCGCCCCCGATTTGCCGGTGCTGCATTTCCCCGACTGGGAAACCCTGCCCTACGACCTGTTCTCGCCGCACCAGGACATCATTTCCCAGCGCATCGCCAGCCTCTACCGCCTGCCGGAACTGGCCCACGGTGTGCTGGTGGTGCCTATCACCACCGCCCTGCACCGCCTGGCGCCGACCAAGTTCCTGCTCGGCAGCAGCCTGGTGCTGGATGTCGGCCAGAAGCTCGACGTGGAGCAGATGCGCACGCGCCTGGAAGCCAGCGGCTACCGTTGCGTCGAAACCGTGTACGAACACGGCGAGTTCGCGGTGCGCGGTGCGTTGATCGACTTGTTCCCGATGGGCAGCAAACTGCCGTACCGCATCGACCTGTTCGATGACGAAATCGAGACGCTGCGCACCTTCGACCCGGACAACCAGCGCTCCATCGACAAAGTAGAGTCGATCAAGCTGCTGCCGGCGCGCGAGTTCCCGCTGCAAAAAGACGCGGTCACGCGCTTTAAGGCGCGCTTTCGCGAACGCTTCGACGTCGACTTCCGCCGCTGCCCGATCTTTCAGGATTTAAGCAGCGGAATTACTCCGGCCGGTATCGAGTACTACCTGCCGCTGTTCTTCGACGAAACGTCCACGCTGTTCGATTACCTGCCCGCAGACACCCAAGTGTTCTCGCTGCCCGGCATCGAACAGGCCGCAGAAAACTTCTGGAACGATGTGCGCAACCGCTACGAAGAGCGCCGCGTCGATCCGTCACGGCCTTTATTGCCGCCCGCCGAATTGTTCCTGCCGGTGGAAGACTGCTTCGCCCGCCTGAAAAACTGGCCACGCGTGGTCGCCAGCCAACAGGACGTGGACGCAGGCGGTGGCCGCGAACGTTTCCCGGCGAGCACGTTGCCGGACTTGGCGATCCAGGCCAAAGCCACCCAGCCACTGGAAGCACTGTCGAATTTCCTCGGCGATTTCCCTGGCCGTGTGCTGTTTACCGCCGAATCCGCCGGCCGTCGCGAAGTGCTGCTGGAGTTGCTGGAACGCCTGAAGCTGCGCCCGAAAACCGTCGACAGCTGGCCGGACTTTGTGAAAAGCAAAGAGCGCCTGGCAATCACCATTGCGCCGCTGGACGAAGGCTTGTTACTGGACGACCCGGCGCTGGCACTCATCGCCGAGAGCCCGCTGTTCGGCCAGCGCGTGATGCAGCGCCGTCGCCGTGAAAAACGCGCCGATGCCAACAATGACGCGGTGATCAAGAACCTTACCGAACTGCGCGAAGGCGCGCCGGTGGTGCATATCGACCACGGCGTGGGCCGCTACCTGGGCCTGCAGACCCTGGAGATCGACAACCAGGCCGCCGAATTCCTCACCATGGAATACGCCGAAGGCGCCAAGCTCTACGTGCCGGTAGCCAGCCTGCACCTGATTGCGCGCTACACTGGCAGCGATGACGCGCTGGCGCCGTTGCACCGCCTGGGCTCCGAGACCTGGCAGAAAGCCAAACGCAAGGCCGCCGAACAGGTGCGCGACGTGGCGGCCGAGTTGCTCGACATCTATGCCCGCCGCGCCGCACGCGAAGGCTATGCGTTCGCCGACCCGAAAGCCGACTACGCCACGTTCAGCGCCGGCTTCGCCTTCGAAGAAACCCCCGACCAGCAAACCACCATCGAAGCGGTGCGCGCCGACATGCTCGCGCCCAAGCCGATGGACCGCCTGGTCTGCGGCGACGTGGGCTTCGGCAAAACCGAAGTGGCCATGCGCGCAGCCTTTATTGCGGTGCACGGTGGCAAGCAAGTGGCGATTCTGGTGCCGACCACCCTGCTCGCCCAGCAACACTACAACAGCTTCCGCGACCGTTTTGCCGACTGGCCGGTGAGCGTGGAAGTGATGAGCCGCTTCAAGTCCGCCAAGGAAGTGAACGCCGCCGTCGCCGACTTGGCCGAGGGCAAGATTGATATCGTGATCGGCACGCACAAGCTGCTGTCGGATGACGTGAAGATCAAGAACCTGGGCCTGGTGATCATCGACGAAGAACACCGCTTCGGTGTGCGTCAAAAAGAGCAACTGAAAAACCTGCGCAGTGAAGTCGACATTCTTACGCTCACCGCGACGCCGATCCCACGCACGCTGAACATGGCGGTATCGGGCATGCGCGACCTGTCGATCATTGCCACGCCGCCGGCGCGGCGTTTGTCGGTGCGCACCTTTGTGATGGAGCAGAACAAAAGCACGGTCAAGGAAGCCTTGTTGCGTGAACTGCTGCGCGGCGGGCAGGTTTACTACCTGCACAACGACGTGAAGACCATCGAGAAATGCGCCGCCGACCTCGCCGAACTGGTGCCGGAAGCGCGCATCGCCATCGGCCACGGGCAGATGCGCGAGCGCGAACTCGAACAAGTCATGAGCGACTTCTACCACAAGCGCTTCAACGTGCTGATCGCCTCGACCATCATCGAGACCGGCATTGACGTGCCGAGCGCCAACACCATCATCATCGAGCGCGCCGACAAGTTCGGCCTGGCACAATTGCACCAACTGCGTGGCCGTGTGGGCCGTAGTCACCACCAAGCCTATGCCTACCTGCTGACACCGCCGCGCCAACAGATCACCTCCGATGCCGAAAAGCGCCTGGAAGCGATCGCCAACACCCAGGACCTCGGTGCCGGTTTTGTGCTGGCCACCAACGACCTGGAAATCCGTGGCGCCGGCGAACTGCTCGGCGACGGCCAGAGCGGGCAGATCCAGGCGGTGGGTTTCACCCTGTATATGGAGATGCTCGAGCGCGCGGTAAAAGCCATCCGCAAGGGCGAACAACCGAACCTCGACCAACCCTTGGGCGGCGGCCCGGAAATCAACCTGCGCTTGCCGGCGTTGATTCCCGAGGACTACCTGCCGGACGTGCATGCGCGGCTGATTCTGTACAAGCGCATCGCCTCGGCCACCGACGAAGAAGGCCTCAAGGACCTGCAGGTGGAGATGATCGACCGTTTCGGCCTGCTGCCCGAACCGACCAAGAACCTGGTGCGCCTGACGCTGCTGAAATTGCAGGCCGAACAGCTGGGTATCAAGAAGGTCGACGCCGGGCCACAAGGTGGGCGCATCGAGTTCGAGGCGCAAACGCCGGTGGACCCATTGGTGCTGATCAAGCTGATTCAGGGCCAACCCAACCGCTACAAGTTCGAAGGGGCTACGCTGTTCAAATTCATGGTGCCGATGGAGCGTGCCGAAGAACGCTTTAATACCCTGGAGGCGCTGTTTGAGCGCCTCATCCCGAAATCTGCTTGAAGGACGCCCCCATGCGCCTGTTCCGCATTCTGAGCTTAGTGTTGGTGGTGGTCGCACCTTCGGCGTTTGCCGACAGCCCGTACCTGGTGGAAATGATCCTGGTGCGCCAGAACGCCGAGCCGGTGATCAATAGCCGCGCTGCGCCGGAAAACTGGGATGCCGGCGCGGCGCGGCTGCCGACCGACAAGCTCAGCCCACCGCGGCTGGGCAACATCATCGACAAGCTGAGTGCGGACAACAGTTACACCGTATTGCTGCACCGCGCCTGGGATCAAAACCTCGGTGAACAACCAGTGAAGCTGGCCATTACCGACGGCCAGGAGCAGTTCGGCCAGTTCCCCATCGAGGGCACGCTGAACCTGCAGCTTGGGCGCTTTACCGATATCGACGCGGACTTCTGGATCAACCAGTTCGACGCCAACGGCAGCGTGATTGCCAGCGAACACTTGAGCCAGCAGGACGTGCGCACCAAGAACAACCAACTCAATTACCTGGATGGCGGCCACTTGGCGCTGCTGATCAAGATCACGTCGCTGACCGCCAAACCACCCAGTGCGCCACCGCCCGACATTCAGGACTGATCCAGCGCCATGCCCCTGACGTCGTCATTGACCAAACCCCTGGCCCCTTCGTGGGCCAATCGCTTTAAAGAGCAAAGCCTTGAGCGCGGGCGGCGCTACGCCCTGGAAAACCGCGTGCGCATCGTCGAGTCCGGCGACAGCACCATCATCGCCAGCTGCGAAGGCTCGGGCGGCAATGTTTACCGACAAACCATCTCGCTGCGCGAATCGGCCAAGGGCACGCTGATCCTGGTGGACAGCCGCTGCACGTGCCCGGTACACACCAACTGCAAACACATCGCGGCAGTGCTGCTCAAGGTCCAGGAAACCCTGGCCTACCCGGCCGCTGCGCAAGATGCCGAGCTGCTGGAAAAACTCCAGGCCGTGCTGGATAACCGCGTGGTGCTGCCACAAGTGGTGATGGAAGAGGTGCGGCCGGTGCCGCGCCTGTGGCTGGCCAGCGTGGAGTTCAGTGCGTTTGAACCGCGTAATGGCAAGATGCAGCGCTATATCCAGCACCGTGCGGCGCTGTCGTTCAATTACCTGGGCAACTATGTCAGCGGCCAGAAAAACGCCGACATCGTCGTGCGCCAGGAAACCCAGAGCCTGCGAATCAAGCGCCATCCGGAGCTGGAGCAACCCTATCGCGAACAACTGCGCCTGCTGGGCTTCAAGATCGCCACGCGCCAGAGCAAGGCGCTGCCGGAGAGTGCCGGCGAGCTGTTCGAGATGGTCAATGACAGCGCCTGGTTGAACTTCACCCTCAACGCCTCGCCCACCTTGCGCGCCGAGGGCTGGGAGTTGCAGGTCGATGAAGATTTCGGCTTCGACTTGAGTACCGTCGATGACTGGTACGCCACCGTCGACGAAGGCCCGGAACGCGACTGGTTCGACCTGGAGCTGGGGATTATCGTCAATGGCGAGCGCCTGAGCCTGTTGCCGATTTTGCTCAACCTGATGCGCTCCCACACCGAAATCCTCAACCCGGAAAAACTCGCCCGACGCCGTGACGACGAGCTGATCCTGGTGAATATTCCCGGCCTGCCCAACGGCCACGGCCCGTTGCAAGTGGCGTTGCCCTACGGTCGACTCAAGCCGGTGCTGGCCACCCTTGGCGAGTTTTACCTACAGGAAACCGGCACCACCAGCTTGCGCCTGGCCAAAGCCGACGCCATTCGCCTGAACCCGCTGGAAGACCTGCCGCTGCAATGGGAAGGCGGCGAGAAGATCCGCAACTTCGCCCAGCGCCTGCGCGACATCAAGGACTTCACCTGCGTGGCACCCGAGGGTTTGAACGCGACCTTGCGCCCGTATCAACTGGAAGGCTTGAGCTGGATGCAGTCGCTGCGCCAGCTTGATGTGGGCGGGATTCTTGCCGATGACATGGGCCTGGGCAAAACCCTGCAGACCCTGGCGCATATCCTCAGCGAAAAAGCCGCCGGGCGCCTCGACCGGCCGTGCATGGTGGTGATGCCCACCAGCCTGATTCCCAACTGGCTCGACGAAGCCGCGCACTTCACACCGCAACTACGGGTGCAGGCCCTATACGGCGCTGGCCGTAAGAAACATTTCGCCAACCTGCAGGACTATGACCTGCTGCTGACCACCTACGCGCTGCTGCCAAAAGACATCGACATACTCGCCGCCCAGCCCTTGCATGTGCTGATCCTCGATGAGGCCCAGTACATCAAGAACCCCAACAGCAAGGCTGCCCAGGCCGCGCGCGAGCTCAATGCGCGCCAGCGCCTGTGCCTGAGCGGCACACCGCTGGAAAACCACCTGGGCGAGCTGTGGTCGCTGTTCCACTTCCTGCTGCCGGGCTGGCTGGGTGACGTCAAAAGCTTCAACCGTGATTACCGCGTGCCCATCGAAAAGCGCGCCAGTGAGGTGCGACTGCAGCACCTCAACGGTCGGATAAAACCCTTCCTGCTGCGCCGCACCAAAGAGCAGGTAGCCACCGAGCTGCCGCCCAAGACCGAGATCATCCACTGGGTCGACCTCAACGAGGCCCAGCGCGACGTGTACGAAACCATGCGCCTGGCCATGGACAAGAAGGTGCGCGACGAAATCACCCGCAAGGGCGTGGCGCGCAGCCAGATCATCATTCTTGAAGCGCTGCTCAAGTTGCGCCAGGTGTGCTGCGACCTGCGCCTGGTCAACGACGCCACCCTGCCCGCCCGTGGCAGCAGCTCGGGCAAACTCGACAGCCTGCTGGAGATGCTCGAAGAGCTGTTTGCCGAAGGGCGCCGGATATTGTTGTTCTCGCAGTTCACCTCGATGCTGAGCCTGATCGAAGCCGAACTTCAAAAGCGCGGTGTGGCTTACGCACTGCTCACCGGCCAGACCCGCGACCGGCGCACGCCAGTGAAGGATTTCCAGAGCGGTAAGCTGCAGATTTTTCTGATCAGCCTGAAGGCGGGTGGCGTCGGTTTGAACCTGACCGAGGCCGACACCGTGATCCACTATGATCCGTGGTGGAACCCGGCGACGGAAAACCAGGCGACCGACCGTGCGTATCGCATCGGGCAAGAGAAGCCGGTGTTCGTCTACAAAATGATCGCGCGAGGCACGGTGGAGGAGAAAATCCAACACCTGCAGAAGGAAAAGTCTGACTTGGCGGCAGGCGTGCTGGATGGACGCACGACCGGGGATTGGCAGTTGGGTAATGAGGATATTGAGGCGTTGTTTGCACCGTTGCCCAATAAGCAAGAGAAGCGCTGACGGTTAGATCGCTATCGCAGGCAAGCCAGCTCCCACCTTTGATTTGTGAATACATTCAAGGGTGGGAGCTGGCTTGCCTGCGATGGCAGCAACGCGGTTGTCAGTCGATCAACTGAGCATCCCGCAACGCGGTAAGCGCCAACAACCAACGCGGGTCCTGCTTATAGTCCGTAGAGGCAATCGCCTGCCCACGCATCCGCGCAATCCGCGCCGATGGCGTCACCTTCATGCGCTGCGCCGCAGTCAGTGCCAGCTCCGCAGCGGCGCGGTCATTGCACACCAAGCCCATATCACACCCAGCCGTCAGCGCCGCTTCGATACGGCTGGCCGCATCACCGACCACATGCGCACCGGCCATGGACAGGTCATCACTGAAAATCACCCCGTCAAATTGCAGCTCGCCACGCAAAATGTCCTGCAACCAGCGACGCGAGAAACCGGCGGGCTGGGCGTCCACTTGCGGATAAATCACGTGAGCCGGCATCACCGCCGCCAATTGCTTGCTCAGGCGTGCGAAAGGCACCAGGTCATTTGCGCGAATCTGCTCCAGGCTGCGTTCATCATTGGGAATCGCGACGTGGGAGTCCGCCTCGGCCCAGCCGTGGCCCGGGAAGTGTTTGCCAGTGGCAGCCATGCCGGCACTGTTCATGCCGCGAATGAACGCGCCCGCGAGCACGGCAGCGCGCTCCGGGTCGCCCTCGAAGGAACGGGTGCCGACCACGGCGCTGCGCTGATAGTCGAGGTCCAGCACCGGGGCGAAGCTCAGGTCGAGCCCGACCGCCAGCACTTCAGTGGCCATGATCCAGCCGCACTGCTCGGCCAGGTATTCGGCATTCGGCTTGTCCGCCAGCAGACGCATGGCCGGCAGGCGTACAAAACCCTGGCGCAAGCGCTGCACACGACCGCCTTCCTGATCGACCGCCAGCAGCAGGTCGGGGCGCACCGCGCGAATCGCCGCGCTCAATTCGCGCACTTGCCGTGGGTGCTCGATATTGCGCGCAAAAATGATCAACCCGCCCACCTCAGGCTGGCGCAACAACTGGCGATCCTCGGCCGTCAGCCAAGTACCGGCCACATCGACCATTAACGAACCTTGCAGGGCAGCAGTCATAAACCTTCCTTAAATAACGCACACAACCCGTTGCCCTCACTTGGCGCAATAAGCGCAGCGAGCACAACGGGTTGCGAGTAAATAGCTGAAATCGGCATGGCGGCTAGCTTAGCCGCCGCGCACACCTGGGGCAATCACGCCTTGGCGACGGCCGGTGTGGACTTGCTGCGCGGGCGCAGTTGCGCGGCGGCCATGGCCGGGTCGGTCACGCCGGTTTCGGCACGCATGCCGGCGGCAAGGAACGGCACCATCAGGCGCATCACTTGTTCGATGGACGTGTTGACACCGAAATCGGTCTCGGCAATCGCGCGCAAGGCTTTGATGCCGGACATGCTGAACGCGGCGGCGCCAAGCATGAAGTGCACACGCCAGAACAATTCGATCGGCGGAATACGCGGGGCGGCTTCGTTGACCAGCAACATATAGCGGCGGAACACCTTGCCGTACATATCTTCCAGGTAACGGCGCAAGTGGCCCTGGCTCTGACTGAAGGCCAGCCCTAAAAGACGCATGAAGATCGACAGGTCATTGCCGCTGCGCGGTTGAACCACCAGCGCTTGCTCAACCAGGATTTCCAGCAGGTCTTCCAGGCTTGGCTTGTTTTCGGGCTTGGTCTGGCGACGCTCCAGCTCACGGTCGAGGCTGGCGCAGAACGGCCCCAGGAAGCGTGAGAACACCGCCTGGATCAGGGCTTTTTTCGAGCCGAAATGATAGTTCACGGCGGCGAGGTTAACCCCAGCCTTGCTGGTGATCAGCCGCAATGAAGTTTCAGCAAATCCTTTTTCCGCGAACAATTGCTCGGCAGCATCGAGAATGCGTTCAACGGTTTCCGACTGGGCCATGGCTACTCCGCCTGACAAACACTTGTTTGAAACATACGTTTCAGGGTGTGTCTTGTCAAGCCTGGAAGGCCGCTTTCCGGCCGGGCAGTCATCTATTTCATGCCTATTTAATCACATCCCTGCCGCTCTGTAGGCAGCGCCGTCTATGCCTTGTAGGAAGGATGACAGATGACCGTCCAGCGGAGTGCCAAAAAAGGATGATTGCCAAGCGCAGTTCACTGTATATAATCCCAGTCACTGTATAAAAAGACAGAGCGATCAACATGCTAAAACTGACGCCACGCCAAGCTGAGATTCTGGCTTTTATCAAGCGCTGCCTCGACGACAACGGCTACCCGCCGACGCGAGCGGAAATTGCGCTGGAACTGGGGTTCAAGTCCCCCAACGCCGCCGAAGAACACCTCAAGGCCCTCGCCCGCAAAGGCGCGATCGAGATGACCCCGGGTGCTTCACGCGGTATCCGTATCCCTGGTTTTGAAGCCAAGGCCGACGAATCGACCCTGCCGATCATCGGCCGCGTCGCCGCCGGTGCGCCGATCCTGGCGCAGCAGCACGTCGAAGAGTCCTGCAACATCAACCCGACCTTCTTCCATCCACGTGCCGACTACCTGTTGCGCGTACACGGCATGAGCATGAAGGACGTGGGCATTTTCGACGGTGATCTGCTGGCCGTCCACACCACTCGCGAAGCCCGTAATGGCCAGATCGTCGTCGCCCGTATCGGCGATGAAGTCACCGTCAAACGCTTCAAGCGCGAAGGCAGCAAGGTCTGGCTCCTGGCCGAGAACCCTGAGTTCGCCCCGATTGAAGTGAACCTGAAAGATCAGGACCTGGTGATCGAAGGCTTGAGCGTCGGCGTCATTCGCCGCTAAAGGAGGCACCATGCAGCTCGTGCACACCCCGCAACATACACAACTGTCGCTGTTCGAGGCCTTTATGGCCCAACCCCTTGCGCCCATCCTCAAGGAAACGGTCGAGGCCCCTTGGGGCTGCGAACCTGAGGCGTTCAGTGAGCTGTCGTTGCGCGGTGCTGCCGGGAGCTGCCTGAGCCTGCTGGCGCCGATCCTTCGCGAATTGAGCGAAGAGCAGGACGCGCGCTGGCTGACGCTGATCGCCCCGCCCGCCAGCCTGACCCAGGCCTGGCTGCGGGACGCAGGCCTCAACCGTGAGCGCATCCTGCTGCTGCAACCACGCGGCGCGCAAAGCGCTCAGCAACTGACGTGCGAAGCCTTGCGCCTGGGGCGTAGCCATACGGTAGTGAGCTGGTTGAACCCGCTGAATGCGGCCGCCAAGCAGCAACTGATCAGCGCCGCGCGCACGGGCGATGCGCAGAGTTTGAATATTCGATTGGGGTAATGGGGTCTGATGCA
>NZ_JAAAFV010000033.1:0-46723 GCF_019352915.1 Pseudomonas sp. Xaverov 259 | reverse complement strand
AACCCCGCTCGCCACGAAAAGCCTGCTCACCACAAAAAAAAACCTGCTCACCACGCAAGCACGCTCATCGCGAAGACTCAGTGAAGCACCCGCGGCCCATCGTCCTTCTCCGGCTCGCCTTCGGCCAGGCGACCAGCCATCTGCACACCCACGCTCAACATGGCTTTTGCCACTTCCACGTGCTGGCCTTGCAAGAACACTTTGGCGTCCTCGGAAAAATCCAAAATAACCAGAGAACCCTCGTCCTCAGCCCGGCGCAGCTCGATTCGGCCGTCAGGCAGTTCAACAATTTCCAGAAAGGACGTTGGCATATAAGTCTGTTCTCCACGAAAGGCCGGGATTATATCAGTCATCTACCCAGCCTCGCAGAGGATCTGAACAGGTTTCTTGACGGCTTGATGAATGGTGCTTATTGAGGCCTGCGCCGCACTTTCTGTCTAACTGGGTTCAAATGTGGGAGCGGGCTTGCTCGCGAATGCGGAGTTTCAGTAAAGAATTCATTACAGACCCACCGCATTCGCGAGCAAGCCCGCTCCCACAGTTTTGATCGTGTGTATCAGCAGTAGCGCCTCAACACTCGTTCAAGCCTTCACGAAACCTGAGCGCCATCTTCTTCAGTTCCTGACGCCAGCTTTCCAGCTCTTCGCGGCTCAAGGGCTTGGGCTCATCCGCTTCCAGCACAACGGCCACGATCAGCGGCTGTGTCACATCGCCCTTGGGCACATGGGGAACACGCGGCGGCTGGAACATATCCGCATGCGCTTTGAGCAATCGCGCAACCCAGCTGTCGGGGCTCTGCGCCATTTCCACCAGTTCGGCCAATTCAGGAATCGCCATGCTGTCCAGCACTTCGCGATTCATGATCATTTCTGCGCGTGGTGCGCCCGCCTGAGGCAAGCGGTAGAACCCGGCAATTTCATGGCACAGGCCCAGCAAAGCGCCGTAGAGGTGGAACAACGCCGCCTCACGCCCGGCCTGGACCAGCGCGATGGCATTCATCTCCTTCCCTTCCTCGGCACGGCCAAGGGCTTCCAGGGACAAACCCGCGAAGTAAATTTTCTGATTGGTACGGGTATAGAGTTCGTTGGCCATAACGGCAATCTCCACAACGAAATAAGCGTGATGCTGGCTGAACAGTGTCACGGATCAGCCAAGTTTCCTGCAAGCGTAAAAAAAGGCCGCCTTTTCAGGCGGCCTTTGCAGTTGGCAGTTCAGCCAATCAAGCGCCTTGGCGCTTGTCCTCGACCTTCCACTTGCCGCCGTCGTAGAACGCTTTCCAGCCGGTAGGCTTGCCGTCCACTTCGGTCTGCACGTACTGCTCCTTGGTTTTGCGGCTGTAGCGGATCACGGACGGGCGACCGTCGGGATCCTTCTTCGGCGCTTCACACAGGAAGTGGTACTTCGGATCGATCTCGTCCTTGTGCGGCACGATCTCCATCACCAAGGGTGCACGGGTCTCGCGGTTTTTCGGGAACTGGCTGGCCGCCAGGAACAGGCCCGAAGCGCCGTCACGCAGGATGTAGGTGTCGTTGACCTTCTCGCACTTGAGTTCCGGCATCTTCACCGGGTCCATCTTCGGCGGCGCCGCGTCACCGCTCTTCAGCAGTTTGCGGGTGTTCTTGCAGGTCGGGTTGGTGCAACCGAAGAATTTGCCGAAACGGCCGGTCTTGAGTTGCATCTCGCTGCCGCACTTGTCGCACTCCAGGCTCGGGCCTTCGTAGCCTTTGATGCGGTAGGTGCCCTCTTCGATCTCGTAGCCGTTGCAGTCCGGGTTGTTACCGCAGATGTGCAGCTTGTGCTTTTCGTCGAGCAGATAGGCATCCATCGCCGTGCTGCAGATCGGGCAACGGTGCTTGCCACGCAGTACCAGCGACTCGGATTCACCCTCGTCGTCGGCGGCAATCTCATCACCCGGCACCAGGTTAACGGTGGCCTTGCAACGCTCTTTCGGCGGCAGGCTGTAGCCCGAGCAACCGAGGAATACACCGGTGGACGCAGTACGGATCTGCATCGGGCGGCCACACGTCAGGCACGGGATGTCAGTCATCACCGGCTGGTTGGCGCGCATGCCGCTGTCAGGGCTTTCGGCTACTTCGAGTTTCTTTTTGAAGTCGCCGTAGAACTCATCCAGTACGTTTTTCCAGTCGCGCTCGCCCTGGGCCACGTCATCGAGGTTCTCTTCCATGCCGGCGGTAAAGCCGTAGTCCATGAGGTTGGAGAAGCTCTCGGACAGGCGCTCAGTCACGATGTCGCCCATCTTTTCCGAGTAGAAGCGACGGTTGTGCAGCGCTACGTAGCCACGGTCCTGGATGGTCGAGATGATTGCCGCATAGGTCGAAGGACGACCGATACCGCGTTTTTCCATCTCTTTTACCAGGCTGGCTTCGGAGTAACGCGCCGGCGGCTTGGTGAAGTGCTGGGACGGGTCGAGCTTGATCAGCTTCAACGTGTCGCCCTGGGCCATGTCCGGCAGTACGTCGTCATCGCCTGGCTTGGCGATTTGCGGCATCACGCGGGTATAGCCGTCGAACTTGAGGATACGGCCCTTGGCACGCAGCTCGAAGTCGCCTGCGCCCACGCTGACGGTGGTGGACAGGTATTGCGCCGGCAGCATCTGGCAAGCCAGGAACTGGCGCCAGATCAGCTCGTAGAGGCGCTCAGCGTCACGCTCCATGCCGCTCAGCTTACTTGGCTCGGTGTTGGCGTCGGAAGGACGAATCGCTTCGTGAGCCTCTTGTGCGCCTTCCTTGCTGCTGTAGACGTTCGGCTTCTCCGGCAGGTACTTCTTGCCGAACTCGCTTTCAATATAAGTACGCGCCATCGCCACCGCGTCTTGCGACAGGTTGGTGGAGTCGGTACGCATATACGTGATGTAGCCGGCTTCGTACAGACGCTGGGCCATCATCATGGTCTTCTTCACGCCAAAGCCCAGGCGGTTACTCGCGGCCTGTTGCAGGGTGGAGGTGATGAACGGCGCCGACGGCTTGCTGCTGGTCGGTTTGTCTTCGCGCTTGACGATGCTGTAGCTGGAAGCCTTGAGCTTCTCCAGCGCGGCCATGGCCTGGGCTTCGTTCAGCGGCTTGAAGGCCTCGCCTTTCTCACGGGCCACTTCAAAGCGCACGTTGGCGCCCTTGGCAGTGCCCAGGTCGGCGTGGACTTCCCAGTATTCTTCGGGGTTGAACGCACGGATTTCGCGCTCACGCTCCACCACCAGCTTGACCGCTACCGATTGCACACGGCCGGCGGACAGGCCACGGGCGATCTTCGCCCACAGCAGTGGCGAAACCATGTAACCCACCACGCGGTCGAGGAAACGACGCGCCTGCTGGGCGTTGACACGGTCGATGTCCAGCTCACCCGGCTTGGAGAAGGCTTCCTGGATGGCTTTCTTGGTGATTTCGTTGAACACCACACGCTTGTAGCGGCTGTCATCACCGCCGATGGCTTCGCGCAGGTGCCAGGCAATGGCTTCCCCTTCGCGGTCCAAGTCCGTCGCGAGATAGATGGTGTCGGCATCTTTGGCGAGCCGGCGCAGCTCTTCGATGACCTTTTCCTTGCCAGGAAGGATTTCGTACTTGGCCTTCCAGCCATGATCCGGGTCCACACCCATGCGTGAGACCAGCTGCTTGCGCGCTT
This sequence comes from Pseudomonas sp. Xaverov 259, assembly GCF_019352915.1. Taxonomy (NCBI): domain Bacteria; kingdom Pseudomonadati; phylum Pseudomonadota; class Gammaproteobacteria; order Pseudomonadales; family Pseudomonadaceae; genus Pseudomonas; species Pseudomonas sp. Xaverov 259. The sequence goes on along the minus strand of NZ_JAAAFV010000033.1, from coordinate 43,087 downwards.
TCTCTTTAGGGCTGAGCACCGGACCTTCGCCCGCAGCGGCCTTGCCGCGCTTGGCGGCAGGCTCCTTGCTGGCGCTAGCCGAACCGCTGGTGGGCAGGTCTCGGATATGGCCGATACTCGACTTCACCACGTACTCGTTGCCCAAGTACTTGTTGATGGTCTTGGCCTTAGCCGGGGATTCCACAATGACCAGCGATTTGCCCATGGATCGGAAAATTCCTGAATTCGAGAAGTGAAAGGCAGTTGGCGCCTGTCGCGGCAACGCTATATATAGTGGCAACAAGGTGAGGTCAAGCGCAGCATTCTGCGCGGCCTGCCGTTATTGCCCTGAAAAAAGACTGGGTTCGACCTGCACCAAAGCAAAGCGCGGGACCTGCTCGCCGTCAACTTCGACGGTCTGAAGGAACATGCTCAATGGGCGCACCCAAAAGCCGTAATCGCCATACAGTGCTTGGTAAAACACCACTTCTTCTTCGGTCTCGGAGTGCCGTGCCACATTAAAAACACGGTACTGCGGGCCCTTATAATGTTGGTAGAGCCCTGGTTCGACTTTCATGCTCTGGCCCTCGTGCAAAATTTGTTGAAAAAAAAGATTAAAAATTTCAAAAAACAAAAACCGGGGCACTGGGCCCCGGCTTCCGTCAGCGAAACGTTTAGATACGTTCGAAGACGGTGGAAATGCCTTGGCCGAGACCAATGCACATGGTTGCAACCCCAAGGTTGCCGCCATTTTGCTTCATCACGTTAAGCAAAGTGCCGGAGATACGTGCACCGGAGCAACCGAATGGGTGGCCCAGGGCAATCGCGCCGCCGTGCAGGTTAACCTTCTCGTTCATCTTGTCGAGTACTTTCAAATCTTTCAGCACTGGCAGGGCCTGTGCGGCGAAAGCTTCGTTGAGCTCGAAGAAGTCGATATCGGAGATGGTCAGGCCCGCGCGCTTCAAGGCTTTTTGTGTGGCCGGTACTGGACCATAGCCCATGATTGCCGGGTCCACACCTGCCACTGCCATCGAACGGATCACCGCCATCGGCTGAATGCCCAGGTCCTGGGCACGCTGCGCCGACATCACGATCATGCACGAAGCACCGTCGGTGATTTGCGACGAAGTACCGGCTGTCACGGTGCCGCCCTTTGGATTGAAGGCTGGTTTCAAGGCCGCCAGGCTTTCCAGGGTGGTGTCCGGACGAATGGTTTCGTCGTAGTCGAACAGTTTGAGGAAACCGTTTTCGTCGTAGCCGTTCATCGGGATGATCTCATCCTTGAACTTGCCTTCCACGGTCGCCTTGTGAGCGAGTTGGTGGGAGCGCACGCCGAATGCGTCCTGGGCTTCGCGGGTAATGCCGTGCATTTTGCCGAGCATTTCTGCGGTAAGGCCCATCATGCCCGAGGCTTTTGCCGCGTACAGCGACATGTGCGGGTTCGGGTCGACGCCGTGCATCATGCTGACGTGGCCCATGTGCTCAACACCACCGACCACGAACACATCACCGTTGCCGGTCATGATCGCTTGCGCAGCCGTGTGCAGGGCGCTCATCGACGAGCCACACAGGCGGCTGACAGTCTGGCCAGCAGCCGTGTGCGGGATCTGGGTCATCAACGACGCCATGCGCGCGATGTTCCAGCCCTGCTCCAGGGTCTGGTTGACACAACCCCAGATCACGTCTTCGACTTCGTTAGGGTCGACCTTGACGTTACGCTCCAGCAACTTGCTGATCAGGTGCGCCGACATATCTTCAGCGCGGGTGTTGCGGTGCATGCCGCCCTTGGAGCGGCCCATTGGTGTGCGACCGAAGTCGACAATCACCACGTCTCTTGGATTCAAGCTCATAAATATTCTCGCTCTAGTCGTCTGGGCGCTTAACCGAAGAAGCGTTCGCCGTTTTTGGCCATTTCACGCAGCTTTTCGGTCGGGTGGTACAGCGGGCCCAAATCAGCGTATTTGTCAGCCAGGGCAACGAACTCAGCCACACCGATCGAGTCGATGTAACGCAGCGCACCGCCACGGAATGGAGGGAAACCAATACCGTACACCAAGCCCATATCGGCTTCGGCGGCGGTTTCAACGATGCCGTCTTCCAGGCAACGCACGGTTTCCAGGCACAGGGCGATCATCATCCAGTTGATAATGTCCTCGTCGGACACTTCACGCTGCTCGTAGATGACCGGAGCCAGCACTTCGTGAACCGATGGGTCGGCAACTTTCTTCTGCTTGCCCTTCTTATCAGCCTCGTAGGCGTAGAAACCCTTGCCGTTCTTCTGGCCCAGGCGCTTGGCCTCGTAGAGCGCGTCGATCGCCGAGCGGCGGTCGTCTTTCATGCGGTCCGGGAAGCCTTCAGCCATTACGTCACGACCGTGGTGGCCAGTGTCGATGCCGACCACATCCATCAGGTACGCCGGGCCCATTGGCCAGCCGAATTTTTCCATGACTTTGTCGATGCGCACAAAGTCGACACCGGCGCTGACCAGCTTGGCGAAACCGCCGAAGTACGGGAACAGCACGCGGTTAACCAGGAAGCCCGGGCAGTCATTGACCACGATCGGGTTCTTGCCCATTTTCTTGGCGTAGGCAACGGTGGTGGCAACGGCCAGCTCGCTGGACTTCTCGCCACGGATCACTTCCACCAGCGGCATCATGTGCACCGGGTTGAAGAAGTGCATGCCGACGAAGTTTTCCGGACGCTTGAGGGCTTTAGCCAGCAGCGAGATGGAAATGGTCGAGGTGTTCGAGGCCAGGATGGTGTCGTCTTTAACCTGGGCTTCCACTTCAGCCAGTACGGCTTGCTTGACCTTCGGGTTTTCGACTACGGCTTCAACCACCAGGTCGACGTGGCCGAAATCGCCGTAGGACAGCGTAGGGCGAATGCCGTTAAGCACTTCAGCCATCTTCGCAGCGGTCATGCGACCTTTATCAACGCGGCCCACCAGCAGCTTGGCGGCTTCTGCCAGGCCTTGCTCGATGCCGTGCTCGTTGATGTCTTTCATCAGGATCGGCGTGCCTTTGGACGCCGACTGATAGGCGATACCGCCGCCCATGATACCGGCGCCGAGTACGGCAGCCTGTTTCACGTCTTTGGCGATTTCGTCGTAGGCCTTGGCCTTTTTCTTCAGTTCCTGATCGTTCAGGAACAGGCCGATCAAGCTCTGCGCGGCAGAGGTCTTGGCCAGTTTGACGAAGCCGGCAGCTTCGATTTCCAGGGCTTTGTCGCGACCGAAGTTCGCGGCTTTCTGGATGGTCTTGATCGCTTCAACCGGCGCCGGGTAGTTCGGGCCGGCCTGGCCTGCCACGAAACCTTTGGCGGTTTCGAACGACATCATTTGTTCGATGGCGTTGAGCTTGAGTTTTTCCAGCTTCGGCTGACGCTTGGCCTTGTAGTCAAATTCGCCGCTGATGGCGCCTTTGATCAGGTTCAGTGCGGCTTCGGCCAGTTTGTCCGGGGCAACCACAGCGTCGACGGCGCCGACTTTCAGGGCGTCTTCGGCACGATTTTCTTTACCGGCGGCGATCCACTCGATCGCGTTGTCTGCACCGATCAGGCGCGGCAGACGCACAGTGCCACCAAATCCTGGGTAGATGCCCAGTTTGACTTCAGGCAGGCCGATTTTGGCGGTGGCCGACATAACGCGGAAGTCCGCGGCCAGGCACATTTCCAGGCCGCCGCCCAACGCGATGCCATTGATGGCAGCCACGGTTGGCACGTTGAGGTCTTCGAAATCGCTGAAAATCTTGTTGGCTTCGAGGTTGCCGGCCACAAGCTCTGCATCGGGCAGCTTGAAGTTGTCGACGAATTCGGTGATGTCAGCGCCGACGATAAACACGTCCTTGCCGCTGGAGACGATCACGCCCTTGACCGAAGCATCTGCTTTGATGGTGTCTACGGCCTGACGCAGTTCGTTCAGGGTTAGACGGTTGAACTTGTTGACGGACTCACCCTTGAGGTCGAATTTCAGTTCGACGATGCCACTTTCAAGAGCCTTAACCGTGATGGCTTTACCTTCGTAAATCATCAACTGATCTCCACGATATGGAAGCTGAACAGTACACATTGGACGCTGGCCTATTGGTTGGACATTGAGAGTTGCCTCAATGCTCATGCCAATCCGCCAGGCACACCCGCCAACGCGCTAGTCGGGGTTCTGTATGAGCCGTCTGACAGACAAACGCTCAATTCATACGCCCGTTTGATTTGGGTACGTCACCTTCATCCAATTCAGGGCAATTGTCAATCGCTCGAAAGGCCAGGAAAAGCGCGACTTTCCAGTCAGTTCAGAACCCCACGCCCGCGCTTGCGCCCTGTCAATATTCAAATATTCACAGAATCAATAATAAAAAAGATGTGGGAAAAGGCTGTACAGAATCGGATATGCCGCTAGGCTAGCCACAACCGCAAAGCGCCTGGATGAACACCCGGCGCGAGTAACACAGAATTACCGGCCTGCCTGGCCAACTCCAGCCCGATGATGATGTCGGGCTTTTTAATGCCTGGCTTTTAACGCTATGGCGTCACGCCAAGGCCCTGAGCAGCGTATCGATGTCCTTCAGCACGCTCGCTTCGCCCTTCTCGCCCCAATACAAGGCGATCATTTGCTTGTCGGCCTCGACCTTGTAGACGTTGGCCGGCAGCGTCGCAAAATGCGGCAACAACTTTTCATCCTCACACACTTCACGCCACTGATTGACCCACACGCCCGGCGACATTTGCCAATAACTCCACAGCGCCGGCGTGCTGCCCCGCCGTGGCCTGCAGTACTGCGCGCACGGGCTCGGAGGCTCTTGCGCAAGCCAGTGCGGCCACTCCTGTGGCGCCAATTGCATGGCCAAACCGATGCGGCGCGCCTCCATGCGCAGGGCCATGCGCCCGCTCTGATGACGCGACGGGCGCAGCCAGGCCAGGGGGCTAAGAACCACCAGAAGGATTGACACCACTATCCAGACCGTCATATGTGTACTCCCGAATTTCTAGATGCGCGGATTTGAGCTGACGCAACCCCATCCGCTTGAAACCAGCCATACTGAACTTATTGCAGTCCCCTGGAGGAACGCGCCATGCCCAACGAACATTCCTACAAACATATCCTGGTCGCTGTCGATCTGACCGAAGAGTGCGACCCGGTTATCAAGCGCGCGCAGGCTTCAGCAATCGCCAACGGCGCCAAGCTGTCACTCGTGCATATCGTCGAGCCTATGGCCATGGCCTTTGGTGGCGACGTGCCCATGGACCTTTCCCAGTTGCAGCAACAGCAATTTGATCAGGCCAAAGAGCGCCTGGATCGCCTGATCCTGAAGTACCCGGAAGTGACCAAGGAAAACTCCCATCTCACTTACGGCCAGCCGCGCCAGGAAATCCATCACCTGGCCAAAGAGCAGAACTGCGACCTGATCGTGGTCGGCAGCCATGGTCGACACGGCCTGGCGTTGTTGCTGGGCTCTACCGCCAACGACGTGCTGCACGGTGCGCCGTGTGATGTGCTGGCGGTCAAGCTGGTAAAAAGCTCGTAAGAACACTGCAAAACCAGTGTGAGAGAGGGCTTGTGTGGGAGCTGGCTTGCCTGCGATAGCATCACCTCGGTCTACCTGAATCACCGAGGTGTCTGCATCGCAGGCAAGCCAGCTCCCACACAAGCCCGCTCCCACATTTGAATCGCATTTCATATGAAAAAGCCCGGCGATCATACAGATGAGCGCCGGGCTTTTTATTGCCAACGAATCAATCAGGCATCCAGCTCAGCCCAACGCTCCATCAGCACTTCCAGCTCCTGGTTCAACGTTTCCAGGGAAGCAATCACCTTGGCGGTTTCCGCCGCCGGGCGCAGGTAGAAACCCGCGTCAGCCATGTCTGCTTCTACCGCAGCGATCTGCTGTTCCTTGGCGTCGATATCACCCGGCAAGGCTTCCAGCTCGCGCTGCAGCTTGTAGCTGAGTTTCTTCTTGGCCGCCGGTGCAGCGTCCGCAACCGGTGCAGCAGCAGCGGCTACAGGCGCCACGACGGCCGAGGTCAGGTCGGCCTTGCCGGACTTGCTCTCGGTCACGCCCAACAGGCGCGGCGAGCCGCCCTGGCGGATCCAGTCCTGGTAACCACCGACGTATTCACGCACCTTGCCTTCACCTTCGAAGACCAGGGTGCTGGTCACCACGTTGTCGAGGAATGCCCGGTCGTGGCTGACCATCAGCACGGTACCGTTAAAGGTCAGCAAAACCTCTTCCAGCAATTCCAGGGTTTCCACGTCGAGGTCGTTGGTCGGCTCGTCGAGTACCAGCAGGTTGGACGGCTTGCTGAACAGCTTGGCCAGCAGCAGGCGCGCGCGCTCACCACCGGACAAAGCTTTGACCGGCGTACGCGCACGCTGCGGGCTGAACAGGAAGTCGCCCAGGTAGCTCAACACGTGGCGGCTCTGGCCGTCGATGTCGATAAAGTCGCGGCCTTCGGCAACGTTGTCGATCACGGTCTTTTCCAGGTCCAACTGATGGCGCAACTGGTCGAAGTAAGCCACGTCGATGCGCGTGCCTTCTTCCACGGTGCCGCTGGTCGGTTGCAGGCCATTGAGCATCAACTTGAGCAAGGTGGTCTTGCCGGTGCCGTTGGCGCCCAGCAGGCCGATACGGTCGCCGCGCTGCAGGACCATCGAGAAGTCCTTGATCAGGAACGGGCCATCCGGGTGGTGGAAGCTGACGTTCTCCAGCACCATCACCTGCTTGCCCGACTTATCGGCGGTGTCCAGCTGGATATTCGCCTTGCCGGTGCGCTCGCGGCGCTCACTGCGCTCAACACGCAGGGCCTTGAGGGCACGTACACGGCCTTCGTTACGGGTGCGACGGGCCTTGATGCCCTGGCGGATCCAGACTTCTTCCTGGGCCAGCTTCTTGTCGAACAGCGCGTTGGCGGTTTCTTCAGCGGCCAGCGAGGCTTCTTTGTGTACCAGGAAGCTGGCGTAGTCGCCGTTCCAGTCGATCAGGCCGCCACGGTCCAGTTCGAGGATGCGCGTGGCCAGGTTTTGCAGGAAAGAACGGTCGTGCGTGATGAACAGCACGGCGCCCTGGAAATCCTTGAGGGCTTCTTCGAGCCAGGCGATGGCGCCGATGTCCAGGTGGTTGGTTGGTTCGTCGAGCAGCAGCAGGTCCGGCTCGGACACCAGCGCCTGGGCCAGCAGCACGCGACGACGCCAGCCGCCGGACAACTCGGCGAGGGTCTTGTCGGCCGGCAGTTGCAGGCGGCTCAGGGTGCTGTCGACCAGTTGCTGCAAACGCCAGCCGTCACGGGCTTCGAGGTCTTGCTGAACATGCATGAGCTTGTCCAGGTCGGCTTCGGTGACGCAGTTCTGCGCCAGGTGATGGTACTGCGCGAGCAACTCGCCAACGCCGTCCAGGCCTTCGGCAACCACGTCGAACACTGTCCGTCCGTCGGCCACCGGCAATTCCTGGGGCAATTCGCCGATCTTGAGGCCTGGCGCGCGCCACACAGAGCCGTCATCGGGCTTCTGGTCGCCTTTTACCAGCTTCATCATGCTGGACTTGCCGGTGCCGTTGCGGCCGATGATGCACACCCGCTCACCACGGGCGATCTGCCAGGACACCTTGTCCAACAACGGCATAGCGCCGAAAGCAAGGGACACATCGCTGAATTTGAGCAGGGTCATACGCTTCTCCAAAAACTGGGCGCGCATTCTACCTGACTTGAGGCTGGGATGCGGCCGGCATTTTTGCCCCAGACACGTTCTGTAGGACATTTACAGTCAACTGCTGCCAGCCGGCCGGCAAAGCTTTCGCCAGCCGCTGGCAAAAGGCTAAGCTAGGGGCAATCAGTGTCGGCGGTGCCGGTGCTAGTCGTGATTTCTCTGCACGGACGTCTCATGCGCAGTCGCCTTTTCAACTTTTTATCTTGTCTGCTTCTTTCCGCCACCGCCGTTCAATCCGCCCAGGCCGTGGACCTCACCACCCAACGTCAATATTACGATGAAGCCAAACGCGCCCTCGCCAAAGGCGACAGCGGCCCGTACATGCAATACAGCCAGGCCCTGGCCGACTACCCGCTCACGCCGTACCTGGCGTACGACGAGCTGACCGCGCGCCTCAAAACCGCGAGCAACGAGGAAATCGAGCAGTTCCTCGCCAAAAACGGCGACCTGCCCCAGGCCAACTGGATGAAACTGCGCTGGTTGCGCTGGCTGGCCGACCGTGGCGACTGGCAAACCTTTGAAAAGTACTACGACGCCAAGCTCAATTTCGTCGAACTGGACTGCCTGCATGGCCAGTACCAGTTGACCCACAACCTCAAAGCCGAAGGCTACAAGACCAGCGAAAAACTCTGGATGACCGGCAAATCCCAACCGGCTGCCTGCGATGCCACCTTTGGCCAGTGGGCCGCCGATGGCCAACTCACCGAACAGAAAATCTGGGACCGCGCCAAGCTCGCCGCCGAAGCCCGCAACTACGCGCTGGCCAACAGCCTGGTGAAAACCCTGCCAACCCTCGGCGCCCAAGGCCGCCTGATGGTCGACGTGGCGCAAAAGCCCGACATGCTCAGCGACCCGTCGCGCTTCCTGCCGGCCAACGAGGCCATGTCCGATGCCGTTGGCCTGGGTCTGCGCCGCCTGGCACGCCAGGACCCGGACAAGGCCATGGCCCTGCTCGACGGCTATGCCAGCAGCATGCACTTCTCCCGTGACGAAAAAGTGTCGATCGCCCGCGAAATCGGCCTGACCCTGGCCCGTCGCTACGACCCACGCGCCCTGGACGTGATGACCAAGTACGACCCCGAGCTGCGTGACAACACCGTCTCCGAATGGCGCCTGCGCCTGCTGTTGCGCCTGGCGCGCTGGGAAGATGCCTACCAGTTGACCCGCAAACTCCCACAAGACCTGGCCACCACCAACCGCTGGCGTTACTGGCAAGCGCGCAGCCTGGAGCTGGCCGAGCCAAAAAACCCGCAGCCACTGGTGCTGTACAAGAACCTTGCGCAGGAACGTGATTTCTACGGATTCCTCGCCGCTGATCGCTCCAAAGCGCCGTACCAGTTGAAGAACAAACCGCTGGTGATGAGCCAGGCGTTGATCAACAAAGTGCGCAACACCCCCGGTGTGCGCCGCGCGATGGAGTTCTACGCACGCGGCCAGATTGTCGATGGCCGCCGCGAGTGGTACCACGTCAGCCGTCACTTCAACCGCGATGAAATGGTCGCTCAGGCCAAGCTGGCCTATGACATGAAGTGGTACTTCCCGGCGATCCGCACCATCAGCCAGGCACAATACTGGGACGACCTGGATATCCGTTTCCCGATGGCCCACCGCGACACACTGGTGCGCGAAGCCAAGGTGCGTGGCCTGCATTCGAGCTGGGTGTTCGCCATCACCCGCCAGGAAAGCGCCTTTATGGACGACGCCCGCTCCGGCGTTGGCGCCAGTGGCCTGATGCAACTGATGCCCGGCACCGCCAAAGAGACCGCACGCAAATTCAGCATCCCACTGGCCTCCCCGGCCCAGGTGCTGGATCCGGACAAAAATATCCAGCTCGGCGCCGCCTACCTGAGCCAGGTACACAGCCAGTTCAACGGTAACCGCGTGCTCGCCTCCGCCGCCTACAACGCCGGCCCCGGCCGAGTGCGCCAGTGGCTACGCGGTGCCGATCACCTGAGTTTCGATGTGTGGGTGGAAAGCATCCCGTTCGACGAAACCCGTCAGTACGTGCAGAACGTGCTGTCTTATTCGGTGATCTACGGGCAGAAGCTCAACTCACCGCAACCGCTGGTGGATTGGCATGAGCGGTATTTTGATGATCAGTAAGACTGACTGAAGTGCGATCAGCTGGCCTGATGTGGCCAACAGGTCTCATGTGGCCACAAGGTTTTTGTGGAGCAGGCTTGTCGTGGAGAGCAGGCTTGCCCTGCGCTGGAGTGCGAAGCGCTCCCCATTCAGCCCCGCCACGGTGTAACAGATAGACCGAGTTGGCAGGTTTTGGGGCTGCTACGCAGCCCAACGCGGGGCAAGCCCGCTCGCCACAACAAGCCTGATCACTACAACAAGCCTGCTCAACTTACTAACCTGCTCACCCTACTAATCTGCTCGCCACATAGATCGAGCTAGCCTTCTTTTTTCGTAACCTCATCGCCATCACTGAACTGCAACGCCGCCAACCGTGCATACAACGGATTACTCGCAATCAACTGTTGATGCGTACCCACTGCCACCAGCTTGCCTTGGTCCATCACCGCAATGCGGTCGGCGTTCTTCACCGTGGCCAGTCGATGCGCAATCACCAGCGTGGTGCGGCCTTGCATCAGTTGCGGCAAAGCTTGCTGGATCAGGTGTTCACTCTGCGCATCAAGGGCGCTGGTGGCTTCGTCCAGCAGCAAGATCGGCGCGTCCACCAGCAACGCGCGGGCGATGGCCAGCCGCTGGCGTTGGCCACCGGAGAGGCCCATGCCTGCGTCGCCCAAGTGGGTCTGGTAGCCGTCGGGCATTTGCAGGATGAAGTCGTGGGCGTGGGCGATGCGTGCCGCGGCTTCGACCTGTTCTCGGGTGGCTGACGGGTTGCCGTAACGGATATTTTCTTCAACGCTGCCGAAAAACAGCGCCGGGCTTTGGGACACCAGCGCAAAGTGACGGCGCAGGTCCATCGGCTCAAGTTCGGTCAGCGGGTGGCCTTCGAGCAGGATGCGGCCTTGCTGCGGGTCGTAGAAGCGCAGCAGCAAATCAAAGAGCGTCGATTTGCCGGCGCCGGACGGGCCGACCAACGCCAGGGTTTCGCCAGGGTTGATGGTCAGGCTCAAGCCGTCGATGGCGTAGCTGTCCGGCCGCGACGGGTAGGAAAACCGCAGATCTTGCAGCTCCATCCGACCACTGACGCGTTCCGGCAACTGCACAGTGCCTTCGGCGGGCGCCTGGATGTCATTGCTCGACTGCAACAACTCGCCAATCCGCTCAGCCGCCCCGGCAGCGCGTTGCAGCTCACCCAGCACTTCGCTGAGGGTGCCGACGGCGCTGCCGACGATCAGGCTGTAAAACACGAACGCGGCCAGCTCGCCGCCGGAGATGCGCCCATTGATCACATCCATGCCGCCCACCCACAGCATCACGCCCACGGCGCCGAGCACCAGCATGATCACCAGGGTAATCAGCCAGGCGCGCTGTGCGATGCGTTTACGCGCCGTGGCGAATGCCTCTTCGACGGTGACGGCAAAGCGCTGTTCGTCCTGCACCTGGTGGTTGTAGGCCTGTACGGTCTTGATCTGGCCGAGCGTCTCCGACACGTAACTGCCCACGTCGGCAATACGGTCCTGGCTCAGCCGCGACAGGCTGCGCACGCGGCGACCAAAGATCAGGATTGGCGCCAGCACTAACGGCAGCGCCACCACCACGATGCTGGTGAGCTTGGGGTTGGTGACAAAGAGCAGCACGATGCCGCCGATCACCATCAAGGCATTACGCAGGAACAGCGACAGCGACGAGCCGATCACCGATTGCAGCAAGGTGGTGTCGGTGGTCAGCCGTGACTGAATTTCCGAGCTGCGGTTGTTCTCGTAAAAACCGGGATGCAGGTAAATCAGATGGTTGAACACTTGGCGACGGATGTCTGCCACCACCCTCTCACCAATCCACGACACCAGGTAAAACCGTGAAAACGTGCCCACGGCCAGTCCCAGTACCAAAATCATGAACAAGCCGATCGACTGGTTGAGCAGATGCGGCGACTGGGTCATGAAGCCCTGGTCCACCAGCAGGCGAATGCCCTGCCCCATGGACAAGGTGATGCCGGCCGTGACAATCAGCGCCAACAAGGCGCCCAGCGCCTGCCAACGATAGGGCGCAACAAAGCGGCTGGCCAGACGAATCGCACGGCGTTGACGGACTGAGAACATGGAGGGCATACCGATAAGGAACCTGTACACCAACATTGGGGGAACTTAGGTAAATAACAATGCGTCAGGTTAATTATGCCCGCCGATGTTGATCCCTAGAGGCTATCGGTCTAACGCCCGGGTGGAAATTTGTATCGGTTTCTGCTGGACTGGACGTTCGAACCGGTGATCGTGTAAGGAGTTGTAATAGCGCGGTCACGCGGGGGAATTAATCTAGGTACACAACCTGATGAGGAGACAGGCTATGACCTTGCAAAATAGCAGCAATGCCAAAATTGAAGTAATTCGCCAGCCGCAGCAGTTGCCTTGCTCGTATATAGATGCCAAGGGCCGCGAAGTGCAGATTACCGAAGAGATGATCCAGCAAGCCTGCAGCGAGCTGGAACAGCGACTGGTCAAACCTGCCCAGCAAGGCTGAAGCGCCAACGCTCTTTCAGACCCGGCCGCTATGGCCGGGTTTTTTATGCGGTGACTAAACCGTCACTGCGCCCAATGCACTGACGATATTCGACAACACTGCCGATTCGCCATTGATCCGCACCTTCAAGCCATCTATCTCACGGCGCTGCGGGTAATGCTTGCGCAGCAGGTCGAACGCCTTGCGCTGTTCTTGTACGGTGCCTACGAGACTTCGGCGAAAATCCGCATCATCGCGGCGCGGGTCATACACACTGCGGCACAAGGTCGCCAGCGCCCAGGCCGGGTCTGTCGATGCATTCAAATGCACCTCGGCCAGCCAAGGCTGCGGCAACAAATCACTCAATTGGATACTGGGTTCCTGGCCCACATGGGCGCAGAACGTCTGATAGATCTGCGCGGTACCACGCTGTTTGCCGTCGAGGCTGTAGCCGGCGATATGTGGGGTGGCCAGCACGCACAGGTCGGCCAGGTCGACGTCCACTTCGGGCTCGCCTTCCCACACGTCCAGCACTGCTTGCAGGTCTTCGCGCTCCAGCAGCACTTCGCGCAGGGCCGCATTATCGACGACAGGGCCGCGACTGGCGTTGATCAGCCAGGTGCCGGGCTTGAGGCGGCCAAGGCGTTCACGATCAAACAGGTGCCAAGTGGAGCCATTACCGGATTTGGTCAGCGGCGTGTGCAAGCTGATCACGTCGCACTGCTCGATGATCTGCGCCAGGCTCACGTAATCGCCGTCTTCAGCGATCTGGCGCGGCGGGTCGCACACCAGCACGTTCCAGCCCAGACCTTTAAGCACCTTGACCAGGCGCCCGCCCACTTCACCGGCACCGACGACGCCGTAAGTACGTTGATTGAGGTCGGCGCCTTCGATTTCGGCCAGTGTCTGCAAACTGCCCAGCACATAGTCCACCACGCCTCGGGCATTGCAGCCAGGGGCACTGGACCAGGTGATACCGGCTTGCTTGAAGTAATCCAGGTCCAGGTGATCGGTGCCAATGGTGCAGGTGCCCACAAAGCGCACTTTAGTGCCCTCCAACAAGGCACGGTTGACGTTGGTGACCGAGCGCACCAGCAGCACATCGGCCTGCTCGACCGTGGCGCGGTCGATGGAACGCCCGGGTACGCGGCGAATCTCGCCAAACCCTTCGAAGAAGGCATCGAGCAGCGGAATATTTTCGTCGGCAACAATCAACATGGCAGGCTCCTTTCGCGGATTGGCAGTGTACAGGGATGCGTAGCCCGCTCCCACAGGGGTTATGCAGTGCCGGTCAAGTCGCATTACAAATCTGCAACACAGGATTTTTCCTGACCATAACGTCAACGCGTAGACTTCGCGGTCCTTAAGGCTTCTATTTTGATTGGACACCCGCACGTGAACACTGCTGCCGCCTCCACCCTTTCCCGCCCCGCCCGCGTCAGCCGGGAAGTGCGCGGCCTGTTGACCCTGGCGCTGCCGATCATGATCGGCCAGCTCGCCACCACCGCCATGGGTTTTGTCGATGCGGTGATGGCCGGGCGCGTGAGCCCGCGAGACCTGGCGGCGGTGGCCTTGGGCAACTCGATCTGGATTCCGGTGTACCTGCTGATGACCGGCACGCTGCTGGCCACCACGCCTAAAGTCGCTCAGCGCTTCGGCGCCGGTCACCACACCGAGATTGGCCCGCTGGTGCGCCAATCCCTGTGGCTGGCCGTGATGGTGGGCATCACTGCCCTGCTGATGCTGATCAGCGCCGAGCCGATCCTGCACGCGATGAATGTCGACCCCGAACTGATCAAGCCCTGCATGGCCTACCTGCACGGCATCGCGTCCGGCATGCCCGCCATCGCCCTGTATTACGTGTTGCGTTGCTTCAGTGATGGCCTGGGCCGTACGCGCCCCAGCATGGTTATGGGCCTGTGCGGGCTGGCGTTGAACATTCCACTGAACTACGTGTTCATTTATGGCCACTTCGGTGTGCCGGCCATGGGCGGCGTGGGCTGTGGCTGGGCTACAGCCATTGTGATGTGGGTGATGATGCTCGGCCTCGCCGCCTGGACCCGCTGGGCACCGGCATACCAGAGCAGTGAGTTGTTCAAGCGTTTCGACTGGCCGCAATGGGCCGTGATCAAGCGCGTGCTGGGCATCGGCCTGCCGATCGGGATCGCCGTGTTTGCCGAATCGAGCATCTTTGCGGTGATCGCCCTGCTGATCGGCAGCCTGGGCGCCAACGTGGTGGCCGGGCACCAGATCGCGCTGAACTTCAGCTCACTGGTGTTTATGATCCCCTATTCGCTGAGCATGGCGGTCACGGTGCGGGTCGGCCAGGCATTGGGCCGGGGCGAGCCGCGTGAAGCACGCTTCGCCGCCGGGGTCGGCATGGGCACGGCACTGACCTACGCGTGCCTGTCCTGCAGCCTGATGCTGCTGTTTCGCGAACAGATTGCCACGATTTACACGCCTGACCCGTTGGTGATCCACGTGGCATCAATGCTGATCGTGTTTGCGGCGCTGTTCCAGTTCTCCGACGCGATCCAGGTCACCGCTGCCGGCGCGCTGCGTGGCTACCAAGACACACGGGTGACCATGGTGCTGACTTTGTTTGCTTACTGGGGCGTAGGGTTGCCGGTGGGTTATGCCCTGGGGCTGACCGATTGGCTGGGCGCAGCGAGTGGGCCGAGTGGGCTGTGGCAAGGGCTGATCGTGGGCCTGAGCTGCGCCGCGGCGATGCTGGTGATCCGCCTGGCACGCAGCGCGCGCCGGCGGATTCGCCTGGCTTAATCGGACTTCTTGCGAATCCAGTACAGGTACGTACCGGCGTGCTCCTGCTGTTCCACCAACTCGTGGTCGAGGAACACGCAGAATTTGGGAATATCACGGCGGGTCGACGGGTCGGTGGCGATCACCTTGAGCAAGCCGCCAGGCTTCAGGTCGCGGATGTGCTGGTGCAACATCATCACTGGCTCCGGGCAGTTGAGGCCGGTGGCGTCGAGGGTGCCGTCGACAGGCAATTCAATACTCATAATCACTCCTGAAACTGGCCCGTTCCAGTGTGGGAGCGGGCTTGCCCGCGATGACCGGGGCACATTCAACATAGATTTCAACCGTTATACCGCTATCGCAGGCAAGCCAGCTCCCACATTGGGTCTCAGCGGCCTTTAGGTTTCTTCGTATCCACCAAGCGACGCAAATGGCAGGTCACTTCCTCACGGTCGTGGTACAGCTGCTTACAGCCGATTTCCACCCGAATGCCACGAGCCTTGAAGCCCTCTTCGATGCGCTCCAGCAAACGCTTTACCTCAGCATAACGCTGCTTCATCGGCAGTTTCAGGTTCACCACCGCTTCGCGGCAATGCCCTTCGCCAATCCAGGTTTCCAGCAGCGCGGCGTTGCGCGCCGGTTTCTCGACGATATCGCACACCATCCAGTCCACTGGCTGTTTGGGCACGAAGGTAAAGCCGTCGGCCATCAAGTGCTGCACCAGGCCGGTGTCCATCAGGCTTTCGGCCATGGGGCCGTTGTCGATGGCGGTCACCAGCATGCCACGGTTGACCAGTTGCCAGGTCCAGCCGCCCGGCGCGGCGCCGAGGTCGACGCCGGTCATGTCGCCGTGCAGGCGTTCGTCCCACTGGTCGCGGGGGATGAAGTGGTGCCAGGCTTCTTCAAGCTTCAGGGTCGAACGGCTGGGCGCGTCACGCGGGAACTTGAGGCGCGGGATGCCCATGGGCCACATGGCTGAGTTGTTCGACTCGGCCAGGCCCATGAACACTTCGCGGCCGCTTTTGAAGGTCAGCAGTAGGCGCGGCTTGCTCGGGTCGTCTACCAGCTTGCCGGCGTTGAGCAGGGATTTGCGCAGGTGCACTTCAAATTTTTTGCAGAAGTTCGACAGCTCTTTGCCGTCGTTGGTGTCGACCATCTCCAGCCACAGGCTGCCGCACACCGGGAATTCGCGCAGGTGGGCGAGGATCACGCTGATACGGTCGGTTTCCGGCAGGTCGATAAATACCCCGCGCGCCCACTGCCTTGGGAAGATCAGCTCGGCAAACCGCTGGCCGTGCATCAAGCGCTGGGCGCCGTCTTCTTCGGTGCAGACAAATTCGGCGCAGGCGCTGCCGGTCTTGGCCTTGGCGTAGCCGGAAACGTTCAGGCGCGCGGCGTGTTCCGCGATCTCGGAACAGACTTCGCCTTCAAAACCCGGGCGGCAGTGCATAAAAAGGGTGTTCATCAACTCTCCTGGTGACTCAACCGGCCTTGCGCTATCGCAATACCTGTCATGAAAACGCGCGCATGATAGCCGAGTTCGGAACCTTGGACTTAACGATAGAGTCCAGTTATTAGCCTGCTAATGAAAACAGGGCTAAGTTGAAAGCTCTGTTCGTCCCGTCAGGTCCGTAGCCGTGCGGACCATAAGGAGTCATGTAATGTCATCGCTAGATAGCCTGAGAACCCTTAAAACCCTGCAGATCGACGCCAAGACCTATCACTACTTCAGCTTGCCCGAAGCCGCCAAGAGCCTGGGTGACCTGGACAAGCTGCCGATGTCCCTCAAGGTGCTGCTGGAAAACCTGCTGCGCTGGGAAGACAACAAGACCGTCACCGGCACTGACCTCAAGGCCATCGCCGCCTGGCTCAAAGAGCGCCAGTCCGACCGCGAGATCCAGTACCGCCCGGCCCGCGTGCTGATGCAAGACTTTACCGGCGTGCCCGCCGTGGTCGACCTGGCCGCCATGCGCGCCGCCGTGGCCAAGGCCGGTGGCGACCCGCAGCGTATCAACCCGCTCTCCCCTGTGGACCTGGTGATTGACCACTCGGTGATGGTCGACAAGTTCGGCAACGCCGACGCATTCGAGCAAAACGTCGACATCGAGATGCAGCGCAACGGCGAACGCTACGCCTTCCTGCGCTGGGGCCAAAGTGCGTTCGACAACTTCAGCGTGGTGCCGCCGGGCACCGGCATCTGCCACCAGGTCAACCTTGAGTACCTGGGCCGCACGGTGTGGACCAAAGACGAAGACGGCCGCACCTACGCCTTCCCCGACACGCTGGTGGGCACCGACTCCCACACCACCATGATCAACGGCCTGGGCGTACTGGGCTGGGGCGTGGGCGGCATCGAAGCGGAAGCGGCGATGCTCGGCCAGCCGGTGTCGATGCTGATCCCGGAAGTGATCGGCTTCAAGCTGACCGGTAAATTGAAAGAAGGTATTACTGCCACCGACCTGGTGCTGACCGTCACCCAGATGCTGCGTAAAAAAGGTGTGGTGGGCAAATTCGTCGAGTTCTACGGCGACGGCTTGGCCGACCTGCCTCTGGCCGACCGCGCCACCATCGCCAACATGGCCCCGGAATACGGCGCCACCTGCGGCTTTTTCCCGGTGGACGACGTGACACTCGACTACCTGCGCCTGTCCGGCCGCCCTGCCGAGACCGTCAAGTTGGTCGAGGCCTACACCAAGGCCCAGGGCCTGTGGCGTAACGCCGGCCAGGAACCGGTGTTCACCGACACCCTGGCGCTGGACATGGGCAGCGTCGAAGCCAGCCTCGCCGGGCCAAAACGCCCGCAGGACCGCGTGTCACTGCCCAATGTCGGCCAGGCGTTCACTGACTTCCTCGACCTGCAGTTCAAACCCGCCAGCAAAGAAGAAGGCCGCCTGGAAAGTGAAGGTGGCGGCGGGGTTGCCGTGGGCAATGCGGATTTGGTCGGCGAGACCGATTACGAGTACGACGGCCACACCTACCGCCTCAAAAACGGCGCGGTGGTGATCGCCGCGATTACCTCCTGCACCAACACCTCCAACCCCAGCGTGATGATGGCCGCAGGCCTGGTGGCAAAAAAGGCCGTGGAAAAAGGCCTGACCCGCAAGCCGTGGGTAAAAACTTCCCTGGCGCCCGGCTCCAAAGTGGTGACCGATTACTACAAGGCGGCCGGCCTCACCCACTACCTCGACACGCTCGGCTTTGATCTGGTCGGCTACGGCTGCACCACCTGCATCGGCAACTCCGGTCCGTTGCCTGAGCCGATCGAAAAAGCCATCCAGAAGGCCGACCTGGCGGTGGCCTCGGTACTGTCGGGCAACCGCAACTTCGAAGGCCGTGTACACCCGCTGGTGAAAACCAACTGGCTGGCCTCGCCGCCGCTGGTGGTCGCCTATGCCTTGGCCGGCACCGTGCGCATCGACATCAGCAGCGAGCCGTTGGGCGAAGGCAAGGACGGCAAACCGGTGTACTTGAAAGACATCTGGCCGAGCAGCCAAGAGATTGCCGACGCGGTGGCACAGGTCAGCACCGGTATGTTCCACAAGGAATACGCCGAAGTGTTTGCCGGTGACGAGCAATGGCAGGCGATTGAAGTGCCACAGGCGGCGACCTACGTGTGGCAGAAGGATTCGACCTACATCCAGCATCCGCCGTTCTTCGACGACATTTCCGGGCCATTGCCGGTGATCAAAGACGTCAAAGGCGCCAACGTGCTGGCCCTGCTGGGCGATTCGGTGACCACCGACCACATCTCCCCCGCCGGCAACATCAAGACCGACAGCCCTGCCGGCCGCTACCTGCGTGAGCAAGGCGTGGAGCCACGTGACTTCAACTCCTATGGCTCACGCCGTGGCAACCATGAAGTGATGATGCGCGGCACCTTCGCCAACATCCGTATCCGCAACGAAATGCTCGGCGGCGAAGAAGGCGGCAACACGCTGTACATCCCCACCGGCGAGAAAATGCCGATTTATGACGCGGCCATGAAGTACCAGGCCTCGGGCACGCCGCTGGTGGTGATCGCAGGGCAAGAATACGGCACCGGTTCAAGCCGCGACTGGGCGGCCAAAGGTACTAACCTGCTGGGGGTCAAGGCGGTGATCGCCGAGAGTTTCGAGCGGATTCACCGTTCCAACCTGGTGGGCATGGGCGTATTGCCGTTGCAGTTCAAGCTGGATCAGAACCGCAAGGCGCTCAAGCTGACCGGCAAGGAGAAGATCGACATCCTGGGGCTGACCGATGCCGAGATCGAACCACGGATGAACCTGACGCTGGTGATTACCCGGGAGGATGGCAGCAGCGAGAAGGTGGAGGTGCTGTGCCGGATTGATACGCTTAATGAGGTGGAGTACTTCAAGGCCGGCGGCATTTTGCACTACGTGCTGCGCCAGTTGATCGCGTCGTAAGCAACACTGGAGCTCAAATGTGGGAGCTGGCTTGCCTGCGATAGCGGCAGGCCAGCCAACCTATGTTCAACTGACAGACCGCTATCGCAGGCAAGCCAGCTCCCACAGTTTATATTGTGTTTCAGATTAGCCGAACAGCCACTTCCACAGCAGCACCAGCACAACCACCGCCAGTACCGGCCGCGCAATGCGGTAGGCCTTTGGATGCTTGCGCTTCCACTGCTTGACCACACCACTGAACTTGTCGCTGAAGGTCTTGCTCCAGGCATACGCCTGGTTGATCCCGCCCACACGCTCGTCATCGAGGTTCTGCGGCGCAGTTGCGCGACCCAGCTGCTTGCTGACCCAGCGGTTGACGCCGGTCATGAGGCGGTTGCTCAGCGGGCGTTCGATATCGCAGAACAGGATCACGCGAGTCTTTTCCGTCTCGTTCTTGACCCAATGCACGTAGGTTTCATCGAACATCACGTCTTCACCGTCGCGCCACGCGTAGACCTGGCCGTCGACGAAGATGCGGCAGTCGTCGGAGTTCGGCGTGGACAGGCCCAAGTGATAACGCAAGGAGCCGGCAAACGGGTCACGGTGCGGGTTAAGGTGGCTACCGCCCGGCAACAGCGCGAACATCGCGCCCTTGACGTTGGGGATGCTGCTCACCAGCGCCACGGTTTTCGGGCACAGCGCCTCGGCCGATGGCAGGGGTTTGTCGTACCACTTGAGGTAGAAACGCTTCCAACCCTTCTTGAAGAACGAGCCGAAACCGGCGTCGTTGTTCTTTTCGGCGGCCCGGATGTAACCCTCGTCGAACAGGTGCATAGCCTCTTCGCGGATCACTTCCCAGTTATCCTTGAGCACATCCAGTTCCGGGAACTTGCTGCGGTCCAGGTAGGGCTTGGACGGCACAGCCGAGAACAGGTACATCAAGGCGTTATACGGGGCGAACAGCGCCGAATGGTTGACGAACTGGCGCAACACCGGCAAACGCGCCTTGCCGCGCAAGTGCACGTACAGAATGCTGCCGATAAACAACGCCAGCACCGACAGTTTGGCGCCCAAAGAAAAGGTCATGCAGCAACTCCTGAAAATAAGCGCTTGGCCAGCAACCTCCCGTCACCGGGAAACCAGACGTAGCAGCCGGCCATGATAAACACTTGGGCCATTATGCAGAAGGCCCAGGAAAACCGGCTGACATAAATCAACCCCGGTGATGAGCGGGGCCGTTGTGGCGAGCAGGCTTGCCACAAAAACTCATCACGCCTGAGTTTCTTGCTCGGTAAACAGATCGCTGAACAGCATGCTCGACAGGTAACGCTCGCCGGAGTCCGGCAGGATCACCACGATAGTCTTGCCCTGCATTTCCGGCTTCTCGGCCAGACGCACGGCCACGGCCATGGCGGCGCCGCACGAGATACCGCACAGAATCCCTTCTTCCTGCATCAGGCGCAGGGCCATGGCTTTGGATTCGTCGTCGGTCACCAGTTCCACGCGGTCAACCATCGACAGGTCGAGGTTCTTCGGCACAAACCCGGCGCCGATGCCCTGGATTTTATGCGGGCTCGGCTTGATCTCTTCACCGGCCAGCGCCTGGGTGATCACCGGCGATACCATCGGCTCAACCGCCACCGACAGAATCGGCTTGCCGGCAATGTTCTTGATATAGCGCGAAACGCCGGTAATGGTGCCGCCAGTGCCCACGCCCGCCACCAGCACGTCCACGGCGCCATCGGTGTCGTTCCAGATTTCCGGGCCGGTGGTTTTCTCGTGGATAGCCGGGTTGGCCGGGTTTTCGAATTGGGCCGGCATAAAGTAGGTGGCCGGGTCGCTGGCGACGATTTCACCGGCCTTGTCGATAGCGCCCTTCATGCCCTTGGCCGGCTCGGTCAGCACCAGTTCGGCGCCGAGCGCCTTGAGCACTTTGCGCCGCTCGATGCTCATGGACGCCGGCATGGTCAGCAGCAGCTTGTAACCACGCGCGGCGGCGACAAACGCCAGGCCGATGCCGGTGTTGCCGGAGGTCGGTTCGACAATGGTCATGCCCGGCTTGAGTTTGCCGGTGCTTTCGGCGTCCCAGATCATGTTGGCGCCAATGCGACACTTCACCGAATAGCCCGGGTTACGCCCCTCGATCTTGGCCAGGATGGTCACGCCACGCGGCGCGATGCGGTTGATCTGCACCAGGGGCGTGTTACCGATGGAGTGCGCGTTGTCTGCAAAGATACGGCTCATGACGGGTCCTTAAGGCAATTTCAAGAAGGCCCCAAGGGTATGCCTCAGGCCTTTAGGCGTCCAGTCAGAGGAACGTTGCGCCCGCGCGTGCGGTCCATCGCCTATACCGTTGGAGAGCATTGACATGAAACGTCGCTACAGTGGGCTGCTATGGATCGTCGCCGTACTGGTGGTAGTACTGATCGCCCTGGACCTGGCCCTGCCTTATCTGGTGCGTAATTACCTGAACGACAAGCTGGCCGACATGGGCGACTACCGTGGCCAGGTCACCGATGTGGACGTGGCGCTGTGGCGTGGCGCCTACAAGATCAACGGCCTGCAGATCGTCAAGGTCGACGGCAAGGTGCCCGTGCCGTTCGTCAAGGCGCCGTTGATCGACCTGTCGGTGAGCTGGCATTCGCTGTGGTACGACCACGCCGTGGTGGCCGAGGTGCAGTTCTTCCAGCCGGAGCTGAACTTCGTCGACGGTGGCAACCAGCAGGCGTCCCAGACCGGTAAAGGCACCGACTGGCGCGAGCAGTTGGGCAAGCTGTTGCCGATCACCCTCAACGAAGTGCGCATCCAGGACGGCAAGATTGCTTTCCACAATTTCAATTCCAAGCCGGCGGTGAACATGTACGCCACCGGGGTCAACGCCAGCTTCTACAACCTTACCAACGTGGTCGACGTCAAAGGCAAGCGTGACGCCACCTTCGAAGGCAAGGCGCAATTGCTGGGTCAGGCGCCATTGGAAGCCACAGCAGCGTTTGACCCGCTGAGCAATTTTGAAGATTTCGAATTCCGCTTTCGCGCCAAGGACATCCAGCTCAAGCGCCTGAACGACTTCGCCTCGGCCTATGGCAAGTTCGACTTCAAGGCCGGCACCGGTGACGTGGTAATTGAGGCCCAGGCCGATAAAGGCCAGTTGAGCGGCTACATCAAGCCACTGCTACGTGATGTAGAGGTCTTTGACTGGAAGCAGGATGTTGAAAACAAAGATAAAAATATCTTCCGCTCGATCTGGGAAGCCGTGGTCGGCGCCAGCGAAACCGTGCTGAAGAACCAGAACAAAAACCAGTTTGCCACCCGCGTGGAACTCAGTGGCAGCGTACATCAGCAAGATATCAGCGCGTTCTCCGCATTTTTGGCGATTTTGCGTAATGGTTTCATCCAGGCGTTCAATGCCCGCTACGAACAACCCAAGCCTTCCGCCAATTAACTGTGAGAGTTGGCTTGTGTGGGAGCTGGCTTGCCTGCGATAGCATCGCCTCGGTAACACTGATAAACCGAGGCGCTGGCATCGCAGGCAAGCCAGCTCCCACATAAGCATAAGCATTAGCATGACCCCTCAGCAGGGCTGCAATGTGACCGGCCATTCAGAGACTGAATAACCCGTCTGCGTTCACAGTCGCCAGGGCTGCGCGGTATAGTCCGAGCATTGATGAATTCGAGGAATGACCGATGAAGTTCGAAGGCACCCAGGCCTATGTGGCTACCGATGACCTGAAACTGGCCGTCAACGCCGCCATCACCCTGGAGCGGCCGTTGCTGGTCAAGGGCGAACCGGGCACCGGCAAGACCATGCTCGCCGAGCAGTTGGCCGAATCCTTTGGCGCCAAGCTCATCACCTGGCACATCAAGTCGACGACCAAGGCGCATCAAGGCCTGTATGAGTACGACGCGGTCAGCCGCCTGCGCGACTCGCAACTGGGCAACGAGAAAGTCCACGATGTGCGCAATTACCTGAAAAAAGGCAAGCTCTGGGAAGCTTTCGAGGCTGAGGAGCGCGTGATCCTGCTGATCGATGAAATCGACAAGGCCGACATTGAGTTCCCCAACGACCTGCTGCAAGAACTCGACAAGATGGAGTTCTACGTCTACGAAATCGACGAGACCATCAAGGCCAAGAAACGCCCGATCATCATCATTACCTCCAACAACGAAAAAGAGCTGCCGGACGCGTTCCTGCGCCGCTGCTTCTTCCACTACATCGCCTTCCCCGATCGCAGCACCCTGCAAAAAATCGTTGACGTGCACTACCCCGACATCAAGAAGGACTTGGTCAGCGAAGCGCTGGACGTGTTCTTCGACGTGCGCAAAGTGCCGGGCCTGAAGAAAAAGCCGTCCACCTCCGAACTCGTCGACTGGCTCAAGTTGCTGATGGCCGACAACATCGGCGAAGCCGTGCTGCGCGAACGCGACCCGACCAAAGCTATTCCGCCGCTGGCCGGCGCGTTGGTCAAGAACGAGCAAGACGTGCAGTTGCTGGAGCGTCTGGCGTTCATGAGCCGTCGCGGTAATCGCTGATGCTGCTCAACCTGTTCAATGAGATGCGCGCCGCCAAGGTGCCGGTGTCGGTGCGCGAGTTGCTCGACCTGATCAACGCGCTTAAACAGCGCGTGGTCTTCGCTGATATGGACGAGTTTTATTACTTGGCCAGGGCGATTCTGGTCAAGGACGAGCGGCATTTCGACAAGTTCGACCGCGCGTTCGGCGCCTATTTCAATGGCCTGGAAAAACTCGACGACCACTTGCAGGCGTTGATCCCTGAAGAATGGCTGCGCAAGGAATTCGAGCGCTCGCTGACCGACGAGGAGCGCGCGCAGATCCAGTCCCTTGGCGGCCTGGACAAGTTGATCGAAGAGTTCAAGAAACGCTTGGAAGAACAAAAAGAACGCCACGCCGGTGGCAACAAGTGGATCGGCACCGGCGGCACCAGCCCGTTTGGCTCCGGCGGCTACAACCCCGAAGGCATCCGGGTTGGCGACGCCGGCAAGCGCCAGGGCAAGGCCGTAAAGGTCTGGGACCAGCGCGAGTACAAGAACCTCGACGACCAGGTGGAATTGGGCACGCGCAATATCAAGATCGCCCTGCGCCGCCTGCGCAAGTTTGCCCGCCAGGGTGCGGCCGAAGAGCTGGATATCGACGGCACCATCGACCACACGGCGCGGGATGCCGGGTTGCTGAATATCCAGATGCGCCCAGAGCGGCGCAACACCATCAAGCTGTTGCTGCTGTTCGATATCGGCGGCTCGATGGACGCTCACGTAAAGATTTGCGAAGAGCTGTTTTCGGCGTGCAAGACCGAGTTCAAGCACCTGGAGTACTTCTACTTCCACAACTTCGTGTACGAATCGGTGTGGAAGAACAACCAGCGCCGCACCTCGGAGCGCACCTCGACCCAGGACCTGCTGCACAAGTACGGCGCCGATTACAAAGTGATCTTTATCGGCGATGCGTCGATGGCGCCGTATGAAATCACCCAGGCAGGCGGCAGTGTCGAGCACTGGAATGAAGAGCCTGGGTACGTGTGGATGCAGCGTTTCATGGCCAAGTACAAGAA
The DNA here is from genome assembly GCF_019352915.1 of Pseudomonas sp. Xaverov 259. Lineage (NCBI taxonomy): Bacteria > Pseudomonadati > Pseudomonadota > Gammaproteobacteria > Pseudomonadales > Pseudomonadaceae > Pseudomonas > Pseudomonas sp. Xaverov 259. Next base: position 18,132 of record NZ_JAAAFV010000033.1, on the reverse strand, counting down.
GCTGATCTGGATTAACCCGTACCCGAAAGACACCTGGGGCTATACGGCGTCGACGGGGATTGTGCGCGAGCTGGTGGAGGATCAGATGTATCCGCTGACGTTGCGTGGGTTGGAAGAAGGGATGCGGTTTCTGTCTAAATAAGTGGTGTATAGATCGTTCCCACGCTCCGCGTGGGAATGCAGCCCAGGACGCTCTGCGTCCCTGAGCGTGACGCGGAGCGTCACAAGAGGCATTCCCACGCAGAGCGTGGGAACGATCAGTTGAACTGTCGCAAAAACTCGATGTGCTGCCGATGCGCCGTCTCCTGCACCACCGGCGCCAACCTCACCTTCTCCCCCGGCAAACACCGCGCCAGCCGCGCCAGCGCCAACGGCGTCAACGCGCCCAAACGCGGATAGCCACCAATGGTCTGCCGATCATTGAGCAACACAATCGGTTGCCCATCCGGCGGCACCTGGATCGCGCCCAACGGGATCCCTTCAGAGATCAACGACGGCCCCTGGTACTGCAACGGCGTGCCCAGCAAACGCATGCCCATGCGATCGGCGCGGCTGTCCAGCGACCAGTCGGTATTGAACGCATCGAACAGACTCTGCCCGCTGAATTGGCCGATTTGCGCACCGACAATCACGTCCAGCGGCGCTTTGGCCGGCAGATCAGGCGTGCTCAGCACCTTCATCGCACCGCCTGTACCGGAATAAGCCAACCGCCCGCCTTCGGCCAAGGCCTTGCCGAAACCGTCCAGCCCACCCAATTCCTCGCGCACCACCGTGGCACAACTGCCCAGCACAGCCGGCGCATCAAACCCGCCGGGCGCTGCCAGGTAAGCCCGCGCACCGCTGAACGGCTGGGTAAAGCGCAGACGCTGACCCTTTTGCAGGATAAAACTGCGCCCAGGGCTGATGGCGCGCTCGTCAATATAGGCACCCAAATCCGCACCGGCCAACGCCAGCAAGCAATAGCCTTCGGCCTGCACGCTAAACCCGCCCAAGGTGATTTCCACCACCGGCGCATCCAACCGGTTATCCAGCAGCCAATTGGCCCAGGACATCGACACCCAGTCCAGCGCGCCGCCCTGGGTCACGCCCAGGTGGCGCACGCCAAAGCGTCCGGCGTCCTGCAACAGGCACAGCGGCGTGCTGGCCTCGATCAACAAGCGGCTCATGCCTGCGCCTCCAACGGTGTGTCATCGCCACCCAGGTGAATAAATTCGGCGTGATCAACCGCTTCGAAACGCACCGTATCGCCCGGTTGCATCAGGCTGTAGCCGTCGCGCTCGCGGTCGAACAGTTTGGCCGGGGTGCGGCCGATCAGGTTCCAGCCACCCGGCGACACCACCGGGTAGGCGGCGGTTTGCCGCTCGGCAATGCCGACACTGCCGGCCGCCACGCGTTTACGCGGCGTGTTGAGGCGTGGCGTGGCAAGGATTTCGTCCACCAAGCCCATAAAGGCAAAGCCGGGCGCGAAGCCAAGGGCAAATACCTGGTATTCGTGGGCGCTGTGACGCTGAATCACATCCTCGACAGATAAACCGCTGCGCTGGCTGAGCAACGTCAGTTCCGGGCCAACACTCAGGTCGTACCACACCGGTAACACGTGGCACTGGCCACCGCCCTGCGCCTGGGGTTGCAAGTCGGTCAGCGCCTGATCGATCAGTTCCCGCGCTTGAGCCGGGCTTAGCGCAGTCAGGTCGTAATGCACCATCAACGTGGTGTAGGACGGCACCAGATCCACCAGCGCTGCGCCAAAACCTTCGCGCAAGCGCCGGGTGGCGGCAAGCATCCACGGCATATTGGCTTCAGCAATCACCTCAAACAGACGCACCATCAGGCAGTCGATGGCCACCACTTCGATGCGTGGCTTCATGCTGGCTTCATCGCCTCGCGGATGCGTTGCACAGCGGCGATCGAGCTGGCGTTGTCGCCGTGTACGCACAGGGTGTTGGCCTGCAACACCAAGGCGCTGCCGTCGCTGGCAGTCAAGGCTTGCCCACGGGAAATGGTCAGGGCTTGCTGCACGATGGTCTCCGCATCATGGTGCACGGCGCCGGGCAACTGGCGTGAGACCAGGTGCCCGTTTTGGTCGTAGGCTCGGTCGGCAAAGGCTTCGAACCACAGTGTCAGGCCGAATTCATCGCCCATCGCCTGGGCCTCGCGGTTGTCGCTTTTGGCCAGCAACATCAAGGGCAAGTCGCCATACGCGGCCACAGCCTGCATCACCGCACGCAGTTGGGCCGGCTTGGCCATCATGTCGTTGTACAGCGCGCCGTGGGGTTTGACGTAGCTGACGCGGGTACCCTGCGCACGGCAAATGCCATCAAGGGCGCCGATCTGGTAGTGCATCAGGTCCTGAATTTCTTGCGGCGTATAGTTCATGGAGCGGCGGCCAAACCCTTGCAAGTCCTGGTAGGCCGGGTGCGCGCCTATCTGCACAGCGTGCTTGAGGGCCAGGCCGACGGTCTGGCGCATGATGCTCGGGTCGCCGGCATGGAAGCCGCAAGCCACGTTGGCGCAATCGATGAACGGCATGACCTCGGCGTCCAGACCCAGGGTCCAGTTGCCAAAGCTTTCGCCGATGTCGCAATTCAAAAGCAGACGGCTCACGGTGGTTGCTCCTGTAGGCTTTGTATTTTTTTGTAGTGTGGGATTTTTTACGCAGAACTCGCAACTTGTCCTGACACCCTAACGGCGCTTATCGTGCAATGGCTCGATTTTTGGCGCTTGCCGGGTGCGGCGTCCAACTAATAAAAACCGATCCAAGCATAAGAAAAGTTGATCCCATGAATTTGAAGTTCCTCGAAACTTTCGTCTGGGTGGCCAAGCTCAAGAGCTTTCGCCTGACCGCCGAAAAGCTGTTCACCACCCAGGCCTCGATTTCCAGCCGCATCGCCGTGCTCGAGAGCGAGTTGGGCGTGAAGCTGTTGCTGCGCGACTCACGCGGCGTCAGCCTGACCCCGGAAGGCTTGAAGGTGCTCGATTATGCCGAGCAAATGATGGTGACCATGCAGGGCCTCAAGCAGTCCCTGGAGACCACCAGCAGCAAGGTCGGACGCATCCGGATCGGCGCCATGGACACAGTGATTCACACTTGGCTGAGCCAGTTGGTGGCGCAATTGATGGAGCACTTCCCGCGAGTAGAAATTGAACTGGTCGCCGATACCGCGTTAAACCTCAGCGATCAGCTGCAAAAAGGCTTCCTCGACCTGATCCTGCAAACCGACCTGCTGCGCCAGGAAACCGTGCGCAGCCTGGAGCTGGCCAGCCATCCCATGGCCTGGATCGTCGCCAGCCAATCCATCTACAACCGCGACTACGCCTCCCTCGCCGAACTGGCCCAGGAGCGCATCATCACCTACTCGAAAAACTCCCACCCGCACCAGGATGTACTGAGCCTGATGCAAGCCAACGGTGTGGCCGCGCCGCGCATGAACTGTGTGAACTCGGTGTCGGCGATTACGCGCTTGCTGCGCGATGGTTTCGGCATTGGCGCGTTGCCGCCGGTGCTGGTGATGGAAGAATTGGCGCGTGGGGAATTGGTGATGCTGCCAATGGCGCAACGCCTGCCGAATTTGCAGGTGGTGGTGTCGTGGCGCGTGGGAGTGGAGTTGGTGGAGGAGATTGTCGGGTTGTGCCAGAAAGTGGTGGCGCGGTATGCCGAGGAAGTGGGTGAAGACCGGATGCTGCTGGCGAAACCGGATTAAAAAGGTGGGAGCTGGCTTGCCTGCGATAGCGGCCTATCAGTTGCAGATGTGCGAACTGACCCACCGCTATCGCAGGCAAGCCAGCTCCCACAGGTCTTTAGAGGCCTTTAAGGTCACGCTCTTCGATCGGCCGGCTCTGGCGCAGGCGCTTGCCGCCCAACACCACCCAGTCGATCAGGCGGAACAGGCATTCGATGCCGAACGACAACAGCATCGCCCCGCCCAGGCCCCAGCCCATCGCCTCAGGTGTCAGCAGGATCTGGTAGCTGTAGCCATTCCAGGTTTCCAGGCGGATATCCGGATCGGCCGCCACCGCCACTTGCAGCGCACGGATGTACCACGGGCCTTGCATGGCCTGGAACTGCTTGTCCAACGCCACCTGACGATCGAGCAAAGTGCCGAGGCTGTTGGCATCGCTGCGAAACACCGGGTCATCACTGGCGCGGTAATGAGCCACCAACGCCTGCAAGTCGCCATTGAAGAACTGCTGCGCCGTGGCATCAAAGCCGCGCAGGCCGGTCTGGGCCTCGATCAAGTGGGCTTCGACGCGCTTGGCGTAGTCGTTGATAAACCCCGGCACTTGCACGCCGACCAACAAGCCAATGGCAAACAGCACCAACCGCAGATAACTGAGCAACATGGTCGATATCCTTACTCGGTAACGCCTTGGCTGACGCATTCACCACGTCGCCACAGGCTCCATTGGCCCGGTTCGTAGCGGGTCCAGTTTTCATTGTCGGTCAAGGGTTCGGTAGCGATCACCGTAACCACGTCATTGGGCGTGGTTTCGGCCTGAAAATCGACGATCACGTCGACATCTTTCAGGCGCGCCGGGCCAAACGGTGCGCGCCGGGTGATCTGTGCCAGTTTGGTCGAGCAGTAGCAAAACAGCCAGTCACCGTCGCTGAGCAGGCAGTTGAACACGCCTTTGCTGCGGTATTCGGCGCAGGCGGCGATCAGGTCCGGCAGCACTTGCTCGATGTCGACAGGCTCGGGGAAGGCTTCGCGCACGCGATTGAGCAGGTCACAGAACGCCGCTTCGCTGTCGGTATCGCCCACCGGCCGGTAGAAAGTGGCGCGCGGGTTAAAATCGGCCAATTGGCCGTTATGCGCAAAGCACCAGTTGCGGCCCCACAGTTCGCGCACAAACGGGTGCGTGTTGGCCAGGCTCACCTTGCCCACATTGGCCTGGCGGATATGGCCGATCACCACTTCACTTTTGATTGGGTAACGCTGCACCAGCAGCGCGACTTCCGACTCGCTGCTCGCGGCCGGGTCCTGGAACAGCCGCAGGCCACGGCCTTCGTAAAACGCAATACCCCAACCGTCGCGGTGGGGGCCGGTGCGCCCGCCCCGCTGCATCAGCCCGGTAAAGCTGAACACGATATCGGTGGGGACGTTGGCACTCATGCCCAATAATTCACACATGCCAGGGCTCTCGCTGCAGGGCTTACAACGTTAAAGGCGCGGCTCAACCCGCAGGTTGCCGGCAGGCGCCGGGCGACGGAACGGCTCGTCGTCCTCGTCTACCGGCTCGGCGGCCAGTGCGGCGTCGGCGGCGGCCTTGCGCTCACGACGGGCGTTGGCGGCACGTTCAATGGGCCAGCGGATCAGCACGAACACGATATACACGCCAAACGCGATCATCGTGTACATGAACAGGTCGGAGATGGCCCGCCAGGCGTTATTGCCCACATGCAGCACCAGGTCCAGGGCGGTAATGGCCACGGCTGGCGCAAACTGGGTCTTGACCGGGTCGACGATGGTCGGGCTGAACAGCAACACCGCCATCAGCAATTGCAGCGGTTCGCGCAGCCAGCGCCAGATCCAGCGGGTCATGCGCCACCACACCAACAGGCAGCCCAAAGCGGCGAAGGCGTAAAGGCCCCAAGCGGTCAGATAGTCGTTCTCGGTCATGGTGTCCATGGCAAGGCTGGCAAAGAGGCGGCTATGATAACGGCTTTTGCGTGTCTCGGCTGCAATGCCTGCCACCATCCGCCAGACAGAGAGTGATCCATGCCCCTATCGACCGCCCCGATCGCCCGCAAGGCCCAAGGCCCCGACCCGTACGCCTGGCTGCAAGAACGTGACACACCTGAAGTGCTCGATTACCTCAAAGCCGAAAACGCCTGGCAGGAAGCCCAGCTCGCCGACCAGAAAGCCCTGCGTGAAAGCCTGTTCGAAGAGATCAAGGGCCGCATCCTGGAAACCGACCTGTCGTTGCCTTCGCCATGGGGCCCGTACCTGTATTACACGCGCACCACCGCCGGTGATGAATACGCCCGCCACTACCGCTGCCGTCGCCCGGCGGATGACAGCAACACGGTGGACGAAAGCAGCGAAGAACTGCTGCTGGACCCGAACGTGCTGGCCAACGGCGGCTTCTTCTCCCTCGGCGCATTCAGCATCAGCCCCGACCACCTGCGCCTGGCCTACAGCCTCGACACCAGCGGTGAAGAGATTTACACCCTGTACGTGAAGGAATTGGCCACCGGTAAGGTCAGCGAACTGGAGTTCGAAGACTGCGACGGCAGCATGACCTGGGCCAACGACAGCCTGACGCTGTTCTTCGGTGAACTGGACGACACCCATCGCCCGCACAAGCTTTACCGCTACCGCCTGGATGGCACGGCAGCGCAGGAAGTGTTCCACGAGCCCGACGGGCGGTTCTTCCTGCACTGCTACCGTTCCAGCTCCGAGCGCCAATTGCTGTTGGCTTTGGGCAGCAAGACCACCAGCGAAATCTGGGTATTGGACGCCGAGCAGCCGCAGCAGGCATTCACCTGCCTGGCGCCACGGGTTGAAGACCATGAATACGATGTTGACCACGGCATGCTGGATGACCAATGGACCTGGTTTATCCGCAGCAACCGTGACGGCATCAACTATGCGCTGTTCGTCGCCGCCGACACTGGCACTGCGCCGACTGAGGACCAATGGCACAACCTGATTCCCCACAGCGACGAGGTGATGCTCGATGGCGTGACCCTCAATGCCGGCGCCATGACCCTGAGTCTGCGCATCGGCGGCTTGCCGGTGATCGAAGTGCACCCGCAGGGTTCGACCGCCTACCGCGTGGAATTGCCTGACGCCGCCTACAGCCTGTACGTACAAAACAGCCTGGAATTTGCCAGCGACAAGATTCGCTTGCGTTATGAAGCCCTGAACCGTCCGGCCCAGGTGCGTCAGCTTGAACTGGCCAGCGGCGCGCAGGTGGTGCTCAAGGAAACCCCGGTTCTCGGCGTGTTCAACGCCGACGATTATGTCAGCCAACGGCTGTGGGTGACTTCCGCAGATGGCACTCAGGTGCCGATCAGCCTGGTGGTCAAGCGTGATCAGTTGGGCAAACCCACGCCGCTGTACCTCTATGGCTACGGCGCCTACGGTTCAAGCCTCGACCCGTGGTTTTCCCATGCGCGCCTGAGCCTGCTGGAGCGCGGCGTGGCCTTTGCCATCGCGCATGTGCGTGGCGGCGGCGAACTGGGTGAAGCCTGGTATCGCAATGGCAAGCAGGCGCATAAACAGAACACGTTCAGCGATTTTATCGCCTGCGCCGAGCACTTGATCGCCGAAGGGCTGACCACCTCCAAGCAACTGGCTATCAGCGGCGGCAGTGCCGGCGGCCTGTTGATCGGCGCGGTGCTCAATCAACGCCCGGAGCTGTTCCAGGCGGCGATTGCCGAAGTGCCGTTCGTCGACGTACTCAACACCATGCTCGACCCGGAACTGCCGCTGACCATCACCGAGTACGACGAGTGGGGCAACCCGCAAGAACCCGAGGTGTATGAACGCATCAAGGCCTACGCGCCGTACGAAAACGTCCAGGCCCAGGCTTATCCGCACATGCTGGTGATCGCCGGTTATAACGACAGCCGCGTGCAGTATTGGGAAGCGGCCAAGTGGGTGGCCAAATTGCGCGACACCAAAACCGACCACAACCTGTTGCTGCTCAAGACCGAACTTGGCGCCGGCCATGGCGGGATGAGCGGGCGTTATCAGGGATTACGTGACGTAGCGCTCGAATATGGGTTTGTCTTCAAGGCCCTGGGCCTCGTTTAAGGAACTTAGTGGGGCGGTCCTGTCTGAACACAAGACCGCCCGACTTGATTGATGGACCAAGATTGCAGCTATGCCACTACCGACTCTGATGAACAACGAAATCCGCGACATGCTCATGGATTGCGGCCTGTTCGACCCGCTGTTACCGGAAGATTTTCACGTGGCCGCCGGCTACTTCAATATCAGCAGCATCGCCCGCGACGAGGTGATTTTCCTCGAGGGCGATGCCGGCACCTTCATGTGCATCCTGCACAGCGGCCAGGTGGCCGTGCAAAAAACCAATCACAGCGGCCAGCGCCTGACCATCGCCACCCTGCGCAGCGGCCGGGCCTTTGGCGAAATGGCCGTGCTGGACGGCGAGCGGCGCTCTGCCAGTTGCGTGGCCGCCAGTGACTGCGTGCTGTTGAACCTGGGCAAGGATGCGCTGGAAAAAATGCTCAACGAAGCGCCCAGAGTGGCGGCCAAGATCATTCGCGCGATTGCGATTGCCTTGTCCAAGCGCCTGCGCATGGCCGACGGGCAATTACTGTCCCAGCAATTTTAACCACCGGGCGTCTTCGGCTTGCTGTCATTTTGCAGCAGGCCGGGCACCGTCTGATCCTTGGGCGGCGTTGGCAACACAATCGGCACCAGCGCGGGCGAACCATTCGCGCTGGCTTTGGGCGCCACAGGCGGGGTGACTTGCGGGTACAAAGTGGGCGTCGGCGTGCCCGGCGCGCCGGGGGTTGGCGTAGGCGCCACGGGCACGGTTTGCGCCTCTTGCGCCTGCGCCGCACCCAATGTGAGCGCGCTTAACGCAATGACCGTTAGAATGCTGCACTTCATCGATGGCTCCATGGCCTGACCGGAATGTCGTAAGGCTACTCCCAACCGCGCAAGAATGCCCTTCCCAATGAGATTTCCATGAAACGTTTCGTTCTGCTCGACACCACTCCGATCCCCGACAACGGCGGTGCCTTGTGCCTGTTCGAATACGGCGAGGATTTTGTCATCAAGATCCAGGGCGGTGACGGCGGCCAGTTGATGAACACGCGCATGCATGGCTCCGAAGACGCGCTGGCGGAAATTCCTTGCCGCAAAGTCGCCGGCAGGCCGGGTTCGCGGGTATTGATCGGCGGCCTGGGCATGGGCTTTACCTTGGCTGCGGCCCTCAAGCATTTGGGCAAGAGCGCCGAAGTGGTGGTGGCGGAATTGGTGCCCGGTGTCGTGGAATGGAACCGCGGCCCACTGGGGGAAAAGTCCGGCCGCCCGCTGCTGGACCCTCGCACGGTGATCCGCATGGAAGACGTAGCCAAAGTGCTGCAGGCCGAGCCCCAGGGCTTTGACGCGATCATGCTGGATGTGGACAACGGCCCCGAAGGCCTGACGCAAAAAGCCAACAGTTGGCTGTATTCGGCCGGTGGCCTGGCCGCGTGTGCCAAGGCGCTGCGGCCTAAAGGCGTGCTGGCTGTGTGGTCAGCCAGCGCCGACAAGCTGTTCAGCGACAAACTGCGCAAAGCCGGGTTCAAGGCCGAGGAAGTGCAGGTGTTCGCCCATGGCAACAAGGGCACCCGGCATACCATCTGGATTGCCGAGAAGCTCAAGGGCTGAGGCAAACCCACAAACGCTATAGATCCAAATGTGGGAGCGGGCTTGTGTGGGAGCTGGCTTGCCTGCGATTGCATCACATCGGTCTACCTGAATCACCGAGGTGCCAGCATCGCAGGCAAGCCAGCTCCCACATTTTGGTCCTGTGTCAGTTTCGGGATTTGCGGTAATCGATCACATACGGCACTTTTTTCTCGAAGGTCTTGTCCAGCTCACCCTGGTCCAGCTGGGTCATACCGCCGAGCTGCTTGGCAGTAAAACCGCTGCTGCCCACCTGTGAACCCGGCGCCAGGCTGACCATGCGCTTGGCGACTGCTTCAATCGCGTCCTTGTAGCCGCCCTTTTTGTTCAGGTTGTACGCCTTCAAATCAACCTGTGTGCGCAGCCAGTTGCCCCAGTAGAACTCCAGGAATTCCGGGGCAATTGTGCCATCGTCCGGCTTGCCGTAGGCGGCCTTGCGGGTGAAATACACCAGGCTGCGAAACGTGTCGTCCTGCAGGTTCTTGAAGCCCAGGTGCGCAGGCAGTTGCTGCGGCGGCAGGGTCTGGCCTTGATTGTCCTTGAGCCAGACCTTGCGGGCCGCCTCCATGCGCTGCCAGAAGGTGTTCATGTCGGCACTGTTGCTGAAGTCATCGGTCACCTTGACCCACATTTTCAACTGCGGGCCGCCGCCGGGCACTTCCCACAAGGTGGTGAAACTGTGATGACCGTCGGTCAGGTACAGCTGGCCGCCGGGGCCGACCACCACGGTCTTCATGTCATCAGGATGGGTGCCCACCGGGTCCTTGCAGGTAAAGCTGGTGGGTTGGTGCAGGTCGGCTTTCTTCGGCACGTTGTCGGCGGCGCCCTGGCCGTTGGTTTCGCAGTATTCATCGAACACCTTGGCCGGTTTGTCAGCGAACAGCCCCAGGCTGTAGTAGATCTGGTCAAAGCCCACCACGGCCTGGGTCGGGTGCAGTTGCTCGAGGGCCACCTCGATTACCTGGCCGGGCCTGGGTGTGGAGAACGCCTGGGCTTGAGCGGCCAGCACGCTGAGCAGCAGGGCTGCGGTCCATGTGTACACACGCATAGGTTTCAGATCCTTGTGAAGTGAATGTGCCGATACTACAAACCTTCGCTCAAGCGCAGCTGTACCGCCGCTGAAAAAGCCAGCAGTCATTTGTTGCGCGAGCGGCTAGAATCAACCCTATCCGTGAACCCCCAAATAGCCAGGAGCCATGATGAGCTCGACCAACCCGCCCTCCCACACCGCCAAGCTGGACCGCATCCTCGCCGATGCCCAGCGCGACCGGGAAATGGGCTACCGCGACAAAGCCTTGAAGATGTACCCGCACGTGTGCGGCCGCTGTGCCCGTGAGTTTGCCGGCAAACGCTTGAGCGAACTGACCGTACACCATCGCAACCACAATCATGATGACAACCCCCAGGACGGTTCCAACTGGGAGTTGCTGTGCCTGTACTGCCACGACAATGAACACTCGCGCTACACCGACCAACAGTATTTCGGCGAAGGCTCCACCAGCAGCCCGACGATTGCCAAGGCGACGCACAACCCGTTTGCGGCGTTGGCGGGGTTGATGAAGAAGGACGACTGAAGCCCTTCTTTGTCTGTGCCGGCCTCATCGCAGGCAAGCCAGCTCCCACAGGGGAATGCATTCCAAGTGTGGGAGCCGGGCTTGCCCGCGATAGCGATCGCCCAAGCAACACATGCCGCCAAGGCCGTATAATCGCGATTTTCCTCCAAGGCACCCTTCCCCGTGGGCAATAAACGCTACAGCTGCATCGGTCTGTATAACCCCAAATCCCCCGAAAACGTCGGCTCGGTGATGCGCGCCGCCGGCTGCTACGGCGTGGCCTCGGTGTTTTACACCGGCGTGCGTTACGAGCGCGCCCGGGACTTCATCACCGACACCAAGAAGGTCCACCACGACATTCCGCTGATCGGCATCGATGACCTGAAAAAGATCCTGCCGCTGGGCTGTATCCCGGTCGCCGTGGAACTGGTGGAAGGCGCCCGGCCACTGCCCGAGTACACGCACCCCGACCGCGCGCTGTACATCTTCGGCCCCGAAGACGGCTCGCTGGACAAAGAGATCCGCGATTGGTGTGAAGACGTGGTGTACATCCCGACCACCGGCTGCATGAACCTGGCCGCCACCGTCAATGTGGTGCTCTACGACCGTTTGGCCAAGGGCAACAACACCCGCTCAGGCCCTAAGTACTGATATTTCGGGAACATCCGGCGCCTGCAAACAGTCAGCTACTTACACTAGCCTTTGTTGGAGACACACCATGAGCGACAGCAAAACCCTGCGACCTATCATCGAACACCTGCAACCAGCCGCCAAAAGCGCGCAAAACGTGCACGGGTCGGAACGCATTCTTTCGGTGGCCGGCGGTGTGATGATGGTCGGCAAAGGCCTGCGCCGTGGCGGCATCTTCGGGCTGATCCAGGTGGCGCTTGGTGGCGTGGCGCTGGTGCGCGGCGTGACCGGGCACAGCTCGCTCAAGGACAAGCTGGAGCAAGGCCGCCAGGAAATGAACAGCGTGCGTACCAAGATCGAACGCGCGGGCGAAGAGTTGAAGAACTTGAAGACCAAGGCTGAAGTGGCGGCAGAGAAAGCCACTAAATAGCCCGGCCAACCCCAATCAACTGTGGGAGCTGGCTTGTGTGGGAGCTGGCTTGCCTGCGATGCCGGCACCTCGGTGATTCAGGTAGACCGAGGTGATGCAATCGCAGGCAAGCCAGCTCCCACAGTTGTTTTGCGTCAACGCAATAATTTGTTGTCCAGCACCACCGACGACTCGCCAATCACACTCTCGGCCAACTGCACAAACTCCGCCGTAGTAACGCTGTTCGCCCGCATCACTGCCTGTGCCAGATCATCCAGCGAGCGCTTGTTGTGGGTCTTGACGCGGATCTCGCGGTCCAGCTCCTGCAACACCAGCACCGCCCGCGCCACGGTCGCAGCGTTGACCTGATCGCCGCGCAGGCTGGTCACGCCCTTGCCTTCCTTGGCCAAGCGCGTCTGGATTGCCGCATAACGCTCATCGGTAATGCCGCCGGCACGCCGTAGCAGTTCAATGGCGTAATACTCGCCCAACCCTTCGCTGATCCAGTCACTGGTATCGTGGTCGTTGAAACGGCCAATGGCTTGCACCACTTCGCGCAGCAACGCGCTGCTGCCGCTTTCGCTGATCAGCGGCGTGCGGCTGTTGAGGTAGATCGAGTCGCGCGATGCGAAAGCGCCACGGCGCAGCGGGTCGCTGGCGCCGACGATCAACAGCTTGGCCGGATGGCGCGGCAACGCGGCTTCTACTTGCGGCCACACGAACGTCAGCAGCGTCAGCACGTCCATGCGGCGCATGGCCTGGCCCTTGGGCGAGGCCACGGTGACTTCGGTTTCACCCAGCCGCACCCGACGACTGCCGAGGTTACCCGCGAGCATCCAGCCGGTAGGCCGGTCGAACAGGCGGGACACGTTGTCGATACGGAATTTGTGTTTGCCGACACGCGGCCAGGCGGTTTCGACGCTTTTCCAGCCGGCCGGCAATTCGAACATCAGGCGCGACACCAGCTCGATACCGTCCTGTTGGTCCAGCCGCGCAGCCGGCACTAGGTCTTCGCCGCGAAACAGCGCCCAGCTCGGCGTCATCCGCGCCTCATAAACGCCCGCCTTACGCGCATGGGTGAGGCGCACGCGGTAAGTCAGGCTGGCTTTGTCGGCGCTGGGTTGCCACAGGCCACGGCTGCCGGTGACCTGCCATTGGCCGTCGGCCTTGAAGTCGCTGTAATCGCCGTCACGGCCCAAATCGAAGTTCAGACTGCGCACAGCCGAGCCCTGTGACAGGCTCACGCGTACCTCGGCCTGATCACTCTGGGGCAGCAGCTTGACGTGATAATCGAGGTCGACTTTCTTCGCGCACCACGCCGGCAGGCTCAGCGCCAGCAGCACCAACGATGCCACCAGCCGGGTTGCCACCCTCATACACACTCCTTTTTTCAGCCCGCGCGGAAGATCAGGTAATCCTCCCAGTCATCTTCGGGCACGCTGCCTTCGGCGAGCATGCGGCCGGACTGGGAAATGCGTTCATGGTGCACGGCATCGCGGTCGCCACACACCAAGTGGTGCCACAGCGGCAGGTCCTTGCGTTCGCTGACCAGGCGGTAGCCGCAGGTCGGCGGCAGCCATTTGAACTGGTCGGCCTGGCCCGGCGTGAGCTGGATGCAATCGGGCACCGAGGCGCGGCGGTTGGCGTAGTCGCTGCACTGGCAGGTTTTGAGGTCCAGCAGTTTGCAGGCGATGCGCGTGTAATAGACGCTGTTGTCCTCTTCATCCTCAAGCTTTTGCAGGCAGCACAGGCCACAGCCGTCGCATAACGACTCCCACTCCTCCTGGTCGAGGTGTTCAAGGGTTTTGCGTATCCAGAAAGGTTCGACTTTGGCGGCCATGGCTCTACATCAGTATCGGTAGGTGAAAAGGCCGCCAGTCTAGTGCCCAAGGCTCCCGGAACCAAGCGCTTACGACTGGCGGTGTAACAACACTTGTCAGTCTAATGGGCGCGCAGTAGCTTTGAGGGCCGAATTGACGATCAGGAACTGCCCATGACACGCGTTGCCGATTACCCGATCCACACCCAATTCACCGAGCGCTGGTCGCCGCGTGCCTTTACCGGCGAGAGCATCCCGCAAGACACGCTGCTGAGTTTCTTCGAAGCCGCACGCTGGGCGCCGTCGGCCTACAACTCGCAGCCATGGCGCTTTCTCTACGCGCGCCGCGACACGCCAAACTGGGAGCGTTTCCTCGGTTTGCTGAATGAATTTAACCGTAACTGGGCGCAACACGCGTCGGCCCTGGTAATCATCGCCTCTAAAACCGACTTCACCGCGCCTGGCGCCAGCGAAGAAACCCCGGCCTTGTGGCACACCTTCGACACCGGTTCGGCTTGGGGCCACCTGGCGCTGCAAGCCAGCCTCAGCGGCTGGCACACCCACGGCATGGCCGGGTTCGATCAGGAGCTGACCCGCAAGGAGCTGAAGATTCCAGAGGGTTACGCGCTGCATGCAGCCGTAGCGGTGGGCAAGCTGGGCGACAAGTCGAGCTTGCCTGAGTACTTGCAAGGTCGTGAAGCGCCGAGCCCGCGCAAGCCGCTCAGCGAGCTGGTGTCGGAAGGTGACTTCAGCCTGTAAGCCCTACACAGAACCCAAATGTGTGAGCAGGGCTTGTGTGGGAGCTGGCTTGCCTGCGATGGCATCACCTTGGTCTACCTGAATCACCGAGGTGCCTGCATCGCAGGCAAGCCAGCTCCCACATAAGCCAGCTACAACATTTGCCATGTGCTGTGTCAGTAACCGCGTTCGAAGCTGACTTCCCCGCGCAGCGCTTCCTTGGCCTGATAAGCCCGCAGATTCTGCACAAACAACTCCACCATCATCCCCGGCGACGTCGGCGCGGAGCTGTGCCCGGTCAGCAGCAAGCCCCAGGCGGTCCAGAACGGATGGCGCTGCGGCAGTGGCTCCTGACGGCATACGTCGATCACCGCGCCGGCCAGGTGGCCTTCTTTTAATGCTTCGACCAAATCGGCATCGACCACCGCCACGCCGCGTCCGACGTTGATAAACAACCCGGTCGGCTTGAATTGCTTGAACAGCGCCGCATCGTACAAATCATGGGTTTCGGGGGTGTTGGGCAGCAGGTTGATCACATAATCCACCTCGCCCACCAGCCGGCTCAGTTGTTCCAACCCGGCCACTTCGATAAACGGTGCCTGTTCCCGCGCACTGCTGGCAATCCCGTAGAGCTTGACGCCAAACGGCACCAGGAAGTCGGCAACGCTCTGGCCGATATCGCCGGTGCCAACCACCAGCACCTTGCGCCCGGCCAGGCTCTGGCCCATGCGGTTGTCCCACTTGCGCTCGACCTGGCTGACCAGCCGCGCCAGCACTTCGCGCTCGTGCCCGAGCATATAGGTGAGCACGAATTCGGCCATGACCTGGCCAAAAATGCCAACCGCACGGGTCAGGCGATAGTCGCGCGGCAAGCCATCGGCCAGCAGCGGCGTAATACCCGCCCAAGTTGATTGCAGCCATTGCGGCTTATGCCCCTGGCGCAGCAACGTGGCGAGCAGGTCCGGCTGGCCCAGCCATACCGGGCAATCGGCGGCCAGGCGCGACAGTTCGGCCGAGTCGCCGCTGGTCAATACCTCAACGTCCGGGGCCGCTTCGCTCAGCAATTGGGCGTAGAGCGGGTGATCCTGTTCAGCAATCAGAACACGCATGGTTCAAACCTTTCAAAAACACTGCAGACGGCCGCCCGCTTCCTTACGGCCACCGCCCATCGAATACGAGTCCATAAAAGAACGTGCCCCGAACGGGGCACTGACCGGTTACATCGGGTCGTTGCGGCGCAGCAGCTCTTCGGGCAAGTGCTCGATGTACTCGTCCTCGGCCGGCGGCATTTGCAGGTGGTAGCCCTGCTTGTCGAGGTTTTCCAGGACCACGGTAATGTCCTCGCGCGACAACTTGCGCTCGGGCGTCAGTATCATCTCGAATGCGAGATGGGCCTTGCCGAAGGCGGCCATCAACGGCTCAGGCACGCGCTCCAGCGCATCGCTTTTGAGCACGTAGAGGTACATCCCGTCTTTTTTCAAACTGCGATAGATAGAGCAAATACGTTTCAAGGCTGTTCTCCGGCAGTGGCCAGGCTGTCGAGCAGCGCCTGGCCCATCAACTCGCGGCGCCAGCCACGCAGCGAGTCTGGCAATGTATAAGGCCCATCGGGGTAACCACTTTTAACCAGGGCTTCGAGGGTTTTCTTGCGCAGCATCAGTTCCGGCGCCATCTCCAGGCGTTCGGCTTCGGCCTGGCCCAGGGCGCGCAGTTGCTTGATCAGCGCAGCAGCGTCCACCGGCAGCGGCTCAGCCACGGCGGGCGGCCACTGGTCCATCGACACACTGCCGGCACGTTTGATCAGGTCCAGCAGGAACTGGCCATCCTGACGCACAGTGCGCGGGTGCATGTCTTCGATCTTGCCCAACGCGGCGAGGTTATCCGGCTGGGATTTGGCCAGGGGCCACAATGAGTGTTCGCGAATGATGCGGTTGCGCGGCAGGTCTCGGGCGCGGGCCTGCTGCTCGCGCCAGGCGCAGAGTTCGCGCAATACGGCGAGCTGGGCACGCGAGAGTTTCCACGCCAGCTTGGCGTCGCGGTACACCTCATACGGGTCGACTTCGCGGCGCAGGTTGGCCACCAGTTCGGCGCCGTCATCCAATACCCAGGCGTATTTGTCATCCGACAGCTGCGGGCGCAAGCGCACATAGACTTCGGCCAGGTGCACCGCATCTTCGGCGGCGTAGCTCACTTGCGTCTCGGACAATGGCCGCTGCAGCCAGTCCGAGCGGGTCTCCCCCTTGGGCAGCTCAATGTCGAGCACCGCTTGCACCAGGCGCGAGTAGCCCATGGAGAAACCGAGGTTCAGGTAAGCCGCAGCCAATTGAGTGTCGAACAACGGCACCGGCAGGCTGCCCGTCAGGCGCAACAGCACTTCCAGGTCTTCGCTGCAGGCGTGCACCACCTTGATCACCGCCGGGTTTTCCAGCAAGGCGGCCAAGGGTTGCCAGTTGTCGATGGTCAGGGGGTCGATCAGGTAAGCGCGAACGCCATCACCGATCTGGATCAGCCCGGCAATGGGATAAAAGGTGTCGACCCGCATGAATTCGGTGTCGAGGGCGACGAATGGCAACTGCTGCCATTCGGCGCAATGCTGGCCGAGGCTATCGTTGTCGCAGATCCAGTGAATATCGATGGCCACACGGCTCTCCCTTGAAGAATGGCGCGCAGTATATATCGCGAAAGGGACTTGCGAGCATCCGCAGTGCACACACCATCATGAAAACTCTTACAAGAGATGGAGAATAGTCCGGCAGGCAGGAGTTAGCCTCTCTTACGCAAAACGTAGACACGCCACAGCTTGGAGCCCGGCAGGAACTCCTGTTGATGGAGGACTTTGAAACCAGCCTGGCGGAATTCGTCCTCCACCGGTGTGCGTGAGTTCACCGAGACGATCACTGTGTCGCGGCTGACGCGATGGAATTCGCGCAACAACGCCATGCGCACGTCGCTGCCGGGCACATGACGAAACAACTCCAGGCAGAAAATGCAGTCCACCGCGTTGGCCGACAGGCCGATGGAAAACGCCGAACCCTGGAATGTTTTGACCCGCTTGAGCAGCACCGCCGGGTGGTGGGTGCGCGCATGGTCGAGCATGTCCTGGGAATTGTCCGAGGCCAGGATCACCCGGTTGACGTGTTCGGCCAATACGGGCCAGAACCGGCCAGAGCCACACGCCAGGTCGAGGATCAACCCAGGCTCGCCGGCCACTTTCAACGCCTGGCGCACCAACCGTTCATCGCGCCAGGCCGACAGACGCTTGAGCAGTGCGGGCGGACGCGTGCTGCCGCAGACCTGGGCATGCTCGCGGTCACAGCGTTCGGCGAATTCGATCTCGATAGAGGATGGAGGTTGTGGCGACATCGCGGGCTCATGTGGGTGGAACGGTAGTGAACGACCTTGAACCGCAGCTTAACCACTGCAACGTGAAAAAAAGGTTGAAACGGTGGTGGCTATGAAACACCGGCGATCGACTGTGGGAGCTGGCTTGCCTGTGATGGCGGGTTGTTGGTGGTGTACATATCCGTTGTTTCGTGATGGCTACTTAGGGTTCCGCCCTGACGGCGGGTCACTTTTGCAAGGACCGGAATGCCGGCCCAGTCAAAAGTAACCAAA
>NZ_JAAAFV010000032.1:0-948 GCF_019352915.1 Pseudomonas sp. Xaverov 259 | reverse complement strand
ACAAAGTGACAGTTTCTTTTGATTATGCTGATGGATTGTACTTTAAAAACAAAACGTCAAATCAATTTGAAATAGCTGGATCCGATGCTGTTTATTATCCTGCAGAAGCTTCTATAAAAAATAATCAAGTGATTTTGGCAAGTAAAAAAGTGCTGAACCCTGCAAAAGTGAGATTTGCCTGGGGAAATACCATACAGTCAGATCTGTTTAATAAAGCAAATTTACCTGCTTCTTGTTTTATTACAGAGTAAAAGTCTGCCCACAGATTTTACTGGTTTAAACAGATTGGCGCAGATTTTTTCTTGTTTTTGTCAGGCTGATTTTGTCAGGCTGAGTGAAGTCGAAGTCCCCCGCAAAGTGAGACGCAATCTTGTCATTCCGAGGAACGAGGAATCTCCGCAAGCAGCTCTACAAAGATTGTCGATTTTGGCTGCGGAGTTCCTCATTGAGATTTCTCGTTCCTCGGAATGACAAGATTGTGGTAAAACTTGGAAAGCTGAAAAAGTTCTTGTTAATCCGTTTGCGTGAGGGATAGAAGCGGAAAGCCCACAGCCTGACGCAGGAAGTGCGAGGACTTGCAGTGAATAGCCCGACCCGCCTTTTTTGGCGGGACACGCCCAAAACTAAAACTTAGTATCTCAGCTGCTCAGAACCTTAAAAACGAACTAACCATGAAAAATAAAAAAATAATAATTATTGGGGTTTTGTCCCTGTTTACTGTTGGAAATATGAATGCACAAAAAAAGCCGTATCTGGATAAAAATAAAACTATCGAGCAAAGAATTGATTTGCTGCTACCTTTGATGACTTTGGAGGAAAAAATAGGACAGATGAACCAATACAATGGTTTTTGGGACGTAACGGGACCTGCTCCAAAAGGCGGAACGGCTGAATTGAAATATGAACATTTAAGAAAAGGACTGGTCGGCTCGATGCTCACAGTTCGCG